>ONQB01000046.1 GCA_900319905.1 uncultured Prevotella sp. | reverse complement strand
TTAACTTTTATTTTCAAAATATTAATCGTTTGTCAGTCAACATATTGCAATGTGCGATTATTCGCGGAAGCCTGTAAAATGGCAAGTGGGAAACTTTAGTAAAGGAAGAGGGCACCCTCTTCACCGGGAATGCCCTCCTGACGAAACGTTGAGAGAGATTAATTAAATGTTAGGTTAATAATCGGTATTCTCGGGATCGAAGTTCGTCCAACCAGTAAGCCAGTTGTCACCTACGTTGAATGCTCCGATGTAGCTAACCTTGGTAAACCAAGATGAAAGCAGAGTATTGGTGAAGTCAGCTGCGCTAAGAACAGGGCTGGTAGCTGAAGGCATGTAGCCATCGGTGAGAGCAAGGTCTGAGATGTTGGGATAGACCTTGTTGCCACTCTGAGCAAGGAAGAACGTCGAAGAGAAGCTCTTCTGAGTAGTGTCATAGACAGGCTTCTTGTTGGCGTCGTAACCCGCCACCAGCACATCGTCGTAGCTCTTGTTGGCATCACTGCCAGTCACATCCATTCCAGCGAAGAAGATATTGTTGAGATGGAGCAGGCCCTTGGTAGCCGAAGTCTGAGTGTCACCCTTCTCACCGTCGAGGATCAAGCCGATAGGCCAGCCCAGAGCTACAGAGTTGAAGCAGTTGAGACGTGAGCTACGGCGAATCTGCATAGCAGCCTGGAAGCGGCCCAGTGCTGAGCCATTGTTAGGATTGAGGTTACCGCCCGTGATGTAGTCGGCGCTGTTCTGGAAGCTGGCATCCATCTTAGGACCTACAAAAGTGATATTGGAGAAGGTGGCAGTGGTATAAGGAGACACGTCGCCGCCATCGGCTTTGTTGTCACTCTCGAAGCCATTGCTCTGTGACGTATCGGCAATCTTGCTGTCGCGAACAGAAAGACCGAACTGCACCTTACCGCTAAAGCCGTTGTCGGTATCGAAGTCGTCGTCCCAACCACGATAAGCAATGAGATATTTGCAGTTGACGTCACCACCAAACCACTCAAAGGAGTCATCGTTGGAATAGCTCACCTGTACGTGATCAATCTGTGTGCCCGAACCAACCGAGCCAAAGGTCAGACCGTTGATTTCCTTATCCTTCTCAAAGGGATAACCGGCAAACTCAATACGCACGTAGCTCAGGGCACCTGAGTTGTCAGCATCGTCGTTGCCGCCATGCTTCGTACGCGGGCCACCCTCAATCTGCATCTCCGACTGGTTGTTCTTAGCCTTTCCGCAGAGAATGATGCCACCCCAGTCACCGGGTCTACGGCTGCCCTTAGGCTGCTCAGAGGTAAAGACAATAGGGTTGTTGGCATCGCCCTTGGCAATGAGTTTGCCACCGCGTTCGGCAATGAGGCTGGCCTTGGTATCCTTATCACCCTTGATAACGGTCCCCGGCTCGATGGTAAGCTCTGCACCATCGGCAATGTAAACCCAGCCTTTCAACAGATAAGTACCTTTCTTCAAGGTCTGCTTACCTGTGAACACGAATTCCTGGTCGCCATTACCAATTTCGGTACCATTGGCATCTTCCTTACCATTGGTAAAGAGAATATGATCGCACGACTTCAAACCGCCGTCAGTTCCCCATTTGTAGGTCTCGGTTTGAGTACCGCCGCCATTGTCGTTGTTGTCGTCGCTGCAGCCAACCAATCCGGCTGAGAGCATCAGGATGCTCATGCATCCCATAATCATTCTTTTGTTCATAAATAATTAGAATTTATAAGTAAGTATTAATCCTATGTTTCTTCCAGGTCTGTATTTTCTTGTTATCTCGTCGATGGTGCGCTTCGATCCATCGGCATAGGTAACATCGGCAAACTGCTTGTAAACGACATGCTGTGCCAACAAATCACGTACGTTCAGTTTCAGTTCCCAATGGTTGCCAAAGGTCTTTGTGGCCGAGAGATCAATCATGTCACGCGGCATCTCGTAACTGTCTGGGATGCGTGCGTTCTCCTCTTCTCCGGTCGAGCCCTCTGAACGGCCAACACCAATGATGCGCTTTCCGATGCGGTTGTAGAGCACGGCAAAGCTGAGTCCGTTGGTAGGATGACGGTAGAACAGTCCAGTATTGATGAGGTAAGGCGACTGTCCCTGCATAGGACGGTTCTCCTCATGCGAGCCGGCCGGGAACTTCACGCGGCTCTTAATAAGAGAGCCGTTGAACGACAAACTGAAGTTGCGCAGTCCAATGAAGTCAAGACGCTTGCGTATGTCCAACTCCAAACCGTAGTTGTTGGCTACATGGGCATTCTTGAAAGAGTACACCAGGTCAGTACCGCCCGTCACCGTGTAAGTCCACTCAATAGGATCTTTGAAATGCTTATAGAAAGCAGCCAAAGAGATAATCTCACCATCGGTGGGATAGAACTCATAGCGCAGATCGAGGTTATCGATGTAACAGTTCTTCAACTCAGTGTTACCCTGCACACTCGAAGCAAGGTCGAAGTCGTAGAATACTGACGAGCTCACCTCACGGAACTCCGGCCGGTTGACACTGCGGCCATAGCCAAATCGTAACTGATGGTGCGTGTTGAAGCGATAAGTGGCATTTAAGGATGGGAAGAAGTCATCGCCTTTGTAATGGCGGCTGGTCTCGCTCTTCTCAGTGTCACGGGTGTTGGAGATGAGTTCCATGTCATTGTGCTCAAAGCGGACACCCGCCAATACATTGAGTGCACCGAAAGGCATGGAGAGCGATACATAGCCGGCACCAAGCGTATTCTTACCGCGATAGTTGTTGCGCCACTTAGAGAGCTCGAGCATGTAAAGCTTGTCCTCACCTAAATATTGGTCATCGGAAAGCAGCGTGGGGATGTCAATATAGCGGAAGCCGGAAGGCA
The DNA here is from genome assembly GCA_900319905.1 of uncultured Prevotella sp. Taxonomy (GTDB): domain Bacteria; phylum Bacteroidota; class Bacteroidia; order Bacteroidales; family Bacteroidaceae; genus Prevotella. The sequence continues at coordinate 8,302 of ONQB01000046.1, read as the reverse complement.
GGTTGTTGTCGTTGGCATTCCAGTTATAGATATACTCCTTCGTCGTATAATTCCTTGATCGATACTCTCCATAAAGGCCCGTATGCAGCTTGGACAGCCAGCGGCCCAGCATCAGGTCGTACACATTGTTGACATTGGCCGATACAATATGTTCGTTGAGCTTGGTCCACTCGCGCGAGATGTCATTGCCGGTGGTCAGCGCAAACTTACCACTCTCAAGGGCATCGTCGGTGAGGTACCGTCTACGGTCAGGCAACCGGCGGTTGGCATAGGCATAGCCGACACTCCAGTCAAGGGCATCGCCGCTAAAGGTATGCTTGCCGGTTAGCTGACCATTATAGACAGTACGGCTGCGGTAATAGTATTCGGCTGACTTCTCAAGGTTCGACTGCGCCGAGATGCCGTCACGCCATGTATATCGGGTATTCGTCAGACGGTTGAAGATATTCTTCAACTCATATTTGCAGTTGCCGTCTTTCGAAAGCAGGGTGAAGTTGACCATTGCGCCAAGACGCGTGTTGAGATTGTATTGGTCATCGGTGCTGTGACGCAGATAGTTTGGCTGATCGTGCGACACATCGTAAAGGCCGAAAAGGTTGTTCTGCATACTGTGGTTGGTGCGGTACTCGTTGGAATAGTTGACAGCTGCAATCATGCCAAGCTTTCTTCCACTCAGGTTCCAACGGTGAGCCATGTCGGCAGAGGCTTTCCAGTCGCCCCAAGGCGTAATCTTCTTAGTATACCACTGACTGTTACGGCGATTAAGCAAGAACGACTGGAAGTGAGCCTCATTGTTGTAGCTCAGTCCTGCCGAGATGTTATAGCTATTCTCAGAAGGAATCTCCTTGGTATTAATCATGATGAAGCCACCCGTGAAGTCGGAAGGATACTCTGCCGTCGGCGTCTTGACGATGGTGAGGTTATCGATCTGACCACTTGGCACGATGTCGAAAGAGAAAGCACGACTGTCAGCCTCACTGCTCGGCACGGCGCCACCGTTCATCCACACATTATTATATCGCTGCGACAATCCGCGCACCATCACGAACTTATCGTCAATAAGCGACACACCCGGCACACGACGGATTACCTCACTGGCATTGTTGTCCTGCGTAGCTTTAATCTCTTGGGCAGAGATATTGCTCACGATGACATCGCTTTTCTTAGTTTCGAGCACCATAGCCCGTTCGGTGTTCTTGCGCTGAACAGCTGTCACCGAAACGCCCTCAAGAGTCTGCTCGTCGGCTTTCAGTTTGACACTGATCACATTAGACGACGCATCCTTCTGCGCCTCCACACCCGTAAGGGTGCAAGATTGATAAGCAATGTATTTGATAGTTATATTGTACTTACCATGCTTCAAGCCTGTCAACAGAAACTTACCGTCTGCGTCTGAGACGGTCTTAAAAGAAGTGCCTGCAACCTCAATAGTGGCACCTATCAATGGCTCATTGGTCTTCTCATCGGTAACAATACCGCTTATATCGTCGGCGTGTACGGAAACAACCGTACTGAAAATTAATCCCGACAAAAGCAAACCTCTCTGTGAAATCATCATTAAATATAGTACTTTTGAATTCGATGCAAAGATACGATGGCAACATTACAAAGCTTTTTAGATGGTATGATAAAAGTATTGCTTTATGGTTACGAAACCGTGACAGACATCTACTGTCCGGTTCGACAACAGACTCTCACTCACCGTCGACTACTATCACAAGAAGACGCGCGACCTGTTGCAGGAAGTGAAGATTCCTTCTTCCACAGGTTTCTCCAACAAGCTCACCAACTCAGGCAATGTGACCAACACCAATCCTAAATATACTTGGGGATTGACCAACAATATCTCCTGGCGCGACCTCAATAGAAAAAGCTATACCTGAAGAGGGTGTATCAAAATTAGAGAAGTACAGAAGTCCGGAAGTACAGAAGTTCAGTCATATGCATAAGTACTTGATAATAAGGTATCATTAATGTAATGACAGGACTTCTGTACTTCCGGACTTCTGTACTTCTCCTATTCTGATACTCCCTCTTTTTGCTTATGGCCGTCCTGCATGCGATTGATTCTGCATAAAAAACGACAAAAGGACGGTATTGTCCTTAGAAATTTATAATTTTGCAAGCACCAACCGTATAAGATTACCAATCAACTGAAGCATCATGTCCACGACTCTGTCCGTCATCATCCCCGTTTACAACGTTGAGCGCACGCTCCGGCATTGTGTCGACAGCGTGCTTGCACAAGACGTCGACGACATGGAAGTGATACTCGTTGACGATGGTTCTACCGACAACTCGCCAGCCATCTGCGATGATTACGGCAGGCAGGGCAAGGCAAGAGTGACACATCAGAGAAACGGAGGGTTGTCAGCAGCCCGCAACACCGGCATGGCGCTGGCCACCGGGAGGTTTATCACCTTTGTCGACAGCGACGATTACATCCAGGCCGACACCTACCGTCCATTGCTGTCTATCATCGGCGACGGCTACGATATCGTGGAGTATCCCGTGGAAAGGGAGACACCACAAGGGCTCAAGCTCCTCAGCTACGGCAACCACACCTATACCAGCATGCAGTCGTACTGGGTAGACGCACGTGGCTACGAACACGCCTATGCGTGGAACAAGCTCTATCGACGGACCCTCTTCGACAACGTGCAGTACCCCGAAGGACAGGTCTTTGAGGACGTGCCCACGCTCTACCAGTTGTTGCGCCATGCACACACAGTGCATACTACAGAAGCCGGACGCTACCACTACACGTCCAATCCGAAGGGCATCACGCAGCAGGCCGACGGTAAAGATCTCGGCTTACTGCTCAAGACACACGTGGACATCCTGACGGCCAATACCCTGTCCAACGACTGTCGCGGCTTAGGCGAGTACTACCGTCATGTGCTCAACATCCAGCTCTCTGTATTCGACCTGACAGGCGACGTCCATGACCTGATCCTGCCCGTACGCCCGTACTGGGGCAGTATCAAACTCTTGGCGCTGCACCTGCTTGGGCTGCGTCGCCTCTGCCGGTTGCACCGACGCTACTTTCAACTCACCACGAAACACGCAAAATAACAACAGGACCAATCCACTAAATAATTTAACAATACACAAAAAACTAATGAAAGCATTTCGACATTTACTCTCACTATCACTCGTGGCCCTACTGACCTTGTTGCTGACCGCAGGCACAAACGTTACAACAGTCTTTGTTATCGGCGACTCCACAGCCGCAGAGAAAAGCCATCCCGACACCAATCCCGAAAGAGGCTGGGGCATGGTGCTTCAAGGCTTTTTCGACAAAAACGTGCGTGTGGAGAACCATGCCGTCAACGGCCGTTCGTCAAAGAGCTTCATCGACGAGGGCCGCTGGCAGAAAGTGCTCGACCGCATCAAGCCCGGTGACTACGTCCTCATTCAGTTCGGCCACAACGATGAGAAGTCCAATCCTAAGCGGCACACCGATCCCGGAACGACCTTCGACGCCAACCTGACACGCTATGTCAATGAGACGCGCGCCAAAGGCGGCATCCCCGTACTGCTGAGCTGCGTAGTGAGACGCAACTTCCTGCGCACCGTCAACGACAGCATCGAAGACGAATCACTCCGCAACACAAAGTATGAAGACGAGAAAATCAACTCCGATACGCTCATCGATACTCACGGAGCCTACAAAGACGTGCCACGCTATCTGGCAAAGCGCCTCAACGTGCCCTTCGTCGACGCCAACCGTCTGACGCATGACCTGGAGCAGGGCATGGGTATTGAAGGCTCCCGCAAGCTGCACATGTGGTTCCGGCCGGGAGAAATAAAGAGCATTCCCAAGGGAAGACATGACAATACGCACTACAACGTCTATGGTGCCCACCTCGTGGCAGGCCTCATCGCAGACGCACTTGCCAAAGAGGTGCCCCAACTCGGCAAGCATGTTGTTCACTATGACTACATCGTCTCACGCCAAGGACGCGGCAACTTCATGAGTCTGCAACAGGCCGTCGACGCCATCCCTGCCGGCAAGAAGGTGAAAGTGTATGTACTCGACGGCACATGGGAACGGCCCACCTGGAATAAAAAAGAAAAGAAAATAAAGTTCGTCTTCTATCCAGGAGCAACACTAAAATAATACCAGGTAGATATAGGGGGAAACACCTGCATTAACGTCTTAAACATAGAACATCAACAAAAATTACTGGAATGAAAAGCAAACATTGTACGGAACTAATTCTGTTGCTGTTAGGCTTTCTCATGCTGACCGCGTGCTCCGACGACGACAGTATTAGACCTGACACCTCCATACCCATCACTGGGTATTGGCAAATTGGAGACGAAGACATCAACGGCGACGGCGCTATCGAAGGTATTGTCGTTCACGACGACGGTACCATCACAGAATGGCAGTATATCGAGTCTGCAGCCGATCCTTTCAAACTTGGCTACAAAACCGGCAAATGGTCGCTCAACGGCAACCACTATGAACTGCAGCTGAGCAGGGGCGACGGCACCTACTACACCGTAACCGTGCGTGGCAACGACAACGGGAAATTTTACCTGAGTTACCAAGGGAAGGCTTCCGTGGTGCCATTCTATCGCCTCAGCCAGCTGCCCGGCGACGGCAACTCGCTGCTAGCAACACTCGAAACGTTGAAATACAGCGACATCACCACCAATGACCTAACCGGCTACTGGGAATACCAAGACGAGAACAACACGGGAAACAATGGCATCTATATTGATGCTGAGGGTAATGTGTCGGAAATAAGCACCCTGTACAGCTCAGAAACATATCACACCGTCTCGTATCATTCCAGTAAACTGCTGCAGCAGAACGGCGTGACAACCTTTCAATTCCTTAGCAAGGACTACAAGGTCTATGGCATAGGCAACGACATGCTGTTGGCTACAGTTGACGGAACCAAGGTGGAAAAGTTCGTACGCAAGTCCGTCCCATCGGAGATGACACGCGCGGAGAAGATCATGAACAGCACTGTTCCGACAGCCCTGAAAGGCACTTGGGAATCGACTCACTACACAGAAATCATCAACAACGACACGATAACGAACGTAAATATCGAGCCGTCTGACAATTGGGGCATGCAATTATTTCAACGTTTGGAAATAGGTTCTGAACACACAATAAAAAAATATTACGGATCTAACGCCACTCAAAGTACGCTACTATATTTCTACGTTGATGGCGATGCCCTCACTACATCTAACGATATCCAAAGTCTCATCACGCCAAAGTTGGGCTACTGTGAGTACTGGACCATCAGCAAGCTCTCTGATAACGAACTGAAACTTATCAATACGATTGGCTCCCAAACGGAAATCTACACTTATAAAAAGACGAAATGATGAACATAAAACGAATGATATTGATGGCGATGGTCCTTCTCTCAACTGTTTCCTATGCACAAAACGAAGACCGACGCGTATCGATTGAACCCTATGCCGGCCTCACCATCTCGAACATGGATGGCAACGCCATCAAAGGAAACAAGAGCTGGAAAACGGGATGGACGGCTGGTGCCGAGGTGGAAATACCACTATCTAACTATTACTCCATTACAACGGGTGCTGACTATAGTCTGATAGGTACAAACATTAAGATGTATGAAGACAAATACATGAAGACAAAGGTAAAGCTCAACGATAGTTACATCAACATTCCCGTGCAACTAAAGATGTATTTTAGGAGCATTCCCGACTTGGCTTTCCACATGGGTGCAGACGTTGGTTTCCTGGTTAGCGCAAAGGCTCACGGCAAGGGGACAAGCATCAAAACCATGGACATAGGCAACGGTCAGTCGTCGTTGTTTCTTTGGGAACAATACACTGTAAGAGACGACGAGGACGTAAGCAGCAAATTCCGCAACATCATCTTCTCTATACCCGTGGGGCTGAGCTACGAATGGAAAAATGTTGAACTCAACGCCACCTACCGCTTCGAGGTGCGCAAGGCTATAAGCTACTATGAGTATCCCAGCAGTATGATGGCGTATCAGGATGCAATAACGGCGCGCAATCATGCCATCCACATCACTTTAGGGTATAAGTTTAAACTCTAATACGACTATCTCGTATTAGCTCATGGAGCCGCACTAAGTAAATATTGGTGCGGCTCTTATATATATAAACATACATGAACAAACTTTTCTCAGGGCTCTTAATAGCCACGTTGGCAATGGGAGCAGTGCAAAGCGCAAAGGCACAAATCAACGCAGCAGACTCTGTGATGAGTCACGCCGGTGGTCACCGCCTGAGCGTTGGCGGCTACGGTGAGGCAGCTTACAGCCGCATGTTCTATAGCGACAACGGCAACCGCTATTCTAAACCAGGATCCTACAAGAATGATCCCAGCCACGGACAGTTCGACATCCCCCACGCTGTTATCTATCTGGGCTATGACTTTGGCAAAGGCTGGTCAATGGGGGTCGGAGATAGAATTTGAGCATGGTGGAACAGGCTCGTCCATCGAATACGAAGCCGACGAGGCCATCGAGTTTGAGAATGAACAGGAGAAAGGCGGTGAGGTAGAACTGGAGCAGTTCTGGTTGCAAAAGACCTTCTCCCGTGCCCTCAACCTGCGCGCCGGACACATTGTCGTTCCCTTCGGACTGACCAACGCCCATCACGAACCCCTCAATTTCTTCACTGTATACCGTCCAGAGGGCGAGAACACCATTCTGCCCTGCACCTGGCATCAGACCGGTGTGTCGCTCTTTGGCCGCATCGGAAAATGGAGCTATAACGCTGAGAATCATATCTTCACCTATCGTCATTACCGCATTTACCAGGCCAGCTTCGACACTGACAACATGGGCAGCTATCTCAGCGTCAATTATGATCCGTGGGGAATAACTGTCACGTACATAGGCTACGCCCTTCTCTTTCTCTCCCTCATCCTTATGCTCATATTACCGGGAACACCATTCCGCCAACTGCTCCAGTCACCACTGCTGCGAAAGGGCCTATTCGTTCTGACACTCCTCACTCTCACCCCACAAACAAAAGCCGACAACAGCGACGTGCAGGTCAACGCACCCATTGTAAACAAGGAGGTGGCAAAGAATTTCGGCCGACTGTTTATCAACTACAACGGCCGCATCTGTCCGGTGCAGACCTTCGCACTCGACTTCACGCAGAAAATATACGGCAACCACCGCTATCGCCGTCTAACAGCAGAACAGGTGTTGCTGAGTTGGATTTTCTATGCACCGGAATGGGGCAACGAACCCTTTATCCACGTGAAGAACGAGCCAATGCGTGAGCAACTCAATCTGAATGAATACAGCGGCCTCAACGCTTTCTTCGATGCCGACGGCTACAGACTCGGTCCCGTCGTAGAAGAATACAACAGTGGACAACATGACAGCTATCATAAGGCATGTATGGACATAGACAGCAAGATACAAATTCTCATGTCGCTGCGCACCGGATCGTCCTTATTGATGATACCCTACAAGGACAATAGGGATATCAAATGGTATGGCCCTGCCGATGCCCTGCCAAAGACGATGCCCCACGGAGAGATGCTCTTCGCAAAGACGGTGTTCTCCATGCTTTTCCACAATATCAACGCACAACAAAACGACGAGGCCAACGACCTGATTAATAAATGGCGGAAACTGCAAGTGAAAGACGGAGGCTCTTCTCTCCCATCTCCTACGCAAGTGAAGGCCGAATTGTTCTACAACAGCCTGCCCCTGTCGTCAATCTTGTTCATGGCCAACCTCTTCTTGGGTCTGCTTTGCCTGGGTCACATCAACCAGATGGACCCCGCCATAGGATATCTTATGCCGGTGCTCAACAGTCCCCTGCTCAGCATCCAAGTCAGATACGATCATACGGCGTCAAAGCACACAAACAGATGTTCACAAGCGCCAGATTGCCTACAACTATATGTATAGTATCACCGAGTGATAGAGCATTGACGAGCCAAGAGAAGGAAAGCTGCAAGATAGGGATCAAAAAGCGAATCAGCAATCAGCCTATTAATCAACGATTTATGATTTAGTCGAAAAATAATTACCAAAAAATTTGCTGATTACAAAATATTCCCGTACCTTTGCAAACGCTTTAGATAAAGGTCGCAAACATAGCACCTTATTATTTGCATGATGGCGGGATAGCTCAGCTGGTTAGAGCGTCGGATTCATAATCCGGAGGTCGTGGGATCGTGGCCCACCCCCGCTACACTGAGAATCAAGGAGTTACGACAAAGTAACTCCTTTTTTCATGCTCAAAAACGAACACTTTGCGAACACGCATACCCTCAGAAACGCCACTGATACTCAGGTTT
>ONQB01000058.1 GCA_900319905.1 uncultured Prevotella sp. | reverse complement strand
CTTGACATTCAACATCAATGGCAAGGGCATGATAGCCAAAAACCATTATGCCGATGGTGGTGCCATTGGCGCTGCAGCCTATATGGATCCGACAAAGCCTGTAACGGCCGACAACACCATATATAATAAGTATTTTGGAGGATATACCCAGTGGTATATGGCTTCTGAAGTAGGCGACCCATCATGGCCTTGGGGGTACAACCGTAACTCCACATCAAACCCAGTGGCCCTGCTCAACCAGAAGAACGACCGCGCTATCTCACGCTCGTTGGTGGGCAACATCGAAGCCAACTATAAAGTGCATGGCTTTGAGGATCTGCAATTGCATGTCAACGCCGGCATGGACCTTTCCAATGGCCGACAGTGGACTGACTATGACCGCACGAGCCGCGATCACAACTACTTCGGCTATACAGGTTGGGATAAGCAGACTTCTTACAACCTTCAGCTCTCTATGTACGCACAGTACAGCCACGACTGGCTGGGCAAAGGCACTAAGGACGCTCCTGACCATCACTTCGACATCATGGGTGGCTATGAGTACCAGCACTACCACAAGTCAAGCGATTACGCCAACTATGGTACTTATCTCAACGATATTGTCGATGCCTCCGGCAAGACCATCCACAAGGCAGGCGACAAGTATAACGAACTTTCATCCAACACGACCAAGACGAAGTATGAGACCGAGAACTTCATCGTGTCTTTCTTCGGTCGTATGAACTACACCCTATTAAACAGATACATGCTCACCTTCACCCTGCGTGATGACGGTTCCTCCCGCTTCCACAAAGATGGCCGCTGGGGTCTGTTCCCGTCATTGGCTCTTGCCTGGCGTATCAACGACGAGCCGTTCCTTCGCAATGTCAAGGCCATCAACGACTTCAAGCTCCGTCTCGGATGGGGTAAGACCGGCCAGCAGGAGGGCATAGGCGATTACACGTGGATCGCTACCTATACGCCAAACCAAGCTATGGCTTATTATCCATTGGGGAACAGCGGTGTAACCTATCGTCCGGATGTCTATAATCCGAATCTCACTTGGGAGAAGACTGCCACATGGAACGCTGGTATTGACCTGAGTCTGCTCAACAACCGTTTGACCTTCAACCTCGACTACTATTACCGCAAGACCACTGACCTGATCAACACAGTGTATGTGGCTGCCGGTGGTAACTTCAAGAATACCAAGACCGACAACGTTGGCTCGCTGCACAACGAGGGTCTTGAGTTCGCCACGACCATCCGTCCTATCGTAACCAAGGACTTCACTTGGGAGATGAACTACAATGTGGCTTACAACAGGAACAAGATAGACGAGCTCACAGGCGGTACAGGCGATAACTACTATGTTGAGACAGGTAGCACAGTTGGTACCGGTGGTAAGGTGATGGCTCACGCCGTGGGTCATAGCCGTGGAGCCTTCCGTGTGTATCAGCAGGTGTATGACAAGGACGGCAACCCTGTCTTCAATACTTTCGTTGACCGCAACAACGACGGTGTCATCAGTGATGCCGACCGCTACTACTATTACAAGCCCGATCCGGACGTGACGATGGGTATGGCCCACAAGTTCATCTACAAGAACTGGGATCTTGGTTTCACCATGCGCGCAAGCCTTGGCAACTATGTTTACAACAACATCCTTTCCGGTTCAATGAACACCGGCAAGGGCTCTATCTATAGCCTTGGCTATCTGAGCAACCGCTTGACTGACGCCATCAGTCTTGGCTTTGACGGCACGGGTAATCAGGCTTTCTCCGACATGTTCGTACAGAATGCTTCCTACCTCAAGATGGACAACATCACATTAGGTTACTCCTTCGACAACCTCTTCAAATGCGGAAACTACAACGGCATTGGCGGACGTGTCTATGCCACGGTGCAGAACGTATTCACTATCACCAACTACAAGGGAATAGATCCAGAGGTACAGAGCGGCTTCGACAGCAACATGTATCCACGCCCGTTCCAAGTCATCTTTGGCGTGAACCTCAATTTCTAATAGCTTAACGCAAACATTATTATGAAAAGTATCATTAAAAATATAATTCCTGCCGCATTCATGGCATTGACGCTTGGGGGCCTGACATCCTGCGTCGGTGACCTTGATGTAGACAACATCAACCCGCAGCAGGTTTCCACACCGGACAACGATGCCGTACTCAATAAAATCTATTCCAACATGGTACTCACCGGTCAAAAGGGACCTGCTGATAATCCCGATATTGATGGTATCGATGAAGGTACGTCGAGTTTCGCTCGTGAACTGTTTTATCTCAACGAGTTGCCTTCAGACGAAGCACTTTGGATTTACCCAAATGACAATACCGACGATTTGAACTACAATCGTTGGTCAGACACCCAGGTACATCCTCAGGGACTTTACTATCGCACAATGTTCGGCATCACGCTCTGCAACTTCTACCTCTCGCAGGTAGCTTCTGATGCCTCCACATCTGAGAAACGTGCAGAGGCTCGTTTCATGCGCGCATTCTACTATTATTATATGATGGATCTGTACGGCAATCCACCTATGGTGACCGACATGACCACTGATAAGCCTAAGCAGGCTACACGGCAGGAAGCATTCAACTTCATCGAAAGTGAACTGAAGAACATCTTGGGTGAGGGCGACGATAAATCCGACATCTTGGCTGACAAGCCAGAGGCTTACGGACGCGCCAGCAAGGCTGCTGCCAACCTATTGCTTGCCCGCCTCTATCTCAATGCCCAAGTCTATACCGGCACACCTCAGTGGGAAAAGGCGAAGGAATATGCCAAGCGTGTCATCGACGACAGCAACTGGGGTCTGCTCATGCAGGGCAATGACAAATACACTGCCTACCAGATGCTCTTCATGGGTGATAATGAGTCCAATGGTGCCCAGAAGGAAATCATTCTGCCGGCACTCTGTGACGGCAAAACCACACAGTCGTGGGGTGGTCTTTTCTTCGTAGCCGGAATGACGACCGCAACGACCAATGAATCCTATCCTACAGGCTCATCTGAGGCATGGGGTGGCATGTTGCCAAAGGCTCAGTTCATCTCCAAGTTCATTCCGAGCGGGGCAACAGCCTTGAGTGTAGGAACTCCTGACAAGGTGGCCAAAGCTGCCAAGGACGATCGTGCGCTCTTCTTCACAGATGGCGACCGCAAACCAAGCATCACCGATGTTTCGAGCAACGCAGCCAGCTACCTTTATATTAAATACATCAGTCTACACTCCGATGGCGGTGCACAGCATGATGGTTCAGGAAAGTTTAACGACAACGACATCCCGATGATGCGTGTGGCAGAAGCTTATCTCACTTATGCAGAGGCTGATGCCCGTATCAACGGTGGTTCCTGTACCACTGACGGTCTGGCCAAGCTCAACGCACTCCGCACACGTGCCAATGCATCCAAGCTCACCTCTGCCGACCTCGACACTATCCTTGACGAATGGAGCCGTGAGTTTGGTTGGGAGATGCGCCGCCGCATGGATCTCATACGCTTCGGCAAGTTCGCTGGACAGAGCGCATACAAATGGCAGTATGAAAGTGGTACTGAGGATGGTCAGGCTTTTGATAGTCACTTTAACATCTACGCTATCCCTGCTACCGACCTTAACGCCAACAGTAACCTCAAGCAAAACACTGGTTACTAATTTGTTAAGCAAAGGAGACGCATGATGCGTCTCCAAACAAACGAAACAATAAAAATGAACATCACAATGAAAAAGATAAATATCTTAGCATCACTGCTTCTCGGCGGCTTGCTCTTCTCGGCGTGCGACAGCGACCGTGACGACAACCCCACATTGGTGATGCCGACGGGCTTCGAGCTCTATGCTCCCGCTGACGCCGAAAACAACACGCTTGACCTGGCCAACTCAAGCACGGTGGATTTTACAGCCAGCCAGCCTGACTACGGCGGCTTCCCCGTGGCCACGACCTATACCTTGCAAATCTCGCTCGACTCTGTGTTCACTGATGCAGACGAGACGGCAGGCACTAAGCAGAACTATGCCAACCTGGGCACTACGTTCACACAACCAACGATGAGCGTTCAGGCCTCAGAGCTCAACGAGAGCCTGATCAACCTTTATGAGAGCATCAAGAACACAGACTCCTACGACAATGCCGTACGCCCGCTCTATGTACGCTGCAAGGCCAACATCAATACTGTGAGCGGTAGCGATGTCTATTCCAACGTGGTTGAGCTGCCCAATGTGCTTGCCACCTATAAGGCTCCTGACGTAACATTGCCTACCGATATGTATCTCTGTGGTAGCAGCATTGGCACAGCTTGGAAGACGTGGCAGCACATGACACCTGTCTATGGCGCAGCCGGACAGTTCTATACTTTGATCTATGTTCCCGCAGGCGGTGCCTTCAAGTGGGGGCTCAAGGAGGAAGACTGGCACGGTGCTTCCGAGATAACTACGATTGACGACCAGGCCGGCGCCGGCGTAAGCGCAAACAGCGACGATAACGTGGTATTCGCAAATGCCGGATGGTACACCATCAAATTCACGACAAAGATTCGCAGCAACAAGGTGCAATATACGATGATCATCGGCAAGGGCGACGTGAAGGTAACTGGTGCTAGCGTTGGTAGCTTTGACACTCCGCTA
>ONQB01000032.1 GCA_900319905.1 uncultured Prevotella sp. | reverse complement strand
GGTTTGTGCCTACGACCTCGTGCTCTATCCCAAGGACGAGACGCTGCCTTTCTTTGAGAAAGATCCGGAGGTGGAGATGGAGACAGCGTCGAAGGAGACATTGGCCGTGAAGGACCTCACGGGCGAGTTAATGCACAGCTGCAGCTACTTCGTCCATAAGTCGGCTTTCGACAAGGCACTGGAATACTATAAGGAGCATCCCGAGGCCAAGGAGATATGGATTGACGAGATAGGACGTATCGAAATCGCTGGCCAGGGCTTTCGTGAGTTGCTCATGACGGCTATCGCCGACGGCAAGGACCTCTACTTTGTCGCGCGCAACAATTTTATCCAGCGTCTTCTTCCCCTTCTGCCCGCTGATGCCGACATAGAGATGGTGGAGGTGGAAAAACTCAGTCACCATTCTTGACTTTGTCACTTCTAAAAATTCGACCGATCAGAATAATTGACAACACCCCTTCTGAGAATCGCGTATTTGCTTTCAATCCTATAGTGGGTGGCAAATACGCGATTCTTGAGTTTTTCGCGGTCGTACTGTAATATATTGATTAATAAATGGTTATGCTGTCTTTATAAGAAGAGCGTCAATATTTACTGAAGATGTGGTTTCCATATCGCCGAAAGGCCGTTGCTTCTTCGCCGAAAGGCCACTGCCTCTTCGGCGAAAAGCCACTGCATCCTCGCTGAAAGGTCGTAGCTTCTTCGCCGAAAAGTCATTTCGATGAACTCAAATTTGCTCAGGAATGCTAATTTTTATTTGGATGACAACCATCGGAATGTACCGGTGTTAATTATTTAACACTTTTTCGAAGCCATCGAATGAGTTAAAATATTATGATTTATTTTGACAATAAATGGCGATCATAGCTATTCAACCTATTATAGTTCTATTACAAATCAACATGTCAGGTGAAAAAAGGAGGAGAACCATCCCGGAGCTGTTGCGCTCTGACGATTCTCCTCCTTAGATGAAAGGTGTTTCCTTGGAAACTATTATAGCATGTTACTTGACAATAACCTTACGGGTAGTGCCGTCGGCATATTTCACGATGTTGACACCTCGCTCGGCATGTTGCAGCAGTTGTCCTGCGAGGTTGTAGCGGGCGACCACTCGTTTGGCCTTGTCGGTGTCGGTGTTCAACTGCTGCACACCGGTCTGTATGCGGCCTTTGACATACTTGGCGCTGATGCTGATCACGTCGAAGCCGACGGGCGATCCTTTGCGCGAGTAGACATAGAGACCAAGACGTGTGTTGCCGCTGTAGTTGCTGATGGTATCAGTGGTCCAGGTGCCTTCGTTATATTGCTTGGGGAAGTCGGCGAGGGTCTTCACCATCACGGTGTCGGCAGCGTTGAAGTGCTCGCCGTCGTGTGACAGCACGAGATAGACTTTCTGATCGCAGTTGTCGATGTTGTCGTCGGTGTAGTGTTGCGGAGCAATGGTCAGGCTGAGCTGGATGGCAGAGTCGGCCTTCACCTCAAACGAGGGAGAGACGAGCCATGCATTGGCAATCGTATCAGAGTGAGACGGCACGTACTCCAGCGTGGGCGATCCCCAACCGGATGAGAAGTAGAAGTCGTAGGTGTTGGTGCTGGTAAACACGGTAGGTGTGGCCAACTCACCAACGTTGCTGCTCCAGCCTGCCGGCATGGCTGTCTCGTTGCCGAACACTTCATTGAACGGGACAACCAGACCACTCTTGAAGGAGTGGCTGTCAGACCACTTACTGCTGTGGGTCTTGTCGCAGAGCGCCCGTACACGGACGTCGTAGGAGGTGGTACCCTCAAGATTGCGGATGGTGGCATAAGGAGTCTGCACATGGATGGGCTCGCCCCATGTCTCGTCATCTGACTTCTTGTAGCTCACCTCCCAGTCGCTCTCGTCGCCTTGCGGTGTCCACTTCACGATGGCAGAGTCAGCCAGTACAAGACTGTCGGTGACGTCGACCGGATAGTCGCAGGCGGGTTTCTGCTCTACCGCCAGATTGCTGAGCTGTACGGCGCAGTTGGTATGAGTGCGCAGGTAACAGCGCAGGTAGACAGCCTGACCGGCATAGTCGTAGAACGTCGGGCGAAGAGTGGTATATTTGGTAGACTTGCCCAGTACGGCTCCGTTGTCGGAGGTGACGGCATAGACGGTCTTGTAACTCTTTCCGTCCGGGCTCACCTGGAAGGCCAGCGTGTCGCCGTCGGCGAAGGTATAGTCGGACGTGTAGCCCCAGTCACCCATCTCCTCGATGAGTACGGAGGCAGTAATGCGGTTGGCGTCAGGAGCCAGATATATTTTCTTGGTGGTCACGGCTGTTGTAGTGCCTTTGGTGGCATCGGCATTGTCTACTCTTCCCTGCAGATAATTGGTAGTGCGGGAGCCTTGTACTTGCCAATTCTCGTCGGCTGACCATCCGGCGGGCAGGTCGCCATTGCCCACTAAGCTGAAGTCTACGCTCCAAGGTGCTTTTGCGGCTGTGGCGCTCGTGAGGTCGGTATAGAGCGACGAATAACTGCCGGTGCCGGTCAGTGTCCAGGCACGGAAGTAGTAAGTTTTGTCAGCGGAGAGACCATCAACCTTGAACTCATTGCTGGGACCCACATACACTACTTTGCCGCCTCCGCTGATGGTGTCGCCCACAGCGAGTGTGCCCTCGGGTGTGCCGAAGTCGCCGGTCCCGAGATCGTCGCCCCATTTGTCTTGGGCCTGTACGTCGGTCATGGCTATCATCACGTTGTTGCCTTCGTCAGCTGCTGAGTTGAGCTTGACCCAGGTGGAGTCAACGTCCACGGCAGTCAGAGAGGGAGCACCGGGAAGGGTCGTGATGGAACCCTCAAGCGGTTGGCCGGTCAGATAGAGTGGGCCATTGAGACACTTGGCGTTGAAGCCGAACACATGGAGGTAGTACTGAGTGTTGGGTTTGAGATCGCTGTTGCTTTCGAAGACAGAGTCTTCGGTGTTGGCGATCACCGTACCATTGCCAAGCGTAGTGCCTACGGCATAGGTGGTCTTGTCGGCGGGCGTCTCAGAGAGTGCCGGGTCGGTGGTGGCCACCACGAGGTACTGGCTGGCGCTGGTTGAGGGTGTGAACGCACCGCTTACCGACTGCGAGGTAGCGCTCAACTGGAGATCGGTGGGTTGGTCGGCCGGTGTGGTGCAAGGCTCTGGTGCCACAAACGTATAGGTTGTACCGTCGGCAGGGTAGTTGTCCTCGTCGTATGAGATCATGCGCTCTCTTGTCGTGCTCTCACCCGAAGTGAAACTGCTGGCGAAGAGCGCGTCGCTGCCCGTGCCATGAATGCCGATCTTCATCGAAACATAACGCGTGGAGGCGTCATCGAAGGGCTTGAAGTTACTAAACTTCATTTCGATATTGCCATTCTGATAGAGGCGGTATTGGATGTTGGCCTTGGCTACGGCCGTGTCGCCCCAACGGTCGCTGATGCCCACGTTGGCATACTGGATGACCAGTACGCTGTCGGTGCCTGACATCTCATTCTTATAACTCAGTTGGGTGTCGCTCAGTCCATAGTTGCCCCCGATGCTTACCAGTCCGAAGTTGTCGGGGTTGGTACCGGTCAGCTGCAGAAAGGCGTTGCTGAATTTTTTCAGGGAGAACGGTGCGTTGCCCAGGTAGATGAGACCGTCGGTGCCCACCATGAACTGGGTCATCTGCTTGCCGTCAAATTTGAAGCGGAAGCCGATGGGGAAGCCTTGGGTTGGATCGTCGATGCTCTGGTAGTTGTTGGTACCGTCGCCGCTGATGACCAGCTTGGTGAAGTTTTCTCCGGTGTTCTCGTCATCGATGGGGATGACGGTGCCGTCGGTGAACACCTGCATGGGTGATGTGGCGTAGTTGACGTCGTAAGCCACCATGCTTTGTGCGTGGGCTCCGGCCGTACTTAAGACGACTGCCGCCATGATGCTAAATATCTTCTTCATAGTCGATAATATTTAGATATTTGTGAGAAAATAGAGTTACTTCATGACCTTCTTCACCGTTCCGTCACTGTACTTCACGATGTTGAGGCCTGCGCCCGGAGCGCTGAGCTGCTTGCCGTCAACGCCATAGTAAGCTACGGGGTGAGCTTGGGTTGTCTTGCTGCTGACGCTCTGGATATCGGTGTAGGCACCGTCGGCGTTGCTCACGCGGAAGCCGTAGATGCCTTGTTTGCCGTCGACGCCGTTGCGGTAGATGACATAGGTGAAGTCGGGTTCTACGATGACATTTTCATCGTCCATCTGGATGCTGCGGCCAAAGGTGCGGCTCCATACGCGCTCACCTGTCTCGCCGTTGATGCGGCGTACGATGATGCTGCGGTCGGTCCATCCCTCCCAGTTGCCGTAGACGATGATCCAGTCGCCGTTGGGCAGGGCTCCGCTGCCAATGGTGCTGTAGGCATAGCCGCCTGTTGATGTCTTCTCAGCCACATGGGTGCCTAAGGAACCGCCGAAGATGACGTCGCCATAATAATTGTAGGCCTTGGCCGACTGTGTCATCAAATCGTCGATATTGTCTTCCCAGTTGACGCAGATCTGTTGCTTCTCTGTGTTCACAGCGATGTCGGGATAGTCGTGATCGTAGTCAAGCGACTCATAGGCATAGACACCGGCCATACCGAAGGTAGTCTCGCCGTCGCCGGAGATATGCTGCACGCGAATGTTGTGGGCAAACTGCCCCATGTTGCAGGTGAAGGCAACGGCCGCGCCACCTTCGCCGTCGGGAGCGATCTTGTAAGGATGAAGGTCGTGGCTGCTGACGGAGAGCGTGTCGTAGGTCACCGTCCAGACCGGCTCGAGGTCTCTGGTGTAGCGTGTGGCAGTCGGTCCGTCGCCGGTGTCGCCGAAGTTGATGAAGTCGGTGCCGGTAGAGGGACAAATCTGACCGTAGAACGGCTTGGGAGCGTCCCAGGCGCATGTGCCGTCGGCATTGACGCGCATCACGTAGCCACCATCACCATTCATCACGAAATAGGCATCGTCGCCCACCATCGTCACGTCGGTGAAGGGCTCGTTCTGCAGATCGCTGAAGGTGATACCATCCAGTCCCCACAATGGGTCGCCATCCTGATTGAACTTGTAAATGGCCGGCTGGAATGTCTGCACATCGGTGTAGGAGCCGATGATGGAGTCTTCGGCGATGTTGGCTCCGCGTCCGTCAGCCACCGTGACGATGGCGTTGCCTTCAGCGTCAACGGCCAGTCCGTAGCCGCTCCACCACGACGGTGTGCGGTAGTCGTTGACCAGGATGCCCGGGTCGGCAAACTGCTTCACGCCGTTGGCATTGAGCAGCTGCAGGTAGGTGTGTACGCCACGGAAGTCCCAGACGGAGTCGTTGACCTGACGTGAATCCCAAATCTTGTAACTGATCCAGGTCTTGCCGTCTGAGGTGCGCACGGCCTTGGGGGAGCAACCATAGTAGTCGCCCTGGTTGGCTGCGTTGAAAAACAGCTTGGGCGAGTTGCCGGTGTTCCACTGTGCACTTGCGGTGCTGAAACATCCGAGTGCCAGGAGTACTAAAGAGGTAAACTTTTTCATAAGCTTGTGGTTAGAATTGAAATGAAGGATATGTTATCTTGAAAAATAATATGTATTCGGATGGGCGTGGCTTAGTGCTTGATGACAACCTTGCGTGTCAGCTGATGGTCAGTCACGAGGTAGAGTCCGTCTTGCTGCGGTTTGTTGCCGACGCTGGTGCCGTTGACTGTAGTGAAGGTGGGATGAGACGATGCGGTGGCCGACGGGTGGTCGATGTCCAGCGAGATGTCGGCATTGCTCAGACTGAAGTACACCTCAGCCGAGTCGGTGGTGAATGTCTGTTGAGACAACAGTTTTGCGGAGCCGTTCTGGTCAATCTGATGGAGCGAGAAGTAGCCGTTGCCTGCCGACCCACTGATGCCGTTGTGGCCTGTGTCGTGCAGAACGAGTCTATAGCAGTCGTCCACATCGAGAGCAAACACATGCTGATAGCGGTGGCGCTTGTCTGTATAAGGTCCGCCATGCTCCACCACATCGCCCGTTGAGTTGTAGAGTGTCCAGGTGGTCTCCTCCGGCTTGTTGTCTGTCACGATGCTCAGTCTGACGGCCCACCGTGCACTGGTTGCATTGTCGAGCGCGACGTTCACGGGCAGAGATGCTGCCTCAGTGCCGTTGAGATCGGTCAGGCTGATGCTCACTTGGTTGTTGCCATCTTGTGCGAGACTGAAATCAGTAAACGGCTGTGTGCGTACGGTGTCGATGCCCAATGGTGGCAGAGCGCCCCGCCAGGCTGTGGACTGAACGCTGCCATTGATATTGACCGTGATGTTTGCCGACCTGAGGGTGTCTGCACCGGTGTTACGGAAGGGAATGACGGCGGAGAAGCGAGGACTGCAGATGCGTGCCGGTGTGTCTAGCACACGCAGGATCTTGGCATTGCTCACCGTGCCGGATGGCCGCGGTACATATTGTGTGGCCAGCACGTCATGGGTGTTGGCATCCTGCACGAAGACCACGATGCCCAACTGACGGTCGTCCTCGTAGCCGCTCACGGTCCACTGATAGTGATAGCTGTAGGTGGAGTCGGGGAGAAGCGTGGCGGGCAGCGCCTGTCCGTCACCGTCGGGCAACATCTTGCGCATGACATAGAGCCAGTGGTTCTCACCGTTGGATGTCGACTGTGCGTACTTCACATACTCCTCAACGGCGGCCACGTAGAGACGGAGCGACCGGCCACTGAGATTGGTCATTGGCTTGACGCTGGCCGCTACGCCGAGCACACCGTCGTGGAGCGTGGCGGTGGACTGCAGGTCGAGTGTGGCAGCATCGCGGGCGCAGATGTTGATGCACGTGTCGAGGTCGGCGTCGGTGGAGACGCGCTGGCCGTTGAGGAGAAGCGTTGGCACGCCGGTGATGTCGTAGTAGTTCATGCGGCTGATCACGTCGCTGGTGTTGGCCAGATAGATCTTGTCGGCAGCGTCGGGATAGTTGCCGTGATAGGTGAGAGCCACCACATCGCCCAGACGGCTCCACACGGTGTGCTCGAACTTGGGTGCGAAGGCGGCACACGGACCGCAGCCCTGGTTGGTAAACTCCTCCATGAGCACCAGACGGCGGTCTTGCGGCGTGATGCCCCTGATATGGTCAGCAGCGTTGTCGGCCAGTGTCGTCAGACCGGTCAACAGCATTGAGCAGATGATGATGTCTCTCTTTATTGTGTGCATGATGATGATACTATTTGATGATGACCTTCTTGGCTTTTCCTGCTTTGCTGACGATGCGCAGACCTTGGCTCTCGGGGTTGACACGGCGGCCCTGCAGGTCGTAGACGGTTACTTCACCCTTACCGGTGGTGGTACTTGCGTTTTTGATGCCTAAGGTAATGTCGGCGTTGGAGAGGTGGAAGTTGACATCGTAGACCGAACCCGTGTAGTCGCCTTGGACCACACGCTTCTTCGACCCGTTGGCATTGAGCTGATAGAGCATGAAGTAGCCGTTGCCCTTAGCGCCTTTGATGCCGTTGCCACCTGCGTCGAGGAACTCCAGCTGGTAGCAGTCGTCTTGTTTCAGCTGAAGGTTCTCTGTGTAGAAATGACGTGACTGGGAGTAGGGACCGCCCGTCTGCACGACGTCACCTTCTGAGTTGTAGAGCTTCCACGACGTTTCCTCTGGTGCGTTGTCGGTATAGATGCGCAGTTGTACGCCACCTGTCACCTGCGTTGCATTGTGCAGCGTCTTTGTGATATGGTTGGAGGTGGCATCGGTGTCATTGATATTGGAGAACCACATGTCAACGCTGTTGTTGTCGCTGAAAGCGAACGTGGTGAAATTGTCAAATGAGAGCGTGTCTTTTTCCAGATAGTTCAGCTGGCCGGACCAGGGATATTGCTTTACGGTGCCGTTGATGTCTACGTTGAGCACAGCAGAGGTGAGGGGCTGCTGACCCGAGTTGCGGAAGATGGCCTTGCCGGAGTAGTCAGGGATGCAGATGTTGTCAGGCGTCTCGTCCACGTGCAGCAAGGAGAGGCTGTTGACCTCTTGAGGCTTGCGAGGTGCATAACCCGTGGCGAGAATCTCTCCGGTCTTGATGTTCTGTACAAAAGCCACGACGGCCAGTTGCTTGGTGTCGTTGACGCCACTGATGGTCCACGTTGTGCTGTAGTCGTATTGACCGCCTGCAGCCACATCGCCCATGTTGATGCCCTCACCACCGCTAAGCAGTTGCCGGCAGGTGTAGTTCTGTTCGGTCTCACCGTTGGGGAAGGCAGATGCAAACGTGGCATGCTCTTCAATGGCTGCCACGAACAACCGGAGGCTGTCGCCACCGATGGCTGCGTCGGGTTTTACGTGGGCAGTGACGTTCAGCCGTCCATCGTTGACCGTGAAGGCGGTGGTCACATTCATCGTCACCGGGTCGCTGGCACAGACATTGATCATGTTGTTGAGCGATGTGACGTTGGGTGTGCTCTCGAGTTTGTAGCCATTGATGACAGTCGTTGGCACGGAGTTGATGCCATAGTAGTTGATGCGGGCATCCATGTTGGCCTTCTGCGAAGTGCAGACATCATCCTCGTTGTCTGGAAAACCTACGTGGTATTTCACGGCAATCACCTCACCGATGCGGTCGTCCAGCACGGCGTCGAGGGTCGGACTGTAACTGGCACAAGGACTGCAACCGTCGTTGGTGAATTCTTCAATCAGCACAAGACGGCGCTGGGCGGACATTGAAAGGCTGCTTGCGGCCAACAACAAAAGGAGTAGCGTTTTCTTCATTCTTACAATTATGATTTTCAATCGTTGTGGGGATTGTTGATGTTGTTTATCCTTACACCTTGATTTCATCATCGATTTCGTCATCCAATCCTCAGCATGTTATTTTTCGTTTACGATTGCAAAAGTAAATAATTGAAAGTAAACCATTGACTAATCGTGATGGTTTTATATAACAATTCATAAAATGATAAAAAGTTGTTCTAAATTATAGCTTCTTTGGTTTAAGTGCTAACAGTTTGTAATGCCAGACGAACGCAATGAATCAATCTTTAATTGGTAATCAGAAGGCCATCGATTAGGCAATAACAAAAAAAATGATTAATTTTGTGGCAACGTTGTTGAGACGGCACATTAAGGTAAAGGGCACTTCATGAAGAAAATTATCTATATACTCATCTTGTTTCTGCTATGGAACGGTATTGCCGTTATGGCTATCCAGCCAAAGAGCAACGACACGTTCTACAAAGCCCTGCGGTATTATGAGGCAGAGAGCTTCCCAGAGGCCATGAACCTTTTCACTCAGACGCTGTCGGAAGCAGAGAAGAATCAAGACGACCTTACCGCTGAGCGGTGTATTGGCTATATCTCAAACATCTATTTCGACTACGGAGACTACAACCGCAACCTTCACTACTTGTTGAAAGGCTACAATATGGCCAAGGAAAACGGACATGATCAACTTGCGACTAGTTTCGTGTCGAATATCGTGACGTGCTATTGTAAACTCGGTGAGCTGAAGAAGGCGCAGCAGTACTACAAGATAGCTTTGGAAAGTGAGAAAGACAATACCGGTGGTGAGCGAATTACGTATTTCCTCATCTATAATAAAGCACGCATCCAACTCTTGGCAGGCAAGCCGGATGAGGCTTTGAGGTATCATAACGAAGCCTTGACGTATGCCAGAAAGAAACGGATGAAACCCGTGTTTGTGCTCTATCAGCTTAGTGAGATAGGCAATATCTATCTGAGGACAGGCCGCTACGACCAAGCCCTTGTCTATGGGAAGCGGTGTGAACAGATGGCTAAGCGCGTAAAGAGCCAGGAACTGCTGGCCAATGCTTACGAGATGTTGGCTGACAGCTATCAGGCGATGGGTGACACGATGCGGAGCAAGACCTATAACCAGCTCTACAGCAGTACGTGCGATTCGGTGTATAACTTTCACAGACTCTCATCGGCTTCCACACAGTTGTTCCAATATGAGAACAAGAAGAATGATGAGCACATTAACTCGCTCAACGGCATCATCAATGCACAGTTATATGTGATTGTCCTTTCGGTGGTGCTACTTGTAGGGCTGCTCGTTTTCATCATTGTGGTGGACCGCAAGAACCGTAAGTTGTCGGAAGCACAGAAGCTGCTCGTTGAGAAAAACCATTATCTGGAAAAGGCTGAGCAGGACAGCAAACGACTGCTTGAGAAATACGTTGACAATGACAACGACCAACAACGTACCACCAAGACGGGAACCACGCAGACCTCTGTCAATTTGGATGACCGGCAGAAGGACATACTGCTTGGCAAGGTAATGAAGGTGATGGATGACGTGGACGTCATCTCCAACTCCGACTTCAATCTGAACAAGCTGGCGGAGATGGTGGGGTCGAACATCCGTTATGTGTCGTGGGTGATCAATGAGACGTATGGACGTAACTTCAAGACTATTCTCAATGAGAACCGTATCAGAGAGGCCGCACGCAAGCTGCTCGACAAAGAGACGTTTGGCAGTCAGACCATTCAGGCTATCTTTGAAAGTGTGGGCTACAACAACGCCATGAGCTTCAACCGGGCCTTCAAAAAGGTGATAGGAATGACGCCATCTGAATATGTGAGGATCAAACAGACAGAGACCGATAAAGAACCGGTGGGGGAGTGATGGTCGTCTTAAAGTAAACAAGTGTGTGATTAAACTGAAAACAAAAACTTATTAATGATATATGAGTAATCTGTGGCGGAGTTTCTTCGGCTTTACGGATGACGAAGACTCCAATGAGACTTACGAGCACGCCGTTCAGCGTGCCAAGCATTTGGTAGAAGAAGAGAATTACGAGGATGCTTGCCGCATACTGCGTTATGCCGAGCGTTATCAGCACGCTGAAGCAATGTATTTGCTGGCATGGTGCTATTGGAAAGGACAGGGCGTGGTGGAAGATGCCGGAAAGGCTGTCAGACTGTGGAAGAAATCGGCAGGCATGGGCTTTGCGCCGGCGGCAAAACGTTGTGAGGAGATAAAGGATTTTATGGCGACACTATGAGAATGATGATAAGACAACGGTTGTTGATGTGTTTGATGATGACGGTGTGCATCGGTACGCTTGGGACTTATGCACAGAAGAAAGTGCAATCGGTGAAGGCTACTCCCAGGACTTTTCTCTATCGTGTCTATCTTCACGATAAACATGGTACTCCCTATACGTTGGACAAACCTCAGCGCTACCTCTCTCCGCGGGCCATCTTACGCAGACAGTGGCAGGGCATAGCCATTGACTCTACCGACCTGCCCGTGTCGCCGGCTTATGTCGACGCGTTGCGGCGACACGGATTGCGGGTGATGGGGACCAGCAGGTGGCGCAATACGGCGATGGTGGCATCGCAGACGGATGACGTGGCCGAAAGGCTGCGCACCCTGGCCTTTGTGGACAGTTGCATGCGGTTGTATGTATCACCAGAGGTAGCAGAGAATCCCGAACGGCCGAGTGTGGCTCCGGGTATCATGCCCGATTCGCTGGCCGAAGGACGTTATGGCGATGGGTATCAACAGATCAATCAACTGGGTGGCATCGCTTTGCACGAAGCGGGTTTTCGTGGGAAGGGCATGCGGATTGCAATCCTCGACGCGGGTTTTAAGAATGTAGACAGAATACCTGCGTTTCGCAATGTAAAAATCGTGGCTACGAAAGACTTTGCGCCACGTAGAACAAGCGATATCTTCAAAGAACACTATCATGGGACAATGGTGTTGTCGGTCATGGCGATGAACCATCCTGACACCATCATCGGTACGGCGCCCGAGGCAGAATATGTGCTGATACGTACTGAGGACATTCCAACGGAGACAAGAGCCGAGGAGGACTCGTGGACGATGGGTGCCGAATATGCTGACTCTATCGGCGTGGATGTCATCAACTCGTCGTTGGGCTACCACCAGTGGGACGGCGACTCGACGAGCATACGCCTGCGTGACCTTAATGGCAAGACGGCGTTCATCTCACAGACGGCGGCGATGATTGCCAGTAAGGGTATGGTGCTCTGCAACAGCATGGGCAACGACGGCACCTCGTCATGGCATAAGATGAATGTACCATCCGACGCTACTGGCATCCTGTCGGTGGGGGCGGTGGATGAGACCGGTACGATTGCACCGTTTTCCAGTCTGGGACCCACCCAGGACGGACGGGTGAAACCCGATGCCTGTGCCATGGGGCTGAAAGCGTATGTGGTGAATGGTGAAGGAAACCTGACCACCGCCAACGGCACGTCGTTCGCCTCGCCTATACTCTGTGGCATGGTGGCTTGTCTGTGGCAGGCCCGTCCTGAACTGACGGCCAAGCAGATTATTGATCTTGTGAGGCGGAGTGGCGACCGATGGAACTGGCCCGACAGTGTGTATGGCTATGGCATTCCCAGTTTTTCCAAGGCCATGCATAAGTAAATGAGCGCTTGAAAGGTGTATTATTATGGGAGAAGTCCAGAAGTTCAGAAGTCCAGAAGTTCAGAAGTTCGGGAGTTCGGGAGTTCAGTCATTACGATAATGGTTTTATTATCAAATACTTATACATTTGACTGAACTTCTGTACTTCCGAACTTCTGAACTTCCCGACTTCTGTACTTCCGAACTTCTTGACTTCTGTACTTCCTCAATTTGATACACCCTTTAAAAATAAATGGTTTGATATAAACGAGTGAAGCCTGCTTCCTTCTCGGAAACAGGCTTCTATGTTTGTTTGGAATAAGTTTTGTGTTGTATTAAGCCTCGGCTTTCTTAGTCTTTTCAGCGTAAGCCTCGGGGCTGAGCACAGACACTGTGCTCTTGTTGCGGGCACCCTTGTGGAAGTATACCACGCCGTCTGTCAAAGCATACAGCGTATCATCCTTGCCCTGAGCAACGTTCTCACCAGCGAAATGCTTGTTGCCACGCTGACGGACGATGATGTTGCCGGCGACAATCTTCTGTCCACCCCAAATCTTAACACCTAAACGTTGAGCTGCTGATTCACGACCGTTCTTAGAACTGGTCTGTCCTTTCTTATGAGCCATAAATATTACCTCCTCTTTTAAGCGTTAATGGATTTAACTTCAACCTCAGTGAAGTGAGTGCGATGACCATTCTTCACACGGTAGTCCTTACGGCGCTTCATCTTGAACACCACTACCTTCTCGCCCTTCACGAGCGGATTCACCACTTCGGCTACTACTTTGGCTCCCTCTACGGTGGGGGCGCCGACGGTTACTGCTCCTTCATTGTCAACGAGCAGTACACGATCAAACTCAACAGTCTTGCCTGCCTCAGCGTCCTTCATGTGATGAACGAAGAGCTTCTTACCAGCCTCGGCCTTGAACTGCTGACCGTTAATCTCTACGATTGCGTACATTTTATTAATTTATAAACGGGTTTTTCCGCAAGGCGGATGACCTTAATCATCACTTATACGTGCCTCCACGGACTATAATCGGCTGCAAAATTACTAAATCTTTATGACATAGCTTTTGTGCCGCTCCTTTAATTTTGAAATTTTAGGATTATTTATGGTTGCCGCTTTGATTTCGCAGCATCGTTACTGCCTTTTGAAATTAATTCTTAAAGGAGTGGATGGGCGCTGGAATACGTCCGCCACGGTTCACGAACAATGCGCTGGAGAACTTGTTGACGGGCATGATGGGCGCACGGCCGAGCAGTCCACCCCATTCGATGGTATCGCCGACCTCTTTACCGATGACGGGTATGATGCGCACGGCGGTTGTCTTCTGATTGATCATGCCAATGGCTGTTTCGTCAGCAATGATTCCGGCAATGGTGGTAGCCGGGGTGTCGCCAGGGATGGCAATCATATCGAGACCGACGGAGCAGACGCAGGTCATAGCTTCCAGTTTCTCGATGGTCAGCGCACCGGCCTCGACTGCATCGATCATGCCCTGATCCTCACTGACGGGGATGAACGCGCCTGACAGACCACCCACATACGAGCTGGCCATGATGCCGCCTTTCTTCACCTGGTCATTGAGTAAGGCCAAGGCTGCGGTAGTGCCTGGGGCACCAGGCTGTTCCACACCGATGCATTTGAGAATGTCGGCCACTGAGTCGCCGATGGCAGGTGTGGGAGCCAGTGAAAGGTCGATGATGCCAAAGGGGACATTGAGACGTCGGCTGGCTTCCTGTGCCACGAACTGTCCCACGCGGGTAATCTTGAAGGCCGTCTGCTTGATGGTCTCGCAGAGCTTCTCGAAATTGGCCGTCGCGTTTTCATCGTTCTGGTCAATCTTCACCTGACGGTCCATCTGCTCAAGTGCATATTTCACGACACCCGGACCAGACACGCCAACGTTGATGATGGCATCGGCCTCGCTCACGCCATGGAAGGCACCGGCCATGAAGGGGTTGTCGTCGGGTGCATTGCAGAACACCACCAACTTGGCCGGACCGATGCACCATTTATCCTTGGTAGCTTCGGCTGCATCCTTTACGATGTCACCCATCAGTCTGACTGCATCCATGTTGATGCCTGTCTTTGTGGAACCAACATTGACGCTTGAACACAGCACGTCGGTGGTGGCCAGCGCCGTAGGAATGGAGCGGATGAGAAGCTCGTCGCTGTGTGTCATGCCCTTGCTTACGATGGCGGAGAAACCACCGAGGAAGTTGACGCCAATCTCTTTGGCTGCCTTGTCAAGGGTCTGTGCGATGCGCACATAGTCGCCGATGGTGTGGCAGCATGCCGAGCCCACCAGTGATACAGGTGTAACGCTGACTCGCTTGTGCACAATAGGAATGCCAATCTCGCGGGAGATGCTTTCACCGGTCTTCACCAAATCCTTGGCGAGTGTGGTGATCTTGGTGTATATCTTGTCGCAGGTTGCGTCAAGACTGCTGTCGGCACAGTCGAGCAGACTGATACCCATTGTGATGGTTCTTACATCGAGGTTCTCCTCCTCAACCATACGGTTGGTTTCGAGTACTTCTGAAGCCGTTATCATGTTGAAGTTCCTTTCTTAATCCTTTTGAATGAATGTCGATGACCGTTAGAATGGAAGTCGAAGGTCGGTGCACCGTTTAGATGCGGTGCATCTTGTTGAAGATCTCCTCCAACTGTATCTTCACCTGTACGCCAATGTTCTTACCGATCTCTTCGAGGTCGGTGCTGATGGCGTCGAAGGTTGCCGTCGTCTGGGTCAAGTCCACAATCATAATCATGTTGAAGTATCCGTCAACGATGGTCTGAGTGATGTTGAGAATGTTAATCTGGTGCTTGGCCAGATAGGTACATACGGTTGCGATGATGCCTACGTTGTCCTTACCTACAACGGTGATGATGGCTCTTGTCATGGTGTTGTTCATTGTCGGATAATCTGTCGTTTAGAGGTTATCGAGATTGATTTGTTCCTCGGTAGCCTTATGTTTCTTTTCAGTTTTCTTCTCGCTCTTGGCTTTCTGCTCGTCGGCCGCACCCTGTTGCTGTTCAGCAGGCTTGCTGATAGGTTCGCCGTTCTCATCCAGGATGACCTCTTCGTCGGAGATGATTCTTGTGCTGTCGGTGCGTAAGGTGTCGTGCTTGACGGGTGCAACGTAGCTCTGGCATACGTACATATCCTGAGTGATGCCGTCCTCATCGGTCGGTTTGCGGAAGTGACCATGATATTTCTTAAACGCCGGGTCGGCCAGCAGGGCATTCATGAAGTAGCCGGTGATAGGCAGTGCGGTTCGTGAACCCTGTCCCAAGGCTCCCGTTCTGAAGTGGATACTTCGGTACTCGCCACCTACCCATGCGCCGACGACGAGGTTGGGCGAGACACACTCAAACCATGCGTCGGAGTGGTTGTTGGACGTACCTGTCTTTCCGCCGAAGTCGGTGTCACGGTAGTTGCCCACGTAGCCCCAAAGGCTCTGACTGGTGCCGCCGGGCTCTCTCATGCCACCCATCAGCATCTGCTGCATGAGGAAAGCACTCTTGTAGGGGATGACTTGTTCTGACTGACTCTTGTCGGCATATACTTCATTGCCATCTTTGTCGACGATGCGTGTGACGAGCACGGGCTCGTGGTGCATGCCATTGTTGGCGACGGTACAGTAGGCATTGGTCAGCTCCAACAATCGAACGTCGCTTGAACCAAGTGCCAATGAAGGTTCGTCGTCGAGCGGACTCTTGATACCCATGGCCTGTGCAGTGGCGATGATGCGCTTGATGCCCATCTCTTGCCCAAGGCGCACGGCGATGGAGTTGATACTCTTGGCAAAGGCACTCTTCAGAGGCATGGAGTCGCCTGAGAACGTGCCGCTGGCATTGCCTGGCGTCCATGTCACCATCTCGTTTTTCTTCTTGTCGAAGACCTGCATGGAGATGTATTCGTCACGACGTTTGTCACAAGGTGTGAGACCTTGGTTCATGGCTTCCGTGTAGACAAAGAGCTTGAAGGTGGAACCTGGCTGACGCTCGGCAGTCACCTTGTCGTATTTCCATGACTTAAAGTCGATGTCACCGACCCAGGCCTTCACGGCGCCTGTCTGTGGCTCCATGGCAACCATGGCGCAGTGCATGAACGACACCATGTACTTGATGGAGTCTTCCGACGTCATCTCTTTGGTGATGGTGCCCTTGTCGTAGTCGAAGAGCTTAACGGGATGCACCCACTCCTTATAGTAATAACGTATGGAGTCGGGGTCGTTGGCGTATTTGGCCTGCAGTGCTTTGTAGAACGGTTGTCGCTCGGCAATCTGGTCGATGAATCCGGGTATCTCGTTACCGTTCTCGTCACGCCATGGAGCCATGCGCATCCAGTTCTTTGACTGGTTGCGGTAGATGCCCCAGTGGTTGTTGAAGTTCTGCTGCACCTGCTTCATCTGCTTCATGGCTGCCTGTTCGGCATATTTCTGCATGCGCGTGTCGAGCGTAGTGTAAATCTTCAAACCTGAGCTGTAGAGGTCGTAACCGTTCTCCTCGCACCAGTCCTTGAGGTAGTCGGCTATGGCCTCGCGGAAGTACATGGCCTGTCCGTCATAGTTCTCTTCCACCTTGAAGTGGAGTTCGATGGGCAGCTGCTGCAGGGAGTCGCATGCTGCACGCGAGAGGTCTCCGTGTGCGTACATATTGGTCAGCACGACGTTACGGCGCCGCTTGCTGTTCTCAGGATTGGTCTTGGGGTTGTACATTGTTGTGGCCTTGAGCATACCCACAAGCACGGCGCAGTCTTGTGTGGACAGACTGTCAGGGGTTGTTCCGAAATAGGTCTTCGAAGCGGTCTTGATGCCATAAGCGTTGTTGCCGAAGTCCACCGTGTTGGCATACATCGTGATGATGTCGCGCTTGTTGTATACGGTCTCCAGCTTGGTGGCAATGATCCACTCCTTGCTCTTGACGATAAGGATCTTCAGGCCGGGAATCTTACCAAGTAGTCCGGTGCTGTACTGTGAGCGCACGCGGAACATGTTCTTCGCCAGCTGCTGTGAGATGGTGGAGGCACCACGGCCGTCATGGCGCAGCACAGCGTCTTTGATGGAGGCAAAAATGCCCACCACGTCGACAGCCATACCACGTGGACGTTTGTAGTAGCGCTCATCCTCGGTATCGATAAGTGCTTTGAAGAAGTCGGGATTGATTTGATCGTATTTCACCGGTGTGCGGTTCTCATTGAAATATTTGCCAATGAGCGCGCCGTCGGCGCTGTAGATCTCGGAGGCCTGGTTGGTAGGCGGATCTAAGATACCTGAGAAATAACCTGGACTCTTACCGAAGAGCCAGAGGAAGTTGATGTCGACAGCTCCAAGGTAAATGAGGATGAATACAAAGAAAGAAACGATGCCGATGAGGGTCTTTGTGTACCAGGCGCGACCCTTGTACAATCCCTTATACCAAGGCCAGAAGCCACGCACTTTGCACCAGCACCAACCGAGGAAGGCTTTGATTTTTTTCATTTTATCAGTATAAGCTAATAATTGCGGAACGTAGTTCCTGACGATGCGTTATATGTTGCAAAATTATGAAATAACGGGGTTATTTCAGTGTATCGTCTATATATTTTAAGATTTCTTTAATGTTGATTGGCGAGAACCATTTGATGGACGCGTCTTTCTTAAACCATGTGAGCTGTTTGCGCATATACCTGCGTGTGTTTGATTGTATCTCCCTTATGGCTTCGTCACGGGTGATGAGACCGTCGAGGTAATCGAACATCTCTTTGTATCCCACCGTGTTGAGTGCGTTGCAGTCACGATGGGGATAAGCTTTGAGCGCTTCCTGCTCTAGTCCCTCATCCATCATCTGCATCACGCGTGCGTTGATACGTTCGTACATCTCTTCTCTTGGCCGGTTGAGGCCAATTTTCAGAATACGGAACGGACGTTGCTTGGATGTATTGGTACGAAAAGAGGTATAGGTGCGGCCTGTAGAGTGACAAATCTCCAAGGCGTGCACCACGCGTCGGGGGTTGTTCCGGTCAACGATGGCCCAGTGTTGCGGATCGAGACGATGGAGCTCTTCCACCAAAGCGGGAAGACCCTCGTCTGCCAGCCGTTGCTTCATCATGGTTCGTGTCTGCTCGTCGACCGTAGGAATGTCGTCTATGCCCTTACATACTGCGTCGATATACATCATGCTGCCTCCGGAGAGTAAGGCCGTGGGGTGGGGCGTGCCATCTTCAGAGCCATCGAACAGACGGCTGAGCAAAGCCAGGCAGTCTTCTTCGTAAAGAGAGGCGCTGTAGTAGTCGGTGATGTGATGGTTGCCTACGAAATAGTGTCTGACCATTGCCGTCTGCTCCTGGGTCGGGGCAGCCGTGCCTATGGGCAGCTCGGCAAAGATCTGCCGTGAGTCGGCATTGATGACAGGGGTGTGTAGATGTTGCGCAATGGCCAGTGCCGTATCAGTCTTGCCGACTCCTGTAGGTCCGAGGAGCACAATCAACGTTTTATCGGTACTGGCCATTGGCGCTGTGAGTGAATAGTTCGTTGTATGATTATCTGATGATACCACGCTTTGAGCTGCTGACGAAGTCAATGATATATTGCACTTCGGGTGTTACTTGCAGTTCGCTTTTGATCTTCTTGATACCGTCGGCCAGGATGCCCTCGCTGTAGAGCGTGCGGTAGGCGTTGTGAATGAGTTCGATGAGCTCGTTGCTGAAGCCGTGCCGGCGCAGTCCCACAAGGTTGATGCCTGCGTAGCGTGTGGGCTCCTTGCCGGCAATAATATAAGGTGGGATGTCCTGGCTGAAGCGGCAACCGCCTTGTATCATGACATATCCACCGATGTGACAGAACTGATGGCAGAGTACGGTGGCAGAGATGATGGCATTGTCGTCGATGGTCACTTCACCGGCGAACTTTGTAGAGTTGCCGATGATGCAACGGCTGCCCAGCACGCAGTCGTGGGCAAGGTGCATGTTCTCCATGAGGAGGTTGTGGTCGCCTACAACGGTCTTGCCCTTGGAGGCTGTGCCGCGTGAGATGGTGACGTTCTCGCGGATGCTGTTGAAGTCACCGATCACGCAGACCGTGTCTTCGCCTTTGAACTTCAGATCCTGGGGCTTGGTTGCAATGCTGGCACCCGGGAATATCTCATTGTTATTGCCTATGCGTGCACCATAGTTGATGGTCACGCTGTTCTGCAGTACGTTGTTGTCACCCATCACCGTGTTGCGGTCTATATAGCAGAAGGGGCCTATGACATTGTTGTCTCCCAATTTGGCTTCTGGGTGAACGTATGCTAATGGACTTATTTGATTCATTGCTTATGCTTCTATTCTTTGTTTTTAATGATCTGTGCGGTAAAGGTGGCTTCTGATACCACGTTGTCGCCTACAAACATGTAGCCTTTCATAGAGCTGATGCCGTGGCGTACGGGACCGAGCAGTTCGACACGGAACAGCAGGGTGTCTCCTGGCACTACCTTGCGGCGGAACTTCACGTCGTCAATCTTGAGGAAATAGGTGGACCACTTCTCGGGCTCCTCCAGTTGGCTCAGCACGAGCAGACCTCCGCATTGTGCCATGGCCTCTATCTGCAGTACACCCGGCATGACGGGCTCTTCGGGGAAGTGACCTTGGAAGAAGGGCTCGTTGGCCGTCACGTTCTTCACGCCCACAATGGTTGTGGCACCCATAGCCACCACCTTGTCAACCAACTGCATGGGGTAGCGGTGAGGCAGCAACTGGCGGATGCGGACGTTGTCCATCAGCGGCTTGTCGTTGGGATCATAGATAGGAGCCTGCACCTCGTGTTTGCGTATCTCGCGGCGCATCTGGCGTGCGAACTTATTGTTGATAGAGTGCCCGGGTCTGGTGGCAATGATACGTCCCTTGATGGGTTTGCCGATGAGGGCCATGTCGCCGATGATGTCGAGCAGCTTGTGGCGTGTGCACTCGTTGTCCCACTGCAGCGGGCGGTGCTGAATGTAGCCGATTTTGGTGGCATCGATATGTGGCACGTGGAGCAGGTCGGCGAGCTTGTCGAGCTTGTCTTGCTCCACCTGACGCTCATAGATGACAATGGCATTGTCGAGGTCGCCACCTTTGATGAGGTTGGCTTCGAGCAAGGGCACTACGTCGCGTACGAAGACAAACGTACGGGCTGGGGCAATTTCTGTGGCGTAGTTGCTGATGTTGTCGAGGGTGGCAAACTGTGAGCTGATGAACTTTGAGTTGAATGAACACATGGCCGTGATGGAGAAGTCCTCATCTGGCAGAATGGTGATGATGGAACCGTTCTCTTCGTCGCGTACCTCAATCTTCTTGCGGATGATGTAGTAATCCTTGGGCGCGTTTTGCTTGACAATTCCCACGCTCATGATTTTCTTGACGTAGGCATCTGCGGCACCGTCGAGAATGGGGAACTCTGGACCGTTGACCTGGATGAGGCAGTTGTCAATGCCGAGGGCATACAATGCCGACATGCCATGCTCGATGGTTGAAATGCGGGCCTCTCCGCTCTGCACAACCGTTCCACGATTTGTCTCCACGACATTCTCAGCCACTGCATCCACAATGGGTTGTCCTTCCAGGTCAATGCGCTGGATCTTGTATCCAAAGTTTTCCGGAGCAGGATTGAACGTCACCGTCAGACTGAGTCCTGTATGCAGACCTTTGCCGAAAAGTGTGAAACTTCCGCCAAGGGTGGTTTGTTTTTCAGTGTCCATATGTGTAATTAATGTATCTTTAAATAGTTTCTGTATCCTTTAATACGAATCCTGGGGATGGGGTGCTTGCTCCCTTTATTTCAGTTGCTCACGCAACTTGTCTACTTCTTTTTGTAAGTCGTTGAGCTGCTTGTAGATGTCGGGAAGTCTGCGGAAGATGGCCTGGCTCTTGAAGTAACCGATCTTGGGCATAGGCGGAGTGCCGATCAGCGTTTGGTTGCTCTTGATGGATCCAGGAGCACCCGACTGCGCACCGAGCAGCACGTGGTCGCCGATAGTGATGTGGCCTGAGACGCCTACCTGACCACCGAACATACACCACTCACCGACTTTCGTCGACCCGGCTACACCCACTTGCGAGGACATCACCGTGTTGGCACCGATGTCGGTGTTGTGGGCTATCTGCACGAGGTTGTCGAGCTTCACGCCTTTGCGTACATAGGTGGAGCCCATGGTGGAACGGTCTACGCAGGTGTTGGCACCGATCTCAACGTTGTCCTCGATGGTGACGATGCCGATTTGTGGTATCTTGTCATACTGTTGTGTCTCTGCATTGGGTGCAAAGCCAAAGCCGTCGGCACCGATTACGGCACCGGAGTGGAGCACGACATTGTTGCCAAGACGGCAGTCGTGGTAGATGGACACGTGGGGATAGAACAGACAGTTGTTGCCCACCTTCACGTTCTCCATGATGGTGACGCCTGGATAAATCTGGCAGTTGTCGCCAATCTCTACGCCTTCGGCAATATATGCGAATGCACCTACATAGCAATTGTTGCCCAACTTGGCTTTCGGTGAGATGAAGGCCAGTGGATCGATGCCGGTCTTGTTGGGCTGTGCCGAAGCATACAGCTGCAACAGCTTAGCCACGCAGTCACGGGCGTTGTCCACGCGGATGAGCGTTGTGGAGACCGGCTTAGTCAGCGTGATGCTGCTGTCGATGAGTACGATGCTTGACTTGGTGGAGTAGACGTAATGAACATATTTCTCGTTGGCCAGGAATGAGATGGATCCCGGCACACCTTCCTCAATCTTTGCGAAGGTATGTACGGCTGCATTCTCGTCGCCCTCAATCTTGCCTTGTATGAACTGGGCTATTTGCTTAGCGGTAAATTCCATTTTTCAAATTGTGCGTTGAAATATTTTTGCAAATATAGCAAATATTGCGCTAATAATCGCCTAGTCTGTGTGTTTATTTTCTTTTTTTTATAAGATAAGTGCCAAAAATGCACATTGCCAGGGGTTTTGTGTAACATTTAAGGTGGGGTAACCACTGCCCGGAAGCGGCATACAGAATTGCTGTCAGCGTGCATTGACGTGCTTAATATGGTGAGGGCCGTGCTCCCCTAAAGACGAGAAGAGGGAGTATCATAATTGGAGGAGTCCAGAAGTTTAGAAGTCCGGAAGTCCAGGAGTCCGGAAGTTCAGTCATTAGTATATTTACATCTTATTATCAGATACTTATACATTTGACTGGACTTCCGGACTTCCGGACTTCTGGACTTTTAAACTTCCGGACTTCTCCAATTTTGATACTCCCTCTCTATAAATTCAAAAGGGAAAGACGGGGTGCAGATGCGACCTAAAGCTTTGCCAACTGCTCGGCCATCTGCACCTGCAACTTTTTGGCGGCCTCGGCGGCTGCGTCGGCGAAGTGCTCGTCGTGACCGGCGTAGATGATGCCTCTGGAAGAGTTGACCAGTAATCCGCAGTCCTTGATTATTCCGTATTTGCAGACCTCTTGCAGACTGCCTCCTTGTGCGCCTACACCTGGTACCAACAGGAAATGATTGGGGGCCAGCTTGCGGATGTCCTCAAACATGGAACCTTGGGTGGCACCCACTACATACATCATGTTGTCGGTGGAGCCCCATTGCTGCGTCTTGCGGATGACCTTCTCAAAGAGGCGCTCGCCGTCTTTGTCCTCGGTGAGCTGGAAGTCGTGGCTGCCCTTGTTGCTTGTCAGTGCCAGCACAATGACCCATTTGTCCTTGTATTCCAAGAATGGCGTCACGCTGTCCTCGCCCATATAGGGAGCCACTGTGAGCGCGTCGACACCGTATTCGTCAAAGAAGGTCTTGGCATACATGGTGGAGGTATTGCCGATGTCACCGCGCTTGGCGTCTGCAATGATGAGATGGTTGGGATAGAACTTATGCAGGTAGTCGATGGTCTTCTCAAAGGCAGCCATGCCGTCGAGTCCGTAGCATTCGTAGAACGCCAGGTTTGGCTTGTAGGCCACGCAATAAGGGGCTGTGGCGTCAATGATGGCCTTGTTGAAAGAGAAGATCATGTCATCTTCCTCTTTGAGACATGTTGGTATCTTATTGATGTCGGTATCGAGGCCGACGCAAAGGAATGACTTCTTTGCGAAGATTTCCTTTACAAGTTCTGCTCTATTCATAATTGCGATATGATTGCGATAACTTTCTTTATTTGGTATTTTCAATAAGGGGCTTCTCGTTGGGCACGGTCTTTTTCAGTTGCATCTTTGTCATGCGATCCATGAAGTCTTCCGACTGCATGGTTTCCTCGTCCTTGGAGTAGTCCTCTTTCTTTCTTGTCCAGAAATTAGCCATATATGTAATGTGTTAAAGTTCGTTCTCTTTGAGCTTCTCTGCATTTTCGGCTACGGTCAGGTGGTCGATCATGTCTTGGATATCGCCGTTGAGGAATCCCTGCAGATCGTGGATAGTGTAGCCGATGCGGTGGTCGGTGACGCGGCCCTGCGGGAAGTTGTAGGTGCGAATCTTGGCTGAGCGGTCACCTGTAGAGACGAGAGACTTGCGCCGGCTTTGAATATCGTTGACGTATTTAGAATGCTCCCGGTCGTAGACGAACGTGTAGAGTCGGCTCAGGGCACGCTCTTTGTTCTTTGGCTGGTCACGCGTCTCGGTACACTCGATGAGGATCTCCTCCATCTCGCCTGTCTCGGGGTTCTTCCAGGGATAGCGCAGACGCACACCGGAACTCACCTTGTTCACGTTCTGTCCGCCTGCGCCGCTCGAGCGGAAGGTATCCCATTTGATGGCGCCTTCATCGATGTGTACCTCGAACTTTTCTGCCTCTGGCAGCACGGCCACGGTGGCGGCACTGGTGTGCATACGGCCCTGTGTCTCGGTGGCCGGTACACGCTGCACACGATGTACGCCCGACTCGTATTTGAGCGTGCCGTAGACGTTGTCACCCGTCACGGCGAAGTCTATCTCCTTGTATCCGCCCACAGCGCCCTCGTTGACCGATGTGACGCTGACCTGCCAGCCTTTAGTCTCGCAGAAACGCTTGTACATATTGAAGAGGTCGCCTGCAAACAAGGCCGCCTCGTCGCCACCGGTTCCGGCTCTGATCTCCATCTGTACGTTCTTGGCATCCTCTGGGTCTTTGGGCACGAGGTCGAGCTTGATCTCCTCCTCGAGCTTTGGCTGCAGGGCTTCGTTCTCTTGCAGCTCCTCCCTTGCCATGGCTTTCATGTCAGGGTCGCTTTCGTT
The DNA here is from genome assembly GCA_900319905.1 of uncultured Prevotella sp. Taxonomy (GTDB): domain Bacteria; phylum Bacteroidota; class Bacteroidia; order Bacteroidales; family Bacteroidaceae; genus Prevotella. The sequence goes on along the minus strand of ONQB01000032.1, from coordinate 9,490 downwards.
GGCGATGATATCCTTTGCTTCTTTGATGGCATTGAGACAGGCGATGTAGCGCTTGCGCGCGTCCATGATGTCACCCAGTTCCTTATACTCTTTCGTAAGCTTCACGTAGCGTTTCTGGTCGGCAATCACGTCAGGGTCGGTAATGAGTGTAGCCACTTCCTGAAAGCGTGCATCCAGTCCGTCGAGCTTCTGCAATATGCTGTTTTCTTCTGCCATTAGTAATTAAATTCTCCGTATTCTGATTTGATGGTTAATGACTTATTGCCTTCTTCGATGTGTCCGATGACCTGTGCGTCGATGTTGAAGTGCTTGCTCACTTCGATGACCTTTTCGGCGGTCTCCGGACGGACGTAGATCTCCATGCGATGCCCCATGTTGAACACCTGGTACATCTCCTTCCAGTCGGTGCCGGAGCAGTCGTGTATCATCTTGAACAGTGGTGGGATGGGGAACATATTGTCCTTCACTACGTGGCAGTTTTCGCCCACGAAGTTGAGCACCTTGGTCTGTGCGCCGCCGGTGCAGTGCACCATTCCGTGAATCTCGGGTCTGAGCGTCTCCAGCAGTTTCTTGATGACGGGTGCGTAGGTACGTGTGGGTGAGAGCACGAGCTGGCCGGCATCTACGGTTACGCCGTCGACCTTGTCGGTGAGATGGTACTTGCCACTGTAGACCAGTTCGTCGGGCACCTGATGGTCGTAGCTCTCTGGGAACTTCTCGGCCAGATACTTGGCGAAGACGTCGTGGCGTGCTGAGGTCAGTCCGTTGCTGCCCATGCCGCCGTTGTAGCGTGTCTCGTAGGTAGCTTGTCCGGTAGAGCTGAGTCCGACGATGACATCGCCCGGACGAATATTGGCATTGTTGATGACGTCGCTGCGCTTCATGCGGCAGGTGACGGTAGAGTCTACGATGATGGTGCGTACGAGGTCGCCCACATCGGCCGTCTCACCGCCGGTGGGCCAGATGCCGATGCCCATCTCACGCAGTTGCGCCAGCAGTTCGTCGGTTCCGTTGATGATGGCCGAGATGACCTCGCCGGGTATGAGCATCTTGTTGCGGCCGATGGTCGACGACACGAGGATGTTGTCCACGGCACCCACGCAGAGCAGGTCGTCGGTGTTCATGACGATGGCGTCTTGCGCGATGCCTTTCCATACGCTCAGATCACCGGTCTCTTTCCAGTACATGTAGGCCAGCGACGACTTCGTGCCGGCGCCGTCGGCATGCATGATGTTGCAGTAGTCAGGGTCGCCCCCGAGTATATCAGGCATGATTTTGCAGAAGGCCTGAGGGAAGATGCCTTTGTCGATGTTTTTGATGGCGTTGTGCACGTCTTCCTTAGCCGCACTGACGCCGCGCATCATATAACGATTGTTCATAATTGTATTGATATCACTCATTATCAGTCATTATCAGTCATTGTGCCAGAACTCCCAACTTGCGAAGGCCTGCAGCAGAAGCATTTCCAGTCCGTTCTTCACGATGGCTCCGTTTGCCTTGCCGTTTTTCATGAAGAGTGTCTCGTCGGGATTGTAGATGAGGTCATATAATAAGGTGTGGCTGTCCATGGCCTCATAGGGCAGCTGTGGGCATTCGTCGCTGTGAGGATACATGCCGCAGGGTGTACAGTTGATGATGACGTTCCAGTCTTTCATCATCTCGGGTGTGATGTCCTGATAGCGTATGGTACCGGGCTTGACGCTGCGGCTCACCTTCATGGTCTTCAGTCCAAGCGACTTCAGTCCGAACTCGATGGCCTTGGAGGCACCGCCTGTACCCAGTATGAGGGCCTGCTTGTGGAAACTGTCAAGCAGCGGTTCGATGCTGCGGGTGAAGCCGATGACATCGCTGTTGTAGCCTTTGAGTATGACTTTCTTGCCCTTGTGTGTAATCTTGATGACGTTGACTGCTCCTATCTCGTTGGCTTCGGGACTGATGGCATCGAGATAGCCAATGACCTTCTCCTTGTAGGGAATGGTCACGTTGAGTCCGCGCAACTGGGGATTCGTGTCGATGATCTCTGGGAACTGTTCGATAGTTGGAATCTCATAGTTCTCATATACGGCATCAATGCCTTCGTTCTTGAATTTCTCGTTGAAATAGCTGATGGAGAACGAGTGCACCAGCGGGTAACCAATCAGTCCGTATTTGTCCATAGTAGTTATTTATTTTTCTGCAAAATAGATAGTACAGATACCGAAGGTGAGTCTCTTGAAGGAGACCTTGGCGAAGCCTGCCTTTTTGAGGATGTCCATCATGCGCTCACCTTGTGGGAAAGCCTCGATAGTCGCGGTGAGATAGTCGTAAGCGCTTCGGTCTTTACTGATCAGGCGGCCGTAGATGGGCAGCACGGTGTGGGCATAGACGTGGAAGAGCTGTCGCATGGGAAAGGCCACGGGCGTGGTGAGCTCGGCGATGCTAAGATGACCGCCTGGTTTGAGCACTCGGCACATCTCGCGCAGTCCCTGGTCCAGGTTTTGGAAGTTGCGTATGCCGAAGGCGGCAGTCACGGCGTCGAAACTGTTGTCGGGAAACGACAGTGCCATGCAGTCTTCTTTCTGAAAGGAGATGACCTGTCCGAGTCCCAGTTGTTTTACCTTCTCGCGTCCGATGCTCATCATGCCTTCCGAGATGTCGGCGCCTATGAGTTTAGTGGGCTTCAGCATGTGGGCTGCGAGAATGGCGAAGTCGCCCGTACCTGTGGCGATGTCAAGCATGGTCTGCGGGCGGAAGGGTTGCAGCAGTCCAATGGCCTTGCGTCGCCACGACTTGTCTATGTCCCATGACAGCCGATGGTTGAGGGTGTCGTAAGTGGGGGCGATGTTGTCGAACATCTCCTCCACTTGCTTGCCCTTGCCTTCGTCGGCGTTGTATGGTTTTATCTTTTCTTGTTGATACATTTACTTTCTTGAGGCGAGATAAGCCTTTACGTTGCGCTCGATACGGGCAGCGATATCGCCCTCTTCGGCAGCCTTGTCAAATTTCTCACCGGTGATGTGCTCGTAGAGCTCAATGTAGCGCTCGCTCACGCTCTCGGCATATTCGTCGGTAATCTCCGGCATGGTCTGTCCGGGTTGGTTCATGAAGTTGTGCTCTATGAGCCACTGGCGCACAAACTCTTTTGAGAGCTGCTTCTGAGGCTCGCCCTTGGCAAAGCGCTCCTCGTAGCCGTCAGCATAGAAGTAGCGGCTGGAGTCGGGCGTATGTATCTCGTCGATGAGATAGAGCTTGCCGTTGCGCTTGCCAAACTCGTACTTGGTGTCTACGAGGATGAGGCCGTGCTTGGCTGCGATCTCTTGTCCGCGTGCAAAGAGCTTACGTGTCCAGTCCTCGATGACGGCGTAGTCCTCGGCCGATACGATGCCCTGCTTGATGATCTCCTCGCGGGAGATGTTCATGTCGTGACCCTCGTCAGCCTTGGTGGTCGGGGTGATGATAGGTTCGGGGAACCGCTCATTCTCGCGCATGCCATCGGGCAGTTTCACTCCGCAGAGCTCACGGCATCCGTCTTTGTAGGCACGCCATGCTGAACCGGTGAGGATGGAGCGGATGATCATCTCCACGCGGAAACCTTCGCATTTCAGTCCGACGGTCACCATAGGATCGGGCGTAGCCAGTTTCCAGTTGGGACAGATGTCGGCTGTGAGGTCGAGAAACTTTGAGGCAATCTGGTTGAGGACCTGTCCTTTGAAGGGAATACCCTTGGGCAAAACGACATCGAAAGCGGAAATACGGTCTGTGGCCACCATCACGATGAGGTCGTCGTTGATGTCATACACGTCACGTACTTTTCCGTGGTAAACACTTTTCTGTCCATCAAAATGGAAATCAGTCTTTGTTAAAGCTTTCATAATCTATAATGAGTATTAAGATCTATATTCTTCTCACTCAGCGGTAATTGGCCTTCCCCGCACCGGCGAAGTTGCTCTGACTGTCTTATCGATGGGTGAGAGAACTTCGTTTTGCTGCAGGTATGCAGGGCTGTTGCCGCAAGCGCGGTCGGTTGCTATGAATCGTTTTCTGCTTTGTTCTCTTTCATCTTCTTGTCATACGCGTTGTAGGCGTTGACAATGCGTGTCACGAGCTTATGTCGCACGATATCCTTTTGTGTGAAGCGGATGACGCTGATGCCTTCCACGCCCGATAATATGTCCAGGGCTTCTCTCAGGCCACTTCGCTGTTCGTGCGGCAGGTCTATCTGTGTCATGTCGCCCGTGATAATCATCTTGGTGTTCCATCCCATACGGGTGAGAAACATTCTGATCTGTGCCGTTGTCGTGTTCTGTGCCTCGTCGAGGATGACCACGGCATCGCTCAGGGTGCGTCCTCTCATGAAGGCCAGCGGGGCTATCTGTATGATGCGCTTCTCCATCATGTCTTGCAGACGCGTGGCGGGTATCATGTCCTCCAGTGCGTCGTAGAGGGGCTGGAGATACGGGTCTATCTTGTCCTTCATGTCGCCTGGCAGGAATCCGAGCTTCTCTCCGGCCTCCACTGCGGGGCGGCTGAGGATAATCTTCTTGATGGTCTTCTCCTTGAGTGCTCTCACAGCCAGCGCTATGCTCAGGTAGGTTTTGCCGGTTCCTGCGGGGCCCTCAGCGAATATCATGTCGTTCTTGTCGAAGGCATCGATGAGTCTTTGCTGGTTCTCTGAACGGGGTTTGACCGGGCGCCCTGACACGCTGTATACCAGTACGTCTTTCACGGCGTCGGCTTTCGTCTTGTGCCCTTTCACGATGTCGAGAATATCCTCGTCGTTGATGGTGTTGTACTTGAGCACGTGACGCTGCATCTTCTCCAGGTCTTCTTCCACCTTTGCCATGTCTTCCTCATCGCCCAGCACCCTGATCACGTTTCCTCTGGCTACGATGCGCAGTTTGGGGAATAATGACTTGACCATCTGCAGGTGCGAGTTGTTCACGCCATAAAACACGATGGGGTCGATGTCTTCTAAAACGATATGCTTCTCTATCAAGTTCTTGCGAATTAATAATTTAGTTATTAATAACCTTTAATATGTTACGTCTTTATTTACGTGGCAAAATTACTATTTTTTCTCGATTTATCAAATAGGTAAACCGAAATATTGCTAATAAAATCGACAACTTCCAATTCTTTGGGTGATTGGCAGCCGTGTGGGGCTTTGTTAGCTCAAAAAATCAGGAAGGTCGCCATCCTTTACTGTTCAAGGCAATCATACGAGTGGATGTAAAACCATAGAGCGATGCGAGACTGTCGGATTCATTGCCTTTACCACGGACTCGCACCGCTTCAATACGAAATATCAAAGCAAAAAGTCTAAGCGTTTTCCACCTCCCATTCGTCCACGGTGTGCTTATTGGCATCGAAGCGCACACCGACCTTCACCACTCGTCGGCCATCGGAGAGATAGGGCTTGGCATAGCCGCGGGCATCAATCTGTTCGAGGGCATGATGGGCCGTGTCGCCGACCTTCAGTTCCATCACATAGATGGCATCGGGCATGAGAATGACCATGTCTGCGCGACCTCCTGCCACCTTTACCTGCGTGCGCACATAGACGTTGAGCATGGAGAAGATAAGGTAGAACGTGTATTCGTAGAATCCTTCCTTGGTCTTTGCTTCGGCGAGTTTCTGCTTGAAGCCCTCTACATAGGGAATGTCGGCAAGATAGGCCTGCATGTGTTGCATGGCTAAGTCGATGTCGCCCTGCTTTAATGCCCTCCAAAACTTCAAGGCGAAGCCAACTTGGACGTCGGCATTATCCAATCCGATGTAAGTCGGCAGTAATCCGTTAACGTAACCTATCCGTACCTCTTGGTTGGGAATAGATAGAAAATAGGTTTCTCCCTCGGGATCGTAGTCCTTGATAGTGAGATAGCCGCTCTGATAGAGTAGCGGCAGGGTGTCCTTCATGTTCTCCGTGGGCTGATCAAAGGCCGATTCGGGCACGTCGAGAGAGTCGAGCGAGGTGATGTCGGTATTGAAGTGTTGCATCTGCTTGATGAGGAAAGTCGGAGTGCCTGAGGCAAACCAGTAGTTGTTCAGTCTGCCGTGCAGAAAACAACTCAGTAGGCTGAATGGGTTATAAACCTCGGGGGCATCTGCTGCGAAATGATATCCGTCATACCGTTGCTTCAACTTGTCGTGCATCTCCTCGGGCGTAATCTTATAAACGGTTGCAAGCCGCTCCACATCGGGCCAAAGTGTAGTACACAACTCTTCTTCCGTGAAGCCGCAGATGGTGGCGAAGGCCTTTTCAAGAGAGACGTTCACTAAGTTGTTGATCGTGGAGAAGATACTGAGCTGCGAGAACTTCGTGATGCCGGTGATGAAACAGAATTTTATGAAAGCCTCATTGGCCTTGAGGGGAACATAGAACTCCTGCATGACCTTGCGCATGTCGTCAAGCGTTTCCTGGCTGTGAAGCACGTCTAGCAGGGGCGCATCGTATTCGTCGATGATAACCGCCACCTGCTTGCCCGTCTCCTCTTTAGCACGATGGATGAGGCCGGTAAGCATCTTGCCAGGTGTGGTTTCTGTTTCCTTTCTGCCATAAATACTTGTCAGCGGCTCCATTATCCACATCAGCGTCTTGCGCAGGCCTTCGGCATCATCCTGCCCTTTGGCTACGCTGAGGTCGAGATGGAGCACAGGATACGGTGTCCATTCCTTTTCCAGTGACATAATTTTCAGCCCCTCGAACAACTCACGCTCGCCTTTGAAGTACGAATCCAATGTCGACGTAAGCAGTGACTTGCCGAAGCGGCGCGGACGACTCATAAAAATAAATTTAGCATAGTTTGCCAATTGGTATACGAGGTCAGTCTTATCTACGTATAGATAGCCTTCTCGTTTTATTTCGGAGAAGGTCTGTATGCCTACCGGATATTTTCTCATCGTCTGCTCCATAGTGCGCTCAACTTGTTTATTTTGCAAACTTACGCATTTATTTTGTAATGCACAACTTTGCGTGTAGATTTTGTTTGGAAGACGTGAAATGCTCTTTACGCTTTGCTGACCGATGACCTGCTGCAAATCTGCGCGGTGTTGCACAACCTTGGTGAGGATTCTGTTTTGCTCATGGGATGCTGAGTCGCTCTCTGTCTTTGTTGACGTATGTGGGGGGCGCTTTCGTCCCACTTGTCTTTAGTCCGTACTTCGTTGACTGGATATCCGATGATGATGGTGTTGAATGGCGCGAGATTGTAGGGCAGACCGGTAATTGGATTACCTGACGACAACCTTCTTTCCATCCACTATATAGATGCCCCTTGGCAGGCTGCGGCTGGTATCAACCTTGCGGCCGTCGATGGTATAGATGCCTTTCGGTCTGCTGTTGCCGTCATCCTTCTTGAGTGATGAGATGCCATTGGTTACATCGCTGACCGGTACAAACTGGAAGTCGGTCGAAACGATCATGCCGTCATTGCAGTTGCATCGCTGGTCGGAGGTCATGGGTCCGTTGTCCACGCCGCGCACCACGGAGAAATAGCCGTTAAGGCCCACCATGCAGCCGAAGTGCTGGTTGTTGAGGATGGTGAGTGAGCCCCAGGAGTAGCCTCGCTCAAGTGAACGGTCTGTACCCGGATTGCTGAAGTTCCGGAAATCGCTGAGTGCGTTGTCGAGGCTTCCGCCTTCTGGCACATATGGACTGAAGAGCGCATTGCCCTTGATACTGGTGAAGTAATATTTTTCATTTTTGACGGTGCAGTACCAAAGGGCCGACTGCATCTGTTCCTCACTGGTATAGTTGTTGAAGTCGGCTTCGCTGACCAGTTTTTCACCCTGTCCGTCATCAACCATATAGTAATAAGTGTCGCGGTTGTAGGGGCTGAGGTAGGAACGTACCTGATAGTACTTGCCATTCTCTGGCATTACTACCTTGTCGTCGGCAATCTGTGTGAGCGCGGTCATTGTGGCCTTCAGTTCATCAACGTCAGAGGCGGTGACATTGCTGACTATATCGCCATCTTGAAACACCTTTGCGTTGGCGGTATGAAAAGCCTTTGTTTCTGCCAGCTGGTCTTTGGGATAGCCAATATTGCCGATGTTGTCGTGGAGCTCCTTGCCCATTGTGGCCAGCTGCTGTGCCTGGTAGCGCACAAGTTCCTGCTCGGTTACCGTTTCCGGAAGTTTGATGAGCTGCGTGTAGGTATAGTTGATGCCGTTGACGTCACCGCTCCATGACCGGCGTATCAGGCTGCCCTCTCTCGTCTCCTTTCCCGTACATTGCGTTGATATGCTCGTATTTGTCCTGAAATAAGCGGTCAGCGTCTCCGTCATTGGCGGAATGTCGCTTGTGCTCTTTGCCTCAATATATGGCTTGGGCAATTCTGTGCCGTCGGTGGTCTTGAACAATGCCCGCTGCCCGTTAGTATCAAATTTCAATCCGCTGCTGATGGCTGTACCTGTCTGCTGAACGGTATAATCATATCTGGGATAGATGCTGCATGCGATTTCTCCGTCGACCTCCAGTTTGAATCGGCCGCCACCTGTGGTGAAGTTTGACCAGCCCTCATAGTCGTTTATGTTGTCCACGGTAAGATAAGGCATCATCAGCTTATAATAGCCATTGTTGGGCACGTTGTCGGCCAACACGTACTTGAAGGTTTTGCCAAAGTCATCAGAGAAGAGGATGCGCACCTTGCTGTCCTTGCCGTACAGTTGTGTGCATGGATTCCAGGTGAAGGTGATCTCGCGGCCGAGGCTGTAGTTCGGCAGGTTGGTCATCTTGACGTTGGTAATCTGGAAAGGCTCGCCTTCCACGACATTCACCTTGATGCGCATGGCATCGTAGCGTGACTGGTCGTGGACAGCCGCCATGAAGGTGTAGGCTCCGACATTGGAATAGTCGGAATAGTCTTCTATATAGTTGTCGGCCGTCGTAGCCGGGGAGGGGGCGTTGCAGTGGGGCCGGAAAATCACGACGCTGTCGCTTGTCTCCTTGTATGACGGCCGCAGGCAGTTGGCGTGGGCCATGTCGTGCTTGGAAATGTCAAAGGCGTTCACATTGTAGGCATAGCTGCCGTCGTTGTGCGTGGTTGTCGGCAGGATGAACTGAAAGTCAGATCCCTTGGTGATGGTGTATTCCGACTTGATGCGGCTGCGGTCAAGCACGGGGTCACTGCCTTGTTCGTCTGTAGCATAAGGGGCTACAGTAACGTTGCCGGCATAGACTGTGACGAGATTAGTGCGGGCCTCGTCGGTGTAGTAATTCATGTTGGCCAGCGTGCTGCGCATCTGGTAGATGCTTGGCAGCGAGAAGAAGTCGCGTGGCTGGCCATAGCTCATGATGCTGCGCCCGTTGCCAGGCTCAGTACAAATGGCGTCGTCCTTCTGGTGGGTGTGTTCGGCACCGAAGGTGTGACCTATCTCATGGGCAATGGTTGTTGTATTGCTGATGGCCCATGCGCTTCCTTTCAGAGAAGTGGAGGCGGCGCTGCCGAGTTGTGCCACGCCGTTACGGCTTTTGTTCGGTCGACCGATCAATATGCCGAGGTCATACTTG
>ONQB01000031.1 GCA_900319905.1 uncultured Prevotella sp. | reverse complement strand
ACCAGGTGTCCTACGAGATTACGCGACAGAGTGAGGATAATCCCGACTATGAGGAGACTCCTGCTACCATCGCTCTGAAGGCTTTCCACGATAACCACACAGACACCATCAACAAGAAGACTGCTATTATAGTGGAAAAGTTCCGCGAGGTGACGCTACAGAGCATGGAAGGCAGGGCTAAGGCCATGGTCGTTACCTGCAGTAGGGCTCATGCCGTGCGCTATTTCTTTGCCGTTCAGGAATACTGCAAGCAGCATAATATAACTGACGTTCATCCGCTGGTGGCATTCTCGGGTAAGGTAGAATACAAGGGGCAGGAATATACCGAGCCTAAGCTGAACCAGCGTGGCGATAAGAATATCTCTGAGGACAAGCTCCCGCTTTATTTCTCCAGCGACTTCTATAATATGTTGATTGTAGCTGATAAGTATCAGACTGGTTTCGACGAGCCTATGCTGCATACGATGTTCGTGGATAAGAAGCTCAAGAACGTAAAAGCCGTACAGACTCTCTCGCGCCTGAATCGCTCGCATCCGCTGAAGAAAGATACCTTTGTGTTCGACTTTGTAAATACTGCTGACGAGATAAAGGCTGCCTTTGAGCCTTTCTACAAGGGTACAGAGCTAATAAAGCCAGTAGATATTAACTATGTTTATAAGTTCCATACGGACATCGAACTTTTCCATCTCTGGACCACTGATGATGAAGAGAAGTTCTATGACCTGTATGCTGCTTCATTAGAAGATAAGAAGGATAAGTCGAAACTCGGTGCAATGTCGAACTTTCTGAAGCCTATTGTAAGCCGCTTTGAGGAACTGGATGAGGAAAAGCGTTTTGAGGCTCGCAGCAAGATAAAGAACTTCAACCGCTTCTACAGCTACATGGCTCAGATAGCCCGTACTTTCGACCGTTCGCTGATGAAGACTTATATCTTCACGGACTACCTTTACAGGGTATTGCCGAAGACTCCTCACGAGAAGGTCGATTTGGATAAGAAGGTACGTTTGGTAAACAACACCATCAAGGCCAACGAGATACAGGATATTACTCTTGAGGGCAACAAACCGGAAATTAAGGGTGAGAATCCTAAAGGAGGCGTAAAGCCTGATGACACCCGTGACCTTCTTGACAACATCATCGACAAGGTGAACATTATGTTCCGTGGAAAGTTCTCTGAAGCTGACCGTGTGATGGTGGAAGGTATCTTTGATCATATTCAGAAACATTCCACCAAGAAAATGGCCAAGCAAGCAGCAGGTAATGATGAGAACCAGTTTGTTGACAGTATCTTCCCTGATATCTTTGGCAAGGCAGCCACGGATTGCTATATGACCCAGACTGACTCTTACCGTAAGCTGTTTGAGAACCAGGAGTTCTACCAGACGCTTATGAAACAGATGGGGCACGCCATCTATGAACGCTATCGTGAGCAGGAGGCTAAGGCATACACGATCCAGAACCTGAAGGAGCAGATTATTCCTTATATGCGTGAGGACTTTGTTGGACTGGTTAATAAAGGCAGGTCGCTTGAGGAAGCCTTCGATTGGATGATTGATGTGCTGAAGGTGCATAGTATCAGCAAATACGATGGACTTGGTGATAATATTCTCAATGCACTCTTCAAACTCTATTGTAGTCCTAACACCCTTACTTTGGCAGAAAAACGTACATACCTGAAAGCCTTGGTAACAGGTTATGAGTCTTATCTGAAGAAGCTGTACTTCCTTATCAACGACAAGGAGGTTACTGACAGGAACGGTGATGTAGAACATGCTGCCTTGAGTAATGCGCTCTACAGCATGCACCTCAACAAACTCAAGTATAGCGACAAGCCAATTGACAAGAAGTTTGCCCAGTATGTTGATCTGCTTGTTCAGCTTCGTAATGACGAGAACCATGAGGCAAAGAGCCTCGACGCTAAGGAAGTTCAGTTGGGCATCCACGTGGTAACCGTTATGCTCATGTATGTTACTTTCAAGAATATCACAGAATTGGAGATGGTTGAGAATAAGTTCAAGGTGCTCGAGGATGTTGAGAAAGATCTCCAGGTTCACAACTATCTTCGCAAAGTAGTATCTGCACAAACGGGTATCTCCATCCTTGGATTGGCGAAAGAGGCTATTCTCAAATTTGGTGTGAAGTATCCTGCCATGACCATTCACGACTGGACAAAGCTTGCCCGTAAATATGCAGAGCAGCGTACAATGAACTACGACCTCAAAGATGACGAACCCGTCAACTGGATGGCTGCAGAGGAAGACCCTGGGGAATAATATTTGAACCGCTATGAATTTTACAGAAGAGAAAAAATTTTGAGGGCCGGCATAAGACGAGGCTGCTGAAAATACATTTATTAACAAAAAGTGTAAGCACACGTAACTACTCAGCCTTATATATTCTCATTATTTTTATTGCTTCCGTTGTTTCTGCACTCCTTTGCTTTTGGCCTCCTACCCGCTGCGCGGGATATTAAGAATATTTGAGAATATTAAGAAAATATATTTTGGATGCTTTATATTCTTAGATTTTCTTAATATCCCACGAAGTGGGTAGGAGAATAACATAGATGCACAGGGAAACAAATATAAGGTAGAAGATCTTATCTCCAACAACAGGGTATATCCGTTGTGCCTAAAACACTGCTGATACGTATTCTTTGCCAATTGCATGAATAGAGTCAAGTATTTGCTCCTCGCGCTCCTTTGACGGATGCTTGAAGCCGTTAATATAATTTCGGAGCAACGTAGCATTTATGCCTATCCGCTTAGCAAACTCAGAAATATTAAGTTCCCTATGAGTAAGGAAAAACTTCTGTAATTTTGAAGGTTCCGCATCGTCATAGTTGAAACTCTCGAAGCTGATATCCTCATCTAAGTTGCGCCAATGTATGCCATCGAAACCAAATTTATACTGGTTTCGTTCCTCATCTGTGGCCTCTTTCAATTTAGGATACCATAATAATGACTGCTTGAGAACATTTCCGTTCTCATCCTCACCGTAAATATATTCGGCATCAAACCAAATCTTCTTTATTGCCATACCCATACTACTTATCTTATCTGTTAAAATACTCGTTCCACCGGGCGACAATGATATCAGCATTGTCATCGATGACAAACTTTATTTTCTTCAAGTCACCAGTTTTGATGCCACGACTTTCGCGCAGTTCGAACTTTTCTCCATTGTATTCATACTTTGCAAAACCATCGGCACCTTCTACATGCACATGTACGGGCTCGTGTTCCCTGCTGTAAAAAAGAACGAATACCCGAAAAATCTGAATATCTCTGGCATATTTCCTGTTTTTCTGCAAATATAGATATTATTTTCAATACCACCAAATATAAAACTATTAAAAATAATACATCGTTTCCAATGCATCCTGACTCCAACAATGCGTCACTCTAAACAAAGAAACAGCTTTACAAAACGCAATCATGAAAAACAGGTTGTTTTAAGAAGGGAATCGAGCAAAATAGTAAAGATAATTCATAAAAACCGTGAAGGCATCGCAGGTACGCTCAAAGAAAGTCGCAATTACGCCATAGAAGAGTCACGATTCGACATGAAGAAGTCACGATATCGTCGTAAGGGAGTTGGCGTTTCGCCGTAAAGAAGTCACGATTTGGCCGTAAGGGAGTTACCGTTTCGCCGTAACGGCAAACTGAAGTCAGTACTTTTGTGGAGCAAAATCACAAGCAAAGGGTAGAAAAACGTATAAACCACTAATAATAAGCCTATTACATAAACGTGTCCATTACGGCCGATTTTTGGGCCATGGTCGACGTCGCTGTCAAATAACGCAACCATGACCTCCTTAAACGATGAATGATTTTTACAATTTAATCGTAGCAAACTTTAGCTGACGTTTATCTCGCTGATGTGTGGGAATACGCCATATCATGGGGCTGTCGGGTACAGCAATGCAAACCAGCCCTCCCCATTTGGGGGAGGGAGCCGCGCGAAGCGCGGGGGTGGGGCTGGGCGTGGGGCTGGGCGTGTGGCTGGGCATCACCACTTCAGATACCCGTATTTCTTCTTATACCACAGTTGCAGGGCATTGATGATGTTCTGCCACACGACATAGGCGCAGGGCGCGATGACGACCAGCGGGTTGAGGAAATGGAGGATAAGCCAGATGCCCACCACATTGTTCTTCTGTCCCAATGCCTGCCCGGCATCGACACGCGCCTGCGGTCCCCAAAAATGGCCCACCCACTTGCCAATGCTGAACAGCACGAGGCACACGATGAGCGGCAGAAACAGCAGCATGAACAATGCCCAGCCCGTCAGAGGCGAGTGAAGGATGGTTTTCATGGCAAGCCCCATGATGATGCTCAGGTTGAACGACCACATATAGAACGGCGCATTGGGCACCCGCTTGACCCACGTCACCACCTTCGGCAGGAAGCGCTGAGTGAGCAGGCCGAGGATGAGCGGGAGGATGAGCACCCGCACCACCCGTTCGAGCACCATGAGGGCCGACATGAAGAACGTGATATGGGCATCGCGCTCCACCAACGGGAAGAACGAGGGGATGATGACCACGGTGAAGCAGTTGGCGATGATCATGTAGACGGTCATCGTGGCGATGCTGCCGCCGAGCTTCTCCGTGACCACGGCCGCAGCGGCCGCTGTGGGACAGATGACGCAGATGAACACACCCTCGAGCACTACCTTCGTATCGGCCGAGAGATGGGGCATGAGCAGAATGGCCAACACGACGAGACCCGACAGCGCAGTGCGCACCAGCTGCAACAGGAAATGCCACGTTCGCGGGTGGAAGTTGTGAAGGTCGATCTTACAGAACGTCATGTACAACATGATGAAGATGACCACCGGCAGCAGGTCGACGAGCTTCGGTCCGAGGAAGGTGCCCACCGGCTGCAGCAGGGGGATGTAAGCAAACGGCAGGTAGACCACAGCTCCCACACAGAGCGCCACCAGCAGCGTCCAGTTCTTCACAAACGACAGCACCCGGCTACCGACAGACCTGTGCGTATCCTTATTCTTTATATCCTTTTCCATATTCATTCTCCTATGAAAGGTTTACACCTTATTATATAATCTTTCCATCGTATCAATTGTACAGCGTGGGAAGCGCCGGCTACTACACTGTCACCATACAGCTACAGCTAATGCATCATATCTCCGTTTATCATTCAAGCTATCCCTCCCCATTTGGGGGAGGGAGCCGCGCGCCAAGGCGCGCGGGGGTAGGGCTATTTCCTTCTCAACGGATGTGTCAGACTCGCCGTGAGGCGGTCGAAGCCATCCTTGAGCAGGTCGCCCAGCTCAGTGACATAGTTGCGGCCCACAGGTATCTCGTCGTCGATGCCCATGAGCTTGATGCTCTGTTTGTTGTACCGCTCTATCTTCGTCACCGCCACGAGATAAGAGCGGTGCACCCGCACGAATTCCTTGTCAGGCAACAGCTCTTCCATCTTCTTCAGGCTGATCTGCGACACCAGTGTGGAGTTGTCGAGGAGGTGGAGCTTGACGTAGTTGTCCATCGACTCGATGTAGACGATGTTGTCGACGCTCACCTGCACATTCTTGTACTCCACCTTGAGTGTGATGAGCCTCTCGGGGCGGTGGGCCATGGTGGTCACCTTACGCATCTTGATCCACTGCCGCGCCTTGTCGACGGCTTTGACAAATCGCTGGTAGAAGAACGGCTTGTGCAGGAAGTCGACAGCATTGACCTCATAGCTCTCCAGCGCATAGTCGGCGTAGGCGGTGGTGAAGATGAGACAGACGCTGTCGGGCAGCTGCCGCGCCAGTTCCATGCCCGACATGCCGTTCATTTCGATGTCGAGGAACACGATGTCCGGTTTCTCCTCGATGATACGGCGCAGGCCGAGGTGCGGGTTGGTGAACGTCTCGAGCGACATGTCACCCATGCGTTCACAATATTTCTTGATGATGCCCAGAGCGATGGGCTCATCGTCGATGGCAATGCAATTCATAGTTCACTACATTTTTAAGGATTGGTGGCGCCCCATCTGCCTGATTTCCAGTCGGACGTGGTAGCCCTCGTGGTCGGCATGGGCGCGCAGGGTGTAGTCGTCGGTATAGAGCAGGTCGAGGCGGTGGCGCACGTTGCGGATGCCACTGTGCGTCGATGTCTTCTTCTGCGGATTGATATGGCTGTTGAACACCGTGAAGAGCAGGGTGCCGCGCCGCACGCGCAGCTTCACGTCGATGTGGCTGTCGTCGGTAGACGAGATGCCGTATTTGAACGCGTTCTCCACAAACGTGATAAGGATCATCGGTGCCACGGGCGTGTCGGGGTTGTCGACGTCGTAGCTCGTGGTGACGTGGGTGGTGTCGCCGAGACGCAGCTGCTGCAGGTCGACATACTCCTGCAAGTAGTCCGTCTCCTCGCTCATGGGGATGAAGTCGCGGTTGGCGTTGTTGTAAGTGTACTTACACATATTGATGAACTTCTCAAAGGCCTCCTCGCGCTTGTCGGAGTCGGTGAGAATGAGACCATAGAGCGTGTTGAGCGTGTTGAAGAGGAAATGCGGATTGATCTGAGCCTTGTACATGGCCAGTTCGGCCTTGTCGCGCTGCGCCTCCATCTCCTCTCGTGCCCTTGCCAGTCGTGTCGACTCCATGAGCATGTTGTAGAAGAAACTGAAGCCGAGGATGACCAGGAACAGAAACCACACCGTCGACTCGATGGGCGACCAGTGCTGGGGCGTGGCCGGGCGCTCGTAGTAGCTCAGCCATACCGCAAAACGGGCGAAGAGCGCCGTGATGCCCAACGACAGCAACAGATAGATGATGCTGCGCACGTAATGGCGGCGGATGAAGAGTCCGGGGATGTTGGCATGGGTGAGTGCCTGGTATATAATAATAAGGTATACGGTGACAGCCACGAAGAGCCATGGCCGCGTCTCTACCCATTTCACGGTGGGCACCACCAATGTGAGCACCGGGATGAAGATAAAGAAGAAGAAAAGGTTGGTGTAGAGATTAAGCTTCTTTTCTGTCATAGTCATTTGTTTATCTGATGCAAAGTTAGTGCAAACAAGCGGGATAGCAAAGAGAAAGTGCCGCTTATTTGTCAGAAGCGGTATAGTTTTCGGCAGCGTTAATTAATATAGATCAATTCTTAAACCACGTAAAAACACTACACGTTCGCCATCACTTTTTTGTCGTTTACACCCATAAACGTCACTTTACTTGCCTAAAAACGATGGTTTTTCTACCTTTGTGATATGAAAAGAACATTTCTGACACTCATAATAGCAATTGTAACAGTATTCACCTGCAGCGCCAATCCCAATGATCCGGACCACGCCGACCCACGCATGAGCGAGGCCGAGGCCCTGTTCTCGGTCACCGGCGATCAGATCATCGAAAGCGCCCGCCAGTACATCGGCACGCCCTACCGCTACGGCGGCAAGACGCCCAAGGCGTTCGACTGCTCAGGCTTCACGGCTTACGTCTACAAGAGTCTGAACATCCGCCTGAACAACAACTCACGCTCGCAGTATCAGGAAGGCCTGTCTGTTGACCGCGACGACCTCAAGGTGGGCGACCTCGTATTCTTTGCCGGACGCAACGCACACGGAGGTGTGGGACACGTGGGCATCGTGAGCAAGGTCAACGGCGACGGTGACTTCTCGTTTATCCACGCCAGCTGCTCGGAGGGTGTGACAGAATCGAATATCAACGAAGCTTACTATACACAACGTTATATAGGTGCGCGACGCATCATCGCTGACTATAGTGATATTTATGCATATAACAAATAGTTTTTGTACCCTTTAATTACTGATTTGATTTCTATTCAATGACGGCCGGAGATGTAGTGATATCCCCGGCCGTTCCCGTTTACAACAAAACGCATCTACAACAAGAAGGAAAATAGTCATAGGCAGGCTCTCGCTCCCAATGGAGCTCTGAGGCTAAGGTTGCAGGATAGCCGACAAACCCTGTGGCAATAAATTTATAACAAAAACCAAGAAAACCCTTTGCGCCAGCGTCAAGGGCCAAAGCCCTTTGCCGTTTGCTGGATGATGGCTTGTGAGAGGCTACGCCTCTTACCGCCATCACCCACCAAACGGCAAATCCTCCTGTGTCGGATAATGACGCTGACACAAAGGAAAACCTTAAAAACACAGCTATACCCGGCACTAACAATACTCACTGAAATAGATATTATATTTCGATACAATATAATATAACTGTCTCTATTCAGTTTATTATGTGATGAACTAAAACTATATGTCATGGAATTGCAAATTGGCAAAGAACCTATTGAGCTGAAACTTCTTATGAAGCTTAAGCACTACGTATATCCTATATTGGGATGCTGTCAGGAGGTACATAGAGAAATGGGACCCTGGTTAAATGAATACATGTACCAAGATGCCTTGAAGATAGCTTTTGAGGATGCGGGTATTCCGTTCCAAGCCGAGTTCCGATTCTTTGTCAATTTCCATGGGCGTAAGATTCCTCACGAGCACAGATTGGACTTCCTTGTTGACAATCGCGTCATTATAGAATGCAAGGCTATTACGGAGATTGGCTCGGAGCAGCGTCAACAGTTGTGGAACTATTTGCGTCTTACCAATTATCGTATCGGCATCCTTTATAACTTTGCACCAGTTAGGGACCAATGCGAGAAGTACTACTATGATCCCGATGCTAAACGAATCTCTGTATTCTAATTTACCAAGTCAGCAGCAATATTCATCGACATAGCCGAATGACAACTATTTCAGGCATGGCAGATGAATGAACAAGCAAAATCACAACAACCAAAATCAGGAAAAGACAGCCGGGGTTGGGCTGTGTTTTTAAGGTTTTTCTTTGTGTCAGCGGCATTATCCGACACCGGAGGATTTGTCATTTGCTGGGTGATGGCGGTTAGAGGCGTAGCCTCTCACAAGCCATCAGCCGGCAAAAGGCAAAGGGCGTTGGCCCTTGACGCTGGCACAAAGGGTTTTATTGGTTTTGGTTATAAAACTAAGTCCACAGGATTTATCGGGTGTGCCGTTTTTAAGGTTTTCCTTTGTGTCAGCGTCATTATCCGACACAGGAGGATTTGGCCCTTGACGCTGGCACAAAGGGTTTTCTTGGTTTTTGTTAAAAAAATAAAGCCACAGGGTTTGTCGACTGTACCGCCGATAGCCTGCGAGCTTGCTCGGAAGGCTGACGATGACTATTTTCCTCAAATCTCAAAGAACAGCACGAAATCACACATTTCTCACAGCTTGTCATAATTCGCCGAAGTAAAGAATATTTTGCACCGAATGTTTGGAAGTTCATAAAACTTGTGCTATCTTTGCCTGCAAATCAAAACAAAATAACGATCTAAACAAAACGCATAACCAAACAGTTAAATATGGCAGAAAAAGTTGAAGTAAAGGAGTTAGAAGACGTCGTCGTGCGCTTCTCCGGCGACTCCGGCGACGGCATGCAGCTGGCCGGCAACATCTTCTCGACCGTCTCAGCAACCGTTGGCAACGGCATTTCCACATTTCCCGACTATCCAGCCGACATCCGTGCCCCGCAAGGCTCACTCACCGGTGTGTCCGGCTTCCAGGTCCACGTGGGCGAAGGCAAGGTCTACACGCCCGGTGACAAGTGCGACGTGCTCGTGGCCATGAACGCTGCCGCCCTGAAAACACAATACCGCTACGCCAAACCGACGGCCACCATCATCATCGACACCGACGCCTTCGGGCCCAACGACCTGAAGAAGGCGGAATTCACCACCGACGACTACCTCGGCGAGATGGGTATCGACCCCGACCGCGTCGTGGCCTGCCCGCTCACCACCATGGTCAAGCAATGCCTCACCGACCAGGGCATGGACAACAAGAGCGTGCTCAAGTGCCGCAACATGTTTGCTGTGGGACTCGTGTGCTGGCTCTTCAACCGCGACCTCAACCTCGTGGCACAGTTCCTCCGGGAGAAGTTTGCCAAGAAACCCGCCATCGCGGAAGCCAACATCAAGGTCGTCAGAGCCGGATATGACTACGGTGCCAACACCCATGCCTCCACACCGGGCACCTACCGCATCGAATCACGCCAGAAAGTGCCGGGACGCTATATGGACATCACCGGCAACAAAGCCACGGCCTACGGCCTCATCGCCGCTGCCGAGAAGGCAGGACTCAGGCTCTACCTCGGCTCCTACCCCATCACACCGGCCACCGACATCCTGCACGAGCTGTCGAAGCATAAGAGCCTGGGCGTCATCACCGTACAGGCGGAGGACGAGCTCGCTGCCGCCGCCTCGGCCGTCGGCGCCGCCTTTGCCGGAGCCCTCGCCGCTACCTCTACCTCCGGACCCGGCATCTGCCTCAAGAGCGAGGCCATGAACCTCGCCGTCATCGACGAACTGCCACTCGTGGTCATCGACGTGCAGCGTGGCGGACCCTCGACCGGACTGCCCACCAAGAGTGAGCAGACCGACCTGCTGCAGGTGCTCTACGGACGCAACGGTGAGAGTCCCATGCCGGTCATCGCCGCCACCAGCCCCACCGACTGCTTCGACGCCGCCTACATGGCCGCGAAGATAGCCCTGGAGCATGTCACTCCCGTCGTATTGCTCACCGATGCCTTCATCGCCAACGGATCAGCAGCATGGCGGTTGCCCGACATCAACCAACTGCCCGACATACACCCGCATGTCGCCACACCCCAGCAGAAAGACCACTACACACCCTACGAGCGCGACCCGGAGACAAAGGCTCGCTACTGGGCCATCCCCGGACAGGAGGGCTACACGCATATCCTCGGCGGACTGGAGAAGGACGAGCACACAGGTGCCATCTCCACCGACCCGGCCAACCATAACCTCATGGTACACGAGCGCGCCGAGAAGGTGGCACTCATCCCCGTGCCCGACCTCGAGGTGGAAGGTGACAAGGACGACGCTGAACTGCTCATCGTGGGATTCGGATCAACCTACGGCCACCTGCACTCTGCCATGGACCAACTGCGACAAAAAGGACACAAGGTGGCGCTGGCACAGTTCAAATATGTCAACCCGCTGCCCAGGAACACGGCGCAGGTGCTTGGCAGCTACGACAAGGTGGTAGTGGCCGAGCAGAACCTCGGACAGCTCGCTGCCGTGCTGCGGGCGAAGATAGACGGCTTCGTGCCCTATCAATACAATGAGGTGAAAGGTCAGCCTTTTGTCGTGGCCGACCTCGTGAACAACTTCGAAGAAATCATCCAAAAGGCTTAAAATCATGCAATATACCATTCAAGACTATAAGAAAGGACAGCCGCGCTGGTGCCCCGGCTGTGGCGACCATAGCTTCCTCGCCAGTCTGCAGAAAGCCATGGCCGAGATTGGCGTGCCTCCCTACGAGACCGCGGTCATCTCGGGTATCGGTTGCTCAAGCCGTCTGCCCTATTACGTCAACACCTACGCCATGCAGACCATCCACGGTCGCGCCGCAGCCATCGCCACCGGCGCCAAGGTGGTCAACCCCAACCTCACCATCTGGCAGGTGAGCGGCGACGGCGACGGCCTGGCCATCGGCGGCAACCATTTCATCCATGCCATGCGCCGTAACATCGACCTGAACATGATCCTGCTCAACAACCGCATCTATGGCCTGACCAAAGGACAGTACTCGCCGACCTCGCCACGTGGCTTCGTATCGAAGTCGAGCCCTTACGGCACCGTAGAGGACCCCTTCCGTCCTGCTGAGCTGTGCTTCGGCGCACGCGGTCATTTCTTCGCCCGCTCGGTGGCCAACGACAGTGCCGAGACGGTGAAGATCCTCGAGGCCGCCTATCACCACAAAGGCGCCGCCGTGTGCGAGATACTGCAAAACTGCATGATCTTCAACAACGGTTGCTATGAGCCTGTCTACACCCGTGAAGGCCGCAAGAAAAACGCCATCTACGTGGAAGACGGCAAGCCTCTGGTGTTTGGTGAGCACAACGAATACGGTCTTGTGCAGCAAGGTTTCGGTTTGAAAGTCGTAGAGATTGGCAAGGACGGCTACACGCTCGACGACGTGCTGATACACGACAGCCACAACCCCGACGACACGCTGCAGCTCAAGCTTGCCATGATGGACAACGAGCATGGCTTCCCCATCGCCCTGGGTGTCATACGCGACGTCGCCGCTCCTACATACGACGAGGCCGTGAACGCACAGATAGAAGAAGTGAAGGCCAAGAAGCCTTACCACAACTTCACCGAACTGCTGGAGACGAATGACATCTGGGAGGTGAAATAGTGAGCCCCTCCCCCGCGCGCTAAAGCGCGCGGCTCCCTCCCCCAAATGGGGAGGGATAGTTTCAATTGCTAAACCCTATGGCAATTCATTGCACAAAGTAAAATAAGATTGTATTATAGAACCCCCTTGGAGGTTCTGACCCTCCCCTGTGTGGGAGAGGGAGCCGTTCGCTTCAGCGAGCGGGTGTGGGACCGGAGTAACCGCGCTTCGCACTATGGTGGGGCCGGTACAGCAAGCCAAACTAGCCCTCCCCATTTGGGGGAGGGAGCCGCGCGAAGCGCGGGGGTGGGGCTTGAGGTGGGGCTTATCTTACCACCTTTTTCCTCCCCATCCTACTGATATATATCCCACTCGTCGGCCGTTCAATGCGCTGACCGGCAAGGTTATAATAAGGACCATCGGCCGTATCAGCTACGAGGGCCGGTACCGTGCTGATGCCCGTGCTGACCTTACGCAACAACCGCACGTTGTCGATATAGAGCAACGTGTTGTTGGCTGCCCCCACAGCCGCTGAGGTAGAGAAGCCCAGCGACACCGTGACGGCCGCAGCGGCAGAAAGGGTGAAGTCGTAAGCCATGACCTGCCACTGACTGGCTGTGGTGGGGAAGCGGTAGTCGTCGGTGCCATTCACACGCACACCCGTTAGCGACGTGTTCACATTGTTGGCCGTGCTCACCATCCGTCCGTCGTTGGACAGCTGGTTGGGACAGTCATACCTCATGTCGAGCAACAACCGATAGGTACCGGCCGGCAGACTGACCACCTGCCTGACGGCGTTAGCGCCACTGGCCCAGCTGTTGAGCACGGTAAGCGCACGCACGCCGCAACTGTCATCGGCCACCATAGGTGACACCTTCGCGGCATAGTTGCCCACTGACGACGGCGACACGCAGAACAGCGTCTCGCTATAGGGCATGGAGTACATACGGCAGTAGTTGCTGCCTGAGGCAAGATGCTGGTCGCTCTGCCAGCCCGTCACCGGCAGGATGTTGGGCCACGAGCTGCTTGCGGCACTCACAGTGTTGGTGTAGCACTGCCCATAGGTGACCCCACCGGCGGTGACATTCGTGCTCAGCGTGCCGTAGGTAGCGTCGTCCTCGAAGCTCGCGTTGCGGAGGTAGTCCGCCGTGACGTCGGTGTAGCCCGTCGTGAGCGTGTCGGTCTGAGCGACCGGAAACGTCGCCGCTTCCTCGAGAAGCTCGCCTCCCTGGATAGTCAGTCTCACGGTTGCCCTGGTCACGACGGTCTTCGTCACGATGCCCTCAGCGGTCACCGCCGTCACCCGGACCGTCATGCTGCGTCCGTCAGCCGACTTCACATAAGCCACATTGGGATTGTCGGCCGACTGGCAGGTGACAGCCGATGGATCATCAACGAAGAACCGCACCTCCTCCGCCACGCTGTTGTTCTGTTCGGCCACCAGCGTCACTTGTCCGTCGGTAGCCGTCTCACGCAGCACCGGATAACCCAGAGTGGTGAGCGGCAGGTGGATGGTGGCAGGCTTGGTGGCATTGAAGTTGGCCACAAGCAGGTAACGCACGCTGTCGCTGTCGGCAGCCATCACACCATTCCACCCCGCAGGCAGCGAGTCCTTGAGGTTGACGAGCGCCCGGCTCAGACCACGTGTGCCATTGGCAGAGAGGTTGCTGTAATAGACCACGTTGCGCCGGTCGACGCTCTGTCCGGTCTTGAAAGCGCGGCTGCCGGGGGCATAACAGCCGTACAGCTTGGCCGTGAGGATAGAGTTGTTGTCGGCTTGGTCGCCGAATGCCATCTGCTTGCCGTCGTTGTGGGCCACGATGCCCAGGGCGTTGTCTATGTTGACCCAGTCGGCGGACAGGCTGAGGAGCGTTGTGCCGTCGCTCTGCTTATGGGTGTCGTCATAGTAAAGCGTACGCTTAGGCTTGGTGAATGGGTCCACCGAGATAGCCATCAGTCCGCCCTGCTCCTTGCTGATGGTGCCGTTGGTCAGGCCACGCACCTCATCGAGATAGATCACAGCGTTGCCGGGTGTGGAGTAGATGGCGAAGCGGTTGTTGAGAGAGGCGTCATTGGTGTTGAGTTCCCCGTTCATGGCCCATGCCGTGCCGTTGAGCTGATAGATGCCGCTCACCACGGGCGTGGCGTTGGTCTTCTTGCCGCTCACCGTATACCAGCCCAGGAAGTTACCCGTGTTGTTGGCCTTGTAAGGCACGATAATCTTGTTTTTGTCCACCGAGTTGGCGGCAATGTACCCCGTGTAACTCGAGATGCCGGGTTGCCAGGCGAAGGTCGTGAAGCGCTCCGGGGTGAAGGCGCGTACGATGTTCTGTGTGGTGAAGACGCGTGCCGAGTCGTAGCGCTGGCGGAAGTCCTCGAAGCGGGATGGCGTGAGTTCAGCGGTGGAGCTGACGCTGTGCATGAGCCAGGTCATCATCACCCGGTGGGCCTCCACACCCATGCGGCGGGCACCGATGTCGGAGCGCAACAGCCACGACCCGTCGGTGGTGGTCTGCTGGCGTGCCTGTATCATCTTATAAGCCAGGTTCTCAAGCATGAGGGCATCCGGGTCGCGCAGGAACGCAGCGTTGGTCGTGTAAGACGTGAGCTGGTCGTAGAGGAAGAGGCTCCAGTCGTTGCCGTTGGGCATGGCCAGCTCGCCGTCGGCCAGTGCCAGATAGTTGAGCACGTTGCGCTGTACTTCCAAGTTGTTGTGCATCAAGGCATTGGTCTTCCATTTCTCCTGTCCGTAGAGCGACTGCTGAAACAGCTTCAGGGCAAGCGCCGCCTCACCCAGTTCCTGGATCACCACGTTCTGATAAGACGTGTGGAAGTAGTTGTGGTTCTGCAACGTGTAGTCGTCGTAGAGGTTCTTGCCACGGTAGAGGTCGGCGACGGTTGTCTGGTCGTAGTCCGGGTCGATGACCGTCCGGTCGTCGGCGTCGGTGGCATGGGAGTAGCTGTTGATGGCAAACTCCCTGAGGCGGGCGAACCATTGTGGTGCCAGGCTGTCGTTGGGGAAGAGCCCCAGCGTGGCGGCCAGTACGTCCACCTCCCATCCGTTCTCCTCGGCCTTGGTGTCACCAGCGTAGCCCGTGGGGATGGAGCGCTGCAGCTCGTAGTTGCATTCAGCCTTGAGCAAGGCCTCGATATATCCTTTCTGCCTGTCGCTGAGCTGGTCCCATTGGAAGAAAGCCGAGTAGGCGACGCTCATGGCCCACAGCGAGCTCTCCCATGTATGGTCGGCCGAGGACAGCGATCCCCAGTAGGCATTGCCCGCACACACCTTGAGCTTGTTGGCCTTATGGGTGGAGTAAGCGAAGACAAGCGACCGCAGGGCCATCTGGCGCAGCTGGTCGTAGGTGATGCCGTCGGGCAGCGCGATGTTGTGCGCCGGTCCGTACTTGCACAGGAACGCGGTGACCATGCTCAGGTCGGCATTGCTGCGCACGCCGTCCTCGTTGGCCTGCATGGACGAGTTGCTCTGAAAACAACCGCAGGCCTCGCCCACGCTGTTCGTGGTCGCGGCATCCTTATAGTCATTGACAAGGTAAGTGGCAAACTTCGCAACCATCTTGAGCAAGTCGTCCATCATCGTGCCCTCGTCCACGAAGGCACCGGTGATGACGCCCTCCGTCACGCTCTTGACATCGGCCTCGGTCGGTGTGCCGGATGTCATGAGGCCGTCAGGCAGACGGGAAGGCACCGACACGTCGGTCTGCGCAGTCGCCATGCCGGCCGTCATGGTCAGCAAGAGTGAAAGCAAATGTACTCTCTTCATAGTCTCATGTTAGTTTTTGGTTCATGTTGTGTATCATGGGAAGGCTCATGTGAGTCGGTCTACAGCTTGTCGCCGTAGCACAGGTCGCCTGCATCGCCGAAGCCCGGCACGATATAGGCGTGCTCGTTGATGCCCGGGTCGATGGCTGCACACCAGATAGTAGTACGGTCGGCAGGCATCACCTTCTTGATATGATCGATGCCCTGGGGTGTGGCGATGACGCAGCACACATGGATGCGGCGCGGCGTACCTTTGGTGAGAAACGCCCTGAAACCCAGTTCCATGCTGCCACCCGTGGCCAGCATCGGGTCGGCGATGATAAGCGTCTTATCCTCAATGTTGGGAGTGGCCAGGTACTCTACATGAATGCCCACCTCGTGGTGCGCCTCATCCTTATATTCACGATAAGCCGACACGAAGGCGTTGGCCGCATGGTCAAACACGTTGAGGAATCCCTCGTGAAACGGCAGACCGGCACGGAAGATAGTGGCCAGCACCACCTTATCTACCGGCACCCGCACATCGGCCACTCCTAACGGCGTCGTCACCTGCTGCAGCTCATAGCTCAACCGCTTCGACACCTCGAAGGCCTCGTACTCGCCCAACCGCCGGATGTTATTGCGGAAAAGCAGCCGGTTCTTCTGATACTCCACATCGCGTATCTCAGCCAGATACTGTCCGATGATGCTGTCGGTGGCCGACAGGTTAATCACCTCAATCTCGCTATTCGCTGCCAGCGTGCCTTGCTCTTGGCTGCCTTGATGTTGTTCTAATTGGTTTTCTTTTTGCTTTGCTTGTTCCATATTATTATTTATAGTGTTACTTATTCTGTCCAAAGTACCGTCAATTGTAACGATCCCCCTCCCCATTTGGGGGAGGAAGCATGGCTCACGGGCGGGCCATGGGGAAAAGGCTTTGCAAAAGTACTAATTCCCCGCCGCTTATTTGCATTGTCGAGCTTGCAAAATACAACACCTGTATACGGTTTTTTGTTTCTTTAACCTAAAAAAGACTTAGACCCTCACAAAAAACATTGGTGCCGCTTTGCCGCTATTTTTGTTTTTCGTACCTTTGCGCTCAGAAAGAATTTATCACATTCACAACTTAAATACATTTTACAAAAATGGCAAAGTTTGATAAGTCAGTTTTAGCAACCTACGGCATCCAGACTGGTACTGCCGAGGTTCTGTACAACCCTTCGTATGAGGTGCTCTTCAATGAGGAGACCAAGCCGGGCCTCGAGGGCTACGACAAGGCTCAGGAGACTGAGCTGGGCGCAGTCAACGTGATGACTGGTATCTACACCGGCCGCTCGCCTAAGGATAAGTTCATCGTTGACGATGCAACCTCTCACGACACCGTATGGTGGGACAGCGAGGAGTATCATAACGACAACCACCGCGCAAGCGTTGAGACCTGGAAGGCCGTCAAGAAGCTTGCTCTGGAAGAGCTCTCCAACAAGAAGCTCTATGTCGTTGATGGTTTCTGCGGCACTCACCGCGACACCCGTATGAAGGTGCGTTTCATCGTTGAGGTGGCATGGCAGGCTCACTTCGTGACCAACATGTTCATCCGTCCTAAGACAGAGGCTGACTTCGAGCAGGAGCCTGACTTCATCGTCTACAACGCATCTAAGGCTAAGGTCACCAACTGGAAAGAGCTGGGCCTGCACTCTGAGACGGCCGTTGTCTTCAACGTGACCAGCAAGGAGCAGGTGATCCTGAACACCTGGTACGGCGGTGAGATGAAGAAGGGTATGTTCTCTATGCAGAACTACTTCCTCCCCCTGCGCGGCATCGCTTCCATGCACTGCTCTGCCAACACCGACAAGAACGGTGAGAACACCGCTATCTTCTTCGGTCTGTCCGGCACAGGTAAGACCACTCTTTCTACCGATCCTAAGCGTCTGCTTATCGGCGACGACGAGCACGGATGGGACGACAAGGGCGTGTTCAACCTCGAGGGTGGCTGCTATGCCAAGGTCATCAACCTCGATAAGGAGGCTGAGCCCGATATCTACGGCGCTATCACCCGCGACGCTCTGCTGGAGAACGTTACCGTCGACAAGAACGGTAAGATCGACTTCGCTGACAAGACCGTCACTGAGAACACTCGTGTCAGCTATCCTATCTACCACATCAAGAACATCCAGCGTCCTGAGAGCCAGGGCCCCGCTGCAAAGCAGGTTATCTTCCTCAGCGCTGATGCCTTCGGCGTGCTGCCTCCAGTGTCTATCCTGAACCCCGAGCAGACCAAGTACTACTTCCTCTCTGGTTTCACAGCTAAGCTGGCTGGTACAGAGCGCGGCATCACTGAGCCTACTCCTACCTTCAGCGCTTGCTTCGGCCAGGCCTTCCTCGAGCTGCATCCTACCAAGTACGCTGAGGAGCTCGTTCGCCACATGCAGAAGAGCGGTGCAAAGGCTTACCTCGTGAACACTGGCTGGAACGGTACCGGCAAGCGTATCTCTATCCGTGATACACGTGGTATCATCGACCGCATCCTCGACCACGAGATCGACAAGGCTCCTACAAAGACCATTCCTTACTTCAACTTCGTCGTTCCTACAGAGCTCGAAGGCGTGAACAAGGACATCCTCGATCCTCGCGATACTTACAAGGACGCTTCCGAGTGGGAGGCTAAGGCAAAGGATCTGGCTGCACGCTTCATCAAGAACTTCAAGAAGTACGAGGGCAACGAGGCTGGTAAGGCACTCGTAGCCGCTGGTCCTCAGCTCTAAGACTGAACTCTGAGTTATCACTCAACATACACTGCTGCCCGACTGCATCAAAAGATGCGGCCGGGCAGTTTTTTTGTCATTACAGTTGAGACGAAACATCCTACAAGCCACGACGAACGTGTAAAACTTTATTGAAACCATTGTCAATTTGTAAAACAGACATTTCAATTTCGTATTTTAAACGCAAACGAAAGTAAAAAATAATCAAAACGAAAGGAATAATTGATAAAACACTTGCTTAATCCAAAAAATAAGCCTATCTTTGCATTGTCTTCGTGAGAAGATAATTCATTAAGTTTCATTAGGTTAGTAGTTTGATAGATTTTTTAAGGTAAAGACTGAATGTTTCTACGTCATTACGCAGCAACATTCACAAGGAAAGGCAGTACAAGTGATTGTGCTGTCTTTTTTTGTGCCCTTCTCAACCATGTTAACATTGAGCCACACGAAGGGCCGCAACCTCTTCTCCTTCACTAAACAAACTTAATTTTCCCGCCCCGTAGGCATAAATAACATAATAATGAGGAAATTTCGCACAGAATTAAATCATTCTTTGTAAATTTGCAGATAAAATAGTATTTAGCGAACAATGATAAAGAACATTCCGTCACTATTGCTTACGATTGTCAGCGCCCTGCTGCTCACCTCCTGTCTGAGCAGCAACGACGAGGAGGTCGTATACTATGAAGACACTGCCGTGACTGCATTCTCGTTGGGCACGCTCAAAATCACTTACCACACGACGGCAAGCGACGGCGTGACTGACAGTACCTATACCAGCACGCTCGACTGCAGTAGCTACAAGTTCTATATTGACCAGTTGTCACAGACCATCTACAACCCCGACTCCCTGCCAGTAGGCATCGACCCGTCGGCAGCACTGGCCACTGTGACCACTAAAAACAGCGGTACCGCCGTGCTCAACCTCTACAGCAAAAGCGGCGCCGACAGCCTGGCTTACTACAGCTCCAACGACTCCATCGACTTCACCAATCCCGTACGCCTCCGTGTGTACAACATGATGGGCACCGCCTATCGCGAGTACACCGTCCACGTCAACGTACACAAGGAGTCGGGCGACGAGTTCTCATGGAAAGCTACCGACGCCGGTCTGAGCACACTCACATCACGCCGCTTCGTCAACGCGGGTTCCACATTCTATCTCTTCGGACAGTCCGGTGACAACACCGTGGGCTACTGCCGCAAGGACGGTGCCGCATGGTCTGCCCTCACGATGGCCACCACGCTCGACGCCGACGCCTACAAGAACGTCATCGCACAGGGCACCACGCTCTACACCCTGAGCGACAACCATATCCTTACCTCTGCCGACGGACAGACCTGGACCAACGTGGCCGAGGTGCCCGCCATCAAGCAGTTGCTCGGTGCCACCGACCAGCGGCTCTACGCCCTCACCGACAACGGCATCATGCAGTCCACTGACCAAGGCGCCACCTGGACAAGCGACAGCCTCGACGACGAGGCCACCAACCTGCCCACAGGCGACATCAACTTCATCGCACAACCCTCACGCATCAACAGCGATACCTACAACCTCACGCTCATCGGCAGCCGTAATGGCAAGACCGTGGTGTGGAGCAAGGTAGAAGAAGATGCCAAGCTGTCGCAGACACAACCATGGGCGTTCTACAGCAGCGATGAATACAACCGCAAGACACTGCCCGCACTCAGCAACCTGCAGGTGGTGGCTTACGACAACCAACTGTTCGCCACCGGCGGTAACTTCAGCCATATCTACACCAGTCCTGACCAGGGACTCACCTGGTCGACCGACGACACCTACACGCTGCCCGACGACTTCGGACTCAGTGCCGCATCCTTCGCCTTCGGCGTAGACAGCAGCAACATCCTCTACATCAGCAAGGCCGGCAGCAGCACCATCTGGAGCGGACGACTGGCACGACTGGCATGGGCCAACAACCAGAAAGTGTTCACCAAATAAACCGACACGGCCCGATGCCGCAACCACTTCATCATGAAGCTTCAGCTGGCAAGGCCCGACAATCATGCTGCTCGCAAGCACAGCAGCAACCTCATGTATTAATGCATATATAAATAAGGTATAGCAACAATGAAGAAATTCCTACTCCTACTTGTGTTTGTCGTAGCCGCCACAGGGCTCCGCGCCCAGGACGACGACGAATACCGCATGGAGATAGGAGTGGGTGCCGGACTGGCAGGCTACTTGGGCGACTTCAACGGTACGCTGACCAAGGATCTTCAGCCTGCCGCCACCATTCTGGCCAAGCGCGTCATCAATCCATGGACGGCCGTGCGCCTCTCCCTTGGATGGCAGAAGATGAAAGGGTCGTCGGCCGATGTCGAGACCTACTTCCCCGACTACGGCGAGACACCCTATGAGTTCAACAACAACCTCTTCGACCTCAACGCCGCATTCGAATACAACTTCCTGCCCTACGGCACGGGACGCGACTATCGGGGCGCCAAGCGCCTCACACCCTTCGTCTTCGGCGGAATGGACCTGCTCTACGTTAAGACAGCCGACAAAGGACACGTGGGCTTTCAGGTTCCACTCGGCCTCGGCGTGAAATACAAACTGGCCGAAAGGGTCAACCTCGCTGCAGAATGGGGAATGCACCTCACACAAAGCGACTGGCTCGACGGCGTAAAAGACCCCTACTACATCAAAAGCTCAGGACTGTTTAAAAACACCGACTGCTACTCCACCCTGCTCGTAACACTCACCTACAGCTTCTGGCCGAAGTGCTCCACCTGCAACAAAGAGTAAGCGCAATTGTGATAAGAATATGACACAACTTGATATGACACGCATACCCCAGCACATTGCCATCATCATGGACGGCAACGGGCGGTGGGCCACAGAGCGCGGCAAGGACCGCAGCTACGGTCATCAGGCCGGCGTGGACGCCGTAAGGCGTATCACCGCCGAATGCACAAGGCTGGGCGTGAAGTATCTCACGCTCTATACCTTCTCCACAGAGAACTGGAACAGGCCTGAGACGGAGATACACGCCCTCATGGGACTCGTGCTCACCTCGCTCGAAGACGAGATCTTCATGAAAAACAACGTGCGTTTCCGCGTCATCGGCGACGTCAAGCGACTGCCCCAAGAGGTTCAGGACAAGCTTCACGAGACAGAGGAGCACACCAAGCACAACGACACCATGACCATGGTGGTGGCCCTGAGCTACTCCTCCCGTTGGGAGATCACCAAGGCTGTCAAGGACATCATCGAGGAGCGCACAAAACCCGCGAGTCGCGCAGAACAACAACCCGCGAGTTGCGCAGAACAACAACCCGAAAGCACCAGAGTACAACACTCCGAAAGCACCAGAGTACAACGCTCCGAAAGCGCCGACATCACCGAGGAGGTCATCAGCCAGCACTTGGAGACATCGTTCATGCCCGACCCAGACCTTCTGATCCGCACTGGCGGCGAGTTGCGCATCAGCAACTTCCTGTTGTGGCAGATAGCCTACAGCGAGCTGTACTTCTGCGACACTTACTGGCCCGACTTCAGCGAGGAAGACCTCCACAAGGCCATCGCTTCCTATCAGAGCCGCCAGCGCCGTTACGGGAAGACAGAGGCACAGGTAGAAGAGAATGATCGCGCATAGCCTATAGTGCCTACCCCGCCTACAGTGCCTACCCCGCCTATAGTGCCTACAGTGCCTATAGTGCCTACCCCGCCTACCCCGCCTACAGTGCCTACAGTGCCTAGTGCCTACAGTGCCTACCCCGCCTATAGTGCCTATAGTGCCTACAGTGCCTACCCCGCCTACAGTGCCTACCCCGCCTATAGTGCCTACCCCGCCTATAGTGCCTACCCCGCCTACAGCGCCTATAGTGCCTACCCCGCCTACAGTGCCTACAGTGCCTACCCCGCCTATAGCGCCTACCCCGCCACCCCAATATAAACCCTACAAAGATGCAACAGACCATCAGAATATTCATCGCCTCGCTCGGATTCCTCACCACAATGGATGCCGCAGCACAGGACGTAATCGTCCATCCCGACATCACCTATGCCGGTACGCCACGCACACTCACCATCGGAGGATTCAACGTCTCCGGAATGGAGGGATACGAGGACTACATGCTCACCGGCATCTCAGGACTGACTGTCGGACAACAGATCACCGTGCCAGGCGCTGAGATCACCGAGGCCGTCAAAAGATACTGGAACCACGGACTGTTCTCCGACGTGCAAATCTCTGCCGACTCCATCGTCGGCGACAAGATATGGTTGCACATCGCACTCAGCCCAAGACCACGCGTGTCGCAGATCAACTACAACGGACTGAAAAAGTCTGAGCGAGAGGACATGGAGAAGAAGCTCGGCATCCTCAAGGGCGGTCAGATCACGCCCAACATGATTGACCGTGCAAAGATCCTGGCAAAGAAGTACTTCGACGACAAAGGCTTCAAAAACGCTGACATCAACATCGTACAGCGCGACGACGTCACCAAGAAAAACCAAGTCATCCTCGATATCAACATCGATAAGAAATCGAAGATGAAGGTGCGCACCATCACCATCGAAGGCAACGAGAAGCTCAAAGACTCAAAGATCAAGGGCGGTCTGTTCAAGAAAGGTGCCTTCGCCAAGACCCATGAGGCCGGCAAGCTCTCCACCTTCCTCAAAGCCAAGAAGTTCACACCCGAGCGCTGGAAGGCCGACAAGGAGAAGCTCATCGAGAAATACAACGAACTCGGATACCGCGACGCTGCCATCATCGCAGACAGCGTGTGGAACAACGACCCCAAGCATGTCAACATCTGGATCAAGGTCAGCGAGGGACAGAAATACTACCTGCGCAACGTGCAGTGGGTGGGCAACACCGTATACAACTCCGACTACCTCAATGCCCTGCTGGGCATGAAGAAAGGCGACGTGTACAACCAGAAGCTCCTCAACAAACGACTCAAGGATGACGACGACGCCGTGGGCAACCTCTATTACAACAACGGCTACGTGTTCTCCAACATACAACCTATCGAGCAGAACATCTCAGGCGACTCCATCGACCTGGAGATGCGTGTGCTGGAAGGTCCGCAGGCCCACCTGAGCCACGTCCGCATCTATGGCAACAACCGCCTCTACGAGGAAGTGGTAAGACGTGAGCTGCGCACCAAGCCCGGCGACCTGTTCTCCAAGGAGTCCATCATGCGTTCCTATCGTGAGATCGCCTCCATGGGACACTTCGACCCGGAAAAGATCAACCCGGACGTCAAGCCCGACTACGAAAGCGGTACCGTCGACCTCAACTGGATGCTTGAGCAGAAGTCCAACGACCAGGTGGAGTTCTCTCTGGGTTGGGGACAGACCGGTGTCATCGGACGCGTGGGACTCACACTCAACAACTTCTCCATGGGCAACCTCTTCCGCAAGAACAAGGAGCACCGGGGCATCATGCCCATCGGCGAGGGTGAGAAGCTCTCCATCGGCGTGCAGACCAACGGTACCTACTACCAGAGCTACAACGCCAGCTACTCCACCGACTGGTTCGGCGGCAAGCGACCCATACAGTTCTCCTTCGGCGTGTTCTACTCCAAGCAGACCGACATCAACAGTAACTACTACAACACGGCCTGGCAGAACAACTACATGTACAGCCTCTACGGATACAACTCCTACGGCTACAACTACAGCAACTACGAGAACTACTACGACCCCGACAAGTACGTCAAGCTGCTCGGCTTCTCCCTCGGATGGGGTAAGCGTCTGCGCTGGCCCGACGACTACTTCTCGCTCTCGGCACAGCTGTCCTACACCCGTTATATGCTGAAGAACTGGCAGTACTTCCTCATGACCAACGGTAACGCCAACAACCTCAACCTCAGCCTGTCGCT
This sequence comes from uncultured Prevotella sp., assembly GCA_900319905.1. Lineage (GTDB taxonomy): Bacteria > Bacteroidota > Bacteroidia > Bacteroidales > Bacteroidaceae > Prevotella. The sequence continues at coordinate 29,337 of ONQB01000031.1, read as the reverse complement.
CAACCGTACGTCGACCGACAACCAGCTGTTCCCGCGCAGCGGCTCTGAGTTCACGGCCAGCGTCACACTCACACCGCCATGGTCACTGTGGGACCACAAGGACTACAAGAACCTGGCCAATAACCCCTACTCGCCCACCTACGTCAACGAGCAACAGGAGAAGTACCGCTGGATTGAATACCATAAGTGGAGCTTCAAGTCAAAGACCTACACCGCTCTGACCAACGGACAGAAATGCTTCGTCCTCATGACACGCGTCGACTTCGGACTGCTCGGTCACTACAATAAATACAAGAAGAGTCCGTTTGAAACATACTACGTCGGTGGTGACGGTATGAGCGGATACTCATCCGGCTACGCCGAAGAGACCATCGGACTGCGTGGTTACGAGAACGGCTCCATCGCCTACAACGGCTACGCCTACGACAGACTCACCATGGAGCTGCGCTACCCGTTCCTGTTGGGCAACACCACCATCTACGGCCTCGGCTTCCTCGAAGGCGGTAACGCCTGGGGCGACGTGAAGAACTTCAACCCGTTCAACATGAAGCGCTCTGCCGGTGTCGGCGTACGTATCTACCTGCCTATGGTCGGCCTCATGGGTATCGACTGGGGCTATGGCTTCGACAAAGACAACGTCAACGGCACAAAGGGTGGATCACAGTTCCACTTCATCCTCGGACAGGAGTTCTAACCCACTGCCAACGCAGGCAACGACAAAAGACCATCATACCCAGCTGAGAATAACCTCAGCTGGTCATCCATCATAAAGAACAAAAGACTATGTACACAACAAAGGCATTCATCAAGACAGCCTGCATAGCAGCTCTCTTCGCCCTGTTGCCCTTCGCCCAAACCCATGCACAGAAGTTCGCTCTCATCGACATGGAATACGTGCTGAAGAACATCCCCGCCTACGAGCGAGCCAACGAACAGCTCAACCAGGTCAGCAAAAAGTGGCAGGCTGAGGTAGAGGCACTCAACACCGAGGCCTCCACCATGTACAAGAACTATCAGAACGAGGTGGTCTTCCTCTCACAAGAACAGAAAAAGACCAAGCAGGACCAGATCATGCAGAAGGAGAAGGAAGCTGCCGACCTGAAGAAGAAATACTTCGGGCCGGAAGGCGAGCTCTTCAAGAAGCGCGAAAGCCTCATGTCCCCCATCCAGGAAGAGATATACAACGCCGTGAAGGAGATATCAGAGCTCAGAGGCTACAGCCTCGTCCTCGACCGTGCCTCCGACACCGCCATCATCTTCGGGTCACCTAAGATAGACATCTCCAACGAGGTGCTCGACAAACTGGGCTACAAACGATAACCCGACCACGCTCCACGCATGACAGGATATCAAATCAAGAGCAATAACAAATCAATAACAAAATCAATAACAAGCAATGAAAAAGTTAGTTTTAATGCTGATGCTGATGGCTCCTCTGGCCACTTTCGCACAGAAGTTCGGCACTGTCAACACGCAGACCATCATGCAGGCACTGCCCGAGATTGCCAAGATCAACGGTGAGCTCGAGGCACAGTCAAAGACCTACCAGAACGACCTAAAGAGCATGCAGGACGAGCTGCAGCGTCAGAGCGATGCCTACGACAAGGCTAAGTCGACGATGAACGCTACCGCCCAGCAGCAGAAAGAGCAGGAGCTCCAGACGCTCTACCAGAAGATTCAGCAGACCTATCAGGACAACCAGCAGGCTCTGCAGAAGAAGCAGCAGGAACTCATGCAACCCGTGCTCACCAAGGTACGCAACGCCATCAACAACGTTGGCAAGACCGGCGGCTACACGTTCATCTTCGAGGATGGCGTCGCTGTCTACTCCGGCACCAACGTCGAGGATGTCACCGCCAAGGTGCAGGCTGAGATCTCAAAGATGAAATAAACATAAACCCAAACACTCTCCACCAACATGGAGAGACAGAGGATGTATCAGCATTGGAGAAGTCACGGACTTCTCCAATACGACACATCCTCTGTATGCTTTTAATAGCTATCAACATGACAAGAACGGTTTACACCCTCCTCTTCATCGCCTCCACGCTGGGCGCTGCCGCACAAAACACCAACCAGCCACAGACGGTGGTCGACACCGCGCCCACTACGCAGATGGTGGCACTGACGCCCGCGCAGAACACGACGCCCGCCACGTCGCAGGCCGCCGCACTGCACTACGGCTACCTGAGCGTCGACTCGGTGCTGCACAGCCTGCCCGACTACACCATCGCCAAGCACAAGCTCAGCGACCTGAAGGCTAAGTACGATGCTGAGATGAAACGCGTGGAAGACGAGTTCAACACCAAGTACCAGTTCTTCCTGCAGGACCAGCAGGAGCTTGCTCCCTCCATCCTACAGAAGCGACAGGCAGAGTTACAGGAGCTGATGGACAAGAACGTGGCCTTCAAGGCAAAGGCCCGTCAGCTGTTGCAGGAAGCCGAGGAAGAAGCGATGAGCCCCATCCGCGACAAGGTCAACACCGCCATCCGTCTCGTCGGCGAGAAGCGTGGGCTGGCCTTCGTGCTCAACACCGACAACAACGCCGCTCCCTTCCTCAACCCCACCTTCGGCGAGGACATCACTGCCGCAGTACTGCAAATGGCACAGTAGGTGCCTACCAGCGCCTACCAGCGCCTACCCCGCCTATGGTTGCCTACCAGCGCCTACCCCGCCTACCCCGCCTACCAGTGCCTACCCCGCCTATCCCCTAAGATTATGACAAAGAATGCTCTATCTCTGCCGACAGCCCCAGGGCCCATCGGCATCTTCGACAGCGGTTACGGTGGCCTTACCATCCTGCATGGCATTCGCCAGCTGCTGCCACAGTACGACTACCTCTACCTCGGCGACAACGCACGCGCGCCCTACGGACCACGATCGTTCGACGTCGTCTATGAGTTCACACGGCAAGCCGTACAGAAACTCTTCGAGATGGGATGCCATCTCGTCATCATCGGATGCAACACGGCCTCCGCTAAGGCCCTGCGCACCATCCAACAAAACGACCTCCCACAATGGGACCCCAACCGGCGCGTGCTCGGCGTCATCCGGCCCACCGCCGAGGTCATCGGACACCTCACACGTAACAACCACGTCGGACTGCTCGCCACGGAAGGCACCGTCAAAAGCAAGAGCTACGACATGGAGATCGCCAAGCTCTGGCCCGACATCAAGGTCACAGGACAGGCCTGCCCCTTCTGGGTGCCTCTCATCGAGTACGACGAGGCCGACTCCCCCGGCGCCGACTACTTCGTCAAGAAGCGCATCGACCAACTCATGCAGAAAGACCCGGACATCGACACCATCATCCTCGGATGCACACACTTCCCACTGCTCATGCCGAAGATCGTGAAGTACACGCAACCCGGCATACGCATCGTGCCGCAAGGTGAGTACGTGGCCACCAGCCTCAAAGACTACCTGCTGCGCCACAACGACATGGAGCAGCTCATCACACGAGGAGGCACCGTCACCTACTACACCACCGAGAACACAGAGAAATTCAAGCACAGCGCCACCATCTTCCTCCACGAAGAAGTAGAGGCTCATCACGTGGAACTGGGCAACCAAGAGTAATCAACCCACAAGCCTGCGCCAGCCATGCGCGCCGACGATGCCACACGGCACACCGGACCACACACGACTGCTCAGGCGATACACTATCCAACGACTATGCAAGAAACAAGACAGAACCGCATCTCACGCCTGCTCCAGAAAGAGCTCGCCGAGATCTTCCAGAGTCAGACCCGCCAGACTCACGGCATACTGGTCAGCGTCACACGTGTGCGCATCAGCCCCGACCTGAGCATCTGCACGGCTTACCTCAGCATCTTCCCGTCAGAGAAAGCCAATGAACTCATCGAGAACATACGCAACAACGAGAAGTCCATTCGCTACGAACTCGGACGACGCGTGCACAACCAACTGCGCATCATCCCGGAGCTGCGCTTCTTCATCGACGACAGCCTCGACTACATCGACCATATTGATGAATTGCTGAAGAAATGAACTACCCCTTCTTCATCGCCCGTCGCTACCTGTTCTCCAAGAAGAAGACACACGCCATCAACGTCATCTCACTGATCTCCGTCATTGGTGTCGCCGTCGCCACCACCGCCCTCGTCGTGGTGATGTCGGTGTTCAATGGTTTCCAGGACCTCGTGGCCAGTTTCTTCACCAACTTCGACCCGCAGATCAAGGTGGTGCCGGTCATGGGTAAGACAGCCCCGGCCAACGACCCCGTGCTCACTAAGATACGCCGCCTGCCACAGGTGGAGGTAGCCACAGAGACGCTGCAGGACATGGCCATGGCTGTCTACAACGGCCACCAGGCCATGGTGACCATCAAAGGTGTCGACGACAACTTCGCCGACCTGACCCACATCACGGAGATACTCTATGGTGACGGACACTTTGAACTGCACACGGCCAACCTCGACTTCGGCACACCCGGCATCCGACTGTCTGCACAACTGGGAACAGGGGCACGATGGGACAACTACCTGCGCGTCTATGCACCCCGTCGGCAAGGACAGCTCGACCTGAGCAACCCGCAGGATGGCTTCGTCGTCGACTCACTGCTCTCCTCCGGCGTCGTGTTTGCCGTCAACCAAAGCAAATACGACAAGAACTACATCCTCACAAGCCTCAGCTTCGCCCGACGGCTCTTCGACCAACCCGGTAAAATCACCGCACTGGAGCTGCGTCTCAAACCCGGCTCTGACTTCGATGCCGTGAAGAGCGAGATGAAGGAAATCGCAGGAGACAGATACAAGGTGCTCGACCGCTATGAACAGCAACAGGACACGTTCAAGATCATGAACATCGAGAAGCTCATGGCATACCTCTTCCTGACGTTCATCCTCGTCGTGGCATGCTTCAACATCATCGGGTCGTTGTCCATGCTGATCATCGACAAGAAAGACGACGTGGTGACGTTGCGCAACCTCGGTGCCACCGACCACGACATCACCCGCATCTTCATGCTTGAGGGCCGTCTCATCACGGTCATCGGCGCTATCCTGGGCATCGCCATCGGCCTGCTGCTCTGTCTGCTCCAACAGCAATTCGGCTTCGTGCGCATGGGCAATGCCGACGGTACGTTCATCATCAACGCCTACCCCGTCAGCGTACACTACACCGACGTGCTTATCATCTTCGTCACCGTCATCGTGGCAGGCTGGCTCGCCGTGTGGTACCCGGTGAGGTCACTCAGCAGGAAATTGTTGTAGCCCCACCCCTCGGCGCTAAAGCGCCGAGCTCCCTCCCCCAAATGGGGAAGGTCAGTTTGCATTGCTATACCAAGAACCTCACTCCTACGAAATAATAGGTGGGGCATCAATACTATAAAATAGGAAAAGCCCCACTCCCAACATTACGCGGGAGTGGGGCTTTTCTTATGGTTAAGCAATGGAAACTAGCCCTCCCCTAGGTGGGGGAGGGTCCGCGCGCTTAAGCGCGCGGGGGTGGGGCTTCACCCTTATCATCGTCAGTCCGTCACGTATAGGAACAATCACCTCCTCTACGCGGCGGTCTTGTTTAATATAATCATTAAACCGGCGGATGCCCAGCGTCTGCTGGTCGTGGTCATAGGCCGGGTCTACCACATGCCCGTCCCACAGCGTGTTGTCGGCAAGAATCAAACCACCCTCGTTCATCAACGGCAACACGGCATCATAGGTCTCCACATACGTGCGCTTGTCACCGTCGACAAACGCCATGTCAAACCTCACGCCCAGCCGCGGCGCCTCCTGGATGGCATCGCCAATGCGGAAGTCAATATACGATGCCACCGCGGACCCTTCTATCCAAGGGCGGGTGAAGTCCTCCATCTCATCGTTGATCTCAAACGTATACAACCGGCGCGACACACCCGTATGGGCTTCCTCGTCGAGCTGTTTCAGTCCCTCAGCCATGCAGATGGCCGAGTAGCCGGAGAACGTGCCCACCTCCAGCACATTGCTGGGGCGCTGCATCATCACCAGCATCTTCAACAACCGTCCCTGCAGATGACCACTCACCATCCTGCCGTGGATGGTGTGCACATTCGTCGCACGCCACAACCGGTAGAGGTAGTCGTCCTCCGCATCTACGTGGGCGTCGATATACGCCTCAAGTGCTTCCTCGTTCATTCCTTTGAATGGGACAGCAGACCTTGAACGGCCAACTCGTAACTCTCAAGTCCAAAACCACAGATCACACCCAGGCAACCGGCTGAGATCATAGAGTGATGGCGGTACTCCTCACGCTTGTGCACGTTGCTGATATGCACCTCCACCACAGGACACTTCAGCGACCGGATGCAGTCAAGCAGCGCAATGCTCGTGTGCGTGTAGGCACCGGCATTGAGCACAATGCCGTCGTAGCTGAACCCCACCTCCTGCATGCGGTTGATAAGCTCACCCTCAATGTTGCTCTGGAAATAGTCAATCTCAACTCCAGGATGACGCTGGCGCAGAACCGGCAGGAAATCGTCAAACGAGCTGCTGCCGTAGATGCCCGGCTCACGCACACCCAATAAATTAAGGTTGGGACCATTGATAATCTGAATTTTCTTCATCACCATTCAAATTGATTTCGTAATTTTGCATTGGGCAGTCCGGCACTTCCATGAGCAGGAAGCACACGGCTGTCTGATGCAAAGTTAAACAAATTGTTTTGACTAATGAGCGACAACGACGAAATAATACATCATCAACCCGAAAATAACATGGAAGCGAGCCTCTCGCACCAACCCGTGGACGAACCAGCCGGGTCAGAGCCACCCGCCACAGAAGCAACAGAAGCCAATTCTGAGGCTTCTGCCACGTCCGCATCCCAATCGCCTTCATCCTCTTCATCCTCGGGCATCATGCGGCGTTACCTGCGTTATCTGAAACTCGAACGTGGCTACTCGCCCAACACCATCGACGCCTACCAGCACGACATCGGCTGGCTGACACGTTATCTCAATGAGCACCACCTTGACGCACTGTCGGTAACACTTGACGACCTGCAGCTCTTCGCAGGATCGCTGCGTGAGCATGGGCTCAGCGCCAAATCACAGGCACGCGTACTGGCCGGCGTGCGGTCGTTCTATCACTATCTGGAACTCGACGGTTACCTGGAGATCGACCCCACCGAACTGCTTGAGTCGCCTCACCTGCCACAGCATCTGCCGGAATACCTGACGACAGCGGAGGTGGACCGACTCGAGGACAGCATCGACCTGACGACAAACGAAGGACAACGCAACCGCGCCATCATCGAGGTGTTCTTCTCCTGCGGCCTGCGTGTGTCGGAGCTCACCAACCTCAAGCTCTCCGACCTGTTTCTCAAACAACGGTTCATCCGCGTCATCGGCAAAGGCAATAAGGAGCGTCTCATCCCCATCTCCGACCGTGCCATCCACGAACTCGAACTGTGGTTTGACGACCGCAACAAGATGGACATCAAGAAGGGTGAGGAGGATTATGTCTTCCTCAACCGTCGCGGTCACCACCTCACACGCACGATGATCCTCATCATGGTCAAGCGGCAGGCCGAGGCAGCCGGCATCACCAAGACCATCTCGCCCCATACGTTGCGCCATAGCTTCGCCACCGCTCTGCTCAAGGGTGGTGCCGACCTGCGTGTCATCCAGGCGCTCCTCGGTCATGCAGACATCGGTACCACGGAGATCTACACCCATCTCGACGACGAGTCCCTGCGCCAGGAGATCCTCCTGCACCATCCGAGGAATATCAAATACAACAAGAAGTGCCCCACCCCCGTTCGCTGAAGCGAACGGACCCTCCCCCACACAGGGGAGGGCTTTAATTGCATTGCTATACCAGCCACATCCCTCGAACCTAAGCGCAGAACCCCCTTGGGGGTTCCGGCATCATAGCGAGGGGATGAGCGAATGAGCGACAGCGAATGAAGCGATTCCCCTCGTACCGTATCGCAGTTACGTTAATTCGCTACCCCCTTGGGGGTTGCGGAAATATCAAGGTGGTGCATTCATAATCATCATCATGCAACGAGTACACGGACGACATGCCATATATTCGACATTGCCGCAACCCCCAAGGGGGTAGCGATTTATTTTATCCCCATCCATGCTACGAGGGGAAGAGGCTCGCTACGCTCACCTCATCCCCTCGCTATGTTGCCGGAACCCCACAAGGGGGTTCTAATCAAACCATTGGGGTTCTAATCAAACCATTACATATATCCAATTCATGGATATTCTTATGAATAATAATCTCTATGAATAATGCAGGATAGAACCCCCTTGGGGGTTCTGTCTTATGGTTAAGCAATACAAATAAAGCCCTCCCCTAGGTGGGGGAGGGAACCGCGCGAAGCGCGGGGGTGGGGCTGGAGGTGCTAGGTCCGCGCTTCGCGCGGGGGTGGTGCTAGAGAAAGGCCGGTACCCATTCTTTCCCGCAATAAGGAAAGGACGTGTACCGGCCTAACTGTTGGCACCCTCCTGAAAAAGTGCCGTTGCGTGTTTTTCGTAAAAGATTTGGAGCTGTTTAACTTTTAAATATTTATATAATAACTATTTATAGATATCTCCAGACTTCCACGCATGTCCCACCACGTCACCAATGACGCGATAGGTGTTGTTGATCGGATCGAAGGCCACGGCCTCCATCTTACCCAAGTCGATGTTACCCTCGGCATCCACCACGTCGCTCTTGGCACTGGTGTTGACCACCCTGCCGATGAGCACGCCGTCGTTGAAGCTTTCCACCACGCACTCCAGCGCCACTGGGTACTGGTCGATGATAGGGGCGTCGACATTGGGCGACTTATGCTGCGTGAATCCCACGCGGGCCACCTTGTCCTTCACCTCACGGGCACTCACCTCACCGAAGTAGTCGCTCTGAGCGATGGTCGCCTTCGTGGCGAAGCTCATCGTGAACGCTTTCTTCAGTCGGAGGTTGTCGGTGGTCTGATGGTCGGACAGATGGATCATTACCTTGTCGCCGTCTGACTGACAGCCCCATGCCGCCATCATCACGTCGGGATTGTTGTCCTTGTCGTAAGTGGCGATCATGATGGCCGGTTCAGGAGCCACGAACATCACGGCTCCGTAGTTGCTGCGTCCTTCGACGGGTTTCGGCTCCTGAGCGAAGCCTTTAGCCAGTCCCAAGAGGAGCAACAGGGCAAGCATCAGTTGTTTTCTCATGTTGCTATGATTGTGCGATGACTTTACCCCACTCGCGGCACTGTTGTTCAGCCTGCTCGTCGGGAGCCCATTTCACCTTCAGCGGATCGGTGATGATGCCGAAGCCTGCTTCCTCCAGCCGTTGCTGGATGCGCTTCTCGGCACCGCCGCCCCATCCGATGGACCCGAAGGCTGCGGCACGCTTGTTCTTGAAGCGCATGCCGTGGATCATCTCCAGGATGCCGGCGATGGCGAAGGTCATACCGAGGTTGACCGTGGGTGAGCCCACGACGATCGCCTTGGAGCGGAACACCTCGAGCAGAATATCGTTCTTGTCATCCTTCACCGCGTTCATCAGCACCACGCGCACATCGGGATCCTGTTGCTGGATGCCATAGGCGATGGCCTCAGCCATATGGCGTGTGGCCTGCCACATCGTGTCGTAGATGATGGTGATCTGATTGGTCTGATAGTCAACGTCCCACTCCTGGTAGCGCTTGAGGATGTCGTCGATGTGATGGCGCCAGATCACGCCGTGTGACGGAGCGATGAGCTTCAGCGGGAGGTTCATGCCAATGATCTCATCCACCTTTTTCTTCACCATCGGGTTGTAGATGTTGAGGATGTTGGCATAGTACTTCTCAGCCTCGTGCATCACGTCGCACAGTTTCACCGTGTCATCGTAGAGACTCTCAGTGGCATAGTGCTGTCCGAAGACGTCGTTGGAGAAGAGTATCTGCTCCTTGTCGGCGTAGGTCACCATGGTGTCGGGCCAGTGGCACATCGGGCATTCCACGAAGTGGAGCGTGTTGTCGCCCACGTTGAGGGTGTCGCCGGTCTTGACGTTGACGAAGTGCCAGTCCTTATGATAGAGCCCGCGCAGGATCATCTCACCTTTCTTGGTGCAGTAGATGGGTGTGTCGGGTATCTCGGCCATGAGTGCAGGCAGCGCGCCGCTGTGGTCGTTCTCATTGTGGTTCATCACGATGTAATCGATGTCCTTCAAGTCGATGACCTCTTTGAGATGGGCCACGAACTCATGGTCGTAGGGCGTCCACACCGTGTCGATGAGCACGTTCTTCTTGTCGCGCAGCAGGTAAGCGTTGTAGCTGGATCCGAAGTGAGTCGACAGCTCATCGCCATGGAAGTGCTTGAGCTCCCAGTCGATCTTGCCGACCCACGTCACATGGTCTGTTATCTTCTTTCCCATTGATTAGTCCTCCACGGGTGAGAAGTCGTCCTTACCCACGCCACACTCCGGACAAGTCCAGTCATCGGGAAGGTCCTCAAAAGCCGTTCCGGGGTTGATACCATTATCGGGATCACCAACTGCGGGGTCGTATACCCAACCGCAGACGTTGCATTCATACTTTTTCATCTTGTTGTAAATTAAAGAATTTAGGGTTGTAATTATTGTAGTTGCAAAGATAAATGAAATATTTGAAATAGCATACACTTTCCCTTAGAATTTCTCAAAAATATTATTCAGCCGTCGTTTTGGCAAGGCTATGTGGCAACACCCGATAAACCCTGTGGATGGAGAAGAGAACCCATACTTTTCATTCACCCATGCGTCATCAATAAGAAAGTGAGGAAAATCATGAATCTATGGGGTAGCCTTACGAGCAAGCTCGACGGCTATCCCATAGATTTAAACCCTTCCCCTGCGGGGCCAAGCCAGTCCATGAAGAAAATTGCTTCGACATAAAATTGCACCTACGGTGCATAAAATATAAATGTCTGTAAGGAATACGTTGCAAGTAGGTCACACAACAGCTTTCCTGACGCATTATTTTATGCCCGAAGGGCAATTTTACGCGAAGCGATTTTCGTCATGGACGGGCACTGGCCCAGTAGGGGCGTGTCTAAAGTTGACGGGGTAGCCTGCGAGCTTGCTCGTAAGGCTACCCCGTCAACTTTAGACACATAGCTCCATTAGGAGCGGAAGCCCGTTCATGACCATTTTCCTTTAATTGGGTGACGCATTGGCGAACAGGAAATGGCTGAATAGCTACAGAATTCATGAGTTATTCTCTCCAAACGTTGGGTATCACCTCACTGCCGCCTTTGCCACTTTGTCTCCAGCCCTTATGATATACACGCCGGAGGTGGGCACGGCGGTGCGGACCACCGGTCCCGTGGCACGTATCATGTTGTAGATACGGCCGGTGGGGTCATAGATGTCGACCATGTCGCCGACCTTCAATCCACTGATGATGACATTGCGCTGGCGCACACGAATGATGATGCCGCCCACTACCTCGTCGGTCTGCGGGTCGTCTATCGCCGTCGTTCCGCCATAGAGGCGGTAGTCAGGTCCGCAGAGCTGCCACATCGCATCGTTGACCGCCTGCAGGTAACGGGCCTGTCTGGCCGCGGCCGACCCGTCCTTCGCCGAACCCGATGAGGAGCCCGAGCCCGATGATGAACCCGAACCCGATGAAGAACCCGAACCCGATGAGGAGCCCTGCCCTGCACCCGTCGTGTCGTCGATGCGCAGACCCGTCGTAGCGTCATATTTCACCTCGATGGGCGTGGCGAACGTCTGTACGCGGTTGGTGTTAGGCACATAGAGCGGTGTGGAGAACGAGAGCTGCTCGATGCCCTGATCGTTGACCGCCGCCGTCTGCGTGAAGAATCCCTCACCCATCCATATACGCGGCCGCGGGTTGGCCGTGAGCACGGTATCGGTAAGAACATAGGTGATGATGCCATTATCATCCGGCTTCGATTTACTTCCGCCGCGTTTCTCGTCGTACACGCCAATCATCGGGTATCGGATCGGCACCTGGTTCCAGTCGTCCCAGTTCTCGCTCCATGCCTTCACGGGATAGTAGCCGCCCTTGCTCTTACGCCGCTTGTCGACGGCCTTCTGCACCTGTTCGAAGACATCGTTGACGAAGTTGGTGTTGGCCATATCGTGGTTCTTCATGGTGTAGTCGCCATCGAAGTACATCCACAGCGTATGCGGCACGTTCATGGTGTAGTCGCCCATGGCCGTCTGTCGGCGGTGAGTGTAATAGGTGTTGACGGCGTAGGGCAGTCCGATGAGGTTCCATCCCATGTCCTCCTTGCTGGTGAAGTCGGCCGCGTTGTTGCTACTCTTGTAGTCGTCGCGCTGATGGAGCGTCACCGTCTTCGTGGTGGCACCGTCCTCCTCGGCGTATGCCCACGACGCGTCACGGGCCACACCAATGAAGCGGTAGGTACGCACCCCGGCCTTGACGGCAGCCTGATAGTGGGTGCTCATCGGGTCCTTGGGCACGATGAGCACGCCGTGGGCAGCCTCACGCTTGCGGTCGTTGACATCAAGGAGCGTCCACTTCGAGGAGTTGGAGGCCTCGAAGATGTTGTTCCACTGACTTCTCTGCACGGCGTTGTAGTGATAGACGAGGTCCTTCGACGCCCGGTCGTGGTCGACCTCAGCCAGCACCTTCTGCTTCTGGCTTCCACCGTAGTTGGTGACGTCCCATATACAGTTGTCGGCTCCGTAGTCCATGGCGTAGGGCAGTGCAACGATGGTGCCCTTGTTGATGTTCACGGTGCGCTCGAATCCCATCGTCTTGGTGTGTACGCCATGACCATTGCCATAAAGACTCGTGCCCTGCTGCATGAGGATTAGTCCAGGGGCGATGCTCACGTCGAGGACGAGCGAGATATCCATGTCGGCATCGTTATAGATTTTCGACACGTTGTCGACATGCGACGGATGGTAGGCATAGCGGTTGAGCAGATAGACGGCACTTCCCGGGTGAGGATAGCGGCCGAGCTCCTTGTTGGTGACGTATGTGGAACGCTGCCACCACGTCTCGAAGCATCCGCGGTCGAGTTTGTCGTTGGCGCCGGTGATACCCTTCGGGAAGCGCGGGTTGCCGAGGATGTCGGTGTCGCTGGGCCTTGTGTTCACCGTCTCGTTGTCGACGCGCAGATGGACGAAGTCGCGCAGGTTTATCGGCAGGAAGTTCTCGGGGTTGGCCTGTGACAGCCATTTCACATCCGATGTTTCCGATGTCTTCAGATATTCCCCGCTGCTCTTATGCGGGTTGTTGGCGCTGTAGTACTCCGAGTTGATGCTATAGACATCGAGGTCGATGTATGGCGACGTGTCCAGATACTGGTACATCAGGTTCGGGTCCTCCACGCCGGCGGCGGTGAGGATGGGGATATGTCCCTTGAGCAGACTGGCCTGTGTGACCTTGTCGTTGTCGAAGTTGGTCAGACAGAAGTAGAGATGGCTTGTGCCGCGGTGGAGATTGCACTCCAGGTCGAAGGACTGGTCCTTGTTTCCGTCGCCGGTGCAGTCGTATTTCTGCTGGTAGTGGTGGGTGAGGTTGTTGAGCGTGGTGGAGCCGTCGCTGCCCACGGTCTTTCCCGTTGCTGTCACGCACATGGCGTAGCCACGGCTGCCGAGTCGCAGCGAGGCCCCCGTGCCGGAGGTGGTGTTGTCACGGAAGAGGGCATTGTAGATGAGCGACTGGTCGATGTATGCCACATCGACGTTGGCCGGCATCTTCCAGTCGGCCACGATGATATTGCGCAGCGCCAGCGACGGGTAAGGATGATAGTTCTTGAAGGCCTCGGTATATTCGCCTCCGAGGGAGTCGGTTCCCGTCTTCAGCTCGCTCTTGTCGCCCCGGTTCTGTGCCAGTCGCTCCACATAATATTTCTCGCCGTTCATGGTGACGTGCCGCACGATGATGGAGTCGATGGTCATGGCCTTCGGCACGCTGTCCTTGAGGACGGGCCTGATGCGGATAGGACTCTGCTGTGGCGACGCATTGCCGTCGGGCATCACCGCGAAGCCGTCGATGAGCGTGCGCACCTGAAGACGCGGGTCGGAGGCCACCTTGTCGCCCACCTTCTTTCCTGCCGGGATGAGTCCCTTGCGCTGGTCGTCGTCGGTGTATATGTTATCGTGGTCGAAGGGCGCATAGCGGTCCTGGTCGCTGGTGCGTATGCTGCTGATGACGGTCTTGTTGAATCCGAGAGCTCCCACCGGCGTGCGTATGTCGTTGCGTTCCACCTCGTTGAGGTAGTCGATGATGTTGCGGTCCTCATAGTAGTTGTCGTCGGCCGTCTTGCCCAAGGTCTCCCTCATCAGTCCGGATCCCGACATGCCGCCGTAGATGCTCACGCCCTCGCGCAGCAGCACGCCCTGGTGGGTATGCTCGACGGCACTCGACGAGCCCTCGTTCGACTTGACGAAGACGTAAGCCTGCTGTCGCGGATGCGAGGTGTGGTAGAGAGCTGCCAGATCGACGGCGTTCTGTATGTCGTTGAGCGGCTTTTCCCAGCTCTCGCCCGTCTCGGCGATGCGTCGGGTGTCGACATAGAGCACGCGTCGCAGCACGTTCTGGTATTCGTAGGCACCGATGTCGATGTGCGAGGTGTGGCTGAAGCGGTCGCGGTAGCCGGCATCGAACTGCGGTCCGTTGCGCTGCTCGTAGTCCATGGCGATGGTCACGTCCTGTCCGTCGTAGCTGACGACTTCATCCTTGGTCTGCACCCATGCGAAGTCGTATACGAAGTTGGAGTTGTCGGCTCCTACCGCCTTATTGTATGTCATCACATAGCGCTGGTCATTGCCTTTGTTGACGAGACGCTGACTGGGCTGAATGGTGAAGTTGCGCTTATCGGGGTCGTCGCTGAGCGGCTGCACGAAGTTAGGACCATTCATCAGGTCGGTATTCTCGAAGGCCAGTCCGGTGTTGTAGCGCCGTTTGTCCAGTTCGCCGTTGGTGTCGTAGTTGGTGCTCTCGGTGTATCCTCCTGTATAGCAGTTGCGCTCAAAGCGGTTCTCGCTGCCTGCCTTGTCGTCGGTGGTGACGACATCGGTGAGCAGTCGGTTGTTGATGCCCTTGATGCTGAACTGCTCGCCATAGTCGCTGTTTGTGGCCGGTGCGTTCTTTGTCGGGTTGTTGCGCCAGAACACGGAGTTGAACACGCGGCTCTTGAGCGTGTCGTTGCGCTGTTCGTCGGCGTCGCCGTCCGCGTCCATGACCACCTCCATGCCGTTGAGGGCGAAGGTGCTGTTGACGATGCGTGTAGGCGCCTTCGTGATGAGCGGATGGGCCTGGTTGCTGTGGAACACGTTGTTGTAGAGCAGGGCGTGGCCACCGGTGGCACCGATATAGACGGCGCTGGCCTTCCGGCGCTGTGTGCCGTCGGCCGCAGGGTTGAAGTCGGCGGTGTTGCCACTGCCATAGATAATGTCGGAGCCGAGGATGAGTTTCGGCATCTGTCCGGCTGCTATCTTGGCGCTCAACGACTGATAGGTGCTGCTGGCGGTGTTGTCGCCAATCCGTTTAGTCCACGTGACGAACGACGCCGACGTGCCCTTGATGTCGGGAGCCTTGTCCAACGTTGTCGGGTCGGTGTCCCTGACGGGGTTGGCGCCCATGGCATCGGGATAGTAGATGACGCTGCCCAGGACGTCCTTGTTGGTCTGGTCGTTCTGCATCGTGACACCGTAAATCTCTATAGGAATGGAGGTTACGGACTCCGACACATTCTTGCCCTGCTGCCCGAACTGGTTGGATTTGTTGTAGCTGGTGTATCCGTAGCGCTGCGAGGCGTCGTTGATATAGAAGAGGTGGTCCCACTGCGAGCTGCTGTTGTTGGTGCGCTGGCGCTGGTGTATGACCGTCGGATACTCCTTGATGTCGTAGGCGCCGTTGAGGTCGTGGCTGTATCCACCGCGTATGCAGAGGCTGGCGACGCCCTCGCCGGTGATGGCCGTCGCTTTGCCATCGGCATCGGTGGTGGAGCCGAGCATGGTGGTGCTGTTGAGCAGGCGCGTGTCGATATAGAAGGCGGTGTGTCCGTTGATGGTGTAGTTGGGTGTGTAGTCGCCGTTCATGAGGCGTATCTCCTTGCGGTGGCCGTTGCGCGACGACAGCAGTGTCTCGATGGCACGCTGCAGGTCGGTCGATGGCCTCGACCAGTCGGAACCCAAGGGCAGTCCGTTGTCGGCCTTCTCCTTGGAACTCACCCAGATGATGTCGACACCGTCGGTGACCTGCGGCTGCAGGGGACGGTGACGGAACTCATAGACACCGATGTCGATATAGGTGCGGTTGTGCGACGGGTTGGGGTCGGGACTGATACGCGGTATGGCGGTGTAGCCCGGCTTGTTGGTGTAGGTGGACAGCATGTAGCGGTCGGTGCCGATAGGCAGGAAGCGTCGGATGAGACTGCTCCAGTTGTCGTACTTAGCCCGGACATAGACACCCGTACCGTTCTTGTACGTGCCGTCGGCGTCGGTGATGAAGGTGGCGCCATAGGAGGTGCTGCCGTTGCTGGTAATCTTCTGTGCCAGTTTTCCCGAACCGGCGTCGGTAAGCACGTTCATGCGCGACGGACTCCAGTCGGCGCTCTCGTTGTAACCGTCGAAGCCGGCGCTGCCGCTGGGGTTGCCGAAGTTCGGTCCCTCGTAGCTGGTATTTTCGCTGCTGATCACGACATTGCAGTTCTGATAGTTCGAGCCATTGTCGCCCCCCGAGCTCGTTTCGGGATTCCAGTCGTTGAGCTGATGCACGATGTGCTGATTGTAGACAAACGGCATGTCGAGATAGGTCTCGAAGTTGTTCTGTGCCGGCAGGGAGCGGTCCTTCTCGTAGGCGCTGTACCACGCCACCTCACCGAAACGGCGCTTGCCGTTGTTGGCATCGTAGAACATGCTCTCGTTGTAGGGCGCGTCCATCTTCGAGAGGAGGTCGAAGGTGTTGTCGGTGCTGTTATTGCTGTCGTTGACGGCCACGGCATGCTGTTCGAGGTTGTCGAGTTTTCTCAACCTGCCGATATTGCAGATGAGCTGTGCATTGAACTTCAGGCGCTGTCCGAACTGTGCGTCTTTGACTGAGCCGTCATCGGTGGTCCTCGTCATATTCCACAGTGCGCTGTTCTTCATCACTCCGTCGTTGAGCCTGTTGCCCCAGACCACGCTGTTCATAATCTGGCTGTACTGCCGTATGCCAAGGTTCTCATCCTCAGAGAGATTCGGGTTGCGGGTAAGTATCACGGGATAGGCGTTGGCCATGTTGTTCACCATATCGCAGTTGAAGAAATGGAAGAGGCCCTTCATACCGATGAATGCCACGCCGCCCCCTCCGAAGAGCTCCTTGCGGTTGACGGAGTAGTTGGAGCGTCGGAAGCTCGTGCACTGCCTTACCTCTATGGTGTTGTTTTGGGTCTCGTCCATCGTGGCCCGTGCCTCGTTGTTGGCAAAGATGGTGTTGTAGGCGAACAATTGCTTGGTGCTATATATGGCGCCTCCCTGCCCGGGGTAGCTCACCTCGCTGATGGGGTCTTTCGATGCGTCCCTGCCGTCGACGTAGCTGATGGTCTTGCCGTCGAGCGCACTCTGGTATTCCTTGCCAAGCTTGTCGATGCCGCCCACCGCCATGTTCTGCTCGAAACTGCAGTTCATCAGCTCGAGCGAGCTGTTGGTACTGATGGCACCTCCGTAACCGGCCTGGTTGTTGATGAACCGGCAGTTGAGGGCCACCACCGGTATGTCGCGGTAGGCCCAGGTGTTGCTGGCTCCGGCATGGAGGTAGTTGTCGCCGACGAGCTTGTCGGGGTTGGCGCGCTGGTCGTCCTTCGAGTTATCGTCGTGAAAGATGTTTCCGTCGATAAGTATGGCACCACCATGATAATAGGAGAACTCCTGTAGGTGGTTGGCGTAGCTGTCGTCCCATCCTCTGGCCCGTCCGCCCTTGATGGTGAGTCCGTTGAAGGCGACATACTGTCCGAGCATGCGGCTGTGGTAGCCGTCGTTCTTGTAGCCGTCGTAGAGCGAGATAGGACTGGGCAGCATGCCGACGAGGTTCTCGTTGGCCAGGATGGTGATGACATGGTGCACACCCTGCTCGGCGATGTTTGCCACGTTGCCGTCGAGGATGGTCTGGTTGAGGAACTCCCACGGCTCAATGATATTGTTGTTGTTGACGTCGGCATGCTCGCGCAGGTTGGAGAGTGTGTCGGGGTGGAGCATCATCATGCGGAAGGTGGTGCCGTCGGTGGTGAAGTCGAGGTGCATATTCTCCGGCTTGAGCTTGCCGTTGGCGTCGAACTTGTCTTTCTGCCCACTGTAGTATACCTGACTCAGATACTCCTCACTGTTCTCGTCGACATAGAAGGTGGCATCCTTGGTGGTGGGACTGGTGACGTCGGTCTTGGGCGAGAAGTAGCCGCCGACGAAGCTGAGCACGTTCTTGCCGTTGCTGTCGGTCTCGCTCAGCGTGTTGCCCACTCGCTGGAAGTGGGAGTCGGTGGTCTCGTCCACCTTAGAGTCATCCCACTGGAAGGTCTCGTTGGGGTTGAAGCCACCGATGATGGACACGCCCTCGGGGATGACGAAGGTTGACGTGGAGCTCACGCGGTTCTCCATCTCAAGGTCGCGGGAGGGATAGAAGGTACCGCCGGAGAGATAGATGAAGAACTTGCAGTTGTTGACGTTGCTCACGCCGCTGGGGAAGGCGCCGGAAGCGGTCTTCGTGCGCTGCTCACGGATGTAGTCGAGGGCGGTCTGCAGGCTCTGCATGGGATAGCCGAAGCTGCTGCCCTCCTGACTGAAGTAGTCGCGCACGTACTCGGCCTGCTCCTTGTTGGCGCTGCCCGACACGTCGTCGTTGGCCATCTTCATGAGTTTCTCGGCGGCGGTCATGTTGACCAGCTCAGGGGTGGTGACGTAGAGCTGGAGCATGAGTTTCTTGTGTGGTGTCTCCTTGGTGAAGGCACGTGCGCCGATGTCGATATAGGTTGGCTCGACGTTGTCAGCATGGTAGCCGCTGGTGCGTCCCGTGCCGAGGAGGTCGATGGCGGAGAGTCCTTTCGTCTGGATGAGCCTGCGATAGGCGCCGATGCTCATACCGGCCAGGGAGAGGACGCTGTAGTTGGTGATGCCGTAGTAGCCCATGTCGTCGGAGTTGCTGGCAATCTTCTGCTGCGACAACGGCAACTCATGGAGCACGTCACGGTAGTAGTTGGGATCGGTCGTCGCCAGTGGTTTGGGCCATTGCGGGAAGTCGTTGTTTTTGTCGACGAAACGTGTGCCCTGCCGGTTGACGGTGTTGAGGGTGATGTTGTTCACGCCGGTCAGTCGCACGCCCTCGGCGGCACTGTAGGCGAAGGGGAAGTACTCGATGTTGGCCTTGTTGCTCTCGAGGGTGTTCGGGTTGTAGAGTCCGTAGATATTGGCTCCGTCCTGACCGATATTCTGCCAGATGACGGTACTGTTGAATCTCACGTTGGCCTCATCGGTGGTGAAGCAGACCCCGCCGCCGAGCTGTGCGAAGTTCCGCGCTATGGTAGATGTGTAGACGTGCGGCATCAGGGCGTCGTAGCTGGTGCCGTTGTTGTCCTGCTCGCTGCCGGTGGGCAGTGTCTTGACGGTGACGGAACCTTCGAGGAGGTTCACCTCGTCGCCCTCGGTGAAGACGTAGATCGCTCCGCCGCCCTCTGTGGCGCTGTTGCCCTTGATGAGTGTACCGCTGACGATGGCTCCGGGCATGAGGGCCAGTGCACCGCCGTAGTAGGCACGGTTGTCCTCGAGCACACAGTTGCGCACGTGGGCGTAGTTCTTCACGATGGCGGCACCGCCATAGCGGTTGGGGTTGAGGACGTTGCTCGAGCCGAGACGCTCGATGGCGATGTCGGCACGGCCGCCCTGCACGTAGATGCCGTCGATGACGGCGCGGTAGAGCAGGTCACCATAGTCGGCGTAGTCCTGTGGCACGGCAGAGCTGAAGCGGGTGGTCAGACTGGCGTATGACGATGAGCCGCCGCGCTGGGCGAGGTTGCTGCCGCTGGGGGTGATATATGCGTTGGCGCCCTGCTGTTGCTCCTCCAAGGTGTAGGCGTTGCCCTCCTTGTCGAAGATGCGGTCGGTGAAGGTGATGACATGGTAGGCCACGGCCTTCGTGCCCATCAGCGTATTGACGTAGTTGGCATCGAAGGTGGTCTTATAGCGCTTGACATCACGGCGGTCGAAGCGCGTTCCGTCGATGATGGTGTCGAAACCGCTCTCCTTGGCGTTGGCATCCTGACAGTAGCCGCCCCACACCTCGACGCCTCGTGGCACCATGATACTGTATAGGCGCACATCGCTCTCGTCGGGGCGTGTGGTGCGGGTGGCGTAGTAGCGGAATTTAAGATTCTCGTCCTCAGTGGCCACCTTGACGATGACGCGCCGTGTGGGATTGCAGAACTTATAGCGTCCGGCAGCGTCGAGGACATTCTGGAGCTTCATCGAGCAGGCGGCGTTATCCCAACTGCTGGCCGTCGCGGTGCCCTGACCGTTGGGGGTGACATAGAAGACGGCGGTGGTGCGCTTGGCCAGCTGCGATGTGTCCTTGGCGCTGACGAGGGTCTCGGCGTAAGCCTGGGGCAGCTTGCCGGGCTCGAAGACCTCGGGGGTGATGCTGCCGGCGCCGTTGTACTCGTAGGCGCCCTTGTCGACCTGACAGTCCTGGATGCGGGCGTCGCCGACGATGTCAACGGTGAGCTTGTCGGTGAAGATGGCATCGGAGCTGTTACCCATGTTGATGCAGTAGCGGGAGGTGGACGCATCCGTCGGGTCCTTCAGCTCATAGGTAAGGCCGGAGCCACTCTTGTAAGCATCGGAGAAGTCCCAACTGTCGTAATTAATAAGATTCTCGCCGTCGCCCTTGAAAGGAGAGTTGATGTGGCACTGAAGGTTGTACTCACGATTAATCTCGGCGATGCTGGTCACGGGTTTGTCATTCACCGTTGACTGGGTAAGGTGGTTCTGATTATCATAGCCATTATTGTATCCGGAGAGGCCGCCACCATTGTCCGTATTGATGTGGATAACACTCGTGGCAGGTGCATACACCTTGGTTGCGTCTGAGGCATCATCGTTGCTAAAGACTGTTTCAGGAGTTTCTTTGCCGGTCCAATATCCCCGGATGGCAGAGGTATAGCAGTCGTTGAAATTATCGGCATTGGAGATTGTGGCCGTACTTCCATGTGCCGACAGCACCTGGATGTAGTTCTCCGCTAACATGCCGTTGGCCATATTGCCCCACACGATGCAGTTCTGCCACGTGGAGAGCGTCTTAGAAGCACTGTAGTCCCATGCGCCACCTCCGGCATGGCGACGTTGCCAGGCTGTAGCCAGCAAGGCACGGTTGTAGGCAATCGTGGTATTGAAGATGCGTGAGGGCTTCTTGATGAACAAGCCGGCACCGAAGATAGCGGTGGCACTGTTGTCGAGCGTGTTTTCCACAATCAGACTGTTCTGCACGTCTCCGCCCTCTAAGAACACACCGGCACCTCCTACACTATTATAAGAAATATCGTCTCCCGACAGACCACTGTCCGTTAATCCTCCATAATGATAGGTATTGCGGCGCACGGTGCAGTTGAAGATGGTGCCGCCGATGCAATAGACGCCGCCACCGCCGCCGCCATCGGTAGCCCAGGCGGTGGAAGAATTGGAGGTGAAGGTGTTGCCTTCGACCAGACAGTTTTTCAGCGTACCATTGTTGCGCATAAAGACGCCCGCACCGTAGTTTGTTCCGGAGCATGTGCCACCGGTGATGCGGAAGCCCTCCACCATGGTGGGCACGACGAAGTCGGCATCCTGTGTGAGCACGCGGTTGGCGGATTTGTTTACATCGCTTGCCGTGGAGTTGGCCGTGATGGTTGTGGTATACGAAAGCTTTCTGTTGGAGAGGTCACGCTCTTTCTCCCCCGGATTGCCGGTGGCGGGATAACCGCCATAGAGGTTCACGCCGTCAACTAAATGCAGACCGCCGCTGCTGAACCTTGAGGAGCTGTACTTGTCTTTGTCGTGGATGCGTGTGTCGTAGGTGCCGGCAGCGACGTGGATGTTACTGGCATCATAAGTAATGTGCTCGACGGTTTCGGTCTCCGTGGCCGTTCCGAATGTCACCGCATAGAAATTCCAGGCCGAAGTCGATTCGTATCTGTTGTCGCTTCTTTTTTTAGTTCCAATTGAATTCTCCGAATAAGCATCTATAAATAGATTATAGTTGGAAAACCAATCGTAGTAGGTGTTGTATATTAGCCATACGCCATTGTACCTTTCTATATAAAAATCCGTAGCATCATCCTTATTAGTTATTCGTACAGAATTATTATCTATATGCAAATATCCTCCGTCACGTGTCTTTAGATAATACTTTTTATTATACCAGGAGTTATTAACTTTTTCTGGCTGGAAGAAGGTGGATTCATAATCACTGGACTTGTCCTTTCCGTCATTTTTGCCCACATCATTCGTAGGCTCGAGAATGCTTGTACCGGCATTCCAATAGTAGTCTCGGTAGTCACTTCCTATTTGATACCAAGTTCCTTCCGTCAAGCTGTTGGCATTGTCCGGCGCCCGTTTGAAAGAGGTGTAGGTGACCTTTATGGAATCTGTTGTCACCTTACCGTTTATTTTTGCCAAATCCATGGCCCTCTGCATCGTAGCCACGGCATTGTTCCATGAGTGTCCGTCGTTGTTGTCGTCACCGCCGTCCTCAGGCATTCGCACATAGATATCCTTGCCATACGGTGGCTGTCCGTCGGGCTGGGCATTCTCGGCGTCGCTGTTGTCGGCATGGTTCTCTATGGCTCCCACATCGGGATTGCCGCCATAGTCGCGGGTGATGTGCGTGGTGTAGTCGGTGCCCCAGTTGTCGCGTCCAGCCGTATTGTCGGCGGCATTGACGATGGGGTTCATATTGTCGGGCTCGAAGCTCACGCCACGGCCGTAGAACGACACATCGCCCAAGGGACTCACACCGCAGTTGCGCGTGGCGTTGACGAAGCGGGGATAGCCATTGGTGCCGTTCTCGGAATCGAAATAATAGCTGAGACCGTACTGATACTGGTACATCTTCTGCTGCATGACCGTGGTGCTGGCGGCGAGGTCGTCGAAGTTCTTGCCCTTGAGGGCGGCACTGCGGACATCGAAGAAGCAATAGCTGCCGTGGACGCCGGTGGCTGTGGCCTCGTCGGTATGGCTGCCGTGGGCGTTGATGGCATCGGCCGACGGGGTCGTCGAGGCCGTGGAACGATAGGCGAACGACGGCAGGATGGCATCGGGGATGATGTCGGCACTCTCCGTGCGGTAGTCGTCGAGGGGTTTCCGGACGTTGGCGTGGAAGACGGTGTTGGTGTAGTGCTGGCCGCACTTGTCGCCGTTGAGCAGTCCGGCGTAGCCCACATTGTGGAGCACGTCGCCATGGTCGAAGGTGATGCTGCCTGAGCCCTCGGTGTAGATGGTGCCCATGGGCTGGCCGTTGTCGGTGCGGCTCTCGTTGTTGTAGATGATGGTGTTCTCGAAGGAGGCCTTACAGCGGTCACCGACCCACACGGCGGCACCCTGCGGTGAGGTGCAGCCTTTGATGATGATGTTGCGGAAGGTGGCGGTGGAGCCGGTGGTGCCGTCGGCCTGCATGAGGATGGCTCCGCCATAGTGCTTGGGGTTGGCACCGGCGAGCATCGGTTCCTTGGCGTTGGCGAACTGAAGCTCCACACCGTCGACGACAACATTCTGGGCCCCTTTCATCGTGAGCAGGTGGAGGGCGTTCATGGTGTAGTCGTTCTGCACGGTGACGGCGGTGATGACGGTGGGGTACTTCAGCGGGTCGCGGTTGGCGGCATCGACATCGGTTCCCGTGAGGCCACTGCTGTAGCCGCCGTAAATCTGCACATTATTATATAGAGGGAAGTCGATGGACCGCACGTAGGTGGTGCGCTGTTCGAAGTGGTCGACGTTGGTCACCGTTCCCTGCTTGATGTGTATGCGGTAGATGGTATTGGCGTTGGCGGCATCCTCACGCTCGGTACGGACAAATTCGAGGGCATTGTTGAGATAGCGCAGCGGTGTGTCCCAGCTGGCACCGAGCCTGCCGTCGTAGTTGCTCACCGTGGCTGCTGGGTCGACGAAGAGGTGGACGACGGTCGACGTGCCCTCGGTGGTCGTCGTGAGGTTGTCTTTCTTGATGACATCCGTCACGCTGTAGTCATCGCAGTTGATGGCTCCGAGGGTGGCATGGGCCTGGTAGGGCCGTCCGTAGAGGTCGTTGGTCAGCTGGTCGAAGGGGTAGATGGCGCGGTTGGTGGTCAGACTCTCCTTGTCGAGATTGGCACTGAAGAGACCGGAGTTGACCATCGGCGACTGCTTCTTCACACGGTAGGAGAAGGGCATCAAGAACTCGTCGCCGTCATGGGTGGAGCGCCGGATGCCGTAGTCAAGGGGGTTGACAAACTCAGGATTGGCTGCCGTCAGCACCTGCACCTTACGCGTGGAGCTCCAGTCGGTGATGTCGTTGTTCTCGACGCGGCAATATTCCATGAGTGCCTTGAGGTCCTCGCTGATGGAGGTGCGCGAAGTGGCGTACTGTATGCCGTTGTTGCTCATGGCGTAGTTGCCGTAGAGCACGCTGTTGTGTATCGTCATCTTGTCGCAGGCATAGAGTCCGCCGGATCGTCCCTGTGTGACACCGTTGACGATGGTGGCCGTGCCGTAGCAGGCATTGCCGACGATGGTCATCTGACTCATCGCCCCGCCGCCGTTGGTGTAGATGCCGCCACCCTCGATGAGGGCCACGTTGTGGGCCACGATGCTGGCGTAGGCGTAGGCTTTGTTGCGCTGGTCCTCGTAGATGGCCGGCACACGCGTCCGTGTCTCCTGAGCACCGGTGACGGGGTTGGTATAGGTCTCAGTGAAGGTGTTGCGACTGGTGAGGATGGCCAGTCCGCCACCCTGGCGCGAGGCACAGTTGGCAATCATGCCATAGCGGAAGCCGGTCTCCACGGGTGCCACATCGCTGATGGCGGGATTGGTCTCGATGCACACGCCACCGCCGTAGCCATACGACGTGCCGATGCCCTGGGCCTGGGAGGTGGTGACAAAGACATGGTCGCAGACACCGCCACCGTCCATATAGATGGCACCACCGTTGCGCGAGGCCTCACAACACTCTATCCTCACGTCGCGCATCATCGACCCGTCCACCATATACGCGCCACCGCCGTAGGCATTGTGGGGATGACCCTCGAGACTGCTGTTGTAGGCGTAGCCGCGCATGATGGTCACGCCCTCGAGGGTGGCCGTCCAACTGGCATCGTTGAGCCGGAGGGCTTTGGCGCGGCCGTTGCTGTCGAAACCGTTGGTGGCGAACCATACCACATGGTAGGCGTTGCCGTAGAACTGCGTCGCATAGCGGTGGCTCTGGTCGTTCCACGTGAAGTTAGCCTGACGGGAGCTGAGGTCGCCGGTGAGGACGGTAGGATGGAGGAATCGTTTATCGGTATATGCCTTGCTGAAGGTATCGCCGATCTTGGCCGTGCCGACGGTGTTGCCGTCCTTGTCGAGATATTTCACCATGCGGTCGTTGAGTGTCACCTCATTACCCGCAAAGCCGCCACGGACGGTGATGCCGGCGGGTATCTTGAAACTGGCATACAGACTGCTGCCGCCACTCTCCGTGCTCTCCGTAGGACGGTAGGTGCCCTCCTTGACCCACACCTCGCCGGGCAACAGGTTGGAAGCCACAAGGTCGTTGATGGCGTCCTGGATGTTGTTCTTGGCGTCGGCCCATGTCGTACCACGGTTGCTGTAGGCACCAGTGGGTGTGACATAACGCCGGTGAGAGGCATTGATCGTTGTCTCTTGCGGCGTCTGTCCCATGAGCTGTGCAACCATGAGTGACAGAAGGAGGGTGAGGATATGACGTAGTCTGAACATGCTTATTGTTGTGGTTTATTGTTGATCATTGCCCTGACGCGCACCCATGGACTGAAGGCATCGTGCGGGGCAAAGGTAACAGACTTCGAGGGGAGTGTGACGGGTGTCAGGACGCAGAGGATGTCGCCCGCTCCCTTGGGACTGTCGCCCGAGGGGAAAACGGCGCCGGTGACGGGAGTGTCGTCGGTGGTGACGTCGCCTAAGTAATGGTTTTGGGCATCGTAGAAGAAATAGTGGCGGTGATGGGTGTAGGAGTAGGTCTCCGTGCGCATGACGTCGTATTGCAAGGCCTTCACACCGCCGACTTCCTTGAGGGAGTAGGAGGGCTTCATCGTCAGCTGGGTCCACTCGAAGGGACTGTTGTACTCGCAGAGGCGGTACTGGGCAGCGGTGGTGATGTTGTTGTCCGTGGCGAGGGCGGCCTCTCTACTGCCCTGGGCGATGGCGATGAAGTTCTGATCCTGCACCTGGTCCTCGGCGAGGTCGGTGCCCATGACGGGCCGCAAGGGCTCACTGGTATAGTCGGTAGTGGCTGTGGAGCTGCACACCTCGACGTCGTAGTTGACGGTGGTCTGGGCATTGACACGGCTGGGGAGGAAGGCGTAGGCGTAGCTGCGGCCGAGGAAGATCTGGTCGCGGCGGGTGGGGTCGACGCCCTCCCACTCCACGGGTGTGGTTGTCGTGAAGGTCTCCACGGGCGAGTGGTAGTTGGGCAGGTTGCTCTTGGTGGCGTCGCTCCAGGTGTAGGTACCCGTGCCGCTGTAGGTGATGGTGCTGTTATAGTATTTGTTGACGGCGGTGTTCTTGGCCACGACGCAGGTGGTGGTAGTGTCGGCATAGGCAGCGGGCAGGTCGGTGGGGTCGAAGATGGCGCAGTGGGTGGGCACATTGGTCAGCGTCACCTTTCGCAGGTAGACGCCGTCGAGCTGACTGCGCAGTGGCTTGCCGTCAGCGTCCTTCTCGGCCACCTCCCACTGGAAGTCGTATTTGGCGGCAGCGTGGTAGAGGCGTATGTCGTTCTGGTGCAGCGTCGTACCGTCCCAGACAAAGGTTCCGTTGTCGGCATTGTCGACAGTCTCCATGGGTGTGGAGTAGAGGTCGCGGTAGTCGTCGCTGGTCCATGATGTGGCGGCGGTGCCGTCCTGCTTGAGCCAAGCCGCCGAGCCGTCGCCGCAGTCGATGACGGCGGTGGAGCTGAGCAGCTTAACGAAATTGTCGTAGTCGGCCTGCGTCACCGAGCCGTTGGAGACCGTCACCGAGGTGCCCGTGGCCCCGTCGAGGCCTAAATCTGGGATGTCCTTGAACCACTGGGTAAAGAGTCCGTCCTGGCCGATGGTCTTGGCGATGCGCTTGTCCTTGGGTGTGGCGATGGCGTAGGTGCGGCCCAGGTCGGTGTTTTGTGGATAGTTGGTCACGCCCTTACCGGCGACATTGATGGCGATGGTCTGGTTGAGACGGTAGCGCGTGTTGGCATACGCCGAGGAGGTGGCATTCTCCAACGTCCAGTCCGTCGCACTGAGATTCTCTATCTGCTCGTAGCTGAAATAATAGGTGGCAGCATCGGGCAGACGAAGGAACGTGAAGAGATAGAGATTGGCGGGGGCAGGAAACTCCTCAGTCGTACCGGGGTCGCCGGGCAATGAGGCCCGTGTCACGTGCCCGCCGTTGCCGCCAGAATCGTCTGACAACGCCGCACGTGTCACATGAATGCCAGGGATGTCGGTATCGTCAGACAGTGCCGCACGTGTCACATGCCCGTCAGCATCGGCGAACGACAGGGGATTGCCGAAGCCAGCGTTGATCGTCAGGCCCAGCGTCATCGTGTTTCCTCCCCGACCGCCACCTGTCGGATCGCCATCAGTGCAGGCTGCCATGAGCACCGCAACGATGAGTATGCTGATTATGGTATATCTTTTCCTCAATTACTTTGTTATTGTTTACTATGTTACTATGTCTTTATGTTTACTATGTTACTATGTCTTTATGTTTACTATGTTACTATGTCTTTATGTTTACTATGTCTTTTACCAGGAAACGGTTTCGCTATACCCGCTCTGGTAATGGCTATAGGTATAGAGTGTCTGCTGGAAGGTGACGGCATGTGCGCTGACCTTGAACACATATGTATAGGCATACCCCGGCTGCCAGTTGAGAAACTCTGTCGGCACTGTCGCCGTGCGCTCCACGCCGCCGTAGGTGATGCTCATGACGAACGGCTCCTGCCAGGTGGTAGGCAGGAACGTGTACCACTTCCCCTCGTTGGCCCCATTGGTGAACCACCCCTTGCTGCCCTTGGCAGGCCGCTCGTAGGGCGTGGTCATGGGGTCGGAGGGCGACTGCCGGCTGTCATCGTCTTTGACATACAACACGCCCGACGTGGTGGCGGTGGTGAGCACCGGGAAGTTGGCCACCACCACGTCACCCTTCACGCTCAGCGCGGCGTCACCGCTCTTCGGGGCGAGATGCACGCGGGTGACGCTGCGCAGCGAACTGTTGTCGGGGAGGTCCTCGCCCATCTCACTGTAGTTGCCGTCCTGGTCCTCGAGGAGGAAGCGCACGCGGCAGAACGGACGACTGAAATGGAGCACCACGTTCCCCATGCCCGTGGCGGTGCGGAGCGACGAGGGCTTCACCACCTCCATCCGGCTCACCATCGGTGCATGGAGGGTGTCGGCGATGTCGGCGGCCACGGTGACAGAGAGCAGGTTGCTAACGTCCTTGGAGAAGGTGGCGAAGTTGTTTGTGATCTGATACGGCGACTGCTCGCCGATGGTCACGGCGGGATAGACGGTGACCTCGGGCTTGGCGATGCCCGTCCAGTCGATGGCATGTCCCTGACCGTCGCGCTCGGGCTGTGCCCACGCCACGAAGCGGTAGTCGTAGGCCGAGAAGTCCCAATAGTGGATGGTCTGCTCCCACGTCCACGTGGTAGAGCCCAAGGTGGTACTGCCGCTGCGGCCGAGGTAGTCCCAGCCGCTGCTGTTGGTCTGGTCGGTGCCCACCTTCGTGGCATCGTAGGTGAGGCGGTAGCCGGTAAAGACCAGCTGTGAGGGGGAGCCGTCGTCGAAGGTCTTGAAGCCGTAGACGGTCATGTTGTCGAAGAAGTTGCTGGCAGGTACCGAGGCACGCGACGTGGCCTGACGACCGCCATCGAACTGACTGCCGAAGGTGATGGGACAGGCCTGCGCCTCGGGGGTGGGTGGATCGATGGGAGAGACAGGGGAATCCGACTCGCTGCCGCATGACAACAAGCACATCGCAGCCATGACGGTTGCGACTATAACTTGCGGTATGTGCAGATTCTTTTGTGCCACATTATAAGAATTTATCTGTCAGTTCCTTACTCGATTTGCCCGTCGATCGTTTTCCACATGCAGGGGCCGGTCTTGTGGAGGCTGCTGAAAAGGTACCATGTTTTTGCAACAGCGCATATACATACGCATATTTATAAGTATTAAATGTTGCCCGA
>ONQB01000030.1 GCA_900319905.1 uncultured Prevotella sp. | reverse complement strand
ACTTCGTGGGATATTGAGAAAATCGAAGAATATAAACATTTTCTCAATATTCTCTAATATTCTCAATATCCCACGAAGTGGGTAGGAGCAAGAAAAAAAATCAAGAATGTAAATGGCTGAATAGCTACAAGCAGCTACTTTCATGTAAAAATAACTTAATTCTTGCCCCGTCTCAAAGATTTGAGTTAAATTTGCATTCTATATTCAGATTATTGTGCACAAATGAGTCTTACGAAGATTGCAAGCAAGTTATTTCTACCCAGACAGAAAGAACTTATAAAGCATTACACAGCCCCTGATGAACTGCAGCATTCGGTGCTGAAATACCTCATTCTCAAAGGTAAGGAAACGGAATACGGCCGTAACCACATGTTCGACAGCATGGACGATTACGACAGTTTTGCCAAGAACATTCCCATCAATACCTATGAGGAGCTTAAGGGCGACATAGACCGCATGCGTCATGGCGAACAAAACGTGCTGTGGCCCGGTCTGGTGAAATGGTACGCCAAGTCATCAGGCACCACCAACGACAAGTCAAAGTTCATCCCTGTCTCCAATGCCGGCTTGCACAACATCCACTACAAGGGAGGCGCCGACGTGGTGGCCTTCTACTTGCGCAACAACCCCAACAGCCGTTTGTTCGACGGAAAGTCGCTCATCTTAGGCGGCAGCCATTCACCCAACTACAACGTGGAGGGCTCATTGGTGGGTGACCTGAGTGCTATCCTCATTGAGAACATCAATCCCATCGTCAATCTCTTCCGTGTGCCGCGTAAGCGCACGGCACTGCTCAGCGACTTTGAGCTCAAGCGCGACCGCATTGCCCACGAGTGTCTCAAGAGCAACGTGACCAACATCTCCGGTGTACCGTCGTGGATGCTCAGCGTGCTGGTGCGCGTGCTCGAGATATCAGGCAAGAAACACATCGAAGACGTGTGGCCCAACCTGGAAGTGTTCTTCCACGGAGGCATCGCCTTCACGCCCTACCGCAAGCAGTACGAAGAGATCATCACCTCGCCCAAGATGCACTATATGGAGACCTACAACGCCTCGGAGGGCTTCTTTGGCATACAAGACGACCCAAAAGACAAGTCGATGCTGCTCATGCTCGACTACGGCGTGTTCTATGAGTTCATCCCTCTGGAAGACGTGGGCAAGCCCGACGCCGTGGCCATACCGCTCAGCGCCGTGGAACTGAACAAGAACTACGCGATGGTCATCACCACGTCGTGCGGCCTATGGCGCTACATGATTGGCGACACCGTGACCTTCACGTCGAAGAAACCATATAAGTTCATCATCACCGGCCGCACCAAGTCGTTTATCAACGCCTTCGGTGAGGAGCTCATCCAGGACAACGCCGAGCAGGGTCTGGCTTACGCCTGCGACCAGACAGGCGCACAGGTGCTGGAATACACAGCCGCACCCGTCTACATGGACGAGAACGCCAAGTGCCGACACCAGTGGCTCATCGAGTTCTCCAAAGAGCCCGACGACCTGCAGCGCTTCAGCGACCTGCTCGACCGACGACTGCAGGAGATCAACTCCGACTACGAAGCCAAGCGCTTCCACGACGTCACCCTGCAGCATCTTGAGGTGGTGAAGGCACGCACAGGACTCTTCAACGACTGGATGAAAGCCAAAGGAAAGCTCGGCGGACAACATAAGGTGCCAAGACTGAGCAACTCCAGAAAGAACATGGACGAACTGCTGGAGATGAACCATTAATCGCTGACTGCCTGTCACAACGGTACTCGGCAACAATAAAGACGTAATCATGAAGTTGAACAAACTGCTTTTCCCGCTGGTTCTTGGAGTGGCTGCCGTCATGCTGCAGCTACTCTATTCCTGTGCACGCATGGGTAGTCCTGATGGCGGATGGTACGACGAGACCCCGCCACACGTCGTCGGTGCCGAACCCGCCGACCAGGCTGTCAATGTGAACAAACGCAGGATTTACATCAACTTCGACGAATACATACAGATTGACAACGCCACAGAGAACGTCGTGGTGTCGCCACCGCAACTGGAGGCACCAGAGATAAAAAGCCAGGGCAAACGCATCAGCGTCAAGCTGGCCGACTCGCTCAAAGCCAACACCACCTACACCATCGACTTCTCCAGCGCCATCAGCGACAACAACGAGGGCAACCCGCTGGGCAACTATACCTACAGCTTTTCCACGGGCGACCACATCGACACGCTGCAGGTGTCGGGCTACGTACTGAAAGCCGAGGACCTCGAGCCCATCAAAGGCATACTCGTCGGACTCTATGCCGACACCAGCGACTCTGCCTTCAGGACGAAACCCATGCTGCGTGTATCGCGCACCGACTCGCGCGGACGCTTCACCATCAAGGGCATAGCACCGGGCCATTACCGCGTCTACGCCCTGCAAGATGCCGACGGCAACTACAGGTTCAACCAGCGCAGCGAGATGCTGGCCTTCAACAACGACCTCATCGAGCCTACCTTCAAGGCTGACTTCAGACAGGACACTACGTGGATCGACTCGCTTCACATCAAGGACATCACACGCGTGGGCTTCACCCACTTCCTGCCCGACGACATCTGTCTGCGCGCCTTCAACGAGATAGTTACCGACCGTTACCTCACCAAGAGCGAACGGCCCGATGCCAATCACTTCACCTTATATTATAGCTACGGCGACTCCATCCTGCCACAGATACAAGGCTTGAACTTCAACGCCGCCAACGCCTTCCTCATTCAGGCATCGGCTAAGCGCGACACCATCACGTATTGGCTGCGCGACACGGCTCTTGTCAACCAAGACACGCTCAACATGGCCGTCACCCACCACATCACCGATACGCTCGGCGTGCTGCGACTACAAACCGATACCCTGCAGCTGCTCTCCAAGATCAGCTACGCCAAACGAATGAAAGACCAACAGAAGAAGCTGCAGGAGTGGCAGAAGAAACAGGAGAAGAGCAAGAAGCGCGGCGAGCCTTACGACTCCGTGATGCCCTTGCCCGAACTGAAGCTCAACATCACGCCCACCGGTGACATGGACCCCGACCAGAACGTGACAATCGTCTCGCCACTGCCGCTCAACCCCGTCGACACGGCGCACGTGCACCTCTACTCCCACCCCACCAACGACTCGGTATGGTATCGCGAGCGGTTTGAGCTCGAGCGCATCAACGACGAGACCTACCGGCTGAAGGCCGAATGGCGCCCTGGCACTGAGTACAGCCTCGAAGCCGACAGCGCCACGTTCAGTTCCATCTATGGAGACGTCAGCAAGACGCTGAAACTCGGACTGAAGGTCAGGCCCACCACCTCCTACGCCACATTGCTCATGACACTGCCCACCATGAACGGCAAGCATGTCATCGCCCAACTGCTCGACGAATCGGGCAAGGTGGTCAAGAATGCACACACCAGCAACGGCATTGCCGAGTTCTACTATCTCAAGAGTGGCAAGTACTACATGCGTGTCATCGTCGACGCCAACAACAACGGCGTGTGGGATACAGGCGACTACGACAAGAAGCTGCAGCCGGAAGAGGTATACTACGACCCCAATGTCATTGAATGTCGGGAGAAATGGGACCTCAATCTGAGTTGGGACCCGACAGCCACCGAACTGTGGAGACAGAAGCCGACGGCCATCACACAGCAGAAAGCCGACAAGCAAAAGACCATCCAGCACCGTAACATGGAACGCGCACGCAAGCTCGGCATCGACTATGTCGCCAACCAGTCAATGTGACGATGGCGGCGCCTGACAATCACGGCGCCTTGCCATCAACAGAATCAATAGAAGACTATCACATAAACTTAAGTAATATGCTTAAAGAAAGAAATCTGAAACTATTGCTGACCCTGCTGCTGTTCACCGTCATGGCCACAGCAGCATCGGCCCAGTGTGCCTTCCACAACTCGGCTTTCAAGTCGGGTGAACGTCTCACATACAACCTCTACTTCAACTGGCAGTTTGTATGGGTAAAGGTAGGTACGGCCTCTTTCGATACCGACCAGACCACGTTTGAAGGCCGCCAGGCCTACCGCGGCAGCCTCATCACACGAGGCAACAAACGCGCCGACAACTTCTTCGTGCTGCGCGACACGCTGCTCTGCTACAACACGCTCGACCTCGCGCCGCTCTACTATCGCAAAGGTGCCAGAGAAGGCAAGCGCTATACCGTCGACGAGGTGAACTACTCCTATCCCAACGGCAAGTGCCACGTCAGGCAACGCCGCCTGCGTCACAACGGCGAGCGCGTGCATGAGCAGCACACCTACAACGACTGCGTATACGACATGATGAGCATCTTCCTGCGCGCACGCTCGTTCAACCCCACAGGATGGTCAAAGGGCTACGTCGTCAGGTTCCCCATCGTCGACGGTACCAAGCGCTATCCCGCTCAGCTGCGCTACCAGGGAAAGGTGAACGTCAAGGCAGACAACAAGCATACCTACCGCTGCCTTAAACTCGCCTATATGGAGAACGAGAATGGAGAAGGCTACAAGAAGATTGTAGACTTCTATATCTCCGACGACGACAACCATGTGCCTATCCGTCTGGACATGCACCTGCGCTTCGGCTCGGCCAAAGCCTACATGACCAGCGTGTCAGGACTCAGACATGCCGTCAACTCCCTCGTAAAATAACGGGGAAACAACTGAAAGATCATCCGCAAACAACTTAACACACGATATGGGTAAAATCATTCTTACAGGCGACCGTCCCACGGGCCGCCTTCATCTGGGACACTATGTGGGCAGTCTGCGCCGCCGCGTGCAACTGCAAAACGAAGGCAACTACGACCGTATGTTCGTCTTTATGGCCGACGTACAAGCACTCACCGACAATGCCGACAACCCCGACAAGATACGTGACAACATCATCAACGTGGCACTCGACTACCTCTCGGTAGGTCTCGACCCTGCCAAGTGCACGCTATACATACAAAGCCGCATTCCCGAACTGGCCGAGCTGACGGTTTACTTGATGAACATTGTCAGCGTGAGCCGCGTGCAGCGCAATCCTACCGTGAAGACGGAGGTGAAGATGCGCGGCTTCGAAAACAACTCCATCCCCTTGGGCTTCTTCTGCTACCCTGTCTCTCAGGCTGCCGACATCGCTGCCTTCAAGGCCACGACCGTGCCTGCCGGTGAGGACCAGGAGCCGATGATCGAGCTCACCCGCGAACTCGTCAACCGTTTCAACCAGTTGTATGCGCCTGTGCTCGTAGAGCCGCAGATCATGCTGCCCGAGAACGCCACCGCACGTCGTCTGCCCGGCACCGACGGCAAGGAGAAGATGTCGAAGAGCCTCGGCAACTGCATCTACCTCTCCGACGACGCCGACACCGTGTGGAAGCAGATCAAGGGCATGTACACCGACCCCACTCACCTCAACGTCTCCGATCCTGGCCACGTGGAGGGTAACGCCGTGTTTACCTACCTCGACGCCTTCGCCACCGATCAGGACTTTGCCGACTTCTGGCCGGAGTTCCACAACCTTGACGAGCTCAAAGCCGCCTACACCCACGGAGGCATCGGCGACATGAAGTGCAAGAAACTGCTCAACAATATCGTCAACCGAATGCTCGAACCCATACGCGCACGCCGACAGGAATACGAGAAAGACATTCCTGAAATCTTCAACATCCTCAAGAAAGGCTCTGAGAGCGCACGCGAGGTGGCCGCACAGACCATGGACGAGGTGCGCAAGGCCATGCGTATCAACTACTTCGAGGACGAGGAACTGATCAGACAGCAGACTGAGAAGTTCAGCGCGAAATAATCTACTTGTAGTCCCCCTCCCGCGTCAGCCTCGCTGACCATCTCTTGCAGCGACGCCGGGAGGGGAACTGCCATCAGCCATCTGGATGGAAAAAGACGACAGCTACAACCATATTTTAAAATATACGAGCATCTTCGGGGGCGTGCAAGGCATCAACATTCTGGTGAACCTTGTACGCAGTAAGCTTGTTGCCCTATTGCTCGGTCCCGACGGCATGGGACTGGTCTCGCTGTTCAATTCCACCATTAAGATGGTCTCCGACTCCACAAGCCTCGGCATTGCCATGAGCGCTGTGCGCAACGTGTCGGAGGCTTACGACTGCCACGACCAGCAACGGCTCGACGAGAATATCGGCCTGGTGAGGTCGTGGAGCGCCATCGTCGCCCTGCTGGGCGTGATAGTATGCATCGTGATGAGTCCGTTGCTCAACACATGGACCTTCAGTTGGGGCAACCACACCCTGCATTTCATTCTTCTGTCACCCGTTGTCGGCCTGCTGGCCGTCACCGGCGGTGAGATGGCCATCCTCAAAGGCACACGACGGCTGCGTGCCCTGGCTACCATCTCCTTCTTCAATGTCGTGTGCTCACTGTTCATCTCCGTACCGCTTTATTATATATGGTGGGAGAAGGCCATTGTGCCTTCACTCGTGCTCGTAGCGCTCTCACAGTGTCTTGTCACCATCGCCTATTCGTGGCGCGCCTATCGGCCCCACAACATCTTCCAGAAGAAATATATGGGACGTGGATGGGATATGATACGGCTCGGCATCGCCTTCACCATTGCCGGACTGTTGGGCAGCTGCGCCGACTTCGTGATACGGTCGTTTATCAACCACAATGGCTCACTGAGCGACCTGGGATTGTTCAATGCAGGCTACATGCTCACGATGGTGTATGCCAGCATGGTGTTCAGTGCCATGGAGACTGATTATTTCCCACGGCTCTCCGTCGTGCACGACAACGGCAAGCCCCTCTCCATCGTTGTCGACCGGCAGATCGAGGTCTCCATCGTGCTCGTGGCCCCCATGCTCGTTGCCCTGCTCGTAGCTCTGCCCTTCGTACTGCCATTGCTGCTGAGCCATCAGTTCCTGCCGGCACTGCCCATGACACAGCTGATGATTACCGCCATCTTTCTGCGGGCCGCCAAACTGCCCGTGGCCTACATTCCGTTGGCCAAAGGCGACTCCGGCTCCTACCTGCTCATGGAAGCGCTCTACGATGTCGTCGTCGCCGTGGCTACCCTGTGGTGCTACCAGCATTACGCGCTGATTGGAGCCGGCATAGGACTGCTCATCGGGGCCATCTTCGACTTTCTGATGCTCAACATCTACATGGGAGCGAAGTACAAGTTCCGCATGAGCCGTTACACCACACTCATCTTTGCCACGCACATGACCATCGGCCTCATCACCCTTGCAGTGGTCAGGCTGTGCAGCCATTGGCTTTATTGGGTGGCTGGCGCGGCCTGTCTGGTGGCCAGCATGGCACTGTCAGCACTCTTCCTGTCGCGCAACACCGACGTGATGCAAAACATCCGCAATGTCATGCAACGATTTACAAACAGAAGACGCCATGAGTAAATTCACCGTCTTAGTAGCTGTCTACAACGCTGCCGCAACCCTGCCGCGCTGTCTCGACTCACTATTGGCCCAGACACTCAGCGACATCCAAGTGGTGTGTGTCGATGATGCATCCACCGACGACTCGTGGTCGGTGCTCGAGCAATACGCCCGCCGCGACCAACGCATCGTCATACGCCATCTCGACCACAACCAAGGTCAGGCCCATGCCCGCAACCAAGGACTCTTGCTGGCCGATGGCGACTACACCACCTTCGTCGACAGCGACGACTGGCTGTCAGCCGACGCACTCGCACAGGCCGTCAGCGTGTTTGAGGCCCATCCGGCTACCGACAGCGTGCTGTTTGATGTGGTCTACTGCTATGACGATGCCTCGCGCAACCATTCCTACGATATGAAGCCCTTCGAGGTGAAGACCGGCTACGACGCATTCATCGACAGCCTCACATGGGCCATTCATGGCGTCTATGCCGTGCGCACGGAGCTCCACCGCCGTTTTCCTTACGACGAAACTTGCCGCACCTACAGCGACGACAATACCACACGACTGCACTACTACGCCTCACGCGAGGTGAGATGCTGCAAAGGACGGTACTACTATTATCAACACCCTCAGTCGACGTCGCACATCGTCAGCCGATCACGCTACGACTTCCTGTTGGCCAACAGAAGCATGAAGCGGCAACTGAAAGAACTGCATGTCAGCCAGGACATCCTCAACCGGTACGAGAACGAGATGTGGCTCAACATCGTGGGCATCTACCAGTTTTACTTCCTCCACCGCCACGAGTTGAGCAAAGCCGACAACCGCTATGGCCTCAGCCTCCTGCACGACTGCTGGCAACGCATTGAGACCCAACGGCTCCGCCCACACCTCAGAAGAAAGTTCGGCTACTGCCCCATGCGCCACTGGCCACTGTTCCGCCTGCAGGAAGAGCTCTACTTCACTCTGAAGAGACTGATAGGAAGGTAGATATGCCTGCACAACTGATTCCCCGCACCTATACTTTCGTTAAATATAATCGCTTTTTAAGAAAAATAACATACAATCTGTTACACTAACGTGATTTTTGACTAATTTTGCAAGTAAGCTAACTGCTATAGAATCAATCAGACACTATCTTCTCGTACTTCAATGAAGTAGAGCTAGTACTGTGAACAAGACATACAACTATCAAAACAACGCTGATGATGACAATGCTTTTCACTTGTGTCTCCTACATGCACTGAATGTCACTCACCGATACTCAGTATGAAGAATAGCTTTAGGCCCATGTATACATTGCACTGGGTACGGGCAAACCCTATATATTAATGTTCTGAAAACTCTAAGAAATTAAGAAACAACAAACTATGAAGACAAAGTTACTCTTGACTTTGGCCGCATCTACCCTTTGCGGTGTGTCACTGGCTCAGGCTCCCGCCTTTCCGGGTGCTGAGGGTAATGGCCGTTACACCACGGGTGGCCGCGGCGGCAACATCATCCATGTCACCAACCTCAAAGATAGCGGCACCGGTTCACTGCGTGCGGCAGTCAGCGGCAACAGCAAGAAGATAATCGTGTTCGACGTCGGCGGCGTCATCCCACTGGCTTCTGACCTTAAGATTGGCGCCAATACCACCATCCTCGGTCAGACCGCTCCCTACCCCGGCATCACCCTGCGTTACTATACCGTAGAGCCGGGTGCCAACAACATCATCCGCTTCATCCGCGTGCGCCGTGGACAAGAGAAAGACGTCAACGACGGAGCCGATGCCTGCTGGAAGCGCAACGTCACCAGCCTCATCCTCGACCACTGCTCCTTCTCATGGAGCATCGACGAGGTGGCTTCGTTCTACGACAACAACAACTTCACCATGCAGTGGTGCACCATTGGCGAGAGCCTCAACAACGCCGGCCACGGCAAAGGCGCCCACGGCTACGGAGGCATCTGGGGTGGCAAGCTGGCAAGCTTCCACCACAATATGATTGCACATGTCAACAACCGAGCCCCGCGCTTCAACGGTGCCCGCTACAACTGGACCGGCTACACCAGCAACACACTGTACAGTCAGTACAAATGGGCCAATGCCGTGCAGGCTGAGAACGTGGACTTCCGCAACTGCCTCATCTTTGACTGGGGTGGCGGTGGCTGCTATGGCGGACCCGGCGGTGGATATATCAATATGGTGAACAATTACTATAAGTCCACACCCGAGACCAAGAACAAGAACCGCGTAACACAGGTCTCCATCGCCAACTCCACAACCTCGTCAGATGAGAAGACCTATCGTGACATGACGAGCCGCTACTACATCAGTGGCAACTATGTCTACAACTATGGTGCCAACTACGACTGGAAAGGCGTGGTCTTCGACTCCGGCGTACAGACCATCGACGGCGAGCGCTATACCAAGGACTCACTCTATTACTACGGTCAGGACGTAGCCCACGTGAACAATGCCGCCGGCATACCCTGCGTGAAGATCAAGCTCGACGCGCCTATGGCTCCCACCGGTGAGGTGACCACTCACAGCGCCGAGACTGCCTACGACAAGATTCTGGCCTACGGTGGTGCCTCGCTGTATCGCGACGACGTGGATGCCCGCTACATGAGTGAGGCAGAGAACGACGCCTCCACCTACACTGGCTCCGTGACGAAGGTAAAAGGCAGAATCGACCTTGTGTCCGACGCAGACGGCTACACAGAGAAAGACTTCCCCACCGGCTCACGCGCCGCCAACTTCGATACCGACAACGACGGCATGCCCGATGTGTGGGAGACTGCCAACGGCCTCAATCCCAACGATGCCTCCGACGCCAAGACCTATACCCTCGACAGCAAGGGTTACTACACCAACCTCGAAGTGTACGCCAACGCACTCGTAGAGGACATCATGAGAAACGAAAACGCCGATGCCATCGACTCTGTAGCAGAGTACTATCCCACCGTCAACAAAGCCGAGGGACTCGACTACTACTCCGGCCGCCTCGTGCAACGCGTGGATACCACGACCACCAAGCCCATCACCGGTGACAAGGGCACGCTGACATGGCCGTTCGTCTCCGGCGCCGCAGAGAGCGCAACGCTGTCGAGCAACGTCGAGAAAGGCATCTCTGCATCAGCTGTCGTCTTGGGCAGCAACCTCAGTTTTGTAGGCACCAAGAACGTCAACGGCACCACCGAGACCCTTATACAGCCAACCGAGAAAGAGACATCGGCCAATAGCGACAACACCATCACGTTCTCGTTCACACTCAAGGACAGCTACGTCTTTCAGCCCTCCAACGTGTCGTTCACGTGTTCACGCATAGGCACTGACGGTGGATGCATCGACGTTGCCTACACCACAGAGAGCACCTCCAAGCAGCTCTCCACAGCCCTCGTGCCCGAACGCAACAAGACACCAAATTACTATACCAACTACAGTCAGACCATCACCGATGTCGCCGCTGCAGGCGGCACGCAGAGCCTCGTCATCAACCTCTATAACCTCAACGGAGGAAGCTCGCCAAAGCAATACGGCTTTACCAACATCGTGATTGACGGCGTCATCAGCTCTACCACCGGCATCCGCCGTCCAGTCACCATCACAGCCGATGCCAACGCGCCCGCCTACAACCTCATCGGGCAGCGCATAGGCAACAACTACCACGGCATCGTGATACGCAATGGAAAGAAATCCAACCATAAATAAAATACTATCTACAACTAATTATTACACATCACACAATGAAAAAACAACTAACTCGACCAGCATTGCTTCTGCTAATGCTGTTGATGACTGTCGTGGCGAAAGCCGGCGACGTCACAGCCATCTGGGATTTCCAGCACATGGCAAAAGGAGTCGTTGCCATTCAGGGTACCACCGGTACGGTAGCCTCTGATGTGGATGGCATTGACCTCTATGTCGATGCCACCAACGGCAAGCTACAGAGTCGCGGCAGCGACGCCCAGTTCAATGCCAACACCATCCTGCGCGTCCCCGTCAAGACTGCCCACGACTCTGTCATCGTGACCTCTTATCCTGGTTATCACAACTATACCGTGGGCGGCGCTGCCGCCACAGCTGACGTGACAACCTACAATGCCACTTCTACAGATGCCTCCAACGGCTATGTGGAGATTGTCGGCACCGGCTCGTCATATCTCTACTCCATCCGCGTGGTGCAGGTGAGCCTGGTACAGGAGAAGCTTCTCTACTCCACCACCTTCACCGAGTGGACTGATGCAGCAGCAGCTAAATCAGAGTCGCAAGTGTCCTGGCAGACCAAGTACAGCCACGAAGCACTCAACTTCACGCTCTTCGACACACAGGTGAGCTCCACCAATAAGAACACCGCCAAATTCCCCAACTGGGAAGGCGGCTACCTCATGTGCAGCAAGAGTGACGATCCTTACGTCGTCACCTCTCCGCTGGCCAGCATTACCAAGGTGCATTTCCTACATGGTGCCACAGGCAGCAACCGTGGCTGGATGCTGGAAGCCAAAGGTGACGGTGACAGCGACTGGGTGGTCGTCAGCTCGTCGGTAGCCACCAATGCCAAAGGCACTGACGTGGATGTCGACGTCAACCGTACCAACTGCCAGCTGCGCTTCACCAACCTCAATGCCAAGCAGAACGCGTACCTCTTCCAGCTCGACATCTATGGCAACGTAGACTTGAGCCTGACACCGTCGCTCGGCTCCTTCGCAGCCAACGGCCAGACCTATCACGCAGCCGACATCTTCACAGAGAATGCCGACGGCACCTTCGCCGGCACCATTGAGATATCCAAGAAGCAATCGATGATATCCGCATCCAACCCGCTTACCGACCTCGTGGCCGAGAACGGAACGGTGGGTGAAGTGACCTACACGAGCACTGAGACCAGCTGCGTGGCTACCATTCCCGTTGTAGCCAACAACGATACCGTGACCTATGTGGCCACATTCGTCTACAAGCCCGACTATACGCTGACTTATTACAACACTGACGGTAAGACCGTCATCGGTACACAGAAGGTGGAGAAAGACGCCACCATCGGCGCCTTCCAATACAGCGCTGCCGACGCTACCATAGCCAAAGGCTATGCCTTCCGCGGCTGGTTTAAGGCAGCCAACGGCACCGGCAACCGCAAGTACACCACCGACGACGTCATCACCACCGACCTCGCGCTCTATGGCATCGCTACCGAGATTGAGACCGAAAGCACTACCAAGCGCTACGTCTTCAATCTCACCGACCAGTACTTCTACGACGAAGATCACGAAGCCTTCAACCATGTTGGCTCCGGCAAGTTCCACGATGGCAGCCACGGCTGGCAGTTTGCCAAAGGCGACTCGCTCCACCTGCTCGTAGGTGGCAACGCCTATATCCTGACCAAGCTCTGCCGCTACGGCGGTGCCGCTGACATCAAGCTGATCAACAGCAAGGGCGACTCTCTGACCACCATCGCCACCCCGGTTTCCACCGATGGCGACATGAACTCCTACTATTATGAAGGTCCGGCCGACGTACTCACAATGGTCTTCGAAGGCGCACCTTACGTGCACGCCGTCACCATCGTCAACGTACAGGATGAGCCCATCGCACGCAACACAGCAGGCTACTACGTTGTGAAGGCCGGCGACGCCGACAACCTGCTCAGCACCATCGAGGTGGCCAACGCCAATGCCGGCGACAGCCGCACCTACATCTTCCTGCCCAAGGGCCGCTACGACCTCGGCGAGACCGTGCTCACCCCCATCTCCGGCAACAACATCTCTCTCATCGGTGAGGACCGCGACTCCACCATCATCGTGAACGCACCGCAGACTGCCAACGAGGGTATCGGCACCACAGCCACCTTCCTCATCACCGGTCAGAACACCTACTTCCAGGATCTTACCCTGCAGAATGCACTCGACTACTACGCTACCGGTGCCGCAGGCCGTGCCGTCGTGCTGCAGGACAAAGGCAACCGCACCATCTGCAAGAACGTGAAGATGCTCTCTTATCAGGACACCTACTACAGCAACTCCGACGGACAGTTCTACTTCGAAGGCGGTGAAATCCACGGAACGGTTGACTACCTCTGCGGCAGCGGCGACGTCTACTTCAACAAGGTACGCCTCGTCAACGAGAGCCGCTCTGCCACCGGCAAGGATGGCAGTGACGTCATCGCAGCACCTTATCCCGGCGCTTCCGTCAAGTACGGCTACGTGCTCAACGAGTGCACCATCGACAACAAGGCCGACAGCTACTCCCTGGGCCGCTCTTGGGGCGGCAACTCGATGCTGACCTATCTCAACACCACCCTGCTGCAGCCTAACGAACTTGTGGCCACCCGCTTCACGACAGGCGGAATGAACACACCGGCCTACAGCTTCAAGGAATACAACTCCATGGACAGCGAAGGTAATGTGGTGACACCTGAGAGCAACGAGCAGACCTTCACCAAGGACAAGCTGAGCTATACCTACAACACTACGCTGAACGCTGACTCCGTAGCCCGCTACGCCATTGACAAGGTGTTCCCCGACTGGGCACCGAAGACGCTGGCTGAGCAAGCCGTGATGGGCACCCTGACCCGTACGGACAACACCCTGTCATGGGAAGCTGTAGACAACGCACCTGCCTACGCCGTCTTTGCCGACGGTAAGTTGGTCGGCATTGTCAGCGGTACCAGCATCACCGCCGATCCCAATGTCAAGACTTACAGTGTGAAGGCCGCCAACCTCATGGGTGGTTTCGGAGAAGCTGCCACTGCAACCATCAGCACCGCCATCCGGTCAATCAACAACGAGAACGTGGTGACGACCCAGTACTTCTCCGTCAACGGCATGCACCTCAGCCAGCCACAGCGCGGCATCAACCTGCGTGTGAGCAAGCTGAGCAACGGACTGACCGTCACCGACAAGGTGGTCGTGGAATAACACCCGAACGCTTCTTCATCCTTCTAAGCGAAGGATGATGAAGCGGAAGTCCGGAAGTTCAGAAGTTCAGAAGTCCAGTCATATGCATAAGTATCTGGTAATCCAGTATTGCTATAGTAATGACTGAACTTCTGAACTCCAGGACTTCCGGACTTCGCGTTTTATTGTAATGACTGAACTTCTGAACTCCCGGACTTCCGGACTTCGCGTTTTATTGTAATGACTGAACTTCTGAACTCCAGGACTTCCGGACTTCTCGTTTTATTGTAATGACTGAACTTC
This sequence comes from uncultured Prevotella sp., assembly GCA_900319905.1. Classification (GTDB taxonomy): domain Bacteria; phylum Bacteroidota; class Bacteroidia; order Bacteroidales; family Bacteroidaceae; genus Prevotella. The sequence continues at coordinate 21,214 of ONQB01000030.1, read as the reverse complement.
TGAACTCCAGGACTTCCGGACTTCTCGTTTTATTGTAATGACTGAACTTCTGGACTCCAGGACTTCCGGACTTCGCGTTTTATTGTAATGACTGAACTTCTGAACTCCCGGACTTCCGGACTTCTGTTATTTATATAAGTCAATTTGGCTACAAATTAAAGATTTGTATCATTTTTCTTGTACAGATTGAAATAATACACTATCTTTGCAATAACCATAACCAAATAATATTGTTGATTTATGAAAGCCAAGAAACTGTTTATCGGCTTACTCATGCTTCTATCTGCATCAACGGCATTTGCCCAGATGGAATCATTCACAGTCCCAGTAGACACAGCTTTTAGAATAGGCAAGCTCAGCAATGGCCTTACCTATTTCATCCGCCACAACAACTGGCCGGAGCATCGTGCCAACTTCTACATCGCACAGAAAGTGGGTTCCATCGAGGAAGAAGAGAGCCAGCGTGGCCTGGCCCATTTCCTGGAGCACATGGCGTTCAACGGCAGTGAGCATTTCAAGGGCAACGACCTCATTGAGTGGTGTCGTGCTCATGGCATTGAGTTCGGACGCGACCTCAACGCCTACACATCCATCGACCAGACAGTGTACAACATCGACAACGTGCCGACAACCAATGCCTCGACACTCGACTCCTGCCTGCTCATCCTGCGTGACTGGTCGTGCGGACTCTCATTGGAACAAGACGAGATTGAAAAGGAGCGTGGTGTCATTCACGAGGAATGGCGCCTGCGCACGTCGCCCAACAGCCGCATGCTGGAGCGCAACCTCGAAAAGCTCTATCCAGGATCAAAATACGGTAAGCGCTACCCCATTGGTCTGATGTCGGTGGTCGACAACTTCAAACGCAAAGAACTCGTTGACTACTATCACAAATGGTACCATCCCAGCCACCAGGGCATCATCGTCATCGGTGACGTGGATGTGAACAAGACCGAGGCCGAGATTAAGAAGCTCTTCGGCGACATCAAGAATCCCGTCAACGAAGCACCGCTGGCCAACGAGCCCGTACCCGACAATGCTCAGCCTATCGTCGTCATAGACAAAGACAAGGAATTCCAACAGAGCTTTGTGTCGCTGATGATCAAGCACGATGTCGTCCCCGACAGCCTGAAGCAAGGATTGCAGTACCTGCTCTACAACTATGCCAAGGATGCCGCCTTCTCCATGCTCAACGCCCGCTTCAACGAGGCTGCGCAGAAAGGTGACTGTCCCTTCGTAGGTGCACAGGCTGACGATTCCAACTACCTTCTCTCCAAGACCAAAGACGCTCTGTCTATCGACGTCATGCCCAAGGATATGAGCCAGACTGCCAATGCCCTCAAGGCCGCCTACCTCGTCGTCAGACAGGCCAGTGAGTTCGGCTTCACCCCCACCGAATACAACCGGTTCAAGCAAAACCAACTCTCATCGCTCGACAAAGAGTGGGAAGCTCGCGACAAACGTGGAAACAGCACCTTCTACAGCCAGGCTCTCGACTACTTCCTCGACAATGAGCCCATGCCCAGCCTTGATTTCAAATATCAGCTGATGAAGCAAATCGTTCCCGCTCTTCCCTTGGAGGAGATCAACAAGGTGCTGCCCGACCTGCTCACCAAGAGCGATAGCAACCTCGTCATCCTCAACTTCAACAATGAGAAGGACGGTGCGGTCTATCCCACCGAAGCCCAACTGCTCGGTGCTGTCAACGAAGCCCGTACGGCAAAAATCGAGGCTTACGTGGACAATGTAAAGAACGAACCACTCATGACCAAGCTGCCACAGCCTGGAAAGATAAAGAAAGAAACCAAGAGCAAACAGTTTGACTATGACATCCTGCAGCTCTCCAACGGTGTCACCGTCCTGCTCAAGAAGACTGACTACAAGAAAGACCAAGTGCTGCTCAACGGTGTCGGCGGTCAGGGTTCCGCTGTCTACGGCAAGAAAGACTTCGCCAACATCAGTTTGTTCGACGATGTCATCGACAACAGCGGCCTGGCTAACTTCTCATCCATCGAACTGAGCAAGGCTCTTGCTGGTAAGATTGCCAACGCACATCTCACCATGAACGAGCGCCGTATGGGCATCAGCGGCAGCGCCACACCGAAAGACGTGGAGACGATGCTGCAGCTCACCTACCTCTACTTCACCAACATCCGTAAGGATACGGCCAGCTTCAACAACCTCATGCAGCAGAACATCGTGGAACTCAAGAACCGCAAGCTCAATCCGCAGATTGCCATGAGTGACACGCTGACCAAAGCTCTCTACCCCAACGAGTGGCGCCAGCAACCACTCCTGCTCGAGGACCTCAGCAACGTGAGCTACGACCGCATCCTCGACATGGCCAAGGAGCGCACCGCCAATGCCAACGGATGGCTGTTTGAGATCATCGGCAACTACAACGACTCCACCATTCGTCCGCTCATCTGCCAGTATCTCGGCTCACTGCCTGCCAAAGGCAAGAACGTGTCTGCCAAGCGTGTGATCTTCACCACCGACAAGAGCGTTGACAAGACCTTTGAGCGTAAGATGGAGACACCAAAGGCAATGGCTCAGATTGTTTGGGTCAACACTACCATGCCTTGGACACTGGAGCGCAGCATCCAGGCTCGCATCGCCGGAGAAGCCCTCTCTATGGACTATCTGAAGAAGATTCGTGAGGAAGCAAGCGCCGCCTACACCTGCGGAGCACTCTCCCGCTTCTTCCTGGCCGACGACGGCTATCACGTGGGACAGCTCATCGCCTATTGCCCAATGAAGCCCGAGAAAAAGGATATCGCAGTGAAGATTCTCAACGAGGATCCTATCGCCCTGACAGAGAAATGCGACGCCGAAGCACTCGACAAGATCAAGAAAGCCTTGATCAAGAACTACGAAGACGACTTGAAGACCAACAACTATTGGAACGAAATCGTCTGGGACAACTATCTGATGCATCAGGACAACGACACACAGTACAGAAGTCTCGTTGAGAAACAGACACCTGAGCAAATCAGCGCTTTCCTCAAGGAGTTCCTCGCTGGTGCCAAGAAAGTCAGCGTCGTTATGTTGCCAAAAGAATAAACAGATTACAGCTTGAAGAGTAAGCTCACCACCATTGTCCGCCGCCCGGTCTCCAACCGTGCGGCGGACTTTTTTGATTGCCCACCTTGCCTACCCCCGCCTACCTTGCCTACCCTTGCCTACCCCTGCCCACCTTGCCTACCCCCGCCTACCTTGCCTACCTTGCCTACCCTGCCTACCCTGCCTACCCCGTCTACCCCGCCTACCTTGCCTACTCTTGCCTACCCCGCCTACCCTGCCTACCTTGCCTACCCCGCCTACTCTTGCCTACCCCGCCTACCTTGCCTACCCCGCCTACTCTTGCCTACCTTGCCTACCCCGCCTACTCTTGCCTACCTTGCCTACCCCGCCTACCTTGCCTACCACTGCCTACCTTGCCTACCCCGCCTACCTTGCCTACCCCACCTACCTTGCCTACCTTGCCTACCCCTCCTATACAAGTTTTCCCCTTTTCACTTGGTGCATTCAAGGAAAAGGCGTAACTTTGCAGTTGTTTAACATGAATCATCGATTGTGGAAGAATTTGGCTGCTTGCAACCACATAAAAAAATGCTAAAACTGCGAAATCCCCCCTCAGATTTTACGGTCATGCGCATTGCTCCACGACATTAAAATCAAAGTACAATGAGTTATTTATTTTCATCCGAATCCGTTTCTGAAGGACATCCCGACAAGGTTGCTGACCAGATCAGCGACGCTCTGCTCGACCAATTCCTGGCTTACGACCCAAACGCCCACTGCGCCATCGAGACTTTCGATACCACAGGACAAGTGGTTATCATGGGTGAGGTGCGCTCGTCGCAATACATCGACCTGCAAACCATCGCACGCAAGACTATCAACCGTATTGGCTATACCAAGTCGGACTATCAGTTCGACGGCAACAGCTGTGGCATCCTGACAGCCATCCATGAGCAAAGCGAGGACATCGACCGCGGTGTCACCCGTGAAAACGATGACGACCAGGGAGCCGGCGACCAAGGCATGATGTTCGGCTATGCCGTCAACGAAACCGACAACTACATGCCGGCCACCATAGACCTGGCCCACCTCATCATGCACATGCTGGCCGACATCCGGAAGGAAGGCAAGGAGATGACCTACCTCCGTCCAGACGCCAAGAGTCAGGTCACCATCGAATACAGCGACGACAACCGTCCCCTGCACGTGCACACCATCGTGGTGTCCACGCAGCATGATGAGTTCATCCAACCCACCGACGACAGCAAAGAAGCACAGGACAAAGCTGATAAGCAAATGCACGATAAAATCCAAGACGACGTGCTCAACATCCTTATGCCACGCGTCAAGGCACAGTTGAGCGACAAGGTACTGGCATTGTTCGACGACAACACCAACTACCTGGTCAACCCCACGGGTAAGTTCGTCATAGGCGGTCCTCACGGCGACACCGGCCTCACCGGCCGGAAGATCATAGTCGACACCTATGGTGGACGCGGTGCACACGGCGGCGGCGCCTTCTCGGGCAAGGACCCTTCAAAGGTGGACCGCTCGGCAGCCTATGCAGCACGCTATATTGCCAAGAACATGGTGGCTGCCGGCGTGGCCGACGAAATGCTTGTGCAGCTGGCCTATGCCATCGGCGTGGCCAAACCCATCAGCGTCTACGTCAACACCTACGGCCGGTCACACGTGAAGATGAGCGACGGAGAGATCGCTAAGAAGATTGAAGAGATGTTCGACCTCAGACCCAATAAGATCGTGAGCTACCTCAAACTCCGAGAACCCATCTACTCCGAGACAGCAGCCTACGGTCACATGGGCCGCAAGAACGAAGTGGTGACCAAGACCTTCACCAGCCGCTATCACGAGACGCTGACGAAAAAAGTTGAGCTCTTTACCTGGGAGAAACTCGACCAGACTGAGCGCATCCGCAAGACCTTCGGTCTGTAACCACTTGTGCCGCGGCGAAGTCCCGCGGCAAACCCATTTCAGTACTTACGCATCATGATGCAACAAGCAGATACACTTTCCAACGCCACGACGAGCACCGCCGCCACAGCGGTAAAGGCTCACCGTGGCGGTTTTCGTAGTCCAGAGCAAATCCTCCGCTCACTGCCTGCCACAGCCACGCCCTGGCAGCAGGACTCTGCGCTACGCGCCAACTACAAGTACCAAAAAATAGATTGGGCCTCGCGACCCAACCCGCTGCGCACACCGACCACTCAAGCCGATCCCACCATCAACGGCGCACTCAGCAAACCGATGTACTACAGCCGCTCACTCGTGCAGCCCGACTCCATCTACCGTCCTGAGTACACGTCCAACCGGCCGGGTGTAGCCGGAGACCCCGTGCCCTACACCATCGCCGGCGACAGCCTCACCACATCCATCCTATTGGCTTGCTTCATCTTGGCTACCATCGCCATCGCCAAGTCTGGTAACTTCCTGCAACGACAGCTGAAGAACTTCTTCCGCGTGCAGCGCGAAGGCACTACCGTCATCACAGAGACCAGCGCCGAACTGCGCTTCCAGTTCTTCCTCGTGGCACAAACCTGCCTGCTCGCTGCCATCATCGTGTTTTTCTTCTCACAGTCGTTCGTCGGTGAGTCTTTTGCCATCGCGCACTATCAGATCATCGCGCTCTTCACAGGTGAGTTTGCAGCTTATCTCATCGCAAAAGCATTGCTCTACACCATCGTCAACTGGGTGTTCTTCGATAAGAAAAAAAACGAACAATGGATGAAGTCTATTTTGGTGCTCACCTCGGCCGAAGGTATTCTTTTCTTCCCCGCCGTTTTGCTGCTCGCCTACTTCAATCTGTCTATAGCAGGAATGGCCATTTATTCGTTTTTTGTCGTCATAATATGCAAAATATTGGCTTTTTACAAAAGTTACATTATCTTTTTTAAACGAACGGTTTCCATTGTGCAAAGTTTTTTGTACTTTTGTGCACTCGAAATCATGCCGTTGGGCATCTTGTGGGGTGTCTTGGCCATGACGGATAACTATTTAAAACAAATTTTTTAGGACATTTTTTAAGGACAATTAGGACAAAAGATGATTAAGAAGATACTGATTTCTCAGCCGAAGCCCTCCAATGAGAACTCGCCTTACTATGAGCTTTCAAAAGAAACCGGAGTTGAGCTAGTCTTCCGTCCTTTCATCAAGGTGGAGGGACTCACCGCTAAAGAGTTTCGCCAGCAGAAAGTGAGCATCCTCTCACACACTGCCGTTGTATTCACCTCACGCCACGCCATTGACTATTTCTTTCAATTGGCTAAAGAGCTTCGTCTCGTCATTCCTGAGGACATGAAGTACTTCTGCGTCACGGAGACTATTTCCCTTTACATTCAGAAATACGTGCAGTACCGCAAGAGAAAGGTATTCTTCGGCTCCACCGGCAAGATCGACGATCTGCTGCCTATCATGGTCAAGCATAAGACCGAAAAGTATCTGGTGCCACTGAGCAGTGTCCACAACGACGACATCAAGCACCTGCTGGACTCCAAGAACCTTCACCATACCGAATGCGTGATGTACCGTACGCTCAGCGATCCGTTCACGGAGGAAGAGATCAAGAACTTCGACTACGACATGCTGATCTTCTCCACCCCCACCGGTGTCAAATACCTCACACAGGCCTTCCCTGATATGAAAAAGGGCCAGGTAAAGATTGGTGTCTTCGGTCCCGCTACGGCCAAGGCCATAGAAAACGCCAACCTCAACCTCGACCTCATGGCCGGCACCAAGGAATATCCTTCCATGGTGAGTGCCCTGAAGGCTTATCTGAAGAAAGAAAACGGCAATTAATCCATCAGCCAATGACCGAGAGCAACATCTGTCCCGAGTCAATACGTTCCGCTGCATCTGCCGGTGTTGACACCCGAAGGGCCACTCTGTCCAAGTCCGAGCGCTTGCACAGCAAGAAGCTCATCGATGACTTGTTTGGCGGTGGCCACAGTAAGGCAATGTCGGCTTTCCCCATCCGCCTTGTCTTTATGCCCGCGCCCGAGGGAGAAAGCAGTCAGATGCTTATCAGCGTGCCCAAGCGATACTTCCACCGCGCCAACAAGCGCAACCGTGTCAAACGACAGTTGCGCGAGGCCTATCGCCTCAACAAGCATCTCCTTGACGGACAGAACTGGCTCATGGCCTTTATATGGCTCGACAGCGAACTGCACGACAGTCAGGATGTGAGTAAGTGCATGGTCACCCTGCTCACCCGGCTGCAAGAGCGCTGCCTCAAAGAAAAGAAGGAGTAGACACACCATGGCTTTCATAAAGTCCGCACTTCACAAGCTTTCCCACGCGGTGGCAAAAGTGATGGTATTGCCCATCATCTTTTATCAGAAGTGCATCTCTCCGTTCACACCGCCCTCCTGCCGCTTCACCCCCACCTGCTCAGAGTATGCACGACAGGCCATTCTCAAGCATGGTCCCGTCAAAGGACTCGCACTGGCCATCTGGCGCATCCTTCGCTGCAACCCATGGGGAGGATCCGGCTACGACCCCGTGCCTTAAACACCCAGCTCGCACTTCTTTGCAATCAGCCCAATACAGCGGTCATCCGACCCAATACATCACATTCAAATCATTCGATTCAAACAAAATATTCGATTATATCATTCGAGAACTATAACGATGACAAAAAACTTTGTTGAAGAACTGAAATGGCGCGGCATGCTCGCCCAAATCATGCCAGGAACAGAAGAGTACCTCATGCAACATCAGGTCTCTGCCTATCTCGGCACCGATCCCACTGCCGACTCTCTCCATATCGGCCATCTGTGCGGCATCATGATGCTGCGCCACCTGCAGCGCTGCGGCCACAAGCCCTTCCTGCTCGTCGGTGGTGCTACCGGCATGATTGGTGACCCTTCTGGCAAGAGCCTCGAGCGCAATCTGCTCGACAGCGAGACTCTCTATCATAACCAGGAGGCTATCAAAAAGCAGGTGTCCAAATTCCTCGACTTCGATGGCAACGAGTCCAATAAAGCCGAACTCGTCAACAACTACGACTGGATGAAGGACTATAAGTTCCTCGACTTCGTACGCGACATCGGCAAGCACATCACCGTCAACTACATGATGGCCAAGGAGAGCGTGCAGCAGCGTCTCAATGGTACGGCACGCGACGGCCTGTCGTTCACAGAGTTCACCTACCAGCTGCTCCAGGGCTACGACTTCCTGTACCTCTACCAGCACCACGGTGTGCGCCTGCAACTCGGCGGCAACGACCAGTGGGGCAACATGACCACCGGAACGGAGCTCATCCGCCGCACGCTGGGCAACGACGCCGAGGCATTCTGTCTCACCTGCCCCCTCATCACCAAAGCCGATGGCAAGAAGTTCGGCAAGACCGAGAGCGGCAACGTGTGGCTCGACGCCAACCGCACTACACCGTATGCCTTCTACCAGTTCTGGCTCAACGTGACCGATGCCGATGCCGAGCGCTACATCAAGATCTTCACCGACCTTGACAAGGAAACCATTGACGCCCTCATCGAAGAACACCGCCAGGATCCCGGACGCCGCATCCTGCAGCACCGGCTGGCCGACGAGGTCACCACAATGGTACACTCCAAGGAAGCTCTCGACATGGCCATCGCTGCCAGCAACATCCTCTTCGGAAAGGCCACCAAAGACCAGCTCGCGCAGCTCGACGAGGCTACACTCAACGACGTCTTCAAGGATGTGCCACACTATGACCTTCCAAAGGAAGAACTCGGTGGAAAAGCTATCGACCTGTTCTGCCGCGAAGGATACGACATCTTCCCGTCAAAAGGTGAGATGCGCAAGATGGCCAAAGGCAACGGCGTGAGCCTCAACAAGGAGAAACTCACCGCCTTCGACCAGGTCATCACAAGCGACGACCTCATCGACGGTAAGTATCTGCTCGTACAAAAGGGCAAGAAGAACTATTATCTCATCACTGTAAAATAAACACTGAAGGCAGGCTTTGTACATTTCCCTTGACATACTTGTACAAAACCTGCCTTTTTTGTGCTTTCTCCACAGCCGACAACCGTGGATATTCATCATCTAAATCATTGTTTAACTAACAGTCATATTCCTTAATTATGAAAAGATTGTACCATTTATTATTCATTGCGGCAGTGGCCATCCAACCGCTGACCAACGCCAGCGCCATCACACGCCAGCAGCTCATCGATTACGCTTCATCACTGAAAGGCCTGAAAGGTCAAAGTCTCAAGACAGCCCTCTTCAACCTGATGCAGCCCAAGACAGTGCTCAGCTACGGCAGCGGAACTGGTTGTACATGGGAGGGTTTCTACAGCACTGACCGCAACCCAGTGACCAACGAGTGCTACAACCGCTACAGCTCAAGAAAGTTCTACTTCACTAATGGCAACACCAACAGAGCCATCTCGGGCATGAACATCGAGCACTCCTTCCCGAAGAGTTGGTGGGGTAAAGACGAGAACAACGCTTACAAGGATTTGTACAATCTCTATCCCTCCGATTCCAAGGCCAACAGCCAAAAGGGCAACTACCCCATGGACGACGTCAGCGGCGAAGATGACTACGACATCGTAGGTACGGGCACACATGTAAGCTCTAAGGCTTGGGAGCCCGGCCGTACCTTTAAGGGTGACTTCTCACGCAGCTATTTGTACATGGCTGTTACCTACGGAGATCTCACCTTCGTCAAGACCGGCCTGCTCACCATGACCAATGAGTCGTATCCAGGACTCAAAGCGTGGGCCTCCGCCCTTTATATCTCGTGGAGTAATAACGACAAGGTCGACTCCCTGGAATGTGCCCGCAACAACGCTGTAGCCGCCATACAGGGCAACCGCAACCTGTTTGTTGACTATCCTTACCTGGCCGAATACGTGTGGGGCGACAGCGTCAACGTGGCTTTCAACCCTGAGACTTCCCTTACCACAGCCTCGGACGACAACCGCTACGGCACCTACAGTCCCTCAGACAACCCCGACAATCCTAATACTGACCCTACCACCGCTTATTACTGGGTGAAGTACACACAGGCGCAGCCTGAGTCAGGCAAGCAGTACCTCATCATTGCTGAATATAACGACTCACGGCTGGCCATGAAACCGCTTTCGTCAAAACAGTCGTATGGCTATACGAAAACTGAAACGTTGACAGAGACCAACGATACCATCACGACCAGCAACGCCGACAACGCCTTCGTCTTTGAGGCCTCTGGCAACGGCTACAACATCATCGACAGCAACAACAGGTACTATTACAACGATAACAAATATAAGACCTTCAGTGCCCAAAACAACGTGCCATCCTCCGTTTGGACCATCAGCCGCAACAACGACGGCACGTACTTGATGACCTACGGCACGTATTTCGTACAGTACAGCACCAAGTATACGTCGTATGGCGTCTACCCCTCGGCACAGACCGGCGGTATTTATCCCACACTGTATGTTGCCGTAACCAAGGCCACTACCGGCATTCAAAGCATCAGCATCAGTCCCAACGCTGCCAGCAATGCTACACGCGACAACGCCATTTACACACTGCAAGGCGTGCGCGTCACCAACAAGGGCAACCTGAAACCTGGACTCTACATTCGTGGCGGACGTAAGTTCGTTGTGAAATAACAAATAGCAATCAACGGATATATGCATGTAACAATGCATGTATCCGTTGTTTTTTGTCCTCTAAACCCCTTTTCTTCACTCCATGCATGATGCGAGAAGATGCAATCGATTGCACAACCAACAAACATCCCGATTTAATGCTTTTGTCGTTGTGTACGTACACAACTTGTTGATTTAAGTCAATAAAGGGGCCAAAAATAAGTAATATGTCAGAAAACCGTTGTGGGGCTTGCAAATTCTTCCTACCTTTGCATTGTCAAAAGGAAACAAGGCGAGCCGCAAGGATTCAACCAACAGGTTCGACACTTCCCTTGAGACACACAGAAAAAGAAAGTTAGTAGATTGTTTCATATAGGTTTTTAGTTTTTAGGTTTAAGAGTTAGTTTTTAGGTTTTTCATTAGGTTTTAGTTCGTTTTGGTAACGATTAAGATTGGTTTTTAGGTTAGCACAAATCCCCACTTCTTAGCGAAGAAGTGGGGATTTGATTTTTTCTAACGGTTTAGTCTTAAGGACATACACTTTGCAGTATTCATGTGAGAAAAGTCGCCATACACGTCGGATACTTTGAAGATTATTAGTAATTTTACACATCAAAGCGATAGACATGAACAAACAGCTACTTTCTCTACACTTCCATACGCCGCGTCTGTTGGCCATTATCAGCCTTGTTGTGGGCTTTGTCCTGACAGGTTGCTGTGAGGCTCATGCGCAGCAACAAGACAGCCTGCGGCACCATTCACGCCATGCTCAGCAACGGGCGTTTGTAGACAGTCTAAGGCTGCAAATGCGCCAAGCAGCCGACAACGGCCGTTTACTTCAGTGGGGTGACAGCCTCATACAACTCAAACGGAGGCAAGGCACATTGGATTCGGCCAAATATCAGCATCACATTCAACATCTGCAAAGGGTTGACAAACGTCTTCACCGGAACGACCAACTACTGAAAAGCCACTATCAACGGATAAACTTCGACACGCTGTACATCGCAAGACCCAATGAGAGATGGACCATCAAGCTTCGGGGAAACCTCTCAAGCGCTCATCTCAAATTCGACGGGAAATACAACGATACACCTTTTAGCGGTAGTCTGGAGGCCGATTACAGGGGTACCATGAGTGTGGCAGTGGCCTACAGAGGCATCGCCCTGGGCATTGCCATCAACCCCGCCAAGCTCGCGGGAAAAAGCAAAGACAACGAATTTAACCTCAATTCGTATGGCAATGCATTCGGTTTCGACGTAGTCTATCTCTCGTCAAAGACTTATCACGGCCGTGTTACCGTAGGCAACACCGACACCTATTATAATAAGGGACGGGTGCGGCAACAGGCGCTCAATCTCAATGCTTACTATGCGTTCAACCACAAGCGGTTCTCCTTTCCCGCCGCCTTCAGCCAAAGCTACATTCAGAAGCGCAGTGCGGGCAGCGTCATGATTGGCATGAGCATGGACGGACAGTTGGACGATGTGGACGATTACGACATGTACAACGGCCAAGCCCGCTTGCGCATCCTGCTCATGGGCATTGGCGTCGGCTATGGCTACAACTTCGTAATTGGCCGTCATTGGCTTATCCACCTCTCCGCATTGCCCGCCATGGACCTGCTTGTCAAGTCAAGCATCAAGACCACCGGCAACAAGGTTACAATGCCCTATCATTTTCCCAGCGTCATCATCACGGGCCGTAGCGCCGCCGTTTATTCCTGGCGCAACAAGTTTGCGGGCATCACAATGGTATACAACGCCTCACCCACCGGCAGTCACGGCCAGCTCTACATGGACAGAGTGAAAGGACGCATACGCTTGTTCTATGGGCTCAGATTGTAAAACACGATGAAGGCGGGGACAAAGACCAGCGCAAAGATCGTCCCTTGAAGGCACATGATAAAAAACGGCACAAAAAAGCCTTATCATGTTGTGACATGACTTTCACAACATGATAAGGCCATCAGGTCCAATCTGACTTTACTGCTGCATGTCGTGCAGTTTATGGTAGTAACCGTCGTGCGCCATGAGCTCATCATGCGTGCCCCGCTCCACGATCTCTCCGTCGTGCAGCACACAGATCTCATCCGCATTCTTGATGGTGCTCAGCCTGTGGGCCACAGCAACAGTTGTACGCGTCTTCATCAGGTGGTAGAGGGCATCCTGCACCAGCCGCTCACTCTCGGTGTCAAGCGCCGAGGTAGCCTCATCAAGGATGAGGATGGGCGGGTTCTTGAGGATGGCACGGGCAATGCTGATACGCTGGCGCTGGCCACCCGACAGTCTGCCGCCACGGTCACCGATATTGGTGTCGAAGCCATGCTCAGTCTGCATGATAAACTCATACGCATTGGCTATCTTAGCCGCTCTGATGACATCCTCTTCCGTGGCGTCGTCCTTGCCGAACATGATATTGTTCTTGATGGTATCGTTGAACAGGATGGCCTCCTGATTGACGTTGCCAATGAGCGACCGCAGGTCGTGAATGCCCAAATCCTTGACGTTGATGCCATCGATGAGCACCTCCCCCTCCTGCACATCGTAGTAGCGAGGAATGAGGTCGACAAGCGTTGACTTGCCGCTGCCGCTCTGTCCGACGAGTGCCACCGTCTTGCCCTTCGGGATGACAAGGTTGATATCCTTGAGCACATAGTGGAGTTCTGAGGTTGTGGTATCGGTGTAAGCGAACGACACATGGCGGAACTCTATCTGATGTTCAAAGCTATTGATATGTATTGGATTGGGCTTTTCCTTGATTTCAATCTCCGCCTTAAGGATTTTGTCGATACGTTCCATCGACGCCAGTCCCTTAGGAATATTGTAGCTTGCCTTGGAGAAGTCTTTCAGCGGGTTGATGATGCTGTAGAGCATGACGAGATAATAGATGAACGTCGGTCCGTCGAGCAGTGATTTGTTCAGCACCAGAATGCCACCCACCCACAGCACAACGATGATCATGACCGTGCCAAGGAACTCGCTCATGGGGTGTGCCATCTGCTGACGGATCGTGACACGCAGGAGTTGGTTGCGGTAGGCACTGTTGGTCCGGTCGAAGCGTGCGTTCATCTTTTTCTCTGCATTGAAAGCTTTGATGATGCGCAGTCCGCCAAGCGTCTCCTCCACCTGGCTCATGGTGTCGCTCCACAGTTGCTGAGCCAGGATGCTTCTCGACTTCAGCTTACGGCCTACAAAGCCCATGAACCAGCCGAAGACTGGCACGAAGACGATGGTGAAGATGGTGAGCTGCCACGAGATGAAGAGCAGCGTGACGAAGTAAGCAATGATGAGAATCGGGTTTTTGAAGAGCATGTCAAGCGACGACATGATGCTGTTCTCTATCTCCTGCACGTCACCGCTCATACGGGCGATGATATCACCCTTACGCTCCTCGCTGAAGAAGCTCAGCGAGAGCGACGTAATCTTATAGTAGAGCTGGTTACGGATGTCGCGCACCACGCCAGTACGGATGGGCATGACCGAGGCCGACGAAAGGAAATAGGCCATCGTCTTGAGCAATGTCATGAAGGCCAGAAAAACACCTATTATCAATAAGGTGGTAGTGGCGCTGGTCTCAATCACCAGTTCCTGCACATAGTAGGCGCCGTTGTTGCTGATCACTTCCTTCAGATCGCCCAATTCTCCGTTCCAGGACATGAGTTCATTGGCCCGCAGACCGCCATCCACCTGAAAGAGTATTTGCAGGATAGGGATGAGCGCAGCGAAGGAAAAGATGTTGAGCAGGGCGGAGAGAATGTTGAACACCACCGACAACACCAGATATTTCTTATAGGGCGGCACGAAGCGCCTCATTACTTGCAAAAACTCTTTCATAGTGTTTCCTTGTCTTTATTCGTTTACTTCTCCGAGCAATGTAGCCGATGTGCTTCCGGTGATCTTCACCATGACGCGCTCACCGATGTGGTGATTGCCACGGGCAATGACCACCGCCTTGTTTTGCGGTGTGCGGCCCATGAGCTGGTCGTGGCTGCGCTTTGAGAAGCGCTCCAGCAACACCTCAAACACGCGTCCCTCATCCAATTTATTGCGCTCGGCGCTGATCTCCGTCTGCAAGTGAATGAGCTCGTTCAGACGGTGTATCTTCTCCTCCTCAGGCACGTTGTCAGGCAGGTGCTTGGCCGCATAGGTACCGGGGCGCTCAGAGTACTTAAACATGAAGGCGGCGTCGAAGCCCACTTCTCTGACCAGTGACAGCGTCTGCTGGAAGTCATCCTCCGTCTCGTCGTGATAGCCCACGAAGATGTCTGTAGTCAGGCCGCAGTCGGGTATGATGCGGCGTATGGCGTCCACCTTGCGCAAGTAGTCCTCCCGCGTGTACTTTCGGTTCATGTCGTGCAACACCTTTGTACTGCCGCTCTGCACGGGGAAGTGGATATGGTTGCAAAGGTTCGGCTCGTCGGCGATGGCATGCAGAATGTCCTCGCTCATGTCCTCAGGGTTGGAGGTTGTGAAGCGCACCCTCATGTCGGGCACGGCCTCAGCCACCTTGCGCAGCAGTTCGGCAAAGGAGCACACATGCAGTTCCTGACCGCCCTGTTCCTCCACGATGATGCCGTTGTCGGGCCGCTTGCCGTTGGGCAGCAGTCCGTAGGAGTTGACATTCTGTCCGAGCAGTGTCACTTCCTTGAAGCCACGGTCGCGCAAGTCGCGCACCTCGGCGAGTATGCTCTCAACGTCGCGCGACCGCTCCCTTCCACGGGTGAAAGGCACGATGCAGTAGTGGCAGAAGTTGTTGCAGCCGCGCATGATGCTCACAAAGCCGCTCACGCGGTTGCCGCCAATGCGCGTGGGCAGCACGTTGCGGTAGGTCTCGGTGGTCGACAACTGCACGTCGACGGCCGGCTGTCCCACCTCCACTGCTGCCATCATCTCCGGCAGACTCAGATAAGCGTCGGGACCGCACACGAGGTTGGCATGATGGTTCTGCACAAGGTCGTCCTTGACACGCTCGGCCATGCAGCCCAGCACGCCGAGTATCGGCCTTATGCCGCCCTCGCTGCCCGCGGCATGCTGCAAAGCATGCAACTGGTCGAGACGGTGGTAAATCTTGTTTTCGGCATTCTCACGCACCGAACAGGTATTGAGGAAGATGGCATCAGCCTCAGCCTCGTTATCAGTAGGCTCGTAGCCTGCCATCTTCATGACAGAAGCCACCACCTCAGAGTCGGCTACATTCATCTGACAGCCGTATGTTTCTATGTATAGCTTTTTCATTACTTGTTGTTAAATCTTATATTTTTTAGATACCCACATCCACAGCAAATAGAAGGCCAGACCGGCCACGAGACCCATCATGGAGTCGATGGCGTAATGGGCACGGGTATAAACCGTAGCAAAACAAATGAGAACAGTAAAAGGCAGCACGATGAGCGTGAGCGTCTTATTGCGCGAATGGATGGCCATGAGCAGACATTCGAAGGTGATGCCAACGTGCGAGCTTGGGAATGCAGCCGTAGGACTCTCACCGCCATGAATACCTTGCAGCAGGGCATATCCGATGCCGTCATGGAATCCGGGTGCCTGCAGCATCTCCGTGTGTGTCTGGAAGTAATTGCCCAGGCTGGGGAAGATGCCGTGTACCGCCTTGTCCATGCCTATAGCTTTGAAGTAATACATCGGCCCGGTAACGGGGAAGAGGTCGAAGATGAGATAGAAGGTGAAAAACGAAGCCATGAAGACAAAACAACACCTTTCAAACTCCTTGTAACGGGCAAAGAAGTAAAACACGCACACCATGATGATGATGGGGAAATAGCAGGCATAGGCTATCTCCAGTATCTCACTGATCCACGCCTGCGGATAAACCTCGGCGAAGCGAAGCGCCGGTTGAAATCCGAAGATGGCCTGATCCCACGTGGCAACGACATGGTCTTGATTGGCAAAAAGGCAATTGAGGTGATAGGTATCGCCATACCACCATCCCAGCAGGAGCATCTGCACCAGCACCCCCAGGAACTGCGTGAAACGACAGGGAACAAACCGGTAGACCGCCCACATGCCGAAGGAAATGAGCATGACGCGCACACGTCCCCAGATCATGGCATCGGGCTGCTGCACCTTCGTCGAACAGAACAGCACGATGAGCAACGTGAGCACTGTGTAGACCAGCACCGACCACTCCAGCGGACCAAAACCTTTGCGGGGTGACTTCTCTATGGCGAAATACTTTCCTATGCTCATAGCCATCCTTCCTTCTTATACCAGGCCACCGCTTCCTTCACGCCCTCCCGCAGCTTATAGTTGGGATGGTAGCCGAGTTCGTCACAGGCCGGCTCTATGTCGCACCGCCAGTTGCGCTGACGCAGAATATTGAACTTGTCATTGTTGAGCACAATCATCTTTCCGGTCATGCGACCGATATACTCACCGCACATCGTGACAAGCTTGAGCACCCACACAGGTGCCTTGATCCGAATCCACCAGGGCCTGCCCAGCTCCTCGTGGATATAATCGCTGAACGTACAGCTCTGATACACCTCACCGTCGGAAAGGAAGTACTTGCGGCCCGACATGCCATGGTCGAGTGCCAGAAACACAGCCTGCACCAAGTCCTTCACATACACAAACGTAATGTCCTGACGGCGGAAGCCTACGCTGAAGTCCACATGCTGCTTGATGCTTTTCATCATGACATAATAGTCCTTCTCGCGCGGACCATACACGCCTGTAGGACGCAGGATGATATAATTGAAGTTGTTGCCAATGGAGTCGAGAAAGCGCTCGGCCATGAGTTTGCTGCGGCCGTATGCGGTATTGGGCTTTGGCACATCGCTCTCTTCTATTTCCTGATAGGGCTGTTGCTCCTTGATGGCTCCAAACACGCTCAGGCTGCTCATGTAGATGAAGCGCTTGAGCGGAAGTCCGACCTTCAGGATGGCATTGACGAAGTTCTTGGTGCCAATGTAGTTGACACGCATGAAATCCTCCCCGTGCAGACACTTGGTAACACCTGCGGCATGCACCACATAGTCGAAGTCGTGGCCGGCAAGCGCCTCCACGAGCTGGTCTTCCGATGAAAAATCAAGGTTGATGAAATGGATGCGTGGGTCTTGCAAATACTTGTGCGAACTGCTTGCCCGCACTCCAGCCCACGTCTCGAAGCCACGTCTCAACGCTTCCTCTACGATAAAACTGCCAATGAATCCACTGGCACCTGTAATCAAGATCTTCATAATTATTAGGTTACAAAGTTACTACATAAAATCGAATATTTGCAAAATAATGAAAACGAAATTAGGATAATTCAAATCTTTTCTTTTAATTTGCAGATAGAAACGACAATTAATCATTACTACTATGGGAAAGAAAGACCATAAGAATTCTAAACCCGCCAAAAATCGCAAGGGCGGCAAGCGCATGTCAAAGAAACAAATGAGCGCTTCCCTGGAGAAACTGTTTACTTCACAACCGGATAAGGCGTTGACACTGAAAGACATTTTCCGCACGCTTCATCTCGACACTCACCCGCTGAAGATGCTCGCCATGGACATTCTGGAGGAGATGGCTTGGGACGACTTTGTGACGAAGGTGAGCGACATCAGTTATCAACTCAACACCAAAGGACAGGTGCAGGAGGGCACGTTCATCCGTAAATCGAACGGCAAGAACAGCTTCATGCCCGACGACGGCGGCAACCCTATCTTCGTGGCTGAGCGCAACTCTATGTCGGCGCTCTCGGGTGACCGTGTGCGCGTATCGTTCATGGCGCGCCGGCGCAATCACATCAAGGAAGCGCAGGTCATTGCCATCCTCAAACGCGCCAAGGACAAGTTCGTGGGCCGGCTGCGTGTGGACAAGGACATTGCCTTCCTGGTCACGCCCGAGAATACGTTCGCACAGAGCATTCTCATTCCTAAGCGTAAGCTCAAGGGCGGCAAGACCGACGACAAGGCCGTGGTGAAAATCACGCAGTGGCCCGACGAGGAACACAAGAACATCGTCGGCGAGGTGGTTGACGTGCTGGGCAAGAGCGGTGACAACGACGTGGAGATGAACACCATCCTCGCACAGTACGGGCTGCCCTACAAGTACCCGTCACGCGTGGAGAAGGCCGCCGAGGAGATAAAGGGCGACATCACCCCGCAGGACGTGGCTGAGCGCGAGGACTTCCGCGACACATGGACCTGTACCATCGACCCGAAAGATGCCAAGGACTTCGACGACGCACTGTCAATCAAGCAACTCGACAACGGCCTCTATCAGGTCGGCGTGCACATTGCCGACGTCAGCCATTACGTCACCGAGGGATCAATCATCGACAAGGAAGCTGAGAAGCGCGCCACATCGGTTTATCTCGTCGACCGCACCATCCCCATGCTGCCCGAGCGGCTGTGCAACTTCATCTGCTCGCTCCGGCCTAATGAGGACAAGCTCACCTACAGCGTCATCTTCGACCTCAACGACGACGCGGAGATCAAAGCCTCACGTATCGTACACACCATCATCCGCTCCAACCGCCGCTACGCCTACGAGGAGGCACAGCAGGTGCTGGAGGACAACGGTGTCGTCGACGGTACCGGCAAACCCGCTCCCAACCCGGGAAAGGCAGGCTACAAGGACGAGTACGGCTGGGAGCTGTGCACCCTCGACCGACTGGCCAAAAAACTGCGCGAGCGCCGCTTCAAGGATGGCTCGGTGA
This sequence comes from uncultured Prevotella sp., assembly GCA_900319905.1. GTDB lineage: Bacteria > Bacteroidota > Bacteroidia > Bacteroidales > Bacteroidaceae > Prevotella. Next base: position 1,943 of record ONQB01000030.1, on the reverse strand, counting down.
AGTTTGACACTGAGGAACTGCACTTCGATGTCGATGAGAAGGGACATCCCACACGCTGCTACTTCAAGCGCTCGAAGGATGCCAACAAGCTCATTGAGGAGTTCATGCTGCTGGCCAACCGTACCGTTGCCGAGAGCGTAGGCCGCGTGCCGAAGGGTAAGAAAGCCAAGGTGTTCCCCTATCGTGTCCACGACAACCCCGATCCGGAGAAGATGGAGACGCTCAGAAAGTTCGTCGTCAACTTCGGCCTGAAGGTGAAGACCGACGGCACGCGCAAGGCGATGATCAAGAGCATCAACAAGCTGATGGACGACGTGGATGGCAAGCGCGAGGGCAAGCTGGTACAGAGCGTGGCCCTGCGTGCCATGATGAAGGCCAAATACACGACGCACAACATCGGACACTTCGGCCTCGGCTTCGACTATTACACCCACTTCACATCGCCCATCCGCCGCTATCCCGACACGATGGTGCACCGTCTGCTCACCCGTTACCAGCATGGCGCACGGTCAGCCAACGAGAAGCATTACGAGGATTTGTGCGAGCACTGCTCCGACATGGAACAGGTGGCACAGAACGCGGAGCGCGACTCTATCAAGTACAAGATGGTGGAGTTTATGGGTGACAAGATTGGTGAGACCTACGATGCCCACATCAGTGGCGTAACGAGCTATGGCATCTATGCTGAAATCGACGAGAACCACTGTGAGGGCATGGTACCGATGCGCGACCTCGACGACGATTACTATGAGTTCGACGAGAAGAACTTCCTGCTGCGCGGCCGTCGCCACCATCACAAGTACCAGTTGGGCGACCCCATCCGCATCACGGTGGCCAAAGCCAACCTGGAGCGGCGACAGCTCGACTTCAGTCTGGCAAAGGACTAAGCGAAGTTCAAATGGAGACTGTCAGGCGGACGTGTTGTCAACGACGTATGATAGTCTCCATTGAACGACAAATGAAAAGAATATGCCAAATAGTCATCATCAGAAATCAAGAATAATATTGCACTATACCATTTATGGCATTGCTTTATTCTTGTGCATTTTATTCATTGATCTCCTAAAATATGGAGTTGTCGATTGGTCGGATATTTCCCTAAAGACATTGGGGGCTGTTATCGTGTTTGCTATTTGCGGTGGCTTATGGAGAATCTACAACAAGATAAACTCATAGCACTCGTCTTCCCAAAATAACGGCAAACCCTCCTATGTCGGATAATGACGTTGACACAAAGAAAAAACTTAAAAACGCAGTCCTATTTTATATGGCATTAATAGAACCCCTTTGGGGTTCCGGTACCATAGCGAGGGGATGAGGTGAGCGAAGCGAGCCTCTTCCCCTCGAAACGTGATGGGGATTAATTAAATCGCTACCCCCTTGCGGGGTTGCGGCAATGTTAAAAATAACCGGATAGTCGTCCAAATAATCAATTGTTGATTCAAGTTCCGCAAGTTACTGACGCTTTGCAGGGGCCGGTCTTTGCTATTAAGTAATTGTTAATATACGAACCTTGAATTGTTGATTGGATGCATCGTATTTAATATTGCCGCAACCCCACAAGGGGGTAGTCAATTAGGTATTAACGACATGTTTACGAGGGGAATCGCGTCATTCGCTTTCGCTCATTCGCTCATCCCCTCGCTATGATTCCGGAACCCCCAAGGGGGTTCTTGGCTCATAGATTCATTGGAAGCGGAAGACTATACTCGACTATTTTCCTCTACCCTTTGGATATGGCAGACCACACTTGCGTCCATAGGGTTTGTCGGCTGTGCTAAAATAACAGTCAAATCACTGCCTCAGCAACACGTTATTAAAAGTATTAAATGTGTTAATAATTGTTCTACTTTTTACATACTTCCTGCAACCGTTTAGAACGGATTGCGGTATCGTATCGGACATAACGAGTGCCCGCTACCGACTATCCGAGAAAACTCAGA
>ONQB01000027.1 GCA_900319905.1 uncultured Prevotella sp. | reverse complement strand
GTAACGCTCTTTAGCTGTTTCACACATATCTTTCATCTTTATATTTCAGATGCAAAGATACGCACTTCTTATTTTGACTACAATACGCAATCGTGGAGAAGCTTACGATTAGTGTTTACCTCCTACTCGATTATGCCGCCTTTTAGTATGCCGCCTTTGAGATGTCAAGATATCGGTTGATAGTATATGGCTGTCTCGTCAGCTGACAACAGCTATGGAGAAGAGGCTTCCTATGATCGTAACGGAAACATTCTTGGCCTTTGCAGACGGGGCGAGGGCAACAACGGCAGTTTCGGAACTGTCGACTCGCTGTCCTGCACATATGACGGCAACCGGATACTGAGAATCTTGGACAGTACCGGTAATCTGGTAAACAAAAAGGGATGCCCTTAATAACAAAGAGCATCCCCACTATGATGGTGATTATTCGATTACGACCGTTGTCCAGCCGTGTTTGTCTTCAACAGTACCGTACTGAATACCACGAAGCGTATTGTAGAGTTTGGTTGACCATGGTCCGGGCTTGTCACCGAAGCTGTATTTCTTGCCCGTGTCAAGGTCGTCGAGCTCGCTGATCGGTGAGATGACGGCAGCGGTACCGCAGGCACCTGCTTCCTCAAACGTAGGCAGTTCCTCTTCGGGGATTGGTCGGCGCTCCACCTTCAGTCCCAAGTCCTCAGCGAGTTGCATGAGGCTCTTGTTGGTGATTGACGGCAGAATACTGGTGCTCTTCGGGGTGACGTAAGTGTTGTTCTTGATGCCGAAAAAGTTGGCAGCACCACACTCATCAACATACTTCTTTTCCTTGGCATCGAGGTAGAACTCTGAGCCATAACCCTTGCTGGCAGCAAATGTATGCGCACGCAGAGAAGCAGCGTAGTTGCCGCCCACCTTATAGATACCGGTTCCGAGTGGGGCTGCACGGTCCCAACTGCGTACGATGGCGTATTTGTTGCACTGGAATCCACCCTTGAAGTAAGGACCCACCGGTGTGACGAAAATCAGGAAGAGGTAATCCTTGGCAGGGTTGACGCCCACCTGTGGAGTGATGCCGATGAGCAGCGGACGGATGTAAAGCGTGGCTCCACTCTCGTAGGTGGGGATGTAGTCTTGGTTGAGACGGACCACCTTCTTTACCATTTCCTCAAACATCTCTGTTGGAACCTTGGGCATGACAATACCCTCGCATGTGCTTTGCAAGCGGGCTGCGTTGTCTTTGACACGGAAGATACGTACCTTGCCGTCCGGGCAACGATAAGCTTTCAGACCCTCAAAGGCCTCCTGGCCGTAGTGAAGACAGCTGGCTGCCATGTGCAGTTTGATATACTCGTCTGAGCATACCTCGATCTCACCCCACTTGCCATCGCGGTAATAACAACGAACGTTGTAATCGGTCTTGCGATAAGCAAAAGTCAAATTCTCCCAATCTAAATCTTTCATACGCTATATTGTTAAATGCATTATGTTGTATTTCTACCCGTATAATGGTTGTGGCTTATAATCTGTTGCAAAAGTAGTAATATTAATTAGTATTTGCAACAAAACAAGCCACAATCTAATTGTTTTCTAATATTTTCTTGATCTCTTCATCCGATTTTGTAAGTCGGTCTTTGCAAAACTTGATGAGTTGTTGTGCTCTTTTTAGTTCACTGCTCATCTCGTCGAGGTTGAGCTCGTTGTTTTCCAATCGCTGTACGATGGTTTCCAGTTCATGTACAGCCTGCTCATATTTCATTTTCTCCATACCTTATTATATATAATGGATTGATTACGTCGTATTTGTTTGCATGGTGAGTTTGCCAGGTGCAGCGGCCTACTCCACCCTCGACTTGATGCGCCCTTGCGCCACTCTTGTCTCCAGTTCATCGCCTTTCTTTAGCAGTGAGGCGTCGCGCACGGTCTTGCCATGAAACAAGGTGATGCTATAACCACGACGAAGTAGCAGAGCCGGGTCGAGTGATTTCATACGAAGTTCCAACCGTTCCAGTCGGTTTCGCTCAAAGGTACACCGACGTTCTACCGAGGGCTGCAGTTTATCGGTCAGTTGACGTAAGCGATACTGCTCGTTCAGCAGTTTCTTCTCCATCAACGTACTGATGGTGGTCGTCAGGCGGTCTATGTGATTGTTTTGGCGCTCTTTGACGAGAGAGAACTGGCTGGGGATGCGTTCCGACAGTCGTTGCAGTTTTGTCTTGGCTAAGTCCATGCGGTGGGTTACCTCGTTGACGATTCTGTTTTGGCAGTCGGCAACAAGGCTGGCCACCTGTGAGAGGTGGTCGACGAGAAACGCGGCTGCTGCCGTTGGTGTCTTCACCCGTTTGAACGATACAATATCTAACACGCTCTCGTCGCGGTCGTGACCAATGCCAGTAATGATGGGCAAGGGAAAGTTAGCCACGTTCTCGGCAAGGTTCAGTGTGTCGAAGCCGCTCATATCGGCCGTTGCTCCTCCACCTCTGATGATAACGACCGCATCGAATGCTTCAAGACGGGCGTTAATGGCATCGAGCGCGGCGATGACCGTGGGTTCAACCTGGTCGCCCTGCATCACAGCTGGGAAGAGCTCGGTTTCGAACCACAGTCCGGCTTCGTTATCCAAGAGTTGATGGCAGAAGTCACCATAGCCCGCGGCACCCTCGCTGGAGATGACGGCAATGTGCTGTGCAAACATGGGGAGTGTCAGGCTCTTCTGCATGTCGATGACCCCCTCTTCTTGCAGTTGCCGGATAATCTCCATGCGCTTGCGTGCCATGTCGCCTAAGGTGTAGGTGGGGTCGATGTCCTGCACAATCCATGAGAAGCCATAGGCCTCATGAAAATTGGCCGTTACCTTTAGCATCACCTGCATACCTGCCCGTAGGGATTGACCGGTGGTCTGCTCAAACTTGACCTTGAGCTTGCCCCAGACATTCCGCCAACATTTGGCAGAAGCCTTGGCGATGGGCGTGGCGTAGCGGTCATTCTTCTGAATGAGCTCCATGTAGCAATGTCCCTGCACTTCACGTGCCTCCGACAACTCAGCTTCCACCCAGAAGCTGCGGTCGAACACATTTTCAATCACTTCGCGTACGAGTGAGTTGAGTTCATATAGTGTCAGTGCTTCTCTCTGCATCCTTTTAACGATGTTTATTCTGCAAAAGTAAGTTTAAAAAGGCGAAATGCCAAATATTTTGTTTACTTTTGCAATATCTTATGGACAACAAGAAAGCGACATTAGCGTTAGGAACCAAGCCGGTGGGTCAATTGTTGAGGCAATACGCCCTGCCTGCAATTGTTGCAATGGTGGCATCATCCCTTTACAACATCATTGACCGTGCTTTTATCGGTCAGGTGGTGGGACCGATGGCTATCTCAGGTTTGGCCATCACTTTCCCGTTTATGAATCTCTCCGGAGCCTTTGGCGCGGCGGTAGGTGTGGGTGCCTCTACTGCTATCTCTGTCAAATTGGGTCAGAAGGATTATCAGACGGCAGAACAATTGTTGGGCAACACTGTAACGCTCAATCTGCTTATCGGCTTTGTGTTCTCAGTGGTCTGTCTTGTTTTCCTTGACCCTATCCTCTATTTCTTCGGCGCCAGCAATGAAACGTTACCCTATGCCCGTAGTTTCATGCAGATTATCCTGTTGGGTAATATGGTTACTCACATGTATTTTGGCATGAATGCGGTACTGCGTGCGGCGAGCAAACCGCGACAGGCGATGAACGCTACTATCTTTACGGTGCTCATGAATATCCTGCTCGACTCCGTCTTTATATTATGGTGGGGATGGGGCATCCGCGGAGCGGCAGTCGCAACGGTCTTGTCACAGTCCATGGCTTTGATGTATCAGCTTAAACTGTTTATGAACAAACAGCAGCTATTACATTTCAAACGAGGCATTTATCGGCTGCGTAAGGATTTGGTCGGCAATATCATCAGTGTTGGCGTATCACCTTTCTTGATGAACCTCTGTGCTTGTCTGATAGTTATCTTTATGAACAACCAGCTGGTGCGTTACGGAGGCGACCTGTCGGTTGGCTCTTATGGCATTGCCAATGCTATTTCAACCATCTTCATGATGTTTGTCATTGGTGTCAACCAAGGCATGCAGCCTATTGCCGGCTATAACTATGGCAGCCAGCAGTTAGACCGTCTGATAAAGGTGTTGCAGCTGGCCATTCTGTCAGCCACGATTATTATGACCACAGGCTGGATGATAGCAATGTTTCTTCCTTATTATTGCGCCCGTCTGTTTACCACCGACCCAACACTCATCGAGATATCTATTAAGGCCATTCGCATTGACATGTTGTTTTTCCCCTTTGTGGGAAGTCAGATGGTCATCACCAATTTCTTTCAGTGCATAAGAAAGGTGAAGGTCAGCATCTTCCTCTCATTGTCCAGACAGTTGCTGTTCTTGTTGCCCTTGCTCTATATCCTGCCTCAGTTCTTTGGGCTTGATGGCGTGTGGTACGCACTGCCTGCGTCCGACATCACGGCAGCTATCGTTGCCAATATCATCATGTTCAAATATATGGGTAGGTTAAAAAAACAGATAAAAACCATCAACAATGAATAACCAACCAATCATCATCAATATAGGTCGACAGATAGGATCTGGTGGCGGGCAAATTGCCAAGATGCTCGCCAAGGACTTCGACTGCCAGCTCTACGATAAGGAACTACTCAACCTTGCAGCCAAGGAGAGTGGCTTCAGTGAGAAGTTCTTTGAACAGAACGACGAGCAGAAAGGGTTTGTGAAATCATTGTTTCACTTGCACCTTCCGCTTTTCGGGGAGAACAATTTCTATAAAAACAACTTTTCACAGGAGAGTCTCTACCAGTTCCAAAGCGATGCCATACGCAGAGTTGCCAAGGAGGGCAACTGCGTGTTCGTAGGTCGTACGGCCGATTACGTCTTGCGCGACTTGAAGAATACGGTAAGTGTTTTTATAACTGCCAATATGGATCATCGTATTCAACGGGTTTGTAAGCGTCACAGTCTTGACCGTGCGTCTGCCCGCAAATACATTCGCCGGGGCGAGGATGATCGTGCTTCTTACTACAATTACTATACAGGAAAACGATGGGGACATTCGGAGAGCTACGACCTGTGTATTAATTCCAGTCTGCTGGGCATTGAGGAGACAGAGCGTTTTATCGCAATGTTCATACGTAAGCGCTTTGGTATGGAATAAGGATAGAAACGAAGTCTGGTAAAAAAACATGTAATGAAGAAAATAGGTATTATCAGTGACACTCACGGTTTTTGGGACGACAAATACGAGCAGTACCTCGGCGAGTGCGATGAGATATGGCATGTCGGCGATATTGGCAGCACCGAGCTGGCTGACCGTTTCGAGGCAATGGGGCCTACATTTCGCGCAGTCTATGGCAACATTGATGACTGGGACATGCATGCCCGTTACCGTGAAGTATTGCGCTTCCGATGTGAGGATGTTGACGTCCTGATGAAGCACATCGGCGGTTATCCGGGTCGCTACGACGCATCGGTTCGCAACATGATCTATGCCAGCCCACCTAATCTCTTTATCTCGGGCCACTCCCACATCCTTAAAATCATGCCCGACAAGACCCTCGGCTTGCTTCACATCAACCCTGGGGCCGCTGGCATCACAGGTTGGCAGAAGGAGCGTACGCTGGTCCGACTGACTATTGATGGGAGTGACTTTAAGGACTGTGAGGTCATAACGCTTGGAGAAAGACTTCATCGTTAAATCAACAAATTATGGATAAGATATCACAACCGCTGCATAATTATCTCAAATTGGCCCACCAGTCGGCTTTACTTGTATCGCAGGCCGACAAAGCTAATCTTAATGTCCTGTTGACGATGCTTGGCACACTCGACAAGGACATCATCGACGCCTATTACGGACTGTTCGCGACGCCGCAGGTTCCTATCACTCAGTTGGCTGCCAAATACAAGGTTACGGCCGAAACTATACAGGAGATTGTCGACAGAGACGTGAGAAAGCTGTCTATCACCCCCGAATGGCAGATGATGCTGCGTCAACTGTCACCTTTGGTGCGCAAGCGTATTGAGGCACAACGCTGATGAAGTTCTGGTAAGTGAATACAAACAATGATTCAGTTAGACCTAAAATTACAATAATGAAAAGGATTTTGCTTTTGGGCTCAGGCGAACTGGGCAAGGAATTCACAATTGCCGCCAAACGAGCTGGCCAGTATGTCATTGCCTGCGACAAATACGCAGGAGCACCCGCCATGCAGGTGGCCGATGAATGCGAAGTATTCTCCATGTTGGATGGTGACGCACTCACGGCTGCAGTAGAGAAACACAAGCCCGATCTTATCGTGCCGGAGATTGAAGCCATCCGCACGGAGCGATTGTTTGATTTTGAGAAGCAAGGCATTCAGGTGGTGCCTTCGGCCCGTGCTGTCAACTACACCATGAATCGCAGGGCCATCCGTGACCTTGCTGCAAAGGAACTGGGACTCCGTACGGCAAAATACTTTTATGCCAAGACGTTTGATGAGTTCAAGCGTGCCGCCGATACCATCGGCTTCCCATGTGTGGTCAAGCCGCTTATGTCATCAAGTGGTCATGGCCAGAGCTATGTCCACAATGATGAAGAGCTGAAAGAAGCCTTCCGTGACGCCATGGAGGAAGGACGTGGCGACGTCAAAGAGGTCATTATTGAGGAGTTTATCGACTTCGAGAGTGAGTTTACTTTGCTGACCGTCACCCAGAAGAATGCTCCAACTATTTTCTGCCCGCCTATCGGACATGTACAGAAGGGTGGCGACTATCGTGAGAGTTGGATGCCTTATCAGATTTCCGACGAGGCTTTGAAACAGGCACAGCACATGGCAGATGAGGTAACCAAGTCGTTGACAGGTTATGGCATTTGGGGTGTCGAGTTCTTCCTGACCAAAAAGGGTGAGGTCATCTTCTCTGAGCTGAGCCCTCGGCCGCATGATACGGGCATGGTGACATTGAGCCATTGCACTAACCTGAGTGAGTTTGAACTTCATTTCCGTGCAGTCATGGGACTTCCTATTCCTGCCATTCATCTTGAGCACTATGGTGCTTCGGCTGTGGTACTTTCGCCGGTTGAAAGTGACCAGCCTCTGGATTACAACCTTCAAGAAGTCTGCGCTGAGGATCATGCCCGTGTGCGAATCTTTGGTAAGCCTGTAGCTCATAAGGGACGTCGCATGGGTGTTGTGTTATGTTACGACAAGATAGGAAGCGACATTAATGCCTTGCGCGACAAGACAAAGCGTCTGGCTAAGACGGTGCTGGGCACTGATCCTTATATGAAGAAGTAGCCAGAGTCACCGGCCATCGCAGGGTGGGTTGCCTCCTTGCGATGCCCATGACGTGCCTTGGCAGGCTTCGACTGAGGTTTTGATTTCTGATGACCGCCGGACCACACCGAATCCTCATTCATGACGAGGATGGCCGTTCGGCGGTCATTGTGGCACTTTATAAAATAATCGCCGGGCACATACGTTAATAAGATAATGGAAACCAAGAATCAATTAGGTGAGATGATCACCTTGAAGAAGATAGCTGATCCACGCGGTAATCTCACGGTAGCCGAGCAGTTCAAAGACCTGCCTTTCGGCATCAGCCGTGTGTATTGGACTTATGACATCCCGACAGATGCGGAGCGTGGCGGACATGCACACATCCATTGTCGTGAACTTATTATCGCTTTGAGCGGATCATTCACTGTCACGCTCGACAATGGCAGTCAGCGCAAGCCGTACATGCTTACGCGACCCTATGAGGGGTTGTTTGTCGACACGGGTATCTGGCGAACGCTGGAGAATTTCTCCTCGGGAGCCGTCTGCTTGGTGCTGGCCGAAGATCCGTTTGATGTCAATGATTACATTTACGATTACGACCAATACTTAGCGTATATCAGTCGGATGAATCATAGGAATAACGATTGAGGCTTGATGGGCTCCTGTCTTACGCAGGTTGTCATTCTTCTCCCAAATAATAAGCATTTAAAGACTATCCGTCTTAAATCAGAATATTAAAGTTAAGCATGATGTCTTTTGAAATCAAGCGATACACGGCGGACGACGAGGCTGCGTGGAACGACTTCGTAGCCCACTCCAAGCAGGGCACGTTCCTTTTTGACCGTCGTTATATGGACTATCACCAAGACCGTTTCCACGATCACTCCTTGATGGTTTATAAAGACCGACGTCTCTATGCCTTGTTGCCTGCTAATGAGTCGGATGGTACGCTTTGGAGCCATCAGGGATTGACCTACGGCGGCTTGCTCACTGACCATCGTGCCACTACGGCCAATGTCTGCGAGGCTTTCATCAGCATCAATGCTTATCTGCGTGACAATGGCTTCCAACGGGTCGTGTATAAGTCTATCCCATGGATTTACGAACAACTGCCTGCTGAAGAGGACCTCTATGCCCTTACCAATGTTTGCAATGCGCAACTGATGGTCCGACACATCTCTACGACCCTTGTCCGAGACCATAGGTTGAAGTTCATTGAATCGAGACGCAGTGGTATTCGCAAGGCCCTGCGCAATGGACTCACTGTAAGGGAAAGTGGGGATCTGCAGGCGTTCTGGCACATTCTCGACAGTAATCTTGAACATAAATATGGTGCAAGACCCGTGCATAGTGAGCAAGAACTGGAACTGCTCAAGTCAAGGTTCCCCTCTCAGATAAGACTGTACATGGCCTACCGGGAGGAAGAGGCATTGGGTGGAACGCTCATCTTCGAGACGCCACAAGTTGTTCACACACAGTATATATCCGCGTCTGAAGAAGGCAAGAGAGACGGAGCTCTCGATCTGCTTTTCGACCACCTTATTAATAAGGTGTATCGCGATGTGCCCTATTTCGATTTTGGCAAGTCCAGCGATGGTGATGGTCATGACCTCAACAGACAGCTGATCTTCCAAAAGGAAGGCTTTGGTGGAAGAGGGGTTTGCTACGACTGGTATACCTATTCCATCAATCATTAATCATATTTCTACAAGTTGTCAGTAATGAACATTCCATATCTCTCTTTACAGAAAATCACCTCAATGCACCATCAGGCCATCAGCGATGCTGCTCAAAAAGTCATCGACAGTGGCTGGTATCTCAAAGGCGAGGCTACCGCCCGCTTTGAACGTCATTATGCGCAATATATTGGTGCCAGTCATTGCGTCGGATGTGGAAACGGACTCGATGCATTGACATTGATCTTCCGTGCATACAAAGAGATGGGAGTATTGCAAGAGGGCGACGAGGTGATCGTGCCTGCCAATGCCTATATTGCTTCCATTCTGTCAATTACTGAAAACAACCTGACCCCTATTCTTATCGAACCCCGGCTGGAGAATCTCCAGATAGATGCGTCGCTTATTGAACGTGCCATCACACCCCGCACACGTGCCATCCTTCTTGTCCACATGTATGGATGCTGTTCGTGGACGTCTACTATACAGGAAATCTGCAACCGGTATCATCTGAAAGTGATAGAAGACAATGCACAGGCGGTAGGTTGTCTTGCAGAGACAAAGCATGGAGCATGTCATACAGGCAGTTTGGGCGATGCGGCTGCTCACAGCTTCTATCCGGGTAAAAATCTCGGTGCATTGGGAGATGCGGGAGCCATCACAACCGATGATACCCAACTGGCCGAGCTCGTTCGAGCCCTGGGGAACTATGGTTCAAGCAGGAAGTATATCTTCCCATATAAGGGCAAAAACAGCAGGATTGACGAGCTGCAGGCTGCTGTTCTTGATGTGAAGCTGAGCTACCTTGATGAGGAGAACAGTCGTAGACGACAGATAGCCGACTATTACTATCGCAACATTCATAACAGCGATATCCTGTTGATGCCAGGACGCATAGCGTGGGAACAATGTCACGGCAATGACCTCTCTCGCAACTACCACATCTTCCCCATCCTCTGTGGTCATCGCGATGAGATGCAACTGTGGCTCAAGGCCCAGGGCATAGGCACAATGATTCACTACCCTGTCCCACCCCATAAGCAAGCATGTTATAAAGAATGGAATGCTCGTCATCTTCCTCTCACCGAGGCCATTCATGAGCAGGAGCTCAGCATCCCTTGCAATCAGGCCATGACAGACGAGGAAGTCGCCTATGTGGTTGAGGCCATTAATGAATTCAGAATATAAGAAGACAAAAGATGATAGTTTGTATAGCGGAGAAACCCAGTGTGGCACGCGATATCGCACGCATACTGGGAGCTACTGCCTCTCACGATGGTTACATGGAAGGAAATGGGTACCAAGTGACGTGGACCTTTGGTCATCTCTGTGAGTTGAAAGAGCCCAATGATTATCAGCAGAACTGGCGTTATTGGACGTTGGCGGCTCTGCCGATGATTCCACAGCGTTTTGGTATCAAACTCATTCCCGACAGAGGTATTGAGAAGCAGTTTGACACGATACAGCGTCTTTACAGTCAGGCTGACGAGATTGTCAACTGTGGTGATGCCGGGCAAGAGGGTGAGCTCATTCAGCGTTGGGTGATGCAGATGGCTCATGTGAAGTGTCCGGTTAAACGCCTTTGGATCTCATCGATGACCGATGAGGCTATCAAGGAAGGCTTCCGAAACTTAAAAGAGCAGAAGCAATACCAGAGCCTCTATCTGGCAGGTCTGTGCCGTGCCATCGGCGACTGGCTGTTGGGCATGAACTGTACACGTCTCTATACGCTGAAATATAGGCAGGACAAGAAACAGGTGTTGAGCATTGGACGTGTGCAGACACCTACCTTGGCGCTTATCGTCAACCGTGACAAGGAAATAGCTAATTTCAAGCCAGAGCCTTATTGGATCCTGTCTACCATTTATCGTGACACACTATTCAATGCCACATCAGGAAAGTTCTTGTCGGAAGAAGAAGGTAAAAAGGCATTTTCCCTTATCGATGGTAAGCCGTTTGTGGTGACCAGTGTGTCAAAGAAACCCGGAAAAGAGGCGCCTAAGCAGCTCTACGACTTAACGTCGCTGCAGGTCGACTGTAACCGTAAGTTCGCGTTCTCGGCGGATATGACACTGAAACTCATTCAGGGTCTCTATGAAAAGAAGCTGACGACCTATCCTCGTGTGGACACGCAGTATCTCTCAGATGATATCTATCCTAAATGCCCTGGTATTCTTAATGGTGTCAGCCAGTATTATACCCAAGGGCAAAAGCCCTATCTGCAACCCATTAAGACGTTGGCAGCTATGGGAAAGAAACTCACAAAGTCGAAGCGAGTTTTCGATACATCGAAGGTGACCGACCACCACGCCATTATTCCGACCGGGCAAGTGCCTGGCCAACTCACTGATGCCGAGAAGAAGGTGTATGACCTGATTGCCCGTCGTTTTATTGCCGCATTCTATCCTGACTGCAAATTCTCTACGACCACGGTTTTGGGTAAGGTTGACAAAACGGAGTTTAAAGCTACCGGAAAGGAAATTCTTGATCCAGGATGGCGCGCCGTATATGCCACCGACGATCAGAGAGGCAAGGATCTTGACGCGGACGAAGATGGGACACAGAAACCGGAGGATAAAGATGAAGAGCGCACGCTGCCCAACTTCGTTAAGGGTGAACAGGGACCGCATCGGCCAACACTTACAAAGAAAATGACTACGCCGCCGAAGCATTACACTGAGGCATCATTGCTGCGTGCCATGGAGACAGCAGGCAAACTGGTTGATGACGAAGAGTTGAGAGCCGTGATGAAGGAAAATGGTATTGGGCGTCCTTCATCGCGTGCCGGGATCATTGAAACCCTATTCAAGCGCCATTATATCCGTCGAGAGCGTAAGTCGCTTGTGGCTACGCTTACGGGTATTCAGCTCATAGATACCATTCACGAGAAACTGCTGACCAGTGTGGAACTGACGGGTCAGTGGGAAAAGAAACTGCGTGACATCGAGCATCATAAATACGATCCCTTGCAGTTTATCAACGAGTTGAAGTTGCAGGTGTCTGAGATCGTACGAGACGTCATGCACGACAATACTGCACGAAGAATTGAATGGGTGGAGAAGACATCCGGTAAAAGTACATCGAAAGCCAAACATGCTACGCAGGATAAGGGTGTCGATAAGTCTGCCGCCAAGTCCAAAGCGAAGCCGGCTGCGTCAAGCGAAGCCGCGTCTGCCTCTGCGACTCAAAACACTTCGGACACTGCTTCTGCTTCCAAGAGCGTCTTGAATAAACAACCCGTTCCGGGTGAGCCTTGCCCAAAGTGCCATGTTGGTCATATTATCAAAGGCAAGACAGCGTATGGCTGTTCCCGATGGAAGGAAGGTTGCGATTATCGCGTACCCTTTAGCAATCAGTGAGGCCCAGCTTTTTGCCTACATTATTCATGGAGTTTATTATTCCACAAATTTCCACGAATTAACCACGAATTTCTCAAAAATATAATAATTCTTGAATGATTCGTGGTCAATTCTTGATAATTCAATGTTTAAATAAAGTAGAGTTAATGTTCATGAATAATGCAGGTTAGGGCCTCGCATCTTCTTGATACCCTTTAGCTCTTTGTAACTCTGGTGTTCTCCGTATCTCGGTCTTCTAAGTGGTCTATCCTCTACTTATGCCCCCAAAAGTACTTGTTGGCCCCTACCCTTTTGTCGATTATACTTTCGTTACTACCTGTTCGCCGGTCTTTACGATGCCATGCTCCCGTGCATAGCCTAACAAGTAAAGCGACTCCTTGCGCGAACAATTATAGTAGCGGTCTAGCGCTCTGAGAAAATCATTTCTTCTCATGCTCTCTGCGTGGGCCTGACTGAAAATCTTGTCGACGGCTACTTGCAGACCTTCGATGTGATAGTGATGGTTCTTCTTGTGGTGATACCCATAAGCTACAAAAGCAAGGCATACAACAACCACTACTAAAATGATGATGGTACTTGTACTCATAGTGATAGTTTTATGTGATGGTTTTGATATTTCGGTTTTCGTCTTTAGTTCATCTGTTGCAAATATAATATAATTCCTCTATTCCTACAACTATTTTATTAGTTTTTTGCACGCAAAGAGCAACAATTCCGTCTTCAATCCCGTGCTGTGCCATTTTGACATAACGCTTGCCAATATGTCGTTTTGTTGAAATTGGGTATACGCTTTGATGGTAGGTGGCTGTAACCATTAAAAACGAAAGAAAGGAAGATAAGATATGACATTCGACAAATTTACAATCAAAGCACAGGAGGCCATTCAGGAAGCTGTCAACACAGCTCAGGCCTCTCACCAGCAGGCCATTGAGCCGGTGCATCTGCTGCAAGGTATCTTGCAGAAAGATCACGATGTGACCAACTTTGTGTTCCAAAAGTTGGGTATCAATGCCATGCAGATAGAGAACCTTATCCAGCAAGAACTTCAACATCTGCCTCGCGTGGAAGGAGGTCAGCCCTACTTCTCCACAGATTGTAACAAGGTACTGGAAAAGGCTATAGACAATGCACAGAAGTTGGGTGACACTTTCGTCTCTGTTGAACCCATGCTCCTTGCTCTGCTTCAGGTTGACTCGCCCGTAAGCCGGATGCTGAAGGATGCCGGTTGCAGTGAGTCTGAGATGACCAAGGCCATACAAGAGTTGCGTCAGGGTCAACAGGTGAACAGCCAGAGTGGTGACGAGAACTACCAGGCTCTCTCCAAGTATGCTGTCAACCTCGTTGATGCGGCACGCAAGGGTAAACTGGACCCTGTCATCGGTCGCGATGAGGAAATCCGCCGCGTCCTTCAGATTCTGTCGCGCCGTACCAAGAACAACCCAATCCTCATTGGTGAGCCGGGTACCGGTAAGACTGCCATTGTGGAAGGTCTGGCCGAACGTATCGTGAGAGGCGATGTGCCGGAGAACCTAAAGAACAAACAGGTCTATTCTCTCGATATGGGCGCATTGATCGCCGGTGCCAAGTACAAAGGCGAGTTTGAGGAACGTTTGAAGAGCGTGATTAAAGAGGTGACTCATGCCAATGGCAATATCATCCTCTTCATCGATGAGATTCATACGCTTGTTGGCGCAGGTGGTGGTGAAGGTGCCATGGATGCAGCCAATATCCTCAAACCAGCGTTAGCACGTGGCGAACTGCGTGCCATCGGAGCCACTACTCTCAATGAGTACCAGAAGTACTTTGAGAAGGATAAGGCCTTGGAGCGTCGTTTCCAGACTGTGATGGTGGAGGAGCCTGACGAGACCGACGCCATTTCCATCTTGCGAGGCTTGAAGGAAAAATACGAGAATCACCATAAGGTGCGTATCACTGATGATGCTTGCATTGCCGCAGTCAAACTTTCGGAGCGTTACATCTCCGATCGTTTTCTCCCTGACAAGGCCATCGACCTGATGGATGAGGCAGCCGCTAAGTTGCGCATGGAGAGAGACTCGGTGCCTGAGGAACTGGACGAGATCACGCGTCATCTGAAACAGATCGAGATTGAGCGCGAGGCTATCAAGCGCGAGGGCGACGAGGATAAGATCAAACAACTCGACAAAGAGATTGCTGAGTACAAAGAGAAAGAACACTCGTTCCGTGCAAAATGGGAGGCTGAGAAAGGTCTTGTGAATAAGATTCAGCAGGACAAGCAGCAGATCGAGAATCTCAAATTCGAAGCCGAGAAAGCTGAGCGTGAGGGAAATTACGGTCGTGTGGCTGAGATACGCTATGGCAAGCTGAAGGAACTCAATGATGACATTGCCAATATTCAGTTGCAGCTCAAGGCTACGCAAGGTGGTGAGGCCATGGTTCGTGAGGAGGTGACCGCCGACGATATTGCCGAAGTGGTGAGCCGGTGGACTGGCATACCTGTAGCCCGCATGATGCAGAGCGAGCGTGAGAAGCTCTTGCATATTGAGGACGAGCTCCACAAGAGGGTTGTTGGTCAGGATGAGGCCATCAAGGCCGTGGCTGACGCCGTCCGCCGGTCGCGTGCTGGCTTGCAGGATCCGAGACGTCCTATCGCGTCGTTCATCTTCCTCGGTACGACGGGTACAGGTAAGACGGAGTTGGCAAAGGCACTTGCCGAGTATCTGTTCAACGATGAGAATATGATGACCCGTATTGATATGAGTGAGTACCAAGAGAAGTTCAGTGTCTCTCGTCTCATTGGTGCACCTCCGGGGTACGTAGGTTACGATGAAGGTGGTCAGCTCACTGAGGCTGTACGTCGCAAACCGTACAGCGTGGTGCTCTTCGACGAAATCGAAAAAGCTCATCCCGATGTGTTCAACATCCTCTTGCAGGTACTTGACGACGGACGACTTACTGATAACAAGGGGCGCACGGTGAACTTCAAGAACACCATCATCATCATGACTTCCAACCTCGGCAGTCAGTATATCCAGAGTCGCTTTGCCGATCTCAACGATTACAACCGCAATGAGGTCATCAAGGACACGCGCAACCATGTGATGGAGATGCTCAAGAAGACCATCCGTCCTGAGTTCCTCAACCGTATTGATGACATCATCATGTTCTTGCCGTTGACCAAGGATCAGATTGCCAAGGTAGTGACCTTGCAGATGCAGCGTGTTCAGAAGATGTTGGAACCGCAAGGTTTCAATCTTAAATGGACGCCAGATGCTATTGACTGGCTTGCCAATGTGGGTTACGATCCTGAGTTTGGTGCACGTCCGGTCAAGCGCGCCATCCAGGACTATGTACTCAATGACTTGAGTAAGAAGATCCTTGCCGAGCAGGTGCTCCGTGATAAGCCAATTATCGTTGATGCCAACGACAAGGGGCTGATATTCAAGAACTAAACATCAACTAAACATCAGTCCTTCAAATTACGACTTGTGTATTTATATAGGCTCAAGGCCGCTATCCAACGTACATTGTTGGTAGCGGCCTTGATTCGTTATTAGGAAGTGAGGTACACTTCTTCCTTCCTATATGTCCCGCAATACTTACCGTTCATTCAGCGGCACATATTTCTTAGTCTCTTGTATATTCTTGTAAGCCGGGCGGATGATACGGCGCCCCTCGAAGTTGAGTTCCTCAATGCGGTGAGCCGTCCAACCCACGATGCGGGCCATGGCGAAGATGGGCGTATATATCTCCTGTGGCAGGCCAATCATCTCATAGATAAAGCCACTGTAGAAATCGAGGTTGGCGCACATTGGTTTCTTGGAATGAAGGAACTGCATGACGCACTTTACGCCTTCCTGTTCGATAAGTTTCAAGAACTCATACTCCTTTACGCGTCCTTTTTCTTTCGCCAGTTCGCCAGCCAGTTTTTTCAGTTCTACGGCTCGAGGGTCGCTCATGGTATAGACCGCGTGGCCAATACCATAGATAAGTCCTGTCTTGTCGTAGGCTTCCTTGTTCAACATCCTGTTGAGATAAGTGTCTATCTCATCGATGTTGGTCCAGTCGGATATATGCTCTTTAAGATGATGGAACATATTGATCACCTTAATATTGGCACCTCCGTGCAAGGGGCCTTTCAGCGATCCAATGCCGGCTGCAATGCTGGAATAGGTGTCGGTGCGGGTAGACGAGGTTACGCGCACCGTGAAGGTAGAGTTGTTACCGCCACCGTGTTCGGCCTGTATGATCAGAAGCAGATCGAGCATACGGGCATCCAGTTCGGTGTAATCGTCCTGCTTGACCATATACAGGAAGTTCTCGGCAATAGTCTTATTCTCCAATGGATGGCATATGTGCAGGCTCAAGCCCTGTACAGAGTGCCGGTAGATGTTGTAGGCATAGGCGATGATAGTGGGGAACTTGGCTATGAGTTCTATGGACTGCCTCATGAGATTGTCGCGTGATATGTCATCAGGACTTGGATCGAAGGTATACATCTCCAGCACGCAACGTGCCAGGATGTTCATGATGTTGGAACCTTCGAGGTCAATGATGTGTACAATCGTGCGGTGGTCGAGCGGCATGTTCTCGTTGATCAGTTCGCGGAAGGCTTCCAGCTCTTCTTTGTCTGGCAGGTTACCCGACAGCAGCAGGTAGGCTATCTCCTCAAAACCAAAGCGCTTCTCTCGGAGCAAGGGGGCCACGAGATCGTCGAGCTCATAGCCGCGGTAATACAATCGTCCAGGGCAGGGTACCAGCTTACCGTTAGCGTCACGCTCGTAGCCGACTACATTACCTATGTTGGTCAGTCCGACGAGCACGCCAGTGCCGTCGTCGTTGCGCAATCCACGCTTTACGCCATAACGCTGAAAGGCTTCACGGGGTATCTTGCAGGCGTTCTTGGCCTCATCACTAAGCTTATAAATCAAATATTCCTTTTTCATATCCTGAATGGTTTAATGTTACAAATCTATCGCACATCATTCCGATAAATGTGCTATGGATTAATGTTTGTAATAATGCTATCACCGAAAGCTTTGGTACCCAAAGCCTTACCATTAGGCATCATCCTTGCCAGGTCGATGGTGGCGATGCTCTGTTGGAACAGTTGTTCCATGGCTTCTGTGATTAGTTCCCCGGCCTCTGACCAACCGAGATAGTCGAGCATCATCACAGCTGACAGGATGATACTGCTTGGATTCACCTTGTCAGTTCCTGCAATATCAGGCGCTACGCCATGGGTGGCTTCAAAGATGGCATGTCCTGTCTGATAGTTAATGTTGGCACCTGGCGCTATGCCAATGCCACCCACCTGCGCTGCAAGCATATCGGAGACATAATCGCCATTGAGGTTCATGGTGGCAATGACCGAATAGTTCTGGGGCTTGAGCAGGGCATTTTGTAGGAACGCATCGCAGATACAGTCGTTGACGGTAAGCTCACCCGATGAGAGATATTTGCCATATTCTCGCTCAGCAAGTTCATACCCCCATTTTTTGAAGCCGCCTTCGGTATACTTCATGATGTTCCCCTTATGAACAAGTGTTACCGTTGGTCGATGGTGCTGAATGGCAAACTTGATGGCGGCATCGATGAGCCGCTCGGATCCTTCCTTTGAAACGGGCTTCACGCCAAAGCCTGATGTCTCAGGAAAACGCACTTTCGTGACTTTCATCTCGTCGTGCAGGAACTCATAGAATCGCTTTGCGTCAGCTGTTCCAGCTTCCCATTCGATGCCCGCATAGATATCCTCGGTGTTCTCACGAAACACAACCATGTCGACGAGTTCAGGATGCTTGACGGGACTCACGATGCCTT
The DNA here is from genome assembly GCA_900319905.1 of uncultured Prevotella sp. Classification (GTDB taxonomy): domain Bacteria; phylum Bacteroidota; class Bacteroidia; order Bacteroidales; family Bacteroidaceae; genus Prevotella. The sequence goes on along the minus strand of ONQB01000027.1, from coordinate 23,456 downwards.
TAAAGTATCGTACGGGACGTTGGCAAACATAGAGGTCGAGTGTTTGACGCAAGGCTACGTTCAAGCTACGTATGCCACCGCCTACGGGGGTCATCAGTGGGCCTTTGATACCGACGATATAGTTGCGGAAAGCATCAATGGTCTCACTGGGAAGCCATTGCCCTGTATTGTCATGAGCCTTGCCGCCGGCCAACACCTCCAACCACTCTATCTTACGGTTTCCTTTATAAGCTTTCTCTACAGCGGCATCCACCACCTGTTGCATGACCGGTGTGATCTCAGCGCCTACACCGTCGCCCTCGATGAAGGGAATGGTGACAGTCGAGGGAACCAGCTTGTTTCCGTCTTTGTCAATCGTTATTTTTGCCATATCTCTTTTTTCCTTTCTCTTTATAGCTGTTAATGTTCCGTTATTTTTTCTGTGAAGCCTTGTTCAGATGGTTCTTTATTACGTTGAGTGCAGAGCCGGCTTTCAGCCACTCTATCTGTGTTTCGTTGTAGGTGTGCTGTGCCTCCAACGACTCAGTGGTGCCATCTTTATGGTGCAAGATCACGTGAAGCCGGCTGCCGGGTTTCATCGTCTTGATCCCCTCAACGCTGATACGGTCGTCCTCATGCACCTTCTCATAGTCGTCTTTGTTGACAAAGGTCAGTGCCAACATGCCTTGTTTCTTCAGGTTGGTCTCATGGATGCGTGCAAAGCTCTTGGCAAGGATGACCTTCACGTTGAGGAATCGGGGCTCCATGGCTGCGTGCTCACGTGAGGACCCTTCGCCATAGTTGTCTTCAGCCACGACAATGCTGCCCAGACCATGTTGCTTGTAGTCGCGTGCAGCAGCTGACACCTCTTTATATTGTCCGTCCAACTGGTCCTTCACGGCGTTGCTTTTCTCATTGAATGCATTGACGGCACCCATGAGCAGGTTGGCCGAGATGTTCTCCAGATGTCCTCGGTAGCGCAGCCACGGACCAGCCATTGAGATATGGTCGGTGGTGCACTTGCCTTTCACCTTAATCAATAAAGGCATGTCGTACAGGTCATTGCCATCCCATGGTTGAAACGGTTGTAAGAGCTGGAGACGTTCTGACGTAGGACTGATCACAACCTTGATGTCCTTATGTGTATTGGATGGGGGAATGAAGAGTCCTTTTGCCTCCAGCTCCTCCAATGATGTCTTGTTGCCACCGCAGCTGAATCCTTTTTCTGGGAACACGCTACCTTCAGGACTGTCAAGTTTCACCTCCGTTCCATCGGCATTTACGAGTTTGTCGGTCGATGGGTTGAAGTCCAGCCGGCCTGACAGTGCCATGGCGACGACCATCTCTGGTGATCCTATGAAGGCATAGGTGTTGGGATTGCCATCAGCACGACGACGGAAGTTGCGGTTGAACGATGTCACGATAGCGTTCTTGCGGTTGTTGTCGTCTGTATGTCGTTTCCATTGTCCGATACAAGGTCCGCAGGCATTGGTCATGATGATGGCACCGATGCGTTTCAGGTCATCGAGCAGTCCGTCGCGCTCTGCGGTATATCGGATTTGCTCCGATCCGGGACAGACGATGAGCTGTGCCTTGGCTTTGATATGGTCTCTGACGGCCTGACGGGCCACAGAGGCGGCACGCGACAGGTCCTGATACGACGAGTTGGTGCACGAGCCTACCAGTGCGACCTCCACGTCCATGGGATAACCTTCTTTAGGTCCTTTCGTGCGCATGGCAGATATCGGTGTAGCTGCATCGGGCGTGAAGGGACCATTGAGATGAGGCTCTATCTCGGAGAGGTCGATCTCCAACAATTGGTCATAATATTTCTCAGGATCGGCGTATACCTCGGTGTCGGCTTTCAGCTCATGGCTGTTTTTCATTGCCACCTCGGCCAGTTCCTTCCTTCCTGTCTGACAAAGATAATCGGCGGCATGGTCATCGAAGGGGAAGAGGCTGCATGTGGCGCCCAGCTCGGCTCCCATGTTGCAGATGGTAGCCTTGCCGGTAGTTGACAGGCTCTCTGCCCCGTCTCCGAAATACTCGAGTATGGCATTGGTGCCGCCTTTCACCGTAAGGATACCCAGTATCTTGAGGATGACATCCTTTGGTGCGGCCCATCCCGACAGTTTACCAGTGAGGTGCACACCGATCAGGCGCGGCATCTTCAGCTCCCAAGGCTGACCGGTGAGCACGTCAACTGCATCGGCACCACCGACGCCTACTGCTACCATGCCCAATCCGCCTGCATTGGGTGTATGAGAGTCGGTGCCCACCATCATGCCACCCGGAAAAGCATAGTTTTCCAGCACCACCTGATGGATGATGCCGGCTCCCGGTGCCCAGAAGCCTATGCCGTATTTGGCTGAGGCTGAATGAAGGAAGTCGTACACTTCCTTATTTTGCTGCCGTGCCGTTGGCAGGTCACTTGTGGCGCCTAAGTCGGCCTGGATGAGATGGTCGCAATGGACTGACGCCGGCACAGTCACATGGTCCTTACCAGCATTCATAAACTGTAGCAACGCCATCTGCGCTGTAGCATCCTGCATGGCCACGCGGTCAGGACGAAAGTCTACATAGTCCTCGCCGCGACGATAGGACCGAAGCGCATCAGCTGAATATAAATGCGCATAAAGCACTTTCTCAGCGTAAGTCAATGGATGGCCGATGGTTTTTCGAGCTGCTGAGACCTTGTCAGCATAGGTGGCGTAAAACTGCCATAGCATTTCTTTGTCTAAAATCATAATCCTGCAGAGCTATCATTAAGTAATACAATTGCAAAAGTAATTAATTAATTCAACAATGTTACAAAAATTGGCAATAAACTTAATTATTTTCGCAAAAAGGGATATTTATGTAGGAAATTCCCGCTTATTTGACATTAAATCTGACATTAACATGGTGACACGGGTTGCCTGGGATGGCGCCAGGTGAGCGTGTGTGACAAGATTATGGACAGAAGCTGGGGCTTATGTGCGTATGGGAGCTTGAGGAGCAGCGACGATACGGTAGATTGTCAAAACGGCATCGGCAGATACTTTTTAGAGTGATTTCTTTTGCAGTTAGGCGTATTTATGTTATTTTTGCAGGTGAATTGATACCTATAGGTTTCAGCAAGATTAAATGAAGATTACAAAACGACAATATATACTTGGTTTTTTCGCCGTCACGCTTCTGTTCACCCTTGTACGGCTTATTTTTCCGTCAGTCACCCACAACCGCACCACTACGGTTTCATCATCGTCAGCGGATGGTAAGTCGGCTGACTATGAGAAAGTATCGCTGAGTGATGTAGAACGCACCCCTGCGGCACAGCCAGTGGGCATGGAGACTGATGCCATGCAAACGGTCTTTTTCAATAAGGATGGAAGTCTGCGCAAGAGTCGCATCTATAGTGTTCCTGGCTATGAGACCTCCTTCCCCGACCAAAACGACATACAGCTTACGGCTGCGCAGCAGTGGGGCGTTAAACCAGTTGCTGACAGCGCGGCTGCGTCGAAGAGTAAGAAGCTGCTGGTATATGTAGGTGCCAATCCTTATTTCTATGTAGACCGTCTTCACAACAGCATACCTTATCTTGTGCCGCGTGCAGCGGTGCTGTTGCAGGATATCGGCCGCAACTTCTTCGACAGCTTGCAGGTGAAAGGCATTCCTCTTCACAAAATCATCGTGACCAGCATCATGCGCTCCCGCAAGGATGTGGAGGCGCTAAGAAAGAAGAACCGCAATGCTACGTTCAACAGTTGTCATCTCTATGGAACGACGTTCGATGTGTGTTACAACCGTTATAAGACCGTGATGGCGCCGGGAGAGCATCGTAGAGAGGTACGCAACGATACCTTAAAGTATGTGTTGGCAGAGGTGATGCGTGACATGCGTGAGCGCAACCGTTGCTACATCAAATATGAGGTGCATCAGGGTTGTTGGCACATCACCGTGAGATGACAAACGACAGAGTCGAGACTTTGGGCGTATGAATAACGAAACAAGATAAATCAAACCAAAACCATATTATGCAAGAGAAAGAACAAAACAAGGTGCAATTGCCCGACAACGCGTTTCGCGAGCTGAAGCCGGGCGAGACTTACAATCCTATTATGAGTCCTGACAAGGTCTACCCGGAAGTCAACGCTTGGTCGGTGACGTGGGGTATCATCATGGCAATGGTGTTCTCAGCCGCAGCCGCTTATTTGGGCTTGAAGGTGGGACAGGTGTTTGAAGCAGCCATTCCTATTGCCATTATCGCGGTGGGTGTTTCCACCGCTACCAAGCGCAGTAAGGCTCTCGGTGAGAATGTCATTATTCAGAGCATAGGTGCCTGTTCGGGTGCTGTGGTGGCAGGTGCTATCTTCACGTTGCCCGCCATCTACATTCTGGAGGCTAAATATCCTGAGATGACGGCATCGTTCCTGAAGATGTTCCTTGCGTCTGCGTTGGGAGGTGTGCTGGGCATTTTGTTTCTCATCCCCTTCCGTAAATACTTTGTCAGCGACATGCACGGCAAATATCCTTTCCCTGAGGCCACTGCTACGACGCAGGTGCTGGTGTCGGGTGCCAAGGGTGGTGACCAGGCAAAGCCATTGCTGATGGCCGGCATTGTGGGAGGCTTATACGACTTTATCGTTTCAACGTTCGGTTGGTGGAATGAGAATTTCACAAGCCGTGTCATTGGTCTGGGACAGGATCTGGCCGATAAGGCAAAGCTCGTATTCAAAGTCAACACCGGTGCTGCCGTTTTGGGTCTGGGCTACATCGTTGGTCTTAAATATGCTCTTTACATCTGCTTTGGTTCGTTGGCCGTTTGGTGGCTGATTGTTCCCGGTATGTCGATTATCTTCCACGACCAAGTGCTAAATCTTTGGGACCCGTCCATCCATACTACCGTGGGCATGATGAGTCCGGAGGATATCTTCAAATCCTATGCCCGCAGCATTGGTATCGGCGGTATTGCCATGGCCGGTGTCATTGGTATTGTCAAGAGCTGGGGCATCATTAAGAGCGCCGTTGGTCTGGCTTCACGTGAGCTCAAAGGCAAGGGAGATGCAACCTTGAAGGTGAAGCGCACGCAGCGTGATATTCCTTTCAAGGTGATAGCCATCGGTTCCATTGTTACTTTGCTCGTCACGTTCGTGTTCTTCCTTACTGGTGTTATGCAGGGTAATCTGTTGTTTGCCGTTGTAGGTATTCTGCTGGTTGCCGTCATCGCCTTCCTCTTCACCACCGTTGCTGCCAATGCCATTGCCATTGTGGGATCGAACCCTGTATCTGGCATGACACTGATGACGCTTATTCTGGCTTCTGTGGTAATGGTGGCTGTGGGACTCCGCGGCTCCGCAGGCATGTTGGCCGCCCTAATTATGGGTGGTGTGGTGTGCACGGCCCTGTCTATGGCTGGCAGTTTCATCACAGACCTGAAGATTGGTTATTGGTTGGGTACTACCCCTGCCAAGCAGGAGACGTGGAAGTTCTTGGGCACCATTGTGAGTGCGGCTACGGTAGTAGGTGTGATGATCGTGCTCAACAAGACTTATGGCTTTGCCAGTGGTAAGCTTGCCGCCCCACAGGCCAATGCCATGGCTGCCGTCATCGATCCGTTGATGAATGGTGTGGGTGCGCCTTGGGTGCTCTATGGCATAGGAGCATTGATTGCTATTGTGCTTGACCGTTGCCATATCCCTGCTCTTGCTTTTGCCCTCGGCATGTTTATCCCATTGGAGCTTAACGTACCATTGGTCGTAGGCGGTGCCATCAATTGGTTTATCACCACACGTTCCAAAGACGCTGAGGTGAACAAGGCTCGTGGGGAAAAGGGAACGCTGATAGCCAGTGGCTTCATCGCAGGTGGCGCACTGATGGGTGTGGTGTCTGCATTGCTGAAGTTTGGTGGTATCGAGCTGTCCATTGCCGACCAGTGGTGGGCCAATCCCTTGTCGGAGATGACCTCACTTCTGGCTTATGTCTGCTTGATCGCTTACTTTATCAGAGCTACGCGCGTCAAATAGCCGATGGGTTGTTGCATTTCTCAAATGAAGCTATGACGGGTTTCATGAATCGCGACAACTCTCTCGGACGGGCACTGGCATAATTGCCTTGTTTGCTATAGTAGACATACAGTCGTTTCTTGGCGCGCGACATGGCGACGTACAGTTTGCGCGCATCTTCTGCCATCATGGCCGCGTCTCCTTCGTGATAGAAGTTGGGGATGCGGCCATCTACTACATCGAAGACGATGACATTATCAAACTCCAACCCCTTGGCTTTATGAATGGTTGACACCACCAGACGGTCAACCATCGTTGACGACCCGCAAAGGTCGGCTTCCTTAAATGTATTGAGTTCGTAGGCATGGGCGTCAAGTTGCTCCTTAAGAGAAAGCTCTTGATGCTCATCAACTACATCATTGGCTATAAACCGGTAGATATAGTCAATCTTGTCAATGGGGTTAATCCAACTGTTCTTCACCAGGTCGTCGTAGAACATTTTCATCTCATCAACCATTGCTGGCAGACCATTGTCCACAGGGCTACGGTCATAAAGACGAGCACGTCCTCGATCATAGAAACCGGCATAGTAATGTCGCAGTCGTTTGATTCTCTCTACTGTCGTTGGACGAGAGAGAAATTGGCGTTGGCGTAGCAGCACATCAGGAGCCTGCTCGTAACAGTAATTGACGAGTGACACAGTAGCGTTGACATCATCGTCGGCCAGGTGGGAGTTCTCGCCGGAGAGTCCTATCTCCGTAAGCAGTGTCTTCAGTTTGTAAGCCTTGAGGTCGGGGCGCAGCAGTCGTATGAGCGTCAATGAGTCGTGACATTCCGGACATGCCTGTTGCCAGTCGACATCTGGCAGGTATCGCCGAATGTTATAGTCCATGATATGATAGTCGAAGGTGGCATTGTGGGCAAGTAATACGCCTCCGGCCGCGAAGTCGAGGAATTGTCTGAGGGCATCAGCATGCTTGATGATGGGTTGAAGCTTGCGTTCTTCAATGATGGGATTGACGATGTCACCCAACATTGTGGGAATGGGGCGGCTGGTTTCAATGTAAACGGAGAACTTTGCTACGACTTTGCCCTGGCGCAACCGCTCCGCCGCAATCTGTATCACGTCGTCCTCAAACACATTCAGTCCGGTGGTCTCTGTGTCGAAGACTATCAGATCCCGTTGCTCATAGGCATCAATGAAGCGTTGCAGGACTGTCTGCCCTCCATCGCCCATGAGGTCGGTCGGCAGCAGCCCGTTCTTGCGCAACTGATGAACAAACTGCCTGCTGCTGGCCGGGGTCTCACACACTTTCATGCCTTGCATGATACGTGACCATGCAAGGAAGTTGTGGGAATCGACGAGCACGTTCAGATGCGCCAACAGCAGTTTGACAGACGGCAATGCAAAGAGATCGGTACCGGATACCTTGAAGTGATTGATTTTTTGTTTCACCAATATCTCGCTAACGACATCAGCATCTCGATTGCTGTTGACCACGATGGCAGTCATCTCTGTTGGATAAGTTGTCAGCAGTTTATTGGCTAAGCTCACTACGGCATTGAACTCTTCTGACATCGTGTTCGTTGAAGTCACGCAGAGCTTGCACTGACCGTCGCTGCTGTTGTTTCCGGCTTCGGGCAGCAGGTCAGGGTCACTTTTGAGGTTGCTGATGGCAAAGAGATTGAGCATATTGACCAGTGGAGCCGGCGAACGGTGGTTGATGCCAAGGTGATGAACGTTGCCCTCGCATTTCTTTTTCAGCATCGTCAGCGTATCGAGCTTGGCTCCCATGAACGAGAAAATGGCTTGCTGTTCGTCGCCGAAGAAAATTCGGCTGCCCTCTTTGGCTGCTTTCTCTGACAGAAGGTCGATGATGGCCAACTGTAGTGGATTGAGGTCCTGCACCTCATCCACCTGCATCCAGGCATATTGCTTGCAGTAGGGATTGGTGCTCAGCGCGTGGTAGGCATATTGGAGAAGGTCTTCAAAATCGAGAAGGTTGTTAAGTCGTTTGTAAGCTGTGTAAGCGTGCGCGAAGCGCATCTTCCGCAGACTCTCCTCAGCCTCATGACGCTGATAGGGTGTGAAAGGTGGCTGGTTGATCAGGTCAAGATAAAAGTCGGTATTGTTGTAGATGTCGAGCATCAGCTCTTCGTCAAAAGGCTTGTTCTGTGCGGTGGCAATGGTTCTCATCATTGCTATGTCCTGTCGTGACACACATTCCGGATGGATGCGAAGGCGTTTGGGCACTCTGTGTGCAATATCGTACATGAAGTGGGAGAAGAACATGATTTGCTGGTAGGCCTGCTTGCGGTTGTGGCTGTTGACTACTTCTGACTCATCTTCCTCGAGATAGCGGGCTAAGATGCTCATGGTTGTGTCGTCGTCGATGATGGCGGAGTCGATGGGCACGAGATGGTTTTCAAATAGAAAATGTGAGCAATATCTGTGCACATTTCCCACGAACAACGTATCGGCTGCGTCACCTACCCTTTCATTGATTCGCTCGCGCATGCCTCGTGCGGCACGATTGGTGAAGGTGAGGCAGATCATGTCAGACGGTGACACACCTTGATCGAGCGCATTGGCTATACGTTCGGCCAGCAACTGTGTCTTGCCGCATCCCGGAGGAGCCAGCACGAGATGGGAACCTTGGTGAAGATTAATGATCTGACGTTGGGTAGCGTCAGGCACCCAATTGGCAGTGGATATGGAAGGCATAGTTAATAGTATGATTAAGAAATGAAACAGAAACAAATTAGGAAGGCAAAGAAGCACATCTTGCAGGTTGTTTATTTAGACTGCCGCTGTGGACGTCTTGGCGTCGTTGCTTTCTCTGCCTTCCCAACCATTATTGATTGGATTGATAAGACTGATCAGTCCTGATCTCTATTGATGGATTACTTAGAGGTTGTCTTTCTCTATATCTTTGAAATAGCGGTAGGTGCCCACCTTCAGCTCATCGCATGCCTGTTCGTCGGCCACGATGATGCTGTGAGCATGCTGTTGCAGGGCACTGATGGTCCATGCTTGTGTGACCGGACCTTCCACAGCAGCTTTGAGGGCCTGTGCCTTATGGTGTCCATTGACAAGGATCATCACCTCGAGGGCATCCATCACCGTACCCACGCCGACGGTCAGCGCGTGCTTGGGTACTTTGTTGACATCGTTATCGAAGAAACGGCTGTTGGCAATGATGGTGTCTGTGGTGAGTGTCTTGACGCGTGTGCGGCTTACCAGACTTGAGAAGGGCTCGTTGAAAGCAATGTGGCCGTCGGGACCGATGCCACCGATGAAGAGGTCAATGCCTCCGGCGTCCTTGATCATCTGCTCGTAATGGGCACATTCGGCCTCAAGATCCTTAGCATTGCCATTGAGGATGTGAATGTTCTCTTTTGGGCAATCAATATGGTCAAAGAGATTGCGAGCCATAAAGCTATGGTAGCTCTCGGGATGACTCTCCGGCAGCCCGACGTACTCATCCATATTGAAGGTCTTGACGTACTTAAAACTGACGCGACCTTCTTTATTGGCCTTCACCAATGCCGCATACATGCCAACGGGAGAACTGCCGGTAGGCAGACCCAGCACAAACGGACGGTTGGCCGTGGGATGAAAAGCATTGATACGCTCTACTACATGGTTGGCTGCCCATTGTGAAAGGCGGTCATAGTCTTGCTCGATAATTAATCGCATAGCGGAATAGGTTTAATTAATTTGTGTTGTTTGCAAAACTAATAAAAAGTATTGGCACCTACAAGACAATTGGTCATTATTTAGCAAACTTTATAGGGAAATCATAGCTATTTCCCACATGTGTGAAGGGATTCAATGCCATTGCATTGGCTTTGCCCTCGAAAGTACTCCTTTACATTAAACGATTAAATAAGAGGATGTAGCAAAAATGAAGAAGTCCGGGAGTCCTAAAGTCCTGTCATATGAATACCTGTCTGATAATAAGGTGTTATCATAGTAATGACTGAAGTTCTTTACTTCCGGACTTCTGAACTTCTCCAATTTTGATACATTCTCTTCATTACGCTATTACTTTGTGGCGACCGTTTCGTTACTTTGTGGCGACCGTTTCATTACTTTGTGGCGACCGTTTCATTACTTTGTGGCGACCGTCTCATTACTTTGTGGCGACCGTCTCATTACTTTGTGGCGACCGTCTCATTACTTTGTGGCGACCGTCTCACTTTCCCGTAACGGCGGAATTCCTCAGTCCCATTTGCTGCAATTTGGGCAGATGCCATGACTGCTGTCAGCATCAATAACAATGAAGAGAGTATTGTCTTAACCATAAATACGTTTTTAGTTTATTGCTAATGATTTATGATGACAAAGGTACGACTATTAGCTTTTGGTCATTGCTACTATCTTAGCAGATGTAGATACAATTTGGGATTATTTGTTCCAAGTTTACATCATACAAAGTTATAGTTACAAATGGAATAGTTTGTATTAGAAAAAATGTCTACTTTTGCCTATTAATAAGACCATAAACATTTAAAACTTGAAACATGAAACTAAGAAACTTTGTTTTAAGCGTTTGCTGGCTCAGTTCTATTAGCCTGAGTGCACAGACACTACCCTATCAAGACCCGAGTCTTACGGCCCACCAGCGGGCCGTTGATCTCTGTGGGCGTTTGACGCTTGAGGAGAAAGCACAGCTGATGCTTGATGAGAGTCCTGCTATCCCACGATTGGGCATCAAGAAGTTTTATTGGTGGAGCGAAGCACTGCACGGCGTTGCCAATCTTGGAGGTGTCACCGTCTTTCCGGAGCCCATTGCCATGGCGTCATCGTTCAATCCTGACCTGCTCTATCGTGTGTTCTCTGCCACCAGCGACGAGATGCGGGCACAATACCATCACCGTCTGGCACAAGGCGGTGACGTGGAGAAGTTTCACAGTCTCTCGGTGTGGACACCCAATGTCAATATCTTCCGCGACCCACGATGGGGTCGTGGACAGGAGACTTACGGCGAGGATCCTTGGCTGACGAGCGTGATGGGCTGTGCTGTCGTGCGAGGACTGCAAGGTCCTGAATCGGCACGTTACCGCAAGCTCTGGGCCTGTGCCAAACACTATGCTGTGCACAGCGGCCCTGAGAGCACACGCCATACGGCCAACATCAATGACGTCTCGCCACGAGACTTGTGGGAGACCTATCTGCCGGCATTCAAATCACTTGTCCAGGACGCCCATGTGCGGGAAGTGATGTGCGCCTATCAGAGTCTTGATGACGAGCCTTGCTGTTCCAACACTCGGTTACTGCAACAAATCCTGCGCGATGAGTGGGGCTTCAAAAACCTGGTGGTGAGCGACTGCGGTGCTGTCAGTGACATATGGGAAAACCATAAGGTTTCGAGCGACGCCACGCACGCCTCTGCACGTGCAGCGTTAGCCGGTACCGACGTGGAGTGTGGATTCAACTACACCTACAAGACTGTGCCCGACGCCGTGCGGCGTGGACTCATCAGTGAGAAAGAGGTCGACAAACACGTGATTCGTTTGCTAGAAGGACGTTTTGACCTCGGTGAGATGGATGACCAAAAATTAGTGTCATGGAGCCGTATTCCCTTTTCGGTTGTCTCAAGCAAAGAGCATGCTCAGCTCTCGCTCGACATGGCGCGACAGTCGCTCGTGCTGCTGAAAAACAGTGATAATATTCTGCCTCTCAATCCCAAGAGCCACGAGCGCATCGCCGTCATCGGACCCAACGCTGACAACCGTCCGATGATGTGGGGCAATTATAACGGTACGCCCACACACACCATTGACATCCTCGACGGACTGCGTAGCCACTACAAAAACCTGGTATATATCAAGGGCTGTGATCTCACAGCCGATAAGGTCATCGAGCCACTCTTCAACCAATGCCGTGACGGAAAGACGACGGGGCTGAAGGGGGAGTTCTGGAATAACACCAAACGGGAGGGTAAGCCTATCACAACGCAATATTATACACAGCCTATCGCCGTTACTACGGCGGGTATGCACAACTTTGCGCCTGGTGTGAAGATTGAAGATTTCTCTGCCCGCTACTCCACTACCTTCTACCCTCAACAGAGCGGCGAAGTGGCGCTCGATGTAGAGGGCTGTGGCGACTTTCAGGTATATGTCAATGATGAACGCAAACAAGAAGCACATACATGGCGCACACTTCCAACGCACACTGTTCTGAAGGTGGAGGCTGGCAAGCGCTATGACATCCGGGTGGAGTTCGCCTACGTGAAGACTTGGAATGCCGACTTGAAGATCAATCTCGGAACGGAGAAGCCAGTGGATTACACTGAGACCATCCGTCAGCTTAAAGGTATCGATAAAGTGATCTTTGTCGGTGGTATCTCTCCGGCCCTTGAAGGCGAGGAGATGCCTGTACACATAGAGGGCTTCTCAGGTGGCGACCGCACCAACATCGAGCTGCCTAAAGTACAGCGCGGGCTCATCGCAGCCTTGCACGATGCTGGCAAGCAGATCATTATGGTCAACTGCTCAGGTGCTGCCATTGCTCTGGCTCCCGAGGCCGACCGCTGCCAGGCAATCCTGCAAGCCTGGTACCCAGGACAGGAGGGAGGCACGGCTGTTGCAGATGTACTCTTTGGCAAAGTCAACCCTTCTGGCAAACTCCCAGTGACCTTCTATCGCAACACCAAGCAGCTGCCACCGTTTGAGAACTACGACATGAAAGGCCGTACCTATCGCTATTTCAAGGGCGATGCGCTCTATCCCTTCGGCTATGGACTGAGCTATACACAGTTCGCCATGGGACAACCTCGGTTGGAGAAGACGGGAGAAGTTGGCGGCAACCTGATTGTGGACGTTGAGAATACAGGAAAACGTGACGGCGAGGAGATTCTGCAGGTCTACGTCAAGGATAACGAAGACATTGACGGGCCACTGAAGAGTCTGCGTGCTTTCCAACGGGTGAGTCTGAAGGCTGGTGAGAAAAAAACTGTGGTCATTCCACTCACGGAGCGTAACTTTGAACTCTGGGATGTAACGACCAACACCATGCGCTACAACCCTGATCACCACTACTCAATATACTGTGGTACAAGCTCCTTGGATAAGGATTTGAAACAGGTGGAGATGTAATCATCACGAATATGCTACTGATGACGCAGACACCGATTGCACCGGAGTCTGCGTCATTATCTATATCCACAAAATCAAGGAGCGCCAGCGGCAGCCACTTACCTCCAACCTTTCCCTGCTTTGTCATATGACACCCGCACAATAGGCATTTCTATATGGTATTGCAAGAACCCGCTTGGGGGTTCCGGCAACATAGCGAGGGGATGAGCGAATGAGCGAAGCGAATGATGCGATTCCCCTCGTAACCATGACGAGCAGAAAATAATTCGCTACCCCCTTGTGGGGTTGCGGCAATATTAAATACGGTGCTTACCATGAAACAAAATCATGCCAAGTGGACATGAACGATAGGCCGGGAATCTGACATTGCCGCAACCCCGCAAGGGGGTAGCGATTTAATTAATCCTCCATTATGCTACGAGGGGAAGAGGCTCGCTACGCTCACCTCATCCCCTCGCTATGATACCGGAACCCCTAAGGGGTTCTACAACAACATAGATTTCGAATAGTTGTATCCCTCTGAAGTCCCTTTATGCTTCCGTCATAAGGGACTCCCGTCCAAATAGAACGTCCTCTTTGTTTAATGGGCGCCGCAAGCGGCTTGAAATGGAATTTAAAATTCTCTTTAGAATTAAATTTAAAATTATCGAGCCTATGGTTTATCCGCTTTGAAGACAGGTCACAAACCATACAAGCCAACCTTATTTGTGGTGAGCAGTGATGATAAACCTACAATATTCATGATGGTTAATCAAGATGTATCTTATTGGGGAATAAAACAATCGCTGTAACTTGAAGAGGCTGCGGCTATTTATCATTTTTTAGGCAAAAGCATCCAAATGGGTCTATGTGGGATGGCTTCATGTGAAAATGTTGAAGATATTTGTTACTCTCCGTTGCCACCAAATAGAAGATAGATTAAAGAAAACTCTTCTTCAAACGGTGTGCAGCATTAAAATAAAATGATTGGAGACGAAAAACTTATTGACTCTAAGTTCTTACTAATTACAAATCAACAAAGCGGAAAGACGGGGATTCGAACCCCGGATACGCTTTAGGCGTATACACGCTTTCCAGGCGTGCCTCTTCAACCACTCGAGCATCTTTCCAAGTTGATTGACTGCCATCTGCTTTTTTCACAAATGCGACTGCAAAAGTAAGACTTTTTTTTCAGACTGCCGTACTAATGATGTGTATTTTAAGTTTCTTTAAAGAAAAACTGCTTGTGCAGTTTGGTTTCAATCTTTACCATACCGCCGTGGCCTACGTGATGTCGTCATTTTGATGGCGGAATCTCTTTATACCATGACTTAATCGTCATATAGTGTCGCGCGAAATCTTTTGCTTTCTCTGGATCTTCTATCTTGACACATTTGGCAGGTACACCAGCCCAAAGTTCACCGGCCTTAACTTTGGTTCCGGATAAGACAACGGCACCGGCGGCGACAATAGCCCCCTCGCCAATGTCGGCATCGTCAAGAACAACAGCATTCATGCCGATGAGTGCACCGCGCCTGACGGTGGCAGCATGGACGACAGCACCATGCCCAATGCTGACGTCATCCTCAAGCACTACAGGATGGCCTCCCGTCTGATGTATACAGGCACAATCTTGAATATTCACACGGTTGCCGATACGTATGACGTCTACATCGGCACGTAGCACCGCTCCATACCAGACTGAGCAGTCATCACCCATGATGATATCGCCGGCCAGTGTAGCATTGTCGGCAATGAAGCACCGCTCACCCCATAGAGGAGTCTTCCCTTTAACTGTTTCAATGATTGGCATGACGAATGAGTCTTTGTTTATACCAATACTACAGCAGTTCCACTGACAGCTACCATTAGCATGGACCCATTGGCTCCGATGGTCTCATAATCGATGTCGATACCCACGATGGCGTTGGCTCCGATGGCTTCTGCTCGTTGGACCAATTCTTTCATTGCAGTGTCACGGGCTTCAGACAGCACACGTTCGTAACTGCCAGATCTACCACCTACGATGTCACGAATGCTGGCAAAGAAGTCTTTCACGAAGTTGGCACCAATGATGGTCTCTCCAGTCACAACTCCAAGGTATCTGCCTATCTGTTGACCTTCTATAGAAGGAGTGGTTGATAATATCATAATTAATTATTACTTTGTATAGTTTAATGATGAGCAATTTCATGAAAATAAAATAGGACATCAAATCATTGCTAATGCAATGACTCGATAAAAGCATGGAGTTCGCTTCCGTCGTCCAATGATGGTGCATAGTCTGTCAGCACGTGAATCTTGTTGGGGTTGGTGGCAGTAGCCAAATCCTTGGCTGTGTTGAGCACGCACACGTTGCCGGCCAGTCCGCAGATGTCAATCTTAGCAATGCCCAATGCCTTGATGAGTCGCAGTAGTATGTCAGCAGATCGGCCATTCTGCAAAATCGAATATTCGTCTTTGTCAATGGCATCACCTTTATATAATAATGTGTAACCACCACGTGACTCGTTGAGAGCCTCAAGCAGCGGCTGCCAGATAGCAGCCCCGGCTGAGTGTTGCACGCAATGTGTAGGCCACTGGCCGCCCTCATGCTGAAAGGAGCAATGACGATACGGATGCCAGTCAGACGTAACAATCCTCACGGCATAATCTTCATCGTGATTACGTACATATGCAGCCAGACGGGTCATTGCTTCCGCTGCGCCAGGTACTTGCAGACTGCCTGTGATAAAGTCAATCTGCGGATCTACGATGAGCAACATCTTTTGTTCCATATTTTCCTTATTTTGATTATGATGTCGCAAAGTTACGAAATAAAACGTGATAATGATTTTTTTTCACAATAAAAAACGTATCAATTAGCGCTTATATCTGAAAAAATGAGTAACTTTACCAAAAATTATACGGACAATGGAAGACGTAAATGAATACCGCCAAAAGATCCTTGATGTCCTGCTGTCGGCTAAAGACGATGCGGGTAATCCACGTTTGAGTGAAGAGGCTGCGGCGAGATTGTCAAAAGAGTTTACAGATCAAGAACTGCGCGACGGCATGGAATTCAACTCGCCTGAAGAGGTGGCAGAGATGTTGCTCGATGCAGGATTGGAGTAGTATGCCCATTGATAAACTGAGACGTTATGAATAAGGAAAACAATGCTCTGAATGCTTATCTCAATGAGATAGGATCAAAAAAACTGTTGAGCGACAAGGAAGAAGCCGAGCTGGCACAACGAATACTGAATGGCGACGAGAAAGCACTCAATAAGTTGATGAGTGCTAACCTTACCTTTGTGGTAAGCCTTGCCACTCAGTTCAAGAATCGTGGTCTCGACATCGAAGATCTCATCAGCGAGGGGAACATAGGCATGCTTAAAGCTGCGAAGAAGTTCCATCCTGAACATGGCCATCGGTTTGTTACTTTTGCAGCCCCTTACATACGTGAGGCCATAGAGAAGGCCATTGAACAGCAGGTGGGCCTCTACCGTGTGCCGAGAAACATGAAGGACGAGGCTTTGGAAAAGAAGCGGTCGCGTGCGCTGTCAATTGATGCACCGGTGGGTGGCAGTACGGAGCTAAGCCTGGGTCGTGTCATACCAAATAAGGATGCTCCCGACCCCGACCAGTTGTTGCAGAAGCAGAACATTGAGCGGGAGTTGGCTGACATTGTGCGTCAGTTGCCTGTCAGAGAACAGCAGGTAGTGCAGTATTTTTATGGCATCGGCGTGGAGACAAAGACCATGGCAGAGATTGCACAGAATATGGGCCTGAAGCGCGAACGTGTCAGACAAATCAGAGACAAGGCCGTGAGGCAGTTGCTAAAACAGACGCACAGCGCCTATTTGAAAAATTATCTAAGAAGCTGATGTAATGAAATACTTTCTTCTGTCCGATATCCACGGATCGGTGACACAACTCGTCAAGGTACTCGACATATACCGTAGCGAACACTGTGATATGTTGTTGCTTCTTGGTGATATCCTCAACTATGGTCCCCGCAATGGAGTGCCAGAGGGCTTGGATGCCAAGGGAGTGACAGAACGGCTCAATGCCTTGGCCGACAATATAGTAGCTGTCAGGGGCAACTGCGACTCGGAAGTTGACCAGATGTTGCTTCATTTCCCTATCCAAGCAACCTACTCGTTGCTGGTTGATGAAGGCAGGAAGATACTGCTCACTCATGGTCATGTGTACAACGATCAACAGCTGCCACCAGGACATTTTGACGCTGTGATCTTTGGTCACACCCATCTGTGGAAACTGAGTACCACTACCCTTTCTGATGGGCATCGAATGGTGTGCTGCAACACAGGATCGATTACATTCCCCAAAAACGGTAATGTGCCGACATTCGGAATCATGGATAATGGCATGCTGTCTATTCGTGATTTAGACAACAATGTTTTGGCAGAAGCTCAGCTTTAGATAAAATTTATCAAGAACCTATAATAAATAAAACGGGTATGAACAAGATAGTTAAGAAGACGCAATTCTCAGAGAAAGTCTTTTGCCTCGATATTGAGGCTCCTCTTATTGCCAGAAGTTGTAAGCCGGGCAACTTCATCATCGTCAGGGTGGACAGTCATAGCGAACGTGTGCCCTATACGATTGCAAAGAGTGATGCCGCGAAGGGAACACTCACACTGGTGGTGCAAGAGGTGGGGCTTTCGTCGACCAAACTATGCAAACTGCCCGAAGGCAGTTATGTTCAAGACGTTGTGGGTCCTCTGGGCACTCCTTCTAAGATAGCCAACTATGGCACCGTGGTGTGTGCCGGCGGTGGTATTGGCATTGCTGCCATCCTTCCTATTTTGACAGCCCTCAAGCAAGCAGGAAACAGAGTAATCTCTGTTTTGGCTGGTCGCACGAAGAACCTCGTCATCATGGTGGATGACGTAAAAAAATACAGTGATGAGGTGATCATAATGACTGATGACGGCTCTTATGGCGAAAAAGGAATGGTGACGGCTGGTGTGGAGAAGGTTATCCAACGCGAGCATGTCGACAAAGTCATAGCAATTGGTCCACCGGTAATGATGAAGTTCACGTCACTGCTCGCTCATAAATATGGTATTCCCAACGATGTGTCTCTCAACACCATCATGGTGGATGGTACAGGTATGTGTGGTGCATGCCGACTGACCATCGGTGGAAAGACCCGTTTCGTTTGTATTGACGGCCCGGAATTCAATGGTGACGAGGTGGATTGGAATGAGATGATGAGCCGTATGGGTACCTTTAAGAATGTAGAGAAAGAAGAGCTTGTGCATTGGGAAAATGAAGGTGAGCCCGATACCGGTGCTCTCCTCAACGCCGAATCATCTGTTGCTTCTCGGGGGGAAAACGAGAAACAAGATGCCTCGATGGCAGGACAAGCCAATACCGCTGACGAAGGCCGCGGTGCTGAGTGGCGTGTACAGTTGCGTAAACAGATGAAACCCAAGGAGCGCATGGCTATCAAGCGTGTCGTGATGCCAGAACTTGATCCAGCCTATCGTGCAACGACAAGGCTCGAAGAAGTCAACAAGGGGTTGACGAAAGAAATGGCCATGACAGAGGCTAAACGGTGTCTCGACTGCGCGAAGCCATCGTGTGTAGAAGGGTGCCCGGTTCATATACAAATCCCCGATTTTATTAAGCATATAGAAAATGGCGACATACTTGGGGCAGCCCGTGTGCTTCACCATACTTCTGCCTTACCGGCTGTCTGCGGCCGAGTCTGTCCGCAGGAGAAGCAGTGTGAGAGCAAATGCATCCATGTGAAAATGGATGAGCCAGCCGTAGCCATTGGCTATCTTGAGCGTTTTGCCGCTGACTATGAACGGGAAAGTGGCAAAGGTGAACTACCCGTGTTGGCTCCGAGCAATGGCATTAAGGTGGCTGTTGTCGGAAGTGGTCCTTCTGGACTCAGCTTTGCAGGCGACATGGTACAGAAAGGATTTGAGGTGTATGTCTTTGAGGCCTTGCACGAAATAGGCGGAGTGCTGAAATATGGCATTCCGGAATTCCGTCTGCCCAACAGAATTGTAGATGCAGAGATAGATAATCTGCGCCGGGAAGGTGTCCATTTCCAAACAGACACCATCATCGGAAAGACTATCACGATAGACGAGCTTGAGGCAAAAGGCTTTAAGGGTGTCTTTGTGGGATCGGGTGCCGGCTTGCCTAACTTCATGGGTATACCCGGTGAAAACCTTATCAATGTAATGTCGAGCAATGAGTATCTCACTCGTGTTAATCTGATGGATGCAGCTAATCCTGAAACAGATACTCCTATCATCTTCGGCAAGAAGGTGTTGGTTGTGGGTGGTGGCAACACTGCCATGGACTCCTGCCGTACGGCTAAACGACTGGGGGCTGACGTCACACTGGTCTATCGCCGCTCTGAAAAAGAAATGCCCGCACGACTTGAGGAAGTGAAGCATGCCAAGGAAGAAGGAATACATTTCCTGACTCTTCACAACCCAAATCATTATTTGGCAGATGACAACGGACGCGTGAAAGGTGCAGTTCTTGATGTGATGCGCCTGGGTGACCCCGATGCTTCTGGGCGCCGCCGTCCGGAACCAACCGGTGAGACGACAACGATAGATTGCGACCAGGTTATTGTGGCTGTTGGTGTGTCGCCCAATCCACTTGTGCCAAAGTCGGTGCAAGGACTTGAGCTAGGCCGTAAAAACACGATTGTTGTCAATGAGGAGATGCGGTCGTCAAAGCCTGAGCTCTATGCTGGTGGTGACATCGTGCGTGGTGGAGCTACTGTCATACTCGCCATGGGAGATGGTAGAAAGGCTGCAGCCAATATGGCAAAGCAATTATTGAACAATTAATAACAACATGAAGTTAATCAACATTATACCAATATTCTTATTTATCTCTTTGCCTGTCATTGCTCAACGTAAGCCCGCCAAGGCTGTCCCACAGCAACGTGTAGTGGCCAGGGCAACAGAAAACACCAAGCTTTTCCAACAACTGCTGCCGAGCACTGCAAAAGTAATGTTTATCGACAGTGTAGTAGTGGATAAACAGGATTTCCTGTCACAAGTACCTCTGAGCGAGGAGACTGGCATCTTATCGGTAAATAGTAAGTCGAAAGACTTTGCCAATGAGATGGGACAATATGAGAATGAATTCGGTGACCGACGTATTGTGGCTGATGGCGATTCGTCTGCCAGCCGCCTCTACACACAAACGCTTCTGGGTGATACGTGGAGCAAGAAGACGGCAATTGCTGATTTTGGTGTGAGTGAGTACAAATTGCAGAACTTCCCATTCTTATGTTCTGATGGAGTAACCTTGTTCTTCTCTGCAGGTGGAGTAGAAAGCATGGGTGGTAGGGACATATTCATGAGTACGTTTGATTCTGACAAAGCACAATGGTATAAGCCTCAGAACTATGGATTGCCGTTTAATTCTACAGCTAATGACTATTTGTTGGCCATAGATGATATCGATAGTCTTGGATGGCTTGTAACCGACCGTCGACAACCAGCAGGAAAGGTGTGCATCTATACGTTTGTACCTACGGAAACTCGGCAAAACTTCGACGATGAGGATATTAGTGATGCTCAACTCCTGAGCTATGCCCGTCTACTCAGAATTAGAGATACTTGGAAATTTGGCAATCGCAGCAAAGCACTCGCCCGTCGTGATAAGATGCTCAAGCGTATTAGCGTAAAACGTGGTTCTACGAATGCTATGGCTTTTGTGGTTGACGACAACACGGTGATCACTTCTGCATCTCAGTTTCATAATCCGCAGAGCAAACAACTGTATAAGCAAGTGACAGAGTTGCAGCAGATGATCAAAGCTAATGAGGATAAACTTGAAAATGCTCGTTTGGCCTATCATCAGGGCGACAGCAGCAAAACGAAGGTCATACGGTCGCTTGAAGCACAATTGCCCAAGCAGAGGAATGACCTCGTCTCGCTAGAGAAAAAGATTAGAAGTTTGGAAAAAGGAAAATAATGGTTTGGCATTGCCAATGCTGTAAGAAATAGTCGTCACCGCCTTGACAGATTTAAACTATAAAACGATAAATAAATATCCAATATGAACAACGAATATGTATTTCCCGAATCAGAGCTCATCATTAATGCTGATGGCAGTATATTTCATTTACATGTAAAACCAGCTCAGTTAGCCGATAAGGTCATCTTGGTAGGCGATCCGGGCCGTGTCAATCTTGTTGCCTCACATTTCGATACTAAGGAATGCGAAGTAAGCAACCGTGAGTTCCACACCATTACTGGAACGTACAAAGGTAAGCGCATCACATGCTTAAGTACGGGTATTGGTTGCGACAACATCGATATTGTAATGAATGAGCTTGATGCACTGGCCAACATCGATTTCAGCACTCGTAAGGAAAAAACAACGCACCGCACGCTCTCCTTAGTACGTGTGGGTACGTGTGGTGGATTGCAGCCCAATACCCCGACGGGCACGTTCATTGCCAGTGTAAAGAGCATAGGTTTCGACGGATTACTCAATTTCTATGCAGGTCGTGACGAAGCGTCAGATATGGAGTTGGAAGCCGCTTTCAAACAACATGTTGGCTGGACGGAGAAAATGGGTAATCCTTATGTTGCAACGGCTTGTCCTGAGCTGATTGACCGTATTGCCAAAAACGATATGGTGAGAGGCATTACCATTGCCTGTGGCGGTTTCTTTGGACCTCAAGGACGTCGCTTGCGCCTTCCATTGATGGATCCTAAGCTTAATGAGAAAATCGAGAGCTTTGATTACAACGGTTTGAAGATATGCAATTTCGAGATGGAGTCGTCGGCGCTTGCGGGCCTGTCTACACTTATGGGGCACAAGGCAATGACATGCTGTATGGTAATAGCGAATCGTAGAGCGTTGAAGGCCGAAGTGAATTATAAAAATGATATCAACGACTTGATAGAACTTGTACTGGAAAGGATTTAAATGATACAAGGAGAAACTATATGTGCCATTGCCACTCCGCTCGGAGGGGCATTGGCCATTATTAGGGTGAGTGGTTCTGATGCTATTTCCATTGTAGATAGGACATTCACCCCACAAGGTATGTTGTCTCTTTCAGAGGCAAAGGCCAATACTTTGCACTATGGGTCCTTTCATACGCTTGACGGTAGGGAAATAGATGATGTGGTAGTTAGCCTTTGGCGTGCCCCACACTCTTACACGGGTGAGGATGCTGTCGAGATTAGCTGTCATGGCAGTGCTTTCATCGCTCACAACATCATTCAGACCCTTATTGAAGCAGGTTGCCGACAGGCCGACCATGGCGAGTTCACCATGCGCGCCTTCCTCAACGGAAAGATGGATTTAAGTCAGGCCGAGGCTGTGGCCGACCTCATTGCCGCAAACAACAAGGCTTCACACGACTTGGCATTGAGTCAGATGAAGGGACATTTCAGCAATGAGTTGAAACAACTCCACGATCACTTGTTGAAACTGACAAGTCTGTTGGAACTTGAACTCGATTTCTCCGACCATGAGGATTTGGAGTTTGCAGACCGCACCGAACTGCGTAATCTTGCTGAGCACATCGACAGACGTATTACTCAGTTGGCCGACAGCTTTAAAAATGGACAAGCCATAAAAGAAGGAATACCAGTTGCCATTGTTGGTAAAACGAATGTCGGTAAGTCAACTTTGCTCAATCAGTTACTGCATGAGGATAAAGCAATAGTAAGCGATATTGACGGAACTACAAGAGACCTCGTGGAAGACTTTATGACCATCAATGGTGTTAAGTTCCGTATCATTGACACTGCTGGTATCAGGCAGACGGAGGACAAGATAGAGCGTATTGGTATCGAGCGGTCATACGATGCCATAGCACGTGCCGCCGTTGTCGTTTGGGTCGTTGACGAAAAACCAACTGTCGAGGAAGAAGCCGACCTAAAAAAACACTTGCAGCGCATGGATGAGGATGGTAATGTCGTGGAAGGTGCATCAGCAGAGCTCATTATCGTTCACAATAAATGCGACCTCTACCCTGCCCCACTCTTTGACGGCGAGCTGCCTGTATCGGCAAAGAAGGGCACTAATCTGAACCAATTGGTGCAGCGCATTTATGAGGCCGCTCATCTGCCTGAGATTGATGACACTGCAATTATCGTTACCAACGCAAGGCACTATCAAGCATTGGTTCGTGCCCATTCCAGTCTTTCCCGCTTTCTTGAAGGCATGTCCGCTGGCCTACCCTCAGATTTGTTGGCCGAAGACCTCCGTCTGTGTCTCTCCGATCTTGGAGAAATTACTGGGCAAATATCGCCGGAAATGACTTTAAAGAACATCTTTAGCCGGTTTTGCATCGGAAAGTGAAACCCCATTTTTACGACTTTACCAACTTCAACCAATTTGAAGTAACTTAGACTAAACCGCTGATTTTCAGCGGTTTTTTCATGCCTTTAC
>ONQB01000013.1 GCA_900319905.1 uncultured Prevotella sp. | reverse complement strand
TTGATAATCTTCGTGGTCGATTATTGCAAATTGCCATTTATATTTTATGCACCGTAGGTGCAATTTTATGCCGAAGCAATTTTCTTCATGGACTGGCTTAGCCCCGCAGGGGAAGGGTTTAAATCTATGGGATAGCCGTCGAGCTTGCTCGTAAGGCTACCCCATAGATTTAAACCCATAGCTCCATTGGGGAGCGAAAGCCAGTGCATGATTTTCCACACTTTCTTATTGATGACGCATGGGTGAATGAATAGTATGGATTCTCTTCTCCATCCACAGGGCTTGTCGGCTGTGCCACTTTTCATGCATTGCGTCTCTTACCTGCATCACAGTTACACTCCGTTGCAAGTGCACAGCATCTGTTTGCAAAACAATTGACAAAATGCTGTTTGGATTTTAACACTGTCATGAGAAGAAAAACGGGTAAAAGCAAGACGAAAACAGCCTTTCATCGATTCAAATCGTCCATTTCAATTTCTCAACTGTGCGATATCGCCGAAAAGGTGCCGCTTCTTCGACGGAACAGCATCGCCTTTTCGGCGAGAAGAGGTTGGCGTATCGCCGAAAGGCCGATGACATATCGCCGAAAAGCCGACCTCAAATAATTGGATTATTGGCCCAATTACGCTTAAGTACCTAACTATCAACGATTTGTCAAAACCATCCAAGAATCGATATTTTTGAAGCCATATTGGGTTTGGTGGCAGAAACGCAATTCTCAGAGGGCTTTTAACACAAAAGAATTTGACATATCAATTTATTCAACACTTTGAAAGCCCCCCTGCGGATGATCTTCGACCTCAGCGTACACGTCAAAAAAAACTGGCAACAACCGGAATAGTACCAGTCGTTGCCAGTTTTGTATCTTTTTGTTGAATAATTCTTTCTTGAAAGGGCAAAAGCCCGAAGGCTTAGCGAGCCATGTGGTCTTGCATCAAGGCTACACCAGTAATGCCTACGAACATAATTGCCGCAATAGTTACAAATGTCATAATAGTCATAATGTTATCCTTTCTCTATTTTTTAATGTTATCCTATGTTACTCACCACACTCTTTGTGGCTGTCTTGTTTTATTTACGATGCAAAGTTAGTGTTTTAAAATTGTGTACGCAAACAATTGTCAGTTTTATGCCCCAAAGGGGGTGGTTTTGTTGACCGAGGTCAATGCGACTGATACAGGTCAAGCCTTCCAGGAACTGCAGAAAAACTAACAAAAAGTGCCTGTCAGAGGGCTGTAAACTAAGTGAATGGACACTATTAAGGGACAGAATAAGACATTATAGGACATAAAATCCACCTTCACTTGCCATTGTTCAAAGATTATTTGTAATTTTGTACGAGTAATGGATATAAGAAAGACATTCAACAAAATAAGTCAGGTCATCCTGTCGCTGCTGTTGGCCGGAGCCATTCTGTACTGGATGTACAGGGACTTCGATTTCAGCCATATCTCCCGCGTGATGACGCATGGGATGGATTGGACATGGATGCTCCTGTCATTTCCCTTCGGCATCTTGGCCCAAGCCTTTCGCGGCTGGCGTTGGCGACAAACCCTGGAGCCTATGGGCGAGCATCCGCGCAAGTCGGTTGCCGTTTATTCAATATTCATCTCCTACGCCTCCAGTCTGCTCATTCCGCGCATTGGTGAACTGGCGCGTTGCGCCGTACTCAAGCGCTGGGACAGGGTGTCACTGCCCAAATCATTAGGCACTGTGGTTACCGAACGAGCCATCGACTCCGCACTCGTGGCCATCATCACGGGTGTCACGTTTCTGTGGCAGTTGCCGGTCTTCACCAATTTCTTCAACCGCACAGGCACCCGCCTCGACCAAATACTCACCCACTTTACCAAAGCAGGCTGGTGGGTGACCATTATCTGCGCCATAGCGATCATCATTCTGTGCTTCTTCATCCTGCGCAGACTGAGTATATATAATAAGGTGAAAAACACCTTCTACGGTCTGTGGGCGGGAGTCATCTCCGTGAAGAACGTGCGCAACATGCCATTGTTCATTCTTTTCACCCTTGCCATCTGGGGCAGTTACTTTCTCCATTACTACCTCACGTTCTTCTGTTTCGACGCCACTTCCCATCTGGGTGCAGCCTGTGCGCTGGTCACGTTCATCGTGGGCTCCATTGCCGTCATCGTGCCCACCCCCAACGGTGCCGGCCCCTGGCACTTCGCCGTGAAGACCATGCTCATCCTCTATGGCGTAAGCAGCAACGACGCACTCTACTTTGTGCTTATCGTTCACACCATCCAGACCCTGCTCGTAGTAGCACTCGGCATCTTCGGATGGATTGCGCTGGAACTGACAGGCAAACGATATAGATAGCAAAATAAGGGAAATACAACGCAAATAAGCTGAAGTCAATAAATTATGTGAAAAAACACCACATATTGACAGCCTTTTCAGTTTTTTTCATTACTTTTGTGTAGTTATATTTGTAATGAAAAATAGAAGAAACTATGAGTGAAATCAGCAATCTGCAGCCAGCAGCTATCTGGCGTAACTTCGACGCACTGACACAAGTGCCACGCCCATCGGGCCACTTAGAGAAAGTACAGCAGTTCCTCCTCGACTTCGCCAAGCGTATTGGCGTGGAGGCCTTTCAAGACCCTGCCGGCAACATCGTGATGCGCAAGCCCGCCACTCCCGGCTTTGAGAACCGCAAGACCGTCATGCTGCAGGCACACATGGACATGGTGCCACAGAAGACTCCCGACAGCAAGCACAACTTCGAGACCGACCCCATCGAGACCTACATCGAGGACGGATGGGTGCATGCCAAAGGCACAACGCTCGGGTCTGACGACGGCATCGGCGTAGCTGCCATCATGGGCATCATGGAG
Organism: uncultured Prevotella sp.; assembly: GCA_900319905.1. Taxonomy (GTDB): domain Bacteria; phylum Bacteroidota; class Bacteroidia; order Bacteroidales; family Bacteroidaceae; genus Prevotella. The sequence goes on along the minus strand of ONQB01000013.1, from coordinate 72,296 downwards.
GACGACACGCTCAAGCATGGTCCTCTGGAGGCTCTTATCACACGCGACGAGGAGACGGGCATGTACGGTGCAAACGACCTGCCCAAGGGCGAGCTCAACGCCGACTACTATCTCAACCTCGACTCTGAGACTTGGGGCAACTTCTGCATTGGCAGCGCCGGTGGCATCGACATCACTGCTACCATGGAATATAAAGAGGTAGACAACGACCAGGAGGCTGCTGTGAAGGTAACGCTCAAGGGTCTGCGTGGCGGACACTCTGGTTTGGAAATCAACGAGGGACGCGCCAACGCCAATAAGGAAATGGTACGCCTGGTGCGCAAGGCCATTGCCGAGCTCGATGCCCGTCTGGCCAGTTGGGAAGGCGGCAACATGCGCAATGCCATCCCTTCGCACGCAGAGGTCGTTCTTGCCCTGCCGAAGGAAAACGTAGAAGCACTGAAGAAAATGGTAGAAGAGCAGCGTCTGGCTATCGAGGACGAGTTCAAAACCATTGAGAGCAATGTGCAGTTCTTCTGTGAAGAGGTGGAGAAACCTGCCACTCTCGTCCCCGAAGAGATACAAGACAATCTCGTGGATGCCATTTTCGGCTGCCACAATGGTGTCGTGCGCTTCATTCCCGTCAAGCCCGACGTAGTGGAGACCTCTTCTAACCTTGCCATCATCACCATCGGCGAGGGTAAGGCCGCCATCAAGATCCTTGCCCGCTCCAGCCGCGAGGACATGAAGATGTATGTAGCCACACAGTTGGAGAGTGTCTTCTCCATGGCTGGCATGAAGGTGGAATTCTCCGGTTCCTACGGCGGATGGGATCCTAACCCCGACAGCTCACTGCTGAAACTGCTGTGCAAGGTCTATAAGGAACAGAATGGCAAGGATGCTACCGTCGTGGTTGACCATGCCGGACTTGAGTGCTCCGTCATCCTGGAGAAATACCCCAACATGGAGGTGGTCTCCCTCGGTCCTACACTGCGCAGCCCTCATACAGTTAACGAGCGCTTCGAGATCGCTACTGCAGAACCGTTCTGGCATCTGCTGACAGAAGTTCTCGAACTTGTTCCTGAGAAATAAAAGAACGGAAGTCCAGAAGTCCGGAAGTTCGGAAGTTCAGAAGTCCGGAAGTTCAGTCAAATGCATAAGTATCTGATAATAAGGTATCATTATAGTAATGATAGAACTCCCGGACTTCTGAACTCCTGGACTTCTCCAATTTTGATACACCCTCATTTTTCTTTAATAGGGTGATGCATTGGCGAAGTCAGGAGATACATTCCTTCATCCGTTGCCTCACCTCCTTGCGTGCAGCGAAGAGATGGGTCTCCGCTGTCCGTGGACTGATATCAAGGGCTGTGGCTATCTCCGCTGTAGTCATCCCGTCGTAGCGGCTCAAGGTATAGACCTTCCCCCGCATGGGCGACAAGTGGCTTACATGAAGTTTCTCCACACGTTCCAAGTCACGGCCCGACACCTCATGAAAAGTAGTATTGCCCTGTGTGACATAGTGCGACTTTATATACGTCCGAGCCGCCATCTGGCAAGCCCTGCGACGCAGTCTGTCCACAATGAGATGACGGGCGATGGTGTAGACGAAGCTGTTGATGGTCTCCGGAGTAATCAACTCATACTCCAAAGCCCTCAAGAAGACATCCTGACAAATATCTTCTGCAGCGCTTCTATCGCCTGTTCTGTTGGCAATATACACCACCAAGCTGTCGTGCAACTTGATATATGCAGACGCTACAATGCTGCTCTTGTTTTCTTGTTCGCTCATAACGGTATGTTCGACGGTTCTTGAATGTTAATGTTTAAAGGGACGGAGCACAAAGCAGAAAGTTCTGTCCTGATAGTGCAGACGATATTTGCCCAATGGCCACTGTCCCCAGCTGTTGGTCCCACCAAGTCCGGCCATCGCACCATTTATATAAAGGTGTGTGTAAGGCGAACGGGGCACATCTCCACTGTGACGCTGATGCTTCTCGATACCCTCATCGAGATCTTTGATGGCATAGTGCAGGGCGCTGGCCGAGAAGAGGCTGTCGGAGCTGACCGTCAGTCCATGGCCCATGACATCGGTCTGATGCCACCAGCGTAAGTCGCTGTGGGTGCCGGTCTCCTGCGGACGGATATAGGGATAGAACAACTCGTCGGCAGTGGTACGGTAGACACCTACGGGCATACACTCCTTACGGTCCTGATAGTTCTCCACAGGGCCACGACCGAAGTACTCTACCTGGTCCATCGTAGCGGGCAATACCATCTCCACGCCATAGCGCAGCATATCAGGCACCTTGGCTCCGGGAGTCGTCGTCATCCGCTCCTCCACCTTCATCGTGCCATCGGTAAGAATCGTGTAGGTCATCATCAATGTGGCCTTCACCTCCGGCATGTCGTACGCTGCCAGGACGCTGACAGTGCGCTGACCTTTCTTATCCTTCTCCTGTCGGGACTCAAGAGTCTTCAGGTTCATCTGCGGATTACGCCAGACGTCCAATTTCTTTTGGAACTCCGCACCCATGTCATTGTCGGTGACGGCACGCCAGAAGAGCGGCTTCATACTGCTACCTTTGACGAGGAGGTCCTGTCCACCGACATGGTAAGCTGTCATCCAACCATTCATGCGGTTGAAAGCAATGCTGACATCACCACGTTGGTTGGTCACCATCAGCAACGAGTCGTTCTTGTTGACCTTCAGCTTGCCTTCAGCAGTTACCTTGGCTTTATCTGTAGTAGCTTTCGTCACAGGCATGGTCAACTGGTTATAGGCCACCACATGACCGGCGGCGAGCAGGGGCTCGGCATGCTTCAGACAGAACTGGATGTTGAGGAATGCCTCGCCCTCAACTTTCGGCAGGGCGAGCTGAAAGTCGCGTGTCTGCTGGGGAGCAATATCGAGGTCATCGATACTACCCTTGGCGAGCGTCTTCGCACCGTTGGTGAGCTGCCACTCCATGCGGTAATTGGCAAGGTTGCGGAAGAAGTATTCGTTGCGTACACGGATAAGGCCTTTGGACAGGTCTACGGGCTCAGCCCAGATATTCTGATACTGATAAGCCACCTCATAGGCATGGGGATTCATCTGGCGGTCAGGACCGAGCACTCCGTTGCAGTTGAAGTTATTGTCTGAAGGGTCGTAGCTGTTGTAATCACCACCATAGGTATAGGCCACAACGGGTACCACATGGCTCTTGCCAAGCGTGTCGAGGGGCGACAGGCGGTTGGCCGCCGACTCCATGTCGGCTAAAGTGCGGGTAGCATCCCAATGGGGCTGACGGTGCAAGGCCTGATCAGCCCAATCCCAGATAAATCCGCCCTGAAACTTGGGATACTTGCGTATCAGTTCCCAATAGTCGGAGAGGTTGCCGCCGGAGTTGCCCATCGTATGGTTATACTCACACTGGATGAGCGGTTTGGTGAACTTCTCGTTCTCTGCGTACCACTTGCAGGCGTCAACCGTGTAGTACATCGGGCAGAAGATGTCGGTGGCACGTCCTTCGATGGCTGCCTGCTCAAACTGTACAGGGCGGCTATTGTCCTGATTCTTGATCCAGTCGTAGGCGGCGTCGAAGTTGGAAGAATATTTCGTCTCGTTGCCCAAGCTCCAGATGATGACACTCGAATGATTGAAGTTCAAGCAGACGTTGTGCTGGTTGCGCTCAAGGATTGGCTTGGCGAAGTTGGGCTTACCGGCTTCTGAGTCGTCCTTATACCAGAAGCCATGACTCTCTTGGTTGGCTTCAGCCACGACATAGAGTCCATAGCGGTCGCAGAGGTCATACCACAATGGGTCGTCGGGATAGTGAGAGGTGCGCACAGCGTTGATGTTGAGGCGCTTCATCATCTTAATATCCTGCATCATTCGCTCTTCCGTGAGCAGATAGCCACCGTCAGGATCTGTCTCATGACGGTTCACGCCCTTGATGAGTACAGGCTGTCCGTTGACAAGCAGTTGACTGCCCCGAATCTCCACGCGGCGGAAGCCCACGTTCTGACGGGTAACCTCGTAGAGCATCTTACCGCGCTTGTCGGTGAAACGCACGCGCAAAGTATATAGATAAGGTGTCTCTGCCGTCCACTTTTTAGGATGCGCAACCGCCATGTCAGCGCTGATATCGCCGTTTCCCTTCGCCGTTGCCACTTGTTTTTCTGCCACCAGACTTCCGTCGGCCGCAAGCAGGGAGAAGGTTAGCTGGCCCTCACCAGTAGTCTTAGCTGCGATATGCAGTGTACCATCGCGGTAGCTGTCGTCAAGTCCGGGTGTCAGGCGCAGGTCATCAATATGGTGGCTGGCATCCTGCGCATAAAGATAGCAGTGGCGCGCCACACCGCTGAGGCGCCAGAAATCCTGGTCTTCGTCGTAGCTGCCGTCACACCAGCGGAAGGTCTGGAAGGCAATGAGGTTGCGGCCGGGACGGAGATACGGCGTAAGGTCAAACTCTGCTGCCACCTTGGAATCCTCGGCATAGCCCACAAATTGGCCGTTGACCCACAGATAGATATTGGAGGTTACACTACCAAAGTGGGCAATGACCTGCTGTCCGCACCAACTGTCAGGAATATCAATCATACGACGGTAGGAACCCACATGGTTGTCCTTGGTGGGCACCATGGGTGGATTGTTCTTGAAATATCCGCGCCAGGCAAAGCCGATGTTGAGATATTCGGGCTGGCCATAGCCGTTCATCTCCCAAATGGCAGGCACTGCAAGATCTTTCCATTTATTGTCGTCGAAATCGGTACGATAGAAGTCAGTAGGTCGCTCATCAGCATTGGCCACCCAGTGGAACTTCCACAGACCATCCAGCGAGAGGTAGTTGGCAGCACGGCTAGGCTCGCCGACCTCCATGTCTTTGTCACTCAGATAGGGGAAGAAAGCAGTGTGGACGGGAAAGCGATTCACCTCATTGACCTGCTGGTCGTGCCATTCGGTGAAGGAAGGCTGCAAGGTTGACGCAGTCAACGTATGCGGCATGGTTCCGGCCTTTGCGGGGCTAGGGCCAAGCGCACTGACTGCAAACAGTAATGTCCAAATCTTATAGCTTGTCATTGAGAGATGATTTTGTGAGGATAAATTATCTAATTACCTTCGAGGTCTTGTTGCCAGTCTTGACAATATAGATGCCGTGGGAAGCGTTGGCTATCTTTGTGCCTAGGCAGCGGCCGCTAAGGTCATAGACCAGCACGCCACCATGAGATGTGACGGCAGGCAGGATGATGCCTGTGGGCAGGCCATTCTTGTAGAGCTGCCCGTAGAACTTCACCTCAGCAATGTTGCCATTGCTCCCCTTCGGACTCACGTAGCGCAGGTAGCGGTACTGTCCGGAGGTGGTGATGTCCACCTCGGTGAGCACGTTCTCCGGCGGTGTCGTCGTTATCTCGTAGAGTTGTATCGCATCGGAGAAGTCAGCCTTATTGGCACCTTGGAAGATACCGCCGAGGACGCGGCTGGCATATCTCGTGCGAGGGCAATAGGCGATGCGGTTGACCTGCGCCGTATATCCATCGCCAAGGTCCAGTCCTACCCACGTTCCCTCACCGGCACCTTTGGGCGCATCGAAAAAGGTGGAGAAGTCGCCGTCGAAGGCTTTGTCGCGCGTAGAACGGCCATCCCAGGAGCCTTCCGTACCGATCACGGTACCTGTCAGCGGGTCCATGGCGATGGCGTGAATGCTGACGGTCGTCTCCGGAGCTGCCTCACCCTCCATACCATTGACAACGGCCTTGACAGTGTAGGTATTGTCACCATCAGGTACATTTGTGTCACGGAAACTGTTTGTCATTGTCTCGCCAACCAGTTGGAAGTCTGTCTCTTTGGCACCACGACGAAAAACAATGTATTTCTCAGCGCCATAGACACCCGTCCACACCAAGTTGGCCACATTGCCGGGCAAACAAGAGGCAGTGAGGTCTTTGGCTACTTGACTGTCTTCTGTCGGCTCGGTCTGTATGAGCTGCACATGATCGAAATAAGCTGTACTAGTGTTGTCGGCAGCCAATTGGAATCCAACATACACGGTTCCACTGATATCGAGATTGAGTTGTTGGATGTCGAACCAGGTCTTGCCGTCCCGGCTCTGACTGACGGTCACTGTTTTGCCCTTGCGACTGAGCTTTAGCCATACCGGCGCATAGGTGAAGTCATCACCAGTCTTCCACTCTGTCAGACTGTTTACGTTCACTCGTGACACACAATCAAGATAGCGCAAACCGGCACCCTCAAGCGAGAGCCCCATCTGCGTGGAACCACTGTTCAACCCACTGCGGAGCATCAGTCCCACACCTTTGAAGTCGCTCTTCCAGTCGGCAAGGCGTGCCACAAAGCTACCGTCACCTTTGAGCTTATGGTAAACAAAGACATGGCCCTCATCGTGACGGCGGAAGCCATTACCCGTTCCCGTTACGACAAAGCTGTTGTCCATGTTGTTGGTAAAGAAGGCCTTCCCCGCTCCATTACCGATGCCGACAAGTCGCCAACCATCGGGCAGTCCACCGAGCTGCGGCATCGTGGATGAGACGGATGTGGAGGCAGCGGCATCGCCTGCGCGGTTCTGCGCCACTACTTGATATTGATAGGTCTTGCCTGCCTCTGCCGTAGCATCCTTATAAGCCTTACGTGTATAGTTTTGCCAGTTGACAATCTCCTTGAAATCCTTTCCTTCCTCAGCACGGAGAATCTTGAAGCCACTGGCATCGTTGAGTTTGTTGTCATCCCATGAGAGCCACACGCCATCAACCCCAGACTGTGCAGTAACACCCTCGACGGCTGTGGGAACCGTGGTCCAGTAAGGAGATGTCGTTGCGTCGATGGTGTAGAGGAGCGTACCATTGGCCAAGTCACCACCAACCTCCGGCCGTGCAAGCTTCGTGAAAGCAGTGAGATTAGGGAACAGCGTCTCTGCATCCAAGCCTTTCACTTCACGATAGTGATGATAAACGCACTCGAAGCAAGTGCCATCGGGAGCAAGGCGGAATGCATTGTTATGAGTAGAGATGTAGTACCAGTTGCCAACAGGCTCGTAGGTCACGTTCTCGTGACCGATGTTGTAATCGCACCAGTATTCAAAGCCTTTGAGGAGCCGATTGTCAAGATAGCCGTAGAGGTCGTCACCCTGATTCCAAGCCATCTGTGCCATCTCGGCCAAAACATTGAGGGCAAGCATGCAGTGGACATTGTCGCGTCCCATCTCCTTGCACTGTCCATTCTCCCCAATGGAATTAACGACAGAGCCAGGGTATTTGCTATCCTTGAAGAAAGCCACACCCTCATTATAAATAGTCTCGTCGTCAAGGAGAATGCCGGCTCCCATGACAGCGGCAGCAGCAGGCGCAGACCACGAGGTCATCGTATTAGTCTCAGCCTGACTCTTACAAGCGGGATAGAGTATCTCACGCACCATGTTCAAGAAGGCCGTCTTGTCGGCATCAGCCCAACCAGCATAGAAAGATCCGTCGCTATTGCGCAACATCTCTGCAGCAAGGGTCATCGTCACCGAAGGCAGTTGGAAGAGCTGGTCGTTGGCTGTCTTGACTGTACTACCCCAGGCGTTGAGCATCTTTACGGCATGGTCGGCATATTTCTTATTACCGGTGACATGCCACTCAATGGCATCGACAAGTGCAGCATAGGCATCACCGGAGGCGCGCTGACGAGTCCCATTGGAACCGCCAATATCGGAAGAGCCGTGCGCTGTGCGCGACATATTACCATAAGCGTCTTTCTGTAAATCAGTGAACAGACCATACCAAGGGGCATCTTTGGCTTTTACGTGCAACTTAACACGGTTGAGGTCATTGATGGTCATAACGCTGCCCGGATGGACAAAGTCACGACCCATGGCTGACAAACATGTCAAGCCAAGTAAGAATAGGGTAAGAGATCGCTTCATAAGAAAGTTGAATGTTAATTGATAGTTGAGAAAAGAAAACAATGATAAGTATTGAGTAATGAATCGAAGCTATGATGATTGTTGATTGTTGAATGGGAATTCTACATTCAACACTAGTATAACTCGTCATTCAACACTCAACATTCATCATCTGTCATTCAGCTTACCATCCCGGATTCTGTTTGAGGTTCGGATTCTTGCGAATCTGCTTTAATGGAAGCGGTGAGAGGTAGTCACGGTTCTGGAACTGGAGGTTCTCACTCTTCACAGCGATGGAGCGGCCATAATCGGGATCTTCGGAGCCCGCGCCGGTATATACGCCATAGAGCAAAGGATACTTCTGTGGATAGTAGCAGGGCTCACCATAGTAAGAGACATCGTTGGTCTTATGCTTGGTGTAAGCAGTGTTGAGAACGTGGCGGCCGAGGATAGTACCCGTGAGGTGGTCCTTAGCCTCACCCCAGCGCTTGAGATCGTCAAGGCGGAAGCCCTCGCCAAAGAGTTCACAAGCACGTTCACGGCGTATCTCATCAAGCATCGTCATCTTGTGGCAGACCGTCTTCTTCTGTTTCCAATCCCACCATCCGGCATCCCAGACACCGGCGATAAGCTCATTGGTGAGTGGCGCCACACGGGCACGCTTACGCAGAAGGTTGATGGAAATATTCAAGTCTTCATCGCTGATTTGTCCGTTCTGCAGTTCACATGTGGCTTCAGCATAGTTGAGGTAGACCTCAGCAAGGCGCAGAATAGGCCAGTCGGCCGACTCCGTGTTGGTGGGACGATTGGCACCCTCCGGACCATATTTGCGGCAGCCATAGTCATAATGGATGGCATTGTTGCGCAGCACAGGGCGCGTAATGCAGCGCCAATCACCATAGGCAGGGTCAGTGGCATCCTTCTTGTCACCCTTCTCAGGGTCGCACTTCGGAATCTGAGGCGTTGGATAAGGCTGACCAAGGGCTGTCAGCGAACGACCAGTACCATTGCTCCAAACAGGGCGGTCAGGAAGGAAGGTAGAGCCAAAGAAGCGCATGTCACGGTTGACGTATTCACCCATGAAGGAGTCCCAGCCCAGGAACTCGCTGTTATTCTCAGCGTCGGCCATGTTGCCGGTGCGGCTAATACGAATGGGGAGGCCATTGCGACAGAGGAAAGACTCTCCGAACTGCGCACTGATATGCACACACTGCCACGTATAGACGATATGTCCAAGGTTCTTGTTGGAACGCTTCAGGTCGTAGTCGTAGCGTTTGCTGATGATGAACTCTTTGTTGGCCGACTTTCCCACGCCCCACGGGTTGCAGATATTGCCCCCTTTGTCATCGAGGGTGAAGAGGTAGTCGTAGCTCAGCGAGTCGCAGCTGTTGAAAAGGGCATAGGTGCCGTGCTGGGCAGCCTCGTCCATGACAGCCTTGGAGTTGGTCTTACTCTCTGTGAGCATTTCCTGGATAGAGGGATAGCCCTCTGGTTTTGCCGTTCCGGCACCCTCTTTCTGTCCATCACCGTCAAGGTCATAGCCGATAGACGGTACATATTTCTCCCACGTAGCCTCATAGAGGAGGACACGGCCTAGAAAGGCCTCAGCAGCCTCTTTGCTGATATGTCCCTTGTCAGACTCGGCGATATTACGCTCGATGGGGAGCTTGTCGATGGCCTGGCGGAGGTCAGCAAAGATATGCTGTGCCACCTCGTAACGGCTGGTACGGGGGCCATAGAGCTCATCGTTGTCGGTGACGTCAAGGACTTTGTCGATGATAGGCACGCCGCCGAACTTCTTCAGCAGGTCGAAGTAGGCATAGGCACGGAAGAAGTAGGTCTGGCCTAAAGCGTTGTTGAGAGCAGACTTGTCACCTGTGTATTCCTCTGCTTTCTGTAAGAGGATGTTGTACTGTCGAATGTTGGCGTACTGCTTGCTCCAGGTAGCATCATCTTCCTGTGCAGACCCACCGCCATTGCTTGTCAGACAGCCAATATCGGTATTCTGGTCGTAGTTATCGTAACCCGGAAGATGACTGTAGAAAGCGTTGGCTGCCTCGTTGAACTGTGTCGGATTCTTAAAGGCGACAGCAGTAGTACCCTGGCTAAGCGGCTCCTTATCGAGGAAGTCGCTGCACGAGGAGAGAGTCAGACCAGCGAGCAACAGGGCACTGATATATATATGATTGCGTTTCATAATATTTATAGCTTAGGATAATTAAAATGTTACATTGATACCGAAAGTCAGGAGACGGCTGAAGGGGAAGGTGTTGTTGGAGTTCTCACCATACTCTGGATCGTAACCATCTTTCACCTTTGTCCACTCCCAGAGGTCGTCACCGGAGAAGTAGATACGAACGTTCTCCAAGGTGGCCTTCTTCACCCAGCTCTTCGGCAGGGTGTAGCCCAAGACGAGACTCTTCAGGCGGATGTAGCGGTTGTTCTGCACGCTGACATCCTTGTTCTCATAGTTGAACTTATTGAAGTTCTGGTCACGAGAGGCGATGCAGTACTTGGCATCGGTATGCTCAGGCGACCACATCTTTCCGGCGAAGGTACTGTTCTGCATGAAATAGTTGCAGACCCAAGGAGCGTAGAGCACTCCGGAGCGCAGGACCTTCTGCTTTCCCACGCCTTGGAAGAAGACGCTGAAGTCGATACCCTTCCACTCCAGTCCGGCTTTGATACCGAAGGTCATACGGGGAGCTGTGTCGCCAGCATAGTAGAGGTCGTCCTTGGTAATCTTACCATCACCATTGACATCGACAAGGCGGCGTGCACCAGGACGCAGCGTGTTGGTAGCGCTCTTCGACGGTACAGGCAGAATGTTGCCACTCTTCGGACCTGTGTGGTCGGCATTCCAATAGTACATCTCATAGTAGGCATCGACCTCCTCCTGAGTCTGGAAAATACCGTCCGTCTGATAAACGTAGATGGCATTGCGAGGCTTTCCGACAAGACGGTTTCTGTTGATACCGGAATTAGGAACGTTGTCGTTGTCGGTGAGTTTGAGCACCTTCGACCAGGCATCGGAGAGATTGAAACCTGCATAGTACTTCAGTTCGCCGATATGGTCTTTCCAGTTCACAGCGAGTTCCCAACCGCGGGCACGGAACTTACCGTCGTTGACTTTAGGCGCCGTGGCACCGAGAACAGCGGGATAGTCCACGGAGATGAACATGTCACTGTTGGTCTTGACGAAGTAGTCGAAACTACCACTCAACCGGTTGTTGAGAACCGTGAAGTCCATACCAATGTTGTGGCTGTTGATGGTCTCCCAGGTACGGTTGTCAGAGGTCATGCCGCTGACCCACAACGTCGTCTGCTTGGCCGGAGTGACACCGAAGATTTCACTTCCCGTGCTGACGCCAGCGAAACGCTCATAGTTGCCGATGCCATTGACAGAACCAGTCTTACCATAATTGTAACGCACCTTCAGGTCGTTAAGCCACTTGACATCTTTCATCCACTTCTCACCTGTCAGACGCCAGTAGCCGGAGACAGAATAGAAGTTCTTCCAACGCTGACTCTTGGCGAGTTTGGAGCTACCGTCACGACGGAAGAGCATCTCCAAAGAGTAGGTATCGTTGTAAGAGTAGTTGAGTCGAGAGAGGAAGGAGACAAGGCCGTAGGAGTACTGTCCGCCACCAGCGCCATTGTCGTCGCCGCTGTTGAAGACATTGAGGTCCTTCAGTCCGGAGCCCTCGAAAATCTCGCCCTTGTTACGGCTTGCCGAAATGGCCTTGTTGGTTTCTTCCTCTGCCGTCATACCAGCCATGGCCATGACGCGGTGCTTTTCAGCGAAGGTACGGTTGTAGTTGACGAGGGCTTCAAAGGTAAGGTCGTCCCAGCGGTCGAATGTCTCAGACATAGATCCTGGTGAGTTTCGTGTCTGACCATACTGCGTACCTACCCAGTCGTAGTATTTAATAGGTAACTTCGTCGTCGACACATTCTTCTCCACGCGCTTGAAGGCAGCCGTACCATTGATGGTGAGTCCCTTAGTAATGAAGCCAAGATCGTAGTCGCCTCTCAGACTGGCACGCAGGGTAGAGAGCTGCCATTTAGCAGTACCACCCTCTGTGAGTCCGCCGATAGGGTTACGCTGGCCGCTAAAAGTATCGTAAGGCTGGCCATACTGGTTGTATACAGGCCAGAACCATGGATCGTAGGTACCGGCGCCGACATCGGTAGAGGGGCTCTGCACGCTACGTTTCTCGAAAGAGATATTGGTCTGCAACTTCAGACGATCGGTGGCCTGGTAATCGCCGTTGAAGCGAGCACTCCACTTCTTCTGTCCGTCGTAGGCAGGCTTGAGCTGTGACTTGGCATTCTCATAGCCTAAAGAGAGGCGATAGCCAAACTTGGCATCGGCACCGGAGATACTCAAGTTGTGCTTCTGAGACGTGGCCTGACCATAGAGGTAGTCCATGATATAGGTGTCAGGGGCATAGCGGTGAACATATTGGTTGATGTTCAGCGTCAGCGTCTTGCCCTCACGCAGAGCATTGAAGAGACTTTCTCCTTTGTAGATTCGCGGCTGCCCCGTATCAGGGTCAATATCGTTGGCATCTGCGGTAGGACCGCTGAACCAGTCGCTGTTGAAGATCCACCAGTTGATTTTCTGCTTGATAGCATCGGGATCGGTGAGACCTGTGAGGGCGGCAGCATCGTTGTACTGCGCCTCATAGAACATGTCGAGCCACTCACGGTTGGTAGTGATAGGTGGCTGGATGCCGTTGATGGTGCGGCTGATGGAGCCGTCGTATTTAATCTGGGCCTTGCCCTGCTTGCCACGCTTCGTAGTGACGAGAATGACACCGGCAGCAGCACGCGAGCCGTAGATAGCAGCGGAGGCATCTTTCAGTACGGAGATGTTGTCGATATCGTCGCCGTTGATGGAGTTGAACTCATCCATGGAACCGACGATACCGTCGATGATGATGAGCGGGCTGGCACTGCCATTGACGGAGATGTCGCCACGGATGGCCATGGCTGCACCTTCCTGACCCGGACGGGTAGAGGAGCGCGTGACAGTGAGTCCCGGCACCTCACCCTGCAGGGCGACGGCCGTGTTGGTGACACCACGGTCCTTATAGACGTCATCACCCTTGATCTGTGTGATGGCACTCGTCAGCGAGGCTTTCTTCTGCGTGCCGTAACCGGTGACGACGACCTCGTCAAGGAGACCGGCGTCCTCCTTCAGATTCACGGTAATGTTCTCACCTGTGTCTTGATGACCTGGTCCTTATAACCTATATATGATACCACGACGGGTCCTGTGACATCAGAGAGCGTGAAATGACCATCGAGGTCGGTGACAGTAGCTTTCTTCGTACCCTTCTGCATGACGGTGGCACCAATGATGGGCTGTCCCTGCTCATCGAGGACAGTACCTTTGACAACGTGTCCCTTGGCCTGCTCAACAGCCTGAATTTGTGCAGCATCGGCTTTTACACTGTGACCCAAAGAGAGTAGGACAAAGCAGACAGCGGCTGCAAGATAATATCTTTTCTTCATTACTTAAAGATTGGTAGGTTGCTGTTATTTGATAGTGAAAACATTCATCTCTGAAAGGAACGCATAGGCACCATTGCCACGGAACTTCTCACCGATGTACACCTTAATATATCTTCCTGTGACCCGATAAGTGGACAAGTCGATAATCTGTCCTTTCTTATTGCTGGGATCAAAGCTATGCTCGCCACAGTCTTTCCAGTTCCATGAGGTGGGGTCACTCTTGTCGATCGCGTCCTTGTCGGAGCACACGAAGATTTGATGCCCCTTCTGGCCTTTCCATCCGTTGCCGTCCTGACGTGCGAAAAGCTCTATCTGCACAAAGGGGTAGTCCTTGCCCAAGTCGATGATGAACCACTGTGGCAGTGCACCGCCATCACCTTTCCAACGTGAATGATAGAATGTAGAGAGATTGTTGTCGAACAGACAGGCGACACGGCCATTAGTTTTGCCCTCGCCGACAGCCTCCTGAGAGCTGTAGCCGATGGTACCATCACTGGAGTTGGCATTATATCCCGGTACACTCCACCCAGCCTTGTCAATCTGGGAAATGGTCTGAACACCCTGAAGGTCAACCATTATGGGGTCTGACTCGTTACCGGCCACATCGAGGGTAGAGACAGCCACCTGACAATCACCGGAAAGAATGTCGCCGCCGTGGTCGAAACGCACATAGCTCGAACCGCTACTCTTGGGAGCTGCCATAAGAGTTGCAGAATCTCTCTTTGAAGCATCGTTTTTGGAAGAATAGACGAGCTTAATCGTGACATCCTCGTCATAGTCATTGGTGTAGGCCACATGAGCACCACCGGGAGCGGCAGTGACTTTCACCTTGTCTAATACCTTAATGAAGTTTGGAGCTTGTGGTGTCGACTCAATAACAGCAGGGTCTCCATGGCTACCTTTGACACTGCATGCATAGATGCTGAACTTCACGGGCTGCTCCTTGGCAAAGCCACGCACGGTGGTTGTCATCAGCCCATTTGTAGAGTCGGCACGCTCGGCAGAGATAAGCACATACTGGTCAGCGCCCTTGGTGTCGGTATACTCCACCTTAGCATACATGAAGTTAGCACTCAGCGACTTTTTCCAACTAAGCACAACACCACCAGCGATGGGCTCGGCCTTCAAATCGGTTACCTGCGCAGGTGCGGAATAGTCCACATTGGCTTTTCCCTCTTCTTCACTGCTGCATGACAGCAGAGCAAAGGAGCAGCACAGCGCTACAAGACTCAACAGACAAAATTTTAGTCTTTTCATAAGAGTTTTTGGTTGATGTAAATGTTCTTATCCTATAAAAGTGATAGGCTTTATTTTTAGGATTGTGCTGCAAAATTAGGCAAAAAAATCTTTCCACCAACCAAAAGCGCCGGCCACTCTATCCAATCTATTTACGGGATAGTACAAATAATCGCAAGCTTATAGTAATCAAATAATTACGCAATGAAATAGAGAGAGTACAAATAAATTATACGGAGCGTTACTCGCGCATCTTCTTCAGATATTCCACGGGTGTCATACCAAATGACTTTCTGAATGTAGAAAAGAAGTTGGAGCGCTTGAAGCCGCACTGTTCACTCAATGCTGTAATAGTATACTGTTTGTCTTTCTCTTCATTAATGAGCCGTTTGAATTCTTCCAATCGGTAAGCGTTGATGAAGTCATAATAGTTTTCATGCATGTATAGCCGGAATATCTGACTGAGTCGGCTGGAAGACACATGCAAGTAGTCGGCCAGATCACCCAACTTAAGATTGGGATTTGTGTATACCTTGTCTTTTTCAAGATGTGCTTTCATCTGTTCAACGAGTCTGGCACATTCTCTCTCATCAAGCTTTACATGTTCATATTTCGGACTATCCGCTCCCCTATCAGTGGGCAATTTCATATTATCTCGCAGTGTGTCAATCTCATCCGCTGCACGCTGTCGTTCGTCTTCCACTTCCACGAGAGCGTCAGCTATTTCGTTGCGTTCATTAAGCAGGCTTGAAGTGTTTTTCTTATAGCGAAGCCACAATATGAGTAATACGATACCGGAAAGGAACAAAACGAATTCCGCCCATGCCCATATAGAAGGTTTGACACAGAGCTCATAACAACGTTGTGTGCCAGGTGCGCCAGCAAGTCGGATATACAGTTGGTGATGTCCCAAGAAGAGCCCACTCAACTGTATATCCTTCCCGTCAGCAATAATTATCCAGTTCTTCTGTTCATCCATACGATACTCATAGAGACGACCATTAGGCCTGGCATAATCTTCGAGTATGGCTTTCACTGTAATAAATTGTGAGGAGAAGTTCCAAGGGACATCTATCTCGTATGAACAGTTAATAGTTTCTTCTTCCGATTGTTCAACGGGCTCGCCGTTTCGTTTGACATCATACAGCACGACAGGGAATCGAGTGTCTCTCATCCATCGTGATATACGGTTGAGAGCGACACACAGCAAGCCATTGGAAGTAGCTATCCATATATATCCTTTGTCATCCTGTTGTATTCCATTGACAATCATACTGCTGACGCCTTCTCCGTAGCTGAAGTGCTGCATAAAAGAGCGTTGTGGATTCAGCCGGAAAAGTCCGAGGTCAGAGACGATCCAATAATAACCATATACATCTTGCAAGCAACCCTTATAGCCCTCTTGTGTCAGGCCGCCGGGCAAAGACAACTTACCGAAATGTTGCATATTGGTATCCGTGTAATAGATAGCTTTACGACCATAGAAAAGCATCCTATCTCCGATTCGTTGACTGCCACATACTGTCTCACTATTGAAGAAGCCGTTGGGGAATCCTTCAAAGCCGAACTGCCTGGTGGAAGCGCTAAACAGACAGAGGCCCTTGGCAAAGGTTATCCAACCATTGCCTTCGCGATCAAACAGCACGCTTGTGGGCAGACCACCATAGATTTTGGCATTATCCTCGGTATACCTGGTCAACCGCCCATTTGGATAGAGTATAAACAGCCCGTTGCTTGTGCATATCCACAATTGCCCTTGAGGTGATACTCTCAGAGCTCCGCCCGTTGTGTTCTTAAGTAAAGAAGAGGTGCTCAAGGGCGAGGCAGAGAGCTTTTGGGGATTGATTTGCAGAATGCCCCCGTCGTAGGTAGACACAACATATCGCCCGTGAAACCACTTGATATCGGTAACAATATGGGCTCCACCCAACTCTTCCGGAGAAAAATACTTCACCCGTTGCTGTTTCTGGTCGACATAATATAGTCCATTATAGGTGCCGATAATCACGTCACTGCCATTCAAGCAAAACGAGCGGACATCAAGTCCTTCAGTGGTAAACTCGCCCAGGCCATAAGTTGTAAACAATTGCGGGGAGTGATAGGTGTAAGAGACACCGTAGCGGGAGTAGCCCAACCAGTTCACTCCGTTGGCGTCACGATAATAACAATAGATGGCATTCGTAGGGGTGTGGTGGTTCCCGATGCCTTGAGTGTTGAATTGCTCTATGATTTTCCCGTTTCGCCCATCCACGAGATACGCTCCGGAGCCGTCTGTAGAGACAGTCAGCAAATACTTACCCTGCTTGCCAATGCGCGAGATGACATTACCTACCCCCTGTACTTGACGCAATTGTCTTTGCTGTTCGTCCCAGACAAAGAGACCATTACTCTGCGTTCCCAGATATAGCTTTCTGCCTACGGAAGCGACCTGGGTGATGGCAGCATCAGGAGGCATTTTTCCTCTCATGGACAGAGACTTCACACCGCCCGTCTTAGGAAAGTACCAGTTAATAGCCTCACGTGTGACAAAGCAGATATTACCATTATCAAGACGGATGGATTGTCGGACGGAATTGCCCAACCCTACCGGTGGTGCCACGGTAATATGACGTATGCGGCGGCCATCGTACACAAAGAGTCCTTGGTGATTACCTATATATAATAGGTGGTCAGCATAAAGTAGATTCTCCGGAGAGGACACTTTGACTCCCGCCGGTCGAAACATATCCTCTCCCGGCCGCAGAACGAACAATCCCGCACGACAAGCCACATATACATTGCCATCTTCTGCCTGACAAATATCGTTTGCCCAAGCATGCGTATCGCCACCCTTGATGCGGAAGTACTCTACACGCTTGCCATTATACCGATTGATGCCATAACTTGTCAGCATCCAAACCTGTCCATTCGCATCGGTCATGATCTTGCTGACAGATTCCCCGCTGAGACCCTTTTCCTTGTTTAGGAAACATATTTCCTGATTGCTATACAAATCCTCAGATAGCAGTCGGCATGGCCATAAGAGCAGCGTCCATAGCAAGAACGAGAATAGCAATATTTTAGACGATGACTGTTTCATATTCCAACGGCAAAGATAATTGTTTTTTTCGAATTGAATGCAACAGTATGGGAAAATCAATGAAAAAATAGTTCATCCAACAAATCGTGTGATTCAAGGCAAGGCCATACGTTCTGTGTATCTTTTTTGTCTATTTCATGGATAAAAAGAAGCCTAAATCGTTGGCTCGCTCACAGATTTTTTCTAATTTTGCAGTCAATAAATCAATATTCACAATTTATGGACGATTATCACGCGGAAAATTACAACAGTCAAGCGTGAGGATTACTTCTTTGAAGCTAATCCCCACACATTATTAATTCAAGGAGATTAGCGACAATGAGAACATACTGGAACATTGAGACGCAGCTGAAGACCATCCCTGAATGGCAACCCAACTGCTGGATACAAGTAACCTGCCCTACAGATGACGACCAGCATGAGCTGGAAGACAAATTCCACATTCCTGATTATTTCCTCAGCGATATCAGCGATACCGACGAGCGTGCGCGCTATGAGTACGACGACGGTTGGATGCTGATCATCCTGCGTATACCTTACGTCAAGGAAGTGAAAAGCCGTACACCTTATACCACCGTGCCGCTCGGCATCATCCACAAGCGCGACGTGACCATCACTGTGTGCTACTACGAGACCAACATGATGATCGATTTCGTCAGCTTCCAGCAGAAGCGCGGCGTGGGCTTCACGGACTATGTCGACATGATTTTCAGGCTTTTCCTCTCAAGTGCCGTGTGGTATCTGAAGCGGCTGAAGCAGATCAGTGCCCTCATTGAGAAAGCCAAGCACAACCTCGATGGCGAAATCAACAACGAGAGCCTCATCGGTTTGTCCAGGCTGCAAGACTCACTGACCTTCTTCATTACTTCTATCAGAGGCAACGAGAACCTGCTGCAAAAGCTGAAGTTCAAGCTACAGGTCGATGAGCTTGACGCCGACTTGATTGAGGATGTCAACATTGAGATGACGCAGGCACGGGAAACCACCAGCATCTACTCTGACATTCTGGAGTCGACCATGGACACCTACTCGAGCATCATCAACAACAACATGAACACCATAATGCGTACCCTCACCTCGGTGAGTATCATTATGATGTTCCCAACACTCATCTCCTCGATGTTCGGCATGAACCTCATCAATGGCATGGAGAACTCGCCTTACGGTTTCCTCGTCGCCATCGTAATGTCGGTAGTCATCTCGGGCATCTCCTGGTGGATATTGAAACGCAAAAGACTGTTGTAAATCGGTAAACAATACACAAAACAGTACTTCTTTGTAAAAAAGTTGATGACAGATTGGCAAAAAAACGGCAAAATGTGTTGTGCTTTCGTTTTTTTTCCTTAAGTTTGCAAAATAAATCAATTGATAATTTGATGCTGCAGAGCCATTGCGCTGTTGGTACAAGACAGACGATGGTTTAGCGGCAAGTGATAAACCGATTCACAAACTTAATACGGTGAAATGATGGACTCTCAAGAAAACGCCCTTCAGCAAGGGAACCAAGAGGAACAGCAGCCGGTCGAAAAGACGGCTGCCGAAGTAAGCAAAGAGGAAACAACGCCAGCAACCAACGTTGCTGCAACGACAACCAATGCATCTGCCGAAGATACGCAGACAGAGCAGACCGAGAGCACAACTGTTGAGACAGAGACTCCGAAGGTGGAGCCTGCCACAGCAGAAGCTTCCGACAATAAAGAGGTAGAAGCTTCAGCAGAAGTTCCGGCTGACGCTCATGCCGAAGAAGCTGTGTCGGCCAAAGAGGAGGAAAAGCCTGCGGCAGATGATCCGGCTAAGAAAATCTATGGTTCAAAACAAGAGGTCCTCGACCGTGTGATTGCCCTTGCGCAGGGAGATGAGACTCCCGACAAAGACGAAGTAGACCATCTGAAAGCTACATTCTACCGCTTCCACATTGCTGAGCGCGACGAGAAGCAAAAGAAATATCTTGAGGCCGGAGGAGACCCCGACAAATACCAGATTCTGCCCGACGACGATGAAGAGTCGTTCAAGGCCAACATGCAGATCATCAAGGAAAAGCGCGCCAAAGCTTTGGAGAAGATGCAGGAGGAGCGCGAAGACAACCTCAAGCACCGGGAGGACATCATTGAAAAGATCAAGAACATGGCCACCTCACCCGAGGAAGCCAACAAGTCGTTCAATGAATTCAAAGCCCTTCAACAAGAGTGGAAAGAGATAGGCCCCGTGCCGCCTGAAAAGTCGAGTGAGACCTGGCGCAACTACCAGCTCTACGTCGAACAGTTCTATGACCTGCTCAACCTCAACCGCGAGGCTCGCGAATACGACTTCAAGAAGAACCTTGAAGCCAAGACAAAGCTATGCGAGGAAGCCGAGAAGTTGGCTGAAGAGCCCGACGTCATCAGCGCCTTCCATCAGTTGCAAGAGCTCCACGCACAGTACCGTGAGATCGGTCCTGTGGCCAAGGAACTGCGCGAGCAGGTGTGGACACGCTTCAAGAATGCCAGCACCGTCATCAACAAAAAACATCAGCAGCACTTCGAGGAGCTAAGGGCCAAAGAGGAGGAGAACCTCGCCAAGAAGACTGAGCTCTGCGAGAAGACAGAGGCCATTGCAAAGGAAGAGAACAAAAACGCCAGCGATTGGGAGAAACACTCCAAGGCTATCATCGCCATTCAGCAGGAATGGAAGACCATAGGCTTCGCTCCTCAGAAGATGAACGAGAAGATCTTCCAGCGCTTCCGTCAGGCTTGCGATGACTTCTTCGGACGCAAGGCCGAATACTTCAAGGAGGTGAAGGCCCGTCTGACAGAGAATGCAGAGAAGAAAAAGAAACTCGTCGAACAGGCACAAGCACTTGCCGACTCCACCGACTGGAAAGCAACCAGCGACAAACTCATTGCCCTACAGAAAGAATGGAAGACGATTGGCACCGTGCCCCGTAAGCTTGGCGACCAACTGTGGAACGATTTCCTCACAGCCTGCAACCACTTCTTCGAGGCCCGCAACGCCGCCAACGCAGGCACTCGCAATGAGGAACGCGACAACCTGAAGAAGAAGCGGGAGATTATCGCGCAACTTAAGGAATTGGCCGAGAATGCCGCCGACAACATACAAGAGAAGGTTCAGACTTTGGCCGATGAATATAATAAGATTGGCCACGTACCCTATCGCGACAAGGACAAGGTGTTCAAGGAATACCACGATGTGATGGACAAGATCTACGGCGACCTCCATGTGAACGCCGCACGCCGCCATCTCGACAACTTCCGCAACAACCTCAAGAACGTGGCAAAGCGTGGTGAGGATGCTGTTGACTCTGAGCGTGGACGGCTCATGCGCCGCTATGAGCAACTCAAGCAGGAGATAACAACCTACGAGAACAACCTCGGCTTCCTCAACATCTCCAGCAAGAAAGGCAACAGCCTCGTTGACGAGATGAACCGGAAGGTGCAGCACCTGAAGGACGATGCCGCTATGGTACGCGAAAAGATCAAAGCCATCGACCTGCAGGCCAAGGAAGGAAACAAGGTCGACAGCAAGGCTGACAACAACGCCAGCAAACCTGCTGAAGAAAAATAAAACAGAAGCATAACTCATTCTTTTATAAGGCAATGGCAGAAGACCATATTGACCGTACTCAGGTCTTTCTCGACAGTCTCCAGCAACTCGGCGACCAGCTAAAAGCCGCCGAGGAGCGTCAGAAGTTCTTCCTCACCCGCATGATGGACCTGCAAAAGCAGGGCCTCACTGACACCCAGGAATATAAAGAGCTGAGCGGAAAAAGTCAGTCTCTGCAAGACCTTATCTGTCATTTCCGCCCCATTTACCAGGAACGCCTGGAAATGGTGCGGAATGCACAATTAGCAGTCAAAAAACGCACCCGCAGAAAGTGACAGCCATCCAAGCAGCGACAAGTTGTAAGCATCATGCCTAACAGTCTGGCTTATTATTTGGCAGCAGTTAATGTATTGACAATGGTGGCCTTCGTACTCGACCACTATCATTCCGACGCCCCATACCGCACGCTCATCGACCGAGCCTTGTTGGCTCTTTCCATCGCCGGTGGGGCATTAGGAGCATTTGTTGCCGTCTTCTTAGGACGCATGAAGTTAGGAAATCCAACTTTCAGAATTGGCATTCCCCTTATTTTCTTCATGCAGCTCATCCTTGTTATGCTTATCTTCTGAAATCAACATTCTTTCTTGTCTTCATGATAAGAACTACAGAGCGAACATTTGACCATCTTCACGATGAGAGATACTGAACGAACATTTGTTTTAGCAGGACTGGTGGTTTTCTTTTTATTGATCATGCATGCCCTACCAAAACTTCATATAGGCTCCACCGAACTGAGGAGCGTCAATATTCTGAGCGATTTGCTGCCTGAGAAAGAAGACAGCAGCAACAGCGTCATTCCCATTCCTCAAGCACCTAAGAGCGAAGGCCTGGCCACAACCAAGTCGGGTCAGACCATTCAGTTTAAAGAGATATGGCCCAAGGGCGTCGAGCCCATCGTGGACTATGCGGAAGGCACCGGCAAAGAAGGAGGCATGACCCATTTCTATGAGGCGCTGAGCAATATCAAAACCATGGACAGACCGGTACGCATTGCTTATCTTGGCGACTCGTTTGTGGAAAACGACATCATGACCGCCGATCTGCGCGAGATGTTCCAAAAGGACTTTGGCGGCAACGGCGTGGGCTGGGTCGATTTGGCCAACCCCCTCAACGTTAACAGCCGGCGAACGGTCGTACAACAAACCAGCGGCACACGGGAATATACAGTCGTGGGCAAGCCGTTCGACAAGCAACGCCAATGTCTGACCGAGCGCTACTATACCGTTCAGAACGGTGCAAAGATCATCACCAACGTGGCATCGGCGTTCAATCGTTTCCAGCCCCATTCCAAGACATTCCAAACAGCACGTCTCTTCTTCCACACCAACGGCAATGCTGAAATCAGTGCGGCCATCGGCAACCAACCTGCTGTCAAAAGGATGTTTGGCGCATCCAGTAACGTGCAGATGATGGAGACCAAAGGTCAGGGCAGTCAGATTACTTACACCTTCAACCACCTCACCGGCACATTCACAGGCTTCGGAATGGCATTGGAGTCAAACCGCGGGGTCATACTCGACTGCATCAGCATGAGAGGCTCCAACGGCCTGTCCATCAAGGATGTGCCATTGAGAACCCTGACTGACTTTAACCGGCTGCGCCCTTACGACCTTATTATCCTACAGTACGGTCTCAACATCGCCTCATCCGGCAACCCGCAGGCCATCATCAAGGCCTATGCCGCCAACATGAAGAAGGTGGTCGACAATCTGCGCCATGCCTTCCCCGAAGCCAGCATCCTCATCATGAGTGTTCCCGACCGCGACCAACGGACGGCCGAAGGCATCAACACCATGAAAGAGGTGAAATGGCTCGTGGCCTATCAGCAACAGCTTGCTGCCGACTGCCATGTGGGATGGCTCAACTTCTTCCAAGCTATGGGCGGCAACGGAGCCACAAAGCAACTGGTCGACCGAGACATGGCCAACAAGGACTATACCCACCTGAGCTACGGCGGTGGACAATACGTAGCAAAGAAAGTATATCCCTCCTTCAAAGCCGGACTGAACAATTACCTTCGTCGCAAAAAAATAGAACAAGAATAATGTTTGAGCGTCTTATCCAAATACTGAGCTATGACCCGAAGAACCCGCTGATCTTCTCCAGCGGTCTCTTTCTGTTCCTGTTCTTCGGCTTCTCTTTCATCTATATGTTGCTGCAGCATCGCAGCAACCTCCGCATCCTGTTTGTCACTCTCTTCTCTTATTACTTCTATTACAAGAGCAGTGGTTTCTATTTCTTTCTCCTGGCGGTCATCACCACGAGCGATTATTTCATTGCCGAAGCCATAGGCCGTATCAAGGGCGACTCAGACGTCAAAACCCGTAAGATGAAGATGCTCATGGTGGCAAGCCTCTGCATCGACCTCGGCTTCCTCGCCTACTTCAAATACACCAACTTCTTCGCAGGACTCATTGCCGACCTCATCGGCAAGAACTTCCAGCCATGGGACATCTTCCTGCCTGTAGGCATCAGCTTCTTCACATTCCAGAGCATGAGCTACGTCATCGACGTCTATCGCGGCAAGATCAAGCCTTTGGGCTCACTCATGGACTACGCCTTCTACGTATCGTTCTTCCCCCAACTCGTGGCCGGCCCCATCGTGCGCGCCACCGACTTCGCCCCACAGATACGCAAACCCGTCGTCATCACCCGCGAGATGTTCGCCCGTGGCGTCTACTTCATCATGATCGGACTGTTCAAAAAGGCTGTCATCAGCGACTACATCAGTCTCAACTTCGTCGACCGCATCTTCGACAACCCCACTCTCTACAGTGGCTTCGAAAATCTGCTGGGCGTGTATGGTTATGCCATGCAGATCTACTGCGACTTCAGTGGCTACAGCGACATGGCCATCGGCATCGCCCTGCTGCTGGGTTTCCACTTCCCTCTCAACTTCAACGCGCCATACAAGAGCGACAGCATCACCGACTTCTGGCGCCGCTGGCACATCTCGCTCTCCACATGGATACGCGACTATATCTATATCTCACTGGGCGGCAACCGCAAAGGCAAGCGCCGGCAATACATCAACCTTGTCATCACCATGCTGCTCGGTGGTCTCTGGCACGGAGCCAGTCTCAACTTCGTGGCATGGGGCGGCATTCACGGTCTCGGCCTTGTAGGCCACAAATATCTGTCGCAAGAGGTGCTTCATCACGACCGCCACTATCATCCTCATGGCTGGCGCAAGGTCGTAGCCATCGTGCTCACCTTCCATTTCGTATGCTTCACCTGGCTGTTCTTCCGTAATGCCAACTTCTCAGGCGTGGGCATCATGCTCAAGCAAATCTTCACCGACTTCCATGCCGAGCTCATCCCGCAAGTGCTCGCTGGTTACAAATACGTGCTGTTTTTCATGCTCTTCGGCTATCTCAGCCATTTTCTCCCCGACCGCTGGCAGGATAGCATCATCCGGCTCATGGGCAAAAGCAATGTCGTCATCGATGCCGCTCTCATCACCCTTATCATCTACATCGTCATACAGGTGAAGAGCAGCACCATCCAGCCGTTCATCTATTTCCAGTTCTAAATGCGCCACAAAACCATTGTCAATACGTCAATAACTGCATCCACGATGAGAAGATTACTCTGCTTCCTCTTTTTATTTATTATGGCCCTGCTGCCGTCATCTCTGAAGGCGCAGCAGGCCAAGGCTGCATCCAACAGCAGCTTCTCGGTCAGTCATATACCCGATGCGGTGTTCAAGCGAATTGAAGGGAAGTCTTATCCTAAAGGTTGTCCCATCAAGCGCTCTGATTTGCGTTACGTACGCGTGCTGCATGTCGGCTTCGACGGTAAGACGCATCAAGGCGAGCTGATCTGCAACAGAGCCATTGCCGATGAGGTACTGCAGATCTTCCATGAGTTGTATGCCAAGCACTACCCTATCGAAAGCATCCGGCTGATTGATGACTACAACGCAAGCGATGAGCAGTCAATGCGTGCCAACAACACCAGCTGCTTCTGCTTTCGTGCCGTAAAAGGCAGCCGAAAGTTGTCGGCCCACGCCCGTGGCATGGCGGTTGACATCAATCCTCTCTACAATCCCTGCGTCCGCCGCAGCCGTCGTGGGACCGTCACCATCCAGCCGTCTACAGCCGTGCGCTATGCCAACCGGCAAGCCAACTTCAGCCACAAGATTACCCGCACCGACCAGGCCTATCACCTCTTCACTGCTCACGGCTTCAAATGGGGCGGCTGCTGGCGCTCGGTCAAAGACTACCAACACTTTGAAAAGTAAAGAAAGACCACCCCATTAGGGGATGGGACGGGTGTTGCTGTCCCAAACCCCGTCCTGCGGTATCATCCACAGAGGTTGTAGGCTGCGCCATTTTATCAAAATTATTTACGTTAAAAGGTCTCTGAGAATCGCGATCAAGTCAACAAGACGGTCGTTGGCTTGAAATACACCATTTTTCAAGCATTATGATAATTATCTGGTAATTAGATAGTTGCATATTTTATAACCAACGATACGCCCGTTTCTCTTCGGAATATCGCCGAAAAGCCATCGAGATATCGCCAAAAAGCCCATTAGATATCGCCGGAAAGCCATTGAGATATCGGCGGAAAGGCGATGGCCTTTCGCCGAAAGGCCACTATCATTTCGCCGAAGAAGCGATGGCAAAATGATTTTGGGATGATTCTGACTCGATAATGGGCATTTTTCGTCTCACCGAAGCGTTAAATTCCAGATGGTGTTTTGTAAATAATATTCTGAGCGCCTGCCAACTTATCTGACGAAATCACACACCTTTACATTTACTGGATATATCCGGTCAACTCGAGAAAGACATTACACTGGCCCAAAGTAGATAGCAGGCAATATAAAAGACAGGCATGCACCGATCAAAGAATTATTGTCGAGCCACTCGTAGAGAAGACAGGCGGGAAACAAAAAAGCCGAATTGCTTTAAGTAAGCAATCCAGCTCTTTTTGTTGGGGTACTCGGACTCGAACCAAGAATGACAGGACCAGAATCTGTAGTGTTACCATTACACCATACCCCAAAGTTCTTAACACTCATTTTCAGAATGTTTAGCACTCATTTCCTGAATGCGAGTGCAAAGGTACTGCGTTTTTTTGTTCCCTCCAAACATTTTCGTCATTTTTTTCAAAAAAAGTTATTCAAGGACCTTACCGAACGCAGGCATGCACGCGTCCATCCGTCACATCTTTATCGTCTAACCATCACCTTATCAGCACCTTGCGTATACCCCAACCATTCCCTTTTGATCTGACATAGACAAGCAGATCATAACGGAAGGCAGGTTGGTACCAAACATGGACCGCATCGTATTTAACCCATCGTCCATTCCCCAATCAATTCCATTGTCATCAGACGATGGCCGGGGCATTACCAGCCTTGTAGCCAATTGTGCTAAATAAAACAAATAAATTTTGCGGTTCTTGCGTTTTATTATAACTTTGTGCAATAATACGTATTATTTAATGAAAGCAACATCAACAGAACAGTTACTTAAAGTTATCAAAGACGGCATTCTTGATAAGAAAGGTGACAACATCGTCATCATTGACCTGCGCCATATTGATGGTGCCATTGCCAACTACTTTGTGATTTGTCAAGGATCCTCGCCCACTCAAGTGGAGGCCATCGCTCAGTCGGTGGGTGACAAGTGTCGTGAGGAAGCCGGAGAGAAGCCGGTAGGCGTCAACGGTCTGAACAACGACCAATGGGTGGCCATCGACTATGTAGACGTCATCGTGCACATCTTCCTGCCTGAGACACGCGCCTTTTACGACCTGGAGCACCTCTGGGAGGACGCCAGAATCGAGAAAGTCGCATCAGCGTAAGCATTAAACGTAATCATTTTAGCATAAACAATTAACAGTGGACAACAGACAATACAATCCCAACAACAATAACAACCGGCAACCCAAGATGCCACGTTTCAATATGAACTGGCTCTACATCACCGTTGCTATTGTGCTGGCCATCCTTCTTTTCTCCGGTGGCGGCAACTCCATTGCCAAAGGAACGGGCGCCACGCAGGAAGCTTCTTACAGCGACTTCAAAGGGTATGTAGACAAAGGTTACGCACAGCGTGTGGTCATCAATAAGACAGAAAACACGCTGCAGATGTATGTCAAGCCCAAATACATAAGCAAGGTGTTTAACATGTCGGCCCAACAGGTTGGCAGCAACCCTTCCATCTCCGTACAGTTTGGTTCGGTCGACGAGTTGGAGCATTTCCTCAACGCCGAGCAGCAGAAGCACAAGCTCGCTGGCTACAGCTACGACAACGAGAAAGATACCGACATCTGGAACATCATCTTCAACCTCTTGCCACTCGTGTTCTTTATCATCATGCTTTGGTGGTTGTTTGGACGGGGCATGGGCAACGCAGCCAATGGTGGCGGCGTGTTCAATGTAGGCAAGAGCAAAGCCAAGCTCTACGAAAAGGGCAACGAGATGGGTATCACATTCAAGGATGTGGCCGGACAGGAAGGGGCTAAGCAGGAGGTACAAGAGATTGTTGACTTCCTCAAGAACCCGAAGAAATACACCGACCTGGGAGGTAAGATCCCCAAAGGCGCCCTGCTCATCGGTCCTCCGGGTACGGGTAAGACATTGCTGGCCAAGGCCGTGGCAGGAGAAGCAGGCGTACCGTTCTTCTCCATGAGTGGTTCCGATTTCGTAGAGATGTTCGTCGGCGTAGGTGCCAGCCGTGTGCGCGACGTGTTCGCCCAGGCCAAGCAAAAGGCACCGTGCATCATCTTCATCGACGAGATCGATGCTGTTGGCCGTGCCCGTTCCAAGAGTCCGGCCATGGGCGGTAACGACGAGCGCGAGAACACGCTCAACGCCCTGCTCACCGAGATGGACGGCTTTGGCACCAACTCCGGTGTCATCGTGCTGGCAGCCACCAACCGTGCCGACATGCTCGACAAAGCTCTGCTGCGTGCAGGACGTTTCGACCGTCAAATACATGTGGACCTGCCCGACCTCGCCGAGCGCAAGGCCATCTTCATGGTTCATCTCAAACCTTTGAAGACCGGCAAGGACCTGGATGTGGATTATTTGGCCCGACAAACCCCAGGCTTCTCGGGCGCTGACATTGCCAACGTGTGCAACGAGGCTGCACTGATTGCAGCACGACACAATAAGAAATCGGTAACGAAGCAGGACTTCCTCGACGCCGTCGACCGTATCATTGGCGGACTGGAGAAGAAGACAAAGGTGATGACCGCCGAGGAAAAGCGTTCCATTGCTATCCACGAGGCAGGCCACGCCACCGTAAGTTGGTTCTGCCGCTTTGCCAACCCGCTGGTCAAGGTCACCATCGTGCCACGTGGACAGGCGCTGGGCGCCGCCTGGTATCTGCCCGAAGAGCGCGTCATCACCACCAAGGATGAGGAACTGGACGAGATCTGTGCACTGCTCGGCGGCCGCGCCGCTGAAGATTTGTTTGTGGGTGCCATCTCGACAGGAGCCATGAACGACCTTGAGCGCTCCACCAAGGCAGCCTTCGGCATGGTGGCCTACACGGGCATGAGCGACCGTCTGCCCAATATCTGCTATTACAACAATCAGGAATATCAGTTCCAGCGTCCCTACAGTGAGACAACGGCCAAGATCATCGATGACGAGGTGCTGCGCATCACCAACGAGCAGTACGAGCGCGCCAAGCAAATACTGACCGAGCACAAGGATGGACACCGGCAATTGGCCGAACTGCTCTTCGAAAAAGAGGTTATCTATGCTGAAGACGTGGAAAAGATCTTCGGCAAGCGACCCTGGGAGAGCCGCACGGAAGAGCTGATGAAGGAAAACGACAAGTTGACCGCCGAGAAAGCTGCCAAGGAGAAAGCCGAGGAGCCAAAGTTGGAAGACATGCCTGACGCCGTGAAAAAGGCACAGGAAGAATACAACAAAAAGGTGTCGGATGCAGCCAACAACGCCACCCATCAGGAAGACACTGACAAGCACGATGACGACCACGACAACGTCGTCAGTGACGTCAACAGCGACAACAAAAGCGGGAGCGCAACGCCCAACGATGAGGAAGGCAGCGCAACGCCTGAAGTGAAATAATAACTACAATGACAAGCAAACAAAAAAATCTCATCGTCCGCACCATCACCGGCGTCCTGTTTGTCGCCATCATGGTGGCCGGTTTCCTCAATGCCATGGCCATGATGCTGCTGTTCTGCATCATCACCGGTCTGACGTTGTGGGAATATACGGGACTGGTCAACGACCATGTGGCCGGCACCACTGTCAACCGATTCATCTCCACCATTGGCGGAGTGTATTTCTTTATCGCCGTGTCAGCATGGTGCTCCGGCATAGTCACCGGGTTTGCAGTACTGGTGCCTTACGTGCTGACCATCGTCTACCTGCTGATCAGCGAGCTCTACACCAAGAGCACGAACGCGGTAGCCGACTGGGCTTACACCATGCTTGGCCAGCTCTATATCGCCATGCCCCTCTCGCTCATCAATGTGCTGGCATTCAAAGAGCCGAGCATAGCCAGCTACGACATGTTCCTGCCTCTTAGCATCTTCATCCTGCTCTGGTGCAGCGATGCGGGTGCCTACTGTGTAGGTTCGCTATTAGGCAAGCACAAGCTCTTCCCCCGCATCTCTCCGGGAAAGACGTGGGAAGGCAGCATCGGCGGCGGCATCATAGCCTTGATTGGTGCCGGCATCATTGGCTATCTGGTCAACAGTGGCGAGGAAGCCCACCTGCTCAACATCTGGCAGTGGTTTGGTCTGGCTGTAGTGGTCGTCGTGTTCGGCACCTGGGGCGATCTGGTAGAGAGCCTCTTCAAGCGCACCATCGGCGTCAAGGACAGCGGCAACATCTTGCCCGGTCACGGTGGCATGATGGATCGCTTCGACTCGTCGCTCATGGCTATTCCAGCAGCCGTGATTTATCTATACGCATTGACACTATTTGCATAACGCGCTGACGCATGCCTTCAATGTCAAGCACACCATAGGCAAAGCCCTTGCGCGTCAATTCTACGGGAAGCCGGTCGTCGTATTTATCGAAGACCGGCTTTTCTTTTGGATAAAGCAGCGTCATCGGGTCGATGGGCTTGCTGATCTCAGCACGCATCACCTCTATCAGGCGACTGAGACTGGTCTGCAGGGTGAACTGCATCCAGTAAGGCCGGTTGGAGTCGAAACCTTTCATCCCAACCTGCGGCCCGCATTTGATGCGAAGGAAACGCTCCAGAGCCAGAAACGCATAACTGCCAAGCCACGGGAACAATGCATACATGTTGCCCCCTAATGGCACAATCCATTTCACTCCCAAACCGGAATGCAACGCGGCATCCTGCGCCTGAGCCAATCGCAAGCGAGCCTGCGGCAGAAGGTAGGCATAGCGGGCAACGCGCTCTTCCGGACTTGTGTCACCCACAAATCCCTCAAGCAGCAACCGGCGCATACGCTCAAGGATGTGCGTGTGAATATCACCGGGCTCGTCGCCAAAATAAGCCGGCACGATGCCCTTCACCGGATGGCAATACACCACGTGACGCTTGATGTCAACCTCCTCTACCACCCAAACGCGGCCGGCAATAGCAATCTTGTCGTTGACTGGTGGCGGTTTGACAATGGTGCCAAGTTCTTGCGACTCACAGCGCACCGTGTATTCCTCATTCTCCTGAAACACCGCATAGAACTTGAAGTTGTTCACCTCACGCTCTCCCGCAATGCCTACGATGAGTCCGCCCCGCTCGGTGCGCTCTATATGGTCGGTCTTGAGCAGATGACGCAGCAACACACGGAAGTCGTCCTGTGTGATATTGCGGAAATAGCTCAGCGTCAACACGCGCGATGCCAGTTCGGCTGGCATCATCTCACCATTGGAAGCCAGTGTGGCCATGGTCTGATGATAAAGCAGGCTGTAGGGCAGACGGCCAGTGCGCGGCGGCTCCACCCATTTCTCTTCCAGATAGAGTTGCACCAAGGCGATGCCCTGCAACAACTTCCAGGGTATGGTCTCAGGCAACAAGGCACGGGCCTCAGCGGGATCCTCACGTATCACAAACCACATCTCCGAAGGGGCACCGCGGCGGCCCGTACGGCCCATGCGCTGCAAAAAAGACGACACGGTGTAGGGTGCATCTATCTGAAACGCACGCTCCAACCGACCGATATCGATGCCCAGTTCAAGCGTCGAAGTGGTACAAACCGTCACCATGCTGTCGTCGCGCTTGATAATTTCCTCAGCACTCTCGCGATAAGCAGTCGACAGATTGCCATGGTGGATGAGGAAACGGTCGGGCTCATGCCTGGCCTCACAGTATTGGCGGAGCGTGGAAGTGACGGCCTCACACTCTTCTCTTGAGTTGGAAAATACGAGACATTTGTGGCCACGCGTGTTGTCGAAGATATAGCGCAGCGCCGGGTCGGCCAGACGCAACGGGTCGTTTTCTCCGCTTCCACCCGTTGGCGGCAGTTCCCTACCTCCTTCTTTATGTGCCTGCACAGTGTGGTCGGGCTGTATGGTAAAGAAATGCTCCATGGACAGCCGCCACTTAGCTTTCGCCGCCTCAACGCGCGGAATGACCGTACCTCTGCCAGTACCGGCGGAGAGAAATTGTGCCACCATCGCCGGTTCGCCAATCGTGGCTGAGAGTCCTACACGACGGGGATTGACGCCTGCCATGCGGCAGAGACGCTCAATAAGGCACAGCGTCTGTCCACCACGGTCGCCTCGAAGGAAGGAGTGTATCTCGTCGATAACAATGAAACGCAGGTCACCAAAGAGGTGAGGTATCTCGGAATGACGGTGGAGCAGCATCGCCTCCAGGCTCTCGGGCGTGATCTGCAGGATGCCGGACGGATGCTTTAGCAGCTTCTTTTTCTGCGACTGCGCGACATCGCCATGCCAGTGCCACACGCTGATGCCACTCTCGTCACAGATGTCGTTGAGCCGCACAAACTGGTCATTGATGAGTGCCTTCAAAGGGGCTATATAAAGACAACCGACCGAGGCGGGCGGCTGTTCTTGCATCAGCGTGATGATGGGAAAGAAGGCGGCTTCTGTCTTGCCTGAAGCTGTCGATGCCGACAACAGCACATTGTCATCGGTATTGAAGATGGCGTCGCCTGCGGCAGCTTGTATGCCACGCAGCGAGGTCCAGCCATTCTCGTAGATGTAATGCTGGATGAGCGGTGAGTAGCGGGAGAAAACGTTCATTGACAACTAATTAGATGGTAAACTCGGCAAAACGACTGTCAGTGGCCGCGTCGGACTGCTGGTCGAGCGTGGGCTTGGCATAGCTGAAGGCGTCGGACTGAAGAAGAGCACGCAGGTCGGCCGTCGGGTTCTGATAGAGGATGTCAAGCAATTCGATGAAGTCGCGTATCACCTCACGCGGAGTGATATGCTCGTCGGCACCAATACGCCCATACTCAATCTTGATGAAGTCGGCCAGGTCATTGTCGTTGACCTTACGCTCATAGCCATAGAGCGTGGCATGGATGTCGGCCAGTTTCTCCGTCAGCACGAGCATCTCTTCCGATGTGAGCGGCTGCAGGCGCAACACTGGTCCCATCAGGTCTTGTACGCCTTGCGACTGCGCAAACTTGCCTTCCTGCAGGCGCGAGCGCAGCGCCTCGTAGCTATAGATACCGCGGTGGCGGTCCTCCACACACTGCGGGGTACCGCTCATCACCATGCCGATGTACTGCGCCTTCCCCTGAAGGGCATCGTTGTACATCGTCAGCATCTTCTCATAGTTATATTGCCGGGAGATGCTGTTGGGTATCTTGTAGATATTGACCAGCTCGTCGATGAAGACCATCAGTCCCGCATAACCTGCCTGACGGAAGAAGTATGCCAGGAGCTTGAGATAGTCGTACCAGTCGTCGTCGCTGATAATCACCGTGACACCCAACTCCTGTCGGGCCTCGGTCTTGGTGGCATACTCGCCACGGAACCATTTCAGCACCTTGCCCTTAAGCTCATCGTCTCCTTCTGTAAAAGCGCGGTAATACAACGAGAGCAACCGCGCGAAGTCGAAGCCGTGTACGAGGTTCTGCATGGAGCGTATCACGTTCATGATGCGCTGTTCCACCGCCGGGGCAAAGGCATTGTCGTCGAGGGCCAAGCCCGTAGCAACTGCCGTATCTGTCTGCACATTGCTGATCCAACGGTCGAGAACAAGTGTCAGCGCCCCACCCTCTGGTTTCGATTTCACACTGAGGTTGCGCAACAGTTCGCGATAAGTGGCCAGTCCCTGCCCCTGATTGCCCTGCAAGCGGCGCTCCGGCGAGAGATCTGCATCGGCAACCACGAAGTTGCGGTCCATGACATGGTTGCGGATGGTCTGCAGCAAGAACGACTTGCCACTGCCGTATTTGCCCACGATGAAGCGGAACGATGCGCCGCCGTTGCCCACAATGTCAACATCGTGAAGCAAAGCCTCTACCTCACGACGCCGTCCTACGGCAATGTAAGGCAGACCAATGCGTGGCACTACGCCACCTTTAAGAGAATTGATAATCGTCTGTGCGATGCGTCTGGGTATCTTTATCATTTGTTGATTTCCTTTTCTACGTCTTCTGAATAATCTTCTATCACCTTCGGCCCGTCACCGTCATCCTCAAGGACTACATCCCCAATCCAGTCCATTGCCTTATTGTTGATGCCATCCATCATCACGCCCAAGGGGGTGTGAATCTGCCGGAGATAAGCCTGCCAGTCGCCGCCATGCAACAACCTGTCAAGGAACATCTTCTCCTCTGGCGAGAATCTTCCGGCTGCATTGTCATCGGCCGTTACGGGTGAGGCTATTGTTGCTGACGGAGTAACCTTTGCGAAGGGAGTCACTTCCTCTGTCAGTTCTTCCGGCTTGTCAGTTGTTGGGATTACGGTAGGGTCTATATTGTCCTCTTTCGTTGAGGTGGATTCCATATTGTTTTCCTCTATTGCGGCTGCCTCGTTCCGTTCTTCGTCCGTCAGCAGCGCGTCGCGCACGGCTGCCGCATCGGTACGAATGCGGTCGAGTTTAGTGAAGTCGACCGTCACCTTCGGGCGTTGCGCCTCAGCTCTCTCGGCCATCCAGTCGTTTATGACCTGCTGAATGCCATTGCGTATCGCCAAATCAATAGGTTTTTGCGCGATCTTCGGCGTCACCCGCAATGAGATGCGCAGAAGACGGTCGGTCTCGCGAAGGATGGTGCCAAGCGGTCCACCCCGATGGCTGAAAAGGCGCTGTGAATAAAGCGTTTCTGTCCACAATCCGCTGCGACACTGATATTTCCGCCGCAGGCTGATGGCTACCTCCAGTTCTCGAACAGGCTTGGGATCATAGAAGACGGCAGCCTGAAACATGGGGTGAGACACTTGTCGCTTCATGCCCATGCACAATGTTTCAAGCCGGTGATGGGTACGAAGCTCCAGCAATCCTGCCACGCCACGGATGACACGAGGCACAACAGCCTCAACAGCCTCACGCTGTTTCTTATAGAGCGCGCCACCAGTGATATTGTAATTCGACAGCGAGGTCACTGTCTGGAAAAGCAAATTGTCGCCCACTTTATCGCGGTTGGCCAGTACCAACGCCTGTGCATCCTCATGTCGCTCAGCCGCAAACAGTTCAGGAATATGCGAGGAAAGGTTGTTGTAAACCACGAAATCGCGCATCCACAACTTCAGATAGCGAGCCAGATTGGGCTCGGCGTTGCTATAGTTGTCACGCAGTTCGTCGAGCAACTCGAATGCTTCCTCCGCATCCCTGCAGCCAACCTTCATCAACAGTTCATACACATAGACAAACAAATAGGACAGCGGTACATCAGGATACTTACCTTGACGCAGCAAATGGCGAATTGTGAAATAGCTGCGCAACTGCTCTATCGTCATGCTGTGATAAGTAGGATAATAGCAATGAAACGGAACGATAGAGGTGTCATCCTTATAATCGGCCATAAACAAAGCCTGAGTATAAAACGCACGGTTCTGCGTGATGGTCCAGTTATCACGCCTCATCATCCCCACCAACTGCCTTATTTTCTCAGGCACGTCAACATTCGTTGCCAACGGTGACGGCTGCCACTGCGGTCTGTCAGGCAACTGCTCCGGGGCCACATAGTCCCAACTGCCGCCACCCGATGAACCGCCAAAGCCACCACTGTCTTCATAAAGCGGCATGTCGCTATAGGATGTTTTGAAATCGTCGTTCGTCATACTTTTAAAGTTACAAAGATAACTTTTTTTCTTGATATGACTGTCATTAAATCAGATAATCTTTTAAAAACAATCCCTTTTGTAGAAGTCTGTCACTACGGCGCCCCCGATATGCCGTTGATAATGCAGCAGCCGGCGCTACAGTTTCTTCACATTCTCCTCAAAATGTTCCTTGTCGATGGCCTTGCTTTTCATAGCTGACCGGTAGTTGTAGATGGTGTGGGGAGAATAGGACAGCAGTGTCGCTATTTCCGAGCTTTCCGTCACGCCCAGCCGGATAAAGGCGAAGATACGCAGCTCTGTCGTCATCGACCCGTCCTTATTCAGCGCTACCTTGTAGTCGGACTGCAGCAATTTTGAGAAGTCCTCGACGAAATGAGGATAGAGGCCGAGGAAGGCTTTGTCGAACTGGACATAGAACTGTGCCATGTCGCGGTTGACGATGCGGTCGGAGTTGACGGTACGGAGCAGGTCATCTGTCTGTTTGGCCTTGATTTTCAGCCTTACCAGATTGCGATAGCTTGTAATTCGGTCCATGGTTGAGGCACAGATGTCAACAAAGAGCCGCAAGTAATCCTCCTGCTTCTTGTTGGCAACAATGGCAACCGAGGAGAGCTCACGGCCATGTGGCATTACGCCAACAGCCACCCAGCTTACACCTACGCCACCCAAAGCGCTCCGTTTATCTATTCCGGCGATGGCGGCGTGAAGGAGTATGGCAAGTTCAAGCTCGGTACCACGTCGTACCTCCTGTCTTACCCATCAAAAGGCCTTAATAACCAAGCCCAACAATAATTTAAGAAGATAACTTAAAACTTTTTGCTACCTTTGCACCTATAATCAAATCATATATCGCGCAACTGGCCAGCAAACATGAGCAAGCAAGAAACAACATTCTTTAAGGGAATAGCCTTGATGATGATGCTCTGGTATCATCTTTTTGGATTGGAAGATATGGATGATCTTGCCCATCATATTTTTTTTATTGAAGGACATTCATTGTCCAACCTCATGGCGAGGGCGTGCAATCCTGTGTTTCTGTTTCTCATCCTAGGCGGCTATGGTCTTTATGCTGTTTATCAGAAAGGCCAAGACCGGCACCACGTAAGCAGGCTTGTCAAACTGTACAAGCACCACTGGATGATTCTATTACTTTGTCTGCCACCTGTGCTTCTGCTTAACGGCCGCAGCTATTTGGGCAACTGGACAAACATAGTGAGCAACCTCATTGCGCTCGATCCCACCTGGAACGAAACGTTATGGTTTTTGTTGCCTTACTGCCTGCTGTCATTCTCCTACCCCTGGCTGTTCAAGGCCACCGACCGCTTAGGCTTCGTGGCTTCGACCACCATCACATTCGCACTCTACATTGCGGCCTCCTATATGTTCTCAAGGCACGGCAACATGGTCTATCATCACGGATTGGTTACCTTAGTCAACGAGACAGCCTATTTGTCTTTCGCATTTTACTTAGGAGCAGCCATACGCAAATACAACGTGCTTACACATTGGCTGCAGCACCGTATGCCATTGTGGATGGCCGTAGGCGGACTGGTCTTGGCCGTTGCCGTACGTATAGGCATGAACACAAGAGCCATAGACCCATTCTACAGTTGCGCCATCGTCTTGTTGACGCTACAAATCAATCTCCCAAGGCCCATTACCCGCTTCGGCGAACTCATAGGGCGCCACTCTATGAATATATGGATGATACACGACTGGCTGTACAACACCTTCTTCACTTCCTTTATTTACGGTTTCCGCTACCCTATTGTCATTTTCGTCGTGCTTTTGGCAATGAGCCTGGCCGCGTCGTATGCGGTCAACTTCCTTGTCCGTCTTACCGAGCCGTCTCAACGCGCTCGTTAAGTGCAGCCACCATGATACGCGCAGCCTCATCGGGTGCTACGCGGTCGCCCAAGCGGCGCACCACCTCATCGTAGCCACGCAGCATTGCGTCGCGGTCAGGCTGACCTGGCAACAACCGAAGCAGCCAGTCGCGGATGTTGGCCACACTGAAGCGATCGGCAAACAACTCGGGCACCACTTCACGCCCGGCAATGAGGTTGACAAGACTGATGTAAGGGCACTTGATGATATGGTTGAAGCCCCATCGCATGAGCTTGGGCAGAGGCGTCTCGTAGCATACCACCTGCGGCACGCGGAACAACGCCGTCTCAAGTGTAGCCGTACCACTGGTCACCAGGGCCACCGTGGCATGCGACAGCAAAGCATAGGTATCGTCGAAGATGATGTTCAGGTGACCAGCCGCAAGAAATGGGTCGTAATAATCGCGGTCTATTGACGGAGCGCCGGCCACGACAGCCTGATAGTCACGCAATAGCTCCCTTGTCAGACTGGCCGCCATCGCAGGCAGGTTGTCCTTGATCTCCTGCTTGCGGCTGCCCGCTAACAGAGCGACAACCGGCTTTTGGGGGTCGAGCCCATGACGACGGCAGAACGCCTCTCGGTCCTCCCTGTAGCCCTCACGGAATGTCATCACCTCCTCCACAGTAGGATTGCCCACATAGTGGATGGGATAATGGTGCTTGCCCTCATAGAAATCCACCTCAAAGGGTAGGATAGAAAACAGCTCATCCACATAGAGGCGGATGCTCTTGATGCGCCACTCCTTCCACGCCCATATCTTCGGAGAGATGTAATAATACACCGGGATATGAGTATGGGTGTGCACGTATTTGGCAATATCGAGGTTGAAGCCAGGATAATCAACCAAGATGACCACGTCTGGTTGCCAGTCAACGATGTCGTGCTTGCATAGCGACATATTGCGAAAGATGGTACGCAGATGGAGCAGCACCGGCACGAAGCCCATGTAAGCCAGCTCCTTATAATGGCGCACCCGCGTGCCGCCTTCGCGCGACATCAGGTCACCACCGAAGAAGCGGAACTCAGCAGCAGCGTCCTGCGCCTTCACACTGTGCATCAGCCGCGAGGCATGAAGGTCGCCAGAAGCCTCGCCCACGATGAGGTAGTACTTCATAATTTGAGCTTGTGAAGGAAGTCATAATCCGTTACGTCCACCGTTGTCGGTGTAACAGCCACATAGCCATGATTGAGCGCCCACTGGTCAGTATCGGTGGCCTCTGGCTCGTCGTTGCGGTATTCGCCCACCATCCAATAGTAGTCATAGCCACGCAGGTGGTGCCGCTTGTCCACTTCGTTGATCCAACTGCCCCATGTCATGCGGGTGGCCTTGACGCCGAGAAACTCCTCGCGAGCAGGGAAGTTCACGTTGAGGCAGACCCCCTTGGGCAGGCCCTCCTCCAGCACCCGTTGCACAATCTTCTCGACGTATGGCCGCAAAGGCATCAGATTGGCATCCTCATTATAGTAGCAGCTTGAGAAAGCCACCGAAGGGATATACTTCATGCAACCCTCCATGGCGGCTCCCATGGTACCACTGTAGTGGCTGTTGACTGAGGAGTTGTCGCCATGGTTGATTCCGCTCAGGATGATGTCAGGGCGCCGGTCAGTGCACAGTTGGTCGAGGGCCAGCTTGACGCAGTCGACGGGTGTGCCGGAGCACGACCACACCTCCGTATCGCCCATGTTGTGGCGACGCTTGAGCCGTAGGAAGTCGGCAGCCGAAAAGGCACAAGAATAGCCCGAGCGAGCACTCTCCGGTGCCACAACGACCACATCGCCCATGGTCTTGACAAAAGCAGCCAAATGGCGGATACCCTCAGAGTGGTAGCCGTCGTCATTGGTAATAAGAATCAATGGACGCTGACGTGTAGACGTGGCAGACTGACGGGATGAATCAGAAAGGCGATGATCTTCTTTACACATAAACTTATGGTTTTGTTATCATTAAAAAACACTTGCTTCGAGGGGACGACAACGCGGCAACAACCCCCGATAGCATTATTTTGCACTGCAAAAGTACGAAAAAAGGTTTAAACAAGTTCTTTCTCAAGCAAAATATGTATCTTTGCAACTAACAATGTCCTCAACAATGTCATCTCATTGTGGGCAAACAGCTAAAAGAAAAGAAAAATGGCAAAAATCATTGCTATCACAAATCAGAAAGGCGGTGTGGGCAAGACCACTACAGCAATCAACCTCGCAGCGTCACTTGCTACTCTTGAGAAGTCGGTACTCGTTGTAGATGCCGATCCTCAGGCCAATGCCTCCAGCGGTCTGGGCGTCGACATCAGCCAGGTGGACTGCTCACTGTATGAATGCATCATCGACCATGCCGACGTACGCGACGCCATCTACACCACCGACATTGACAAGCTCGACATCATTCCCAGTCACATTGACCTCGTAGGCGCAGAGATTGAGATGCTCAACCTCGACAACCGCGAAAAAGTCATCAAGGGCATCCTCGACCCGTTGCGGCCCATGTATGACTATATACTCATTGACTGCTCGCCGTCACTCGGACTCATCACCGTCAACTCGCTCACAGCGGCCGACTCCGTGATCATCCCTGTACAATGCGAATATTTTGCACTCGAGGGCATCAGCAAGCTGCTCAACACCATCAAGATCATCAAGAGCCGGCTCAACACCAAGCTAGAGATTGAAGGCTTCCTGCTTACCATGTACGACCGTCGCCTGCGTCTGGCCAACCAGATCTACGACGAGGTAAAACGCCACTTCCAGGAGCTGGTCTTCAAGGCTGTCATACAGCGCAACGTCAAGCTATCCGAGAGTCCAAGCCACGGACTGCCCGTCATCCTTTACGACGCCGACTCTACCGGTGCGAAAGACTATCTGGCACTGGCCAAAGAAATCATTGAAAAGAACGCATAACAATCATGGCTGTACATAAGAAAT
This sequence comes from uncultured Prevotella sp., assembly GCA_900319905.1. Lineage (GTDB taxonomy): Bacteria > Bacteroidota > Bacteroidia > Bacteroidales > Bacteroidaceae > Prevotella. The sequence goes on along the minus strand of ONQB01000013.1, from coordinate 32,014 downwards.
TCAACGCTTTAGGACGTGGCCTCGATGCCCTGATCTCCACCGATGCCGTTCGCACACAAGGCTCATCGACCATCAACGAGATACCTCTCGACCAGATAGAGCCGAACGCCAACCAGCCGCGCAGCCTCTTCGATGACGACAAGCTGCAGGAGCTGGCCAACAGCATACGCGAGATAGGCATCATACAACCCATCACGCTCCGCCAGACTGCAGAGAACCGATTCCAAATCATCGCAGGTGAACGACGTTGGCGTGCCTCGCAGATGGCCGGACTCAAGACCATACCTGCCTACATACGCACCATCAACGACCAGGACGTCATGGAGATGGCCCTCGTGGAGAACATACAACGTGAGGATCTCAACCCCATAGAAATCGCACTTGCCTACGAGCATCTCATCGAGAGCACGGGCATGACGCAGGACCGTATCTCTGAGCGAGTGGGCAAAAGCCGCTCCGCCATCACCAACTACCTCCGCCTGCTCAAGCTGCCGGCACAGGTGCAGATCTCGTTGCAGAAGAAAGAAATTGACATGGGGCACGCCCGTGCGTTGCTCTCGCTCGACAGTCCGTCGCTGCAGCTCAAAGTGTTTAAAGAGACCATGAAGAACGGATGGTCGGTGAGAAAAGTGGAAGAGGTGGTCAACAGTCTGAAGAATGGAGAGGACATCGAAAGTGCCAACAAGAAGATAAAAGCCAAGGTACAACTCTCGGAAAACCTCACCTCTATGCGCGACCAGCTGGCCGCAACACTCAATACAAAGGTGCAGCTCTCCTGCTCGCCAAAGGGCAAGGGAAAGATCAGCATCCCCTTCAGCAACGAGGAGGAGCTGAAACGCATCGTCAACGAAATAGGTAAACTGAAGGAGCAATAGGTGAAGACTTCGCATCATTTCTGTTTAATGGTCGTCGGTATGCTTGTGGGCATGCTTGCCACTCAGCATACAGCTTGGGGACAGACTCCAAACAAGCCTCTGCGCCATTTCAGCGCCGCCGAGATCGGTGAAGACACACTCCATGCTGCCACCCTGCTGCCTGCCGACAGCATGAAGGTTGACAGCATGGACCTGCGTGACAACACTCTGAAAGCCGTTGCTGACACGACAGGCAGGCATCATAAGCGCGACTGGGCCACATGGAAGCCAAACACCAAGCGCGCGCTGTGGCTGGCACTCGTACTGCCTGGCGCCGGACAGATCTACAACCGCAAATACTGGAAGCTGCCCATCATCTACGGCGGCTTCGTGGGTTGCGCTTATGCCTTGCGATGGAACAACATGATGTACCGCGACTACAGCCAGGCTTACCTCGATATCATGGACAGCGATCCTACAACGCAAAGCTATAACCAGTTTCTGCATCTTGGCACGACCATCACACCAAGCAACATGTCACGATGGCAGGAGATCTTCCGTCAACGCAAAGACCGCTACCGACGCTGGCGCGACATGAGTTTCTTCGTCATGGTGGGCGTCTACGCACTGTCGGTCATCGACGCCTATGTCGACGCCTCATTGTCGGAGTTTGACATCTCACCAGACCTCAGCTTCCACTTCGCACCGGCAGTGATCAACGGGTCAGCCAATGGTTTCTCCAGCAACGCGCTGCGTAGTACAGGCTTAGGGATGCAATGTAGCATTACTTTTTAACATTAACAATGAATTTCAAACGACACCTTATATTATTAGCAACATCCGTGCTCATCGGCGGCCTGACCATTCCGGCACAGGCTCAGAACGACAATGAAGAAAAGAGCATCACCGTGACCGATGACGAGGGCAAGCAGGAAGAGATCAACCTCCCACAGTCAATGACCATGGAGCTTGACAGCCTCATGCAGCTATACAATGCCAAGATGTATCTGCGCCCGGACTCTACTTGCAACATGCCTGATGTCAACCCCGTCTACGAGCCCGATGTCTACAAAGAAAGGCTTTCCAGACTGCCGACCATCATTGAGATGCCCTACAACAGCATTGTTCAGGCTTTCATCGACCGCTACACAGGTGACCTGAGACGTTCGGTGGCCTACATGCTCGGCGCGCAGAACTTTTACATGCCTGTCTTTGAAGAAGCACTCGACGCCTACGGCCTGCCACTCGAACTGAAATACTTGCCCGTCATCGAGTCAGCACTCAATCCGAAGATACGCTCCAAAGCCGGAGCCGTCGGATTGTGGCAGTTCATGATGTCTACCGCCAAGCGCTACAATCTCACTATCAACTCGTTGGTTGACGAGCGGCGCGACATAGTGAAGTCGTCTTATGCTGCTGCCCATTACCTGAGCGACCTCTACAAGATCTACAAGGACTGGAACCTTGTGATTGCAGCTTACAACTGCGGTACCGACAAAATCAACAAAGCCATACGCCGCTCGCACGGTGAGCGAGACTATTGGAGGATCTACCCGCGGCTGCCGCAGGAGACACGCGGATACGTGCCCGCATTCATCGCTGCCAACTACGTGATGAACTACTACTGCGACCACAACATCTGCCCGCTCAGCAGTGACCTGCCGGCTAAGACCGACACGGTGATGGTGGACCGTGACATACACTTTGAGCAGATAGCTCATGTGTTGAACATCAGCATAGACGAACTCGAGGACCTGAACCCCCAATACCGCAGAGACCTCGTAAATGGACATTCCGAGCTGTCGTCATTACGGCTTCCCGCCTCACTCATCAGTCAGTTCATCGACATGGAAGACTCCATCTATGCCTTTAATGCCAAAGATTATAAGCCGAAGCGCAGTGAGGTGGAAGTAAACGACAACGCCACTTATCTGGTAAAGAAAAACCAGGTGGAGCGTGTGCCTGCTAAACCTGAGCAAGATAAGACTACCGACAGCAAGAGCGACAACGACAACCTTCAGGAGAAGGCCTCGTCATCGCGCAGCAGGTCGAAAAGCAGCCGCTCGACAAGCAGCAGGAGAAGCACAAAGAAGTCAAGGTCTAAGAAATCAAAGGAACAAACCAAACACGTCACTGTAAAATCGGGCGATACCCTCAGCGAGATAGCCGAACGCAACGGCACCACTGTGAAGAAACTGCGCCAGCTCAACGGCATTAAAGGCAGCAGTATCGTGACAGGAAAGAAAATAAGGGTGAAGTAACCCCCGTTTACCATTATTTATCCAACGCAAGACAATACCGTCTTCTGTAAAACGAGAGAGCTATGGACGAACAAGAGTTGAAAAACAAGGAGCGTGAACAGGCTGACAACAAAATGATAACAGATGCCTTCAACCATCTGCTCGATACCTACCTGCACTCCAGCCACCGGAAAAAGGTTGACATTATCACAAAAGCGTTCAACTTCGCCCGACAAGCCCATAAAGGCGTGCGCCGACTCTCTGGCGAACCATACATCATGCACCCCATCGCCGTGGCGCAGATCGCCTGCGAGGAGATGGGACTCGGTTCGACGAGCATCTGTGCTGCACTGCTCCACGACGTGGTGGAGGACACCGACTACACCGTTGAGGACATACAAAACATCTTCGGACCGAAGATTGCTCAGATTGTTGACGGACTGACAAAGATCAGTGGCGGCATCTTCGGTGACCATGCATCGGCTCAGGCCGAGAACTTCAAGAAGTTGCTGCTCACGATGAGCGACGACATCCGCGTTATCCTCATCAAAATCTGTGACCGCCTTCACAACATGCGCACGCTGGCCTCGCAACCTGCCAACAAGCAGTATAAGATTGCCGGTGAGACGCTTTACATCTATGCGCCTATTGCCAACCGGCTGGGGCTCAACAAGATTAAGACTGAGCTAGAAGACCTCAGCTTCAAGTTTGAATATCCCGAGGAGTACGAGCGCATCATGAAGAAGCTCGCCGTGACAGAATCTGACCGACAGAAGGTATTCGACGATTTCACGGCACCCATCCGCGAGTCGCTCGACAAGATGGGATTTCAATACCACATCAAGGCGCGCGTCAAGAGCCCCTACTCCATCTGGTGCAAGATGCAGAACAAGCACGTAACGTTCGAGGAGATCTACGATATCCTCGCTGTGCGTATCATCTTCATTCCCAAAGACCGGAAGGATGAAATCAACGAGTGCTTCCAGATTTACGTAGCCCTCAACCAGATCTACAAGAGCCATCCCGACCGGTTGCGCGACTGGGTCAACCATCCCAAGGCCAATGGCTATCAGGCTCTCCACGCCACACTGATGTCGAAAAAGGGACAGTGGATAGAGGTGCAGATAAGATCTGACCGGATGGACGACATCGCAGAGCAAGGCTTTGCCGCTCACTGGAAATACAAAGAAGGCGGAAGCACCGATGAAGACATGGAGCTCAACAAATGGATTGGCACCATCAAGGAAATACTTGATGACCCGCAACCCGACGCCATGGACTTCCTCGACTCCATCAAGCTTAATCTGTTTGCCTCTGAAATCTTCGTCTTCACACCAAAAGGTGAGGTGAAGACAATGCCTGCGGGGTGCACAGTACTCGATTTTGCTTTTCAAATCCATACATTCCTTGGCAGCCATTGCATCGGTGCCAAAGTCAACCACAAGCTTGTACCACTGAGCCACAAGCTCCAGAGCGGTGACCAAGTAGAAGTGCTTACTTCCAACTCGCAGCATGCCCAGCCTTCGTGGCTGAACTTCGTGTTCACTGCCAAGGCACGGTCAAAGATACAGGCCATCCTGCGTCGTGACAACCGTGAGCTACAGAAGGTAGGCGAGGACACCCTTAACCAATGGGTCAAAGGCAAGAACCTTGAGCTGACTCCGATGCTTATCGACCAGCTGTGCAAGTTTCACGACATCAGCAACCAAGACGATTTGTTCGTTGCCTTGGGCAAGAAGACCGTCATGCTCAGCGACAAAGACGCTGAGATGCTTAACGAGAAGAAGAAATCCGAAAACTCATCCGGATGGCGCAAATACGTGCCCTTCCTCCACAAAAGCTCAAAGAAGAAAGAAGAGAAAAATACAGAAGACATTCCAAAGCTTATCGCTGCAGGCGAGGGCTTCGACAAGAAGAAGCCTTGCATCATCTCTGAGCGTACCATCGGCATGTACGTTTTCCCAAAGTGCTGCCACCCAATCCCCGGCGACGACATTCTTGGTTTCATCGACGGAAAGAAACACGTGGAGATACACAAGCGTTCCTGTCCTGTGGCCAGCAAGCTCAAGACCAGCTTTGGTCCGCGCATCCTCGACGCGAAATGGGACATGCATAAGCAACTGTTCTTCGACGCCACCATCGAACTACACGGCATCGACCGCAAGGGCATGCTGCACGATGTGGCAGAAATTATCTCCAACAAAATGAATGTCAACATCCACACCGTGTCGTTCACGGCCGATGACGGCATCTTCGAAGGCCGCATAGAGATACGCGTTCATGACCGCGACGAGGTTCGCAGCATCATGGGACGGCTAAAGAAGATAGCAGACATGCAAGAGGTGCAACAGATCATGTAGTCTGTACCTGTTCCGATTTCGGCTGACATCCCTGTATCCCTGTCAGCCGAAATCTTGCTAAGCTGACTTCATCGTTAAGCAAGCATACCACCAAGCTGACTTCATCGTTAAGCAGGCATACCACCAAGCTGACTTTATCGCTAACTAACAATGCTTAACAACTATCACATGATTGCTGGATTAGCAGCGATCGTGAGACTTTTTTTACAAGGCAGCCGAATGAAGAATTCAACAGCAGCAACGCTGTCTGTAACTCCAAAGCATCTTATACAAGGCTGTCAAGATGCTGTTTGAGTTCCTTCAGTTGGTCGCGTATGCCTATGAGGGTATCAATCACTTCCGCACTCTTGTCTACGCTCTGCCGGTTCTCTCTTAAGTAGTTGCGGGCTGCCGCAATCTTAAAGCCACGCACCTTGATGAGATTATAAATCACCTTAATCTCCTCAATATCCTTTTCCGTGTACTGACGGACCTTGTTGGTCGTCAGCGTCTTGGGCTTAAGTTGTGGGAAAGCCGTCTCCCAATAACGAAGCGTGCTCTCGTTGACGCCTACCATTTGCGCCACCTCTTTGATCGAATAGTAGAGCTTAGGGTTCTTGTTGGTATTCAGTGCCATATCATTGTCATTTCTATCATGCGACGGTCACGTCTAAGAAACGCAGCAGTCACAACTGTGAATATTGCAAAGGTAAGAAAAAAGATTGAACGGCATTCATCTTATTTCAAAAAATAAACGTGATTTATACTAATTGAGCCACAAAAGTCACACAAAGTTGAACGTTGAAAGAGCTAAGTGGGAAGAATTTAGTATCTTTGCACCCAAACAAGTAGCAATTAATATATAACAACAATAACAATGATGACAGCTAACGAAATCCGTGACTCGTACCTTAAGTTCTTCGAGTCAAAAGGACACGTTATCGTTCCTTCCGCCCCCATTGTGGTGAAGGACGACCCCACACTGATGTTCACCAATGCGGGCATGAACCAATGGAAAGACATTATCCTTGGCACCAAAGATCCCAATCCCCGGCGCCGCACTGATTCGCAGAAATGTCTGCGCGTCAGCGGAAAGCACAATGACCTTGAAGAGGTAGGACGCGACGCAGCCCTCTCTCACCACACCATGTTTGAGATGTTGGGCAACTGGAGCTTTGGTGATTATTTTAAGGAGGGGGCCATCGATTATGCCTACGAATACCTTGTCGACGTGCTTCATCTCGATCCCAAGGACCTCTACGTGACGGTGTTTGAAGGTGATGCCAACGAGCATCTCGACCGCGACGATGAGGCAGCCGGTTACTGGGCTAAGCATTTCCCCGCCAACCATATCGTCAATGGCAACAAGCATGACAACTTCTGGGAGATGGGCGACACGGGACCTTGCGGTCCTTGCTCTGAGATTCACATTGACCTGCGCTCCGAAGAAGAGAAGGCACAGGTCCCCGGCGAACAGCTGGTCAACAAAGACCATCCGCAGGTCATTGAGATCTGGAACATCGTATTCATGCAGTTCAACCGCAAGGCCGACGGTTCCCTTGAACCCCTCAAGATGCATGTCATCGATACAGGCATGGGCTTTGAGCGTCTTGTGCGCCTGCTTCAGGGCAAGCACTCCAACTACGACACCGACATCTTCTCGCCGATCATCAGCGAGATCGAGCGCTTGTCTGACCATCACTACAACCATACATTCCCGGAGGGCACCAATGGTGAGGGCGTTAATGCCGAGCAGAAGGTAGACATCGCCATCCGCGTGGTGGCAGACCACCTGCGTGCTGTTGCTTTTGCCATCGCCGACGGTCAGTTGCCAAGCAACGCCAAGGCCGGCTACGTCATCCGTCGCATCCTGCGTCGTGCCGTTCGCTATGCCTATACATTCCTCGACCAGAAGAGCGCATTCATGTATAAACTCATTCCCGTGCTCGTGCATGAGATGGGCGGTGCCTACCCAGAGCTTGGCAAGCAGCAGGAGCTCATCACAAAGGTCATCAAGCAGGAGGAAGACAGTTTCCTGCGCACGCTTGAAAAAGGCATCCAGCTGCTGAGCGTTGACATGGACGAGCTCAAAGCCAACGGCCTCACCACACTCGACGGCACCAAGGCTTTCCGTCTCTTCGACACCTACGGTTTCCCCATCGATCTCACCGAGCTTATCTGCGGTGAGAACGGTTACACCGTCGACGAGAAAGGATTTGACGAAGAAATGGCCAAGCAGAAAGCACGTGCCCGCAACGCTGCCTCCGTGGAGAACGGTGACTGGGTGAATGTACGTGAGGGTGAACAAGAGTTCGTCGGTTACGACTTCAACGAATATGACTGCCACATCCTGCGTTATCGCAAGGTCACTCAGAAGAAGAACACCTTCTATGAGGTAGTGCTTGACTACACACCGTTCTATGGCGAGATGGGCGGACAGGTTGGCGACACCGGTAAGCTCGTTTCCGACGAGGAGACCGTAGACGTCATCGATACGAAACGTGAGAACAATCAAAGCATCCATATCCTCAAGCAACTGCCGCAAGACCCCACTGCCGACTTCAAGGCTGTGGTCGATGCAGAACGACGTGAGGCATCAGCCTGCAACCATACGGCAACCCACCTGCTCGACTATGCGCTCAAGCAGGTACTGGGCGACCAGACCGAGCAACGCGGTTCTTATGTCGACGACAAGACGCTTCGCTTTGACTTCAACTACTTCGAGAAAGTCAGCGATGAGCAGTTGCGCAAGGTGGAGCACATCGTCAACAAGATGATTCGCGCCGACCTTCCACTCGACGAACACCGTGACACACCCATCGAAGAAGCCAAGAAGCTCGGTGCCGTTGCCCTCTTCGGTGAGAAATATGGCGACAAGGTACGCGTGGTACGCTTCGGTCCCTCCGCAGAGTTCTGCGGTGGTATCCATGTGAAGAGCACCGGCCACATCGGGTTCTTCAAGATTGTCTCTGAGAGCAGCGTGGCTGCCGGCATCCGACGCATCGAGGCACTCACCGGCCAACAGGCTGAGGAGGCTATCTATATGGTTGAAGACACGCTTTCTGACATCCGCAGCATGTTCAACAATGCCAAAGACCTGTCATCGGCCATTCAAAAATACCTCGATGAGAACACAGAGCTGAAGAAGAAGGTAGAGAGCTTCCAGGCACAAATGGTGGAACGCGCCAAGGACAAGCTGCTGGAAGCTGCCCGTGAGATTAATGGCGTCAAGGTTATCTCAGCCGTACTGCCCATGGAACCCGCACAAGCCAAGGACCTGGTGTTCAAGTTGCGTCAGGCAGTGCCCGAGAAGTTGGTAGCTGTCATTGGCTCAGTGTCTCACGACAAGCCCATGATCAGTGTCATGTTCACCGACGATCTCGTTACCGACCACAACCTTAATGCCGGAAAGATCGTGCGTGAGGCTGCCAAGCTCATCAAGGGCGGTGGCGGTGGCCAGGCCTACTATGCACAGGCTGGCGGTAAAGACAAAGATGGCCTATCTGCCGCTGTCGACAAGGTGGTGGAGCTCTGCCAACTATAATTAATCTGTCAGCTGTTGCAACGACTCTGTCAATTGTAATGACTTTGATAAGGATGATATTGTCACAACCATAGATATCATAAATATGGTAACACAATAAAGACGACAGGAGACATCAACAGCACATAAATCATATATAGGAAGGACTGTTACCTCATGGTAACAGTCCTTTTTTCATGACACTCCCCTAACGGCAATTTGACAATAACGATATAGCAATTGATGAAAGACCTTGCAGCCATAGACTTTGAAACAGCCAACTTTGAGCGCACCAACGTGTGCTCGGCAGGCATGCGGTCTGCAATCGAGAAAAAACTCTCGACACATGTATATAGATGTGCGTGAGCGATATAAGCCTTCGTATTTATCGGCGTTATCTGATGCCTACCAGCTTATGCGTCTGCAGTGACAGACGCCAGCGGGGGTGCTGTTTGATAAACGCGATGCAGGCCGAAGTGATTTCCGCATTGCGGTTGGCATCCCCCACATCACAAGGCTGCAGGTAATAGTATTGCGCCTGAATCCCGAGGTCGCTGACGGACGTCTGACCGTCGAAGACCACCTTCAATTCATTGCATTGATGCACCACCACCGTCGCATGGGCGGGCACAGCCAACCACTCTGGAGCTTTAGGCGAAACCGTCAGCCAGTCAAGGTTGGCGGGCGGAAGGGCTGTACCATTGCTTTCCATCGCCACGAAGGAGAAGCCAGCGGCATGAATGGCACTAATCAGAGCGCTGTCAACCTGCAAGGTTGGCTCGCCACCCGTCAGCACTACCATTGGAAAAGGCTGTTCACAGTCAGCCTCAGCACAGATTTCACGCATGCGGTTCACAATCTGTTCAGCCGACAGCGTCTCGTAATGGGTAAAGTCTGTATCGCAGAATGTGCAGCGCAGGTTGCAGCCACTGAAGCGCACGAACACTGCCGCGCGACCAGTGTTGCGCCCTTCCCCTTGCAAACTATAAAAGATTTCGTTAACCTTGTACACCTTATTATATTATATGTATGTGAGAAGTCCAGGAGTCCAGGAGTTCAGAAGTTCAGAAGTCCAGTCATATGCTGAAATGCCTGTTAATCAGGTATTATTAAACTAATGACTGGACTCCTGAACTTCTGATACTACTATTGTCCTCATTTCTCATAGATGGCCACATTGTTGGCCGTTTCAGCCACACGTGCCTTATAGCAATGAGGCACCTCGTCGACAATCCATTTGGCAATATTCTCAGCAGTAGGATTGAAAGGCAACACCTCATTGAGGTTCTGATGGTCAAGTCGGCCATGCACCTGCTGTTTGATAATATTGAAGTCCACCACCATACCGTCTTCGTCGAGTGTCTCTGACTTGCAGTACACTGTGATGAGCCAGTTGTGTCCGTGTACGTTCTCGCATTTGCTTCCATGCGAGAGTGTGAGGTGATGGCAAGCCGACACCTCAAATGTTTTCTGAATATAATACATAGCTATTGATTAATCTAACATTTGTAAGTTCTATTTCTTCTTCTGGATATAAGCCAGTTCATTGAGAGCGAAGTCGCTGTTCTCAGGGTCTTGAAGCAAGATTTGCAGCAACGTCCTTGCCTCTTCATAACGGCCCAAGTTGATAAGCAGATAAGCCTTCCGCCGCCGGAGGAAGTTGACGAAAGAGCGCACCTTCTCCAAATCCTCAGAATCACGGTGGATATTCATATCAATGTCGTCATCCTCATTTTCTTCATCATAAGAGTTTGCGGTATTGTTCAATACCTGTTCCAGCCTTCCAATGATATGGTTGATTACGTCCAACGTTCTGTAGTCACCGCTGTTGACCAGGCAGTTGATATAAGCTTCCGAGTACGTCCGTTGCATTGTGGGCAAGAGCATCTGCAGATAGTAGTTGGCTTTCTCATACTGATGGATGGCCGAATAGCAGGAGCCAATGAGGTAAGCCAGTTCCTTCATTATCTTGATGTTTTGACTGTCTCTCATATTGCATTGACGAGTCACCGTGTTGAATGCGTCACGCAACGGTGGCAAAGCCTCATAGAAGCGTTTACACAGAAAGTGCTTGTAGCCTTTGAAATAGTTCTGTGCTAAATGGTCATCTTGCATAGAGGCCAGCAGTTTTTCTTCCTTCGTCATCTCTTTCGTGTTGCCTTCCTGCGCCATTGCCTTGGCTTCTTTCCACCAATAGCGGAACTGCGACTTCTGCTTTTCGACGGAGAGGAGATCATAACCAAGCAACACACTGACCATTTTCTGCTTATGCAATTCGTTATCCTCGTCTATTGCCTTATTGATACTAAGTGGAGCCTGCGAGATGGTGACACGATAGTACAATGTCTCTTTGGTCCGGCTGTCCTGTTCGATGTCAATGGTCAGACTCCTCGTAAGAGTTGGGTCGGACAGATAAACATATCGCAGCAATGCCACTGCGCCCTCTGCTTTAAACGTCCCATTCTCAATGATTACACCTGACAACCGGAAGTTTATGATAGCCTGGGGATCATCAAGCGTAATCACCTTGTCACTGTTCTGGACCATGAGCATCATGCCGATTGGCTTAAATTCGACAGTGTCTCCTTCCGGCATCAACCGTATGCCCATTGTCGTCTTCAGCAACGCACCAATCGTCATGGGGTTTTGCTCATCCTCATGCCAGCCGTTGTCGCCGTCCTGATGCATCATCTCCATTTCATTCTGGATTTGCAGCTCGCGCTGGAAGTAAGCATGGCCTTTTTCGCTGTCCAGTTCTTCGGCGGGATTTCCCTTTTTCTCCGTTTCTTCCATGTTTTCCACAAACCCTTTCTGCCATCGGAAAGAATCGCCCATGGCACGCTCCAGCAAATCGTCCATGCCAAAGCGTAGGATGGGCAGCACGCTGCAGATGTGGAAATCGATCTTTCCCTTCTTTTCATCAATTGTGTAGATGATGCGCAACAGATCGGAATTGATATTAGACAGGTTGACAACCATACGGGCATTGTCAAGCGAATCCAAGTTCAGTGAGTAGATATACGGGAAGCTAAGGCGGGCATAAGGACTTCCCTTCTCCAGCGTGATAACGAAATGGCCGCTTTGATAGTTGAAGCGCACCCTTTGCTTGTCGTTTTCCTTCGTCCAGTGCATCTCGCAGTTGAGTTTGCGCAATGTGCTGGCTATCACCCGCCGATTGTCGTCGGGTGACAAGCTAAGTCCATTCGACAGGTTATCTTTCTTCAAGACATGAAAAGCATAGCCTGTCATAGCGATTCCAGCAATAAAGAATACGCAACCCCATAGTAATATGATGATGTCGAGCCAGTCCATTATTCTTGCTATTATTGGTTTACAAAAATAAGCAATTAAATGGAAAACGAAGAAGGAATGACGGAATTATTCAACGATAATATTAACTTTGTTGTCATTATTATTTCGATTTCGCCCTTTCTTGTTGTCCTATCCAAGCTTCACACAATGATATTGGCCCCCAGCTCACGCGCTATTCTGTTGCGCGTGGTTTGCAGCTCATGATATTCGGTCATGATTTTGGTTAGCCGTTGCATATCGTTGCCCGCCATCGACATCTCTGCCTGCAGGGTAGCCATGCGCTGCTCTACGATGTCCATCCGGTAGTCGAGTAGCAGGTGCACGGCCTGGTTGCGCAATGCGTCGGTCTCGTCGGCCTGACGCTGTTGGGCAGCCGCCTCATTGATAGGCTCATCCTCCTCCCGGCGTGTCAGCTGATAACGGTCCGACACCAATTCGGCCGCCACGCGGCTGATGTTGAAATCCTCATGGTGGAGGAAGTAGGTCTCCGCCTTAAATCCTTCCTCACCCGAGTGGTCTACGGCCTCACCGAGCATCCGGTTGTAGAGCTCGTTGCTCAGCGAAAGGTCGTCCTCCATGAGATTATAGTCAATCAACTGTGCCAGCGTAAGGTCGTGAAGCTGTCCCTGATCATCGGGCACGTCCTTCTGCATCACGTGCTCCCCATGCCTCACGACGAGTTGCATGAGCATGCGCTCCACCTTCGACTCCTGCTGCTTGACGGTCGGCGGTTGCAATGGCGCCGGTGCCGCAGGCTGCTGAGCCGGCCCCACGGGCACGCCTTGCTGCACCTGCGCAGTCGATCCCGTACGTCGTCCTCGGATATACGCATTCATTTGGTTGATGAGCGTCGACTCGTTGATGCCGATGCGCTGGGCACAGTCATGTATATACGTGTCGCGCAATATCTGGTTCTGTATCACGGAGATGCTCTCCACAATCGAGTTGATGGCATCGGCCCGCTTTTTCGGGTCGGTCTCTCCCTTGAGCAGCAAGTCGGTCTTAAACTGAATAAAGTCGGTCTGCCGCTCATTGATAAACTGCTTAAACTGCTCAGCTGTATGGGAGCGTGCGAACTCATCCGGGTCCTTGCCGTCGGGCAACAACAACACTCTGAGGCTCATGCCCTCTGACAGCAGCATGTCGGTACCTCTTAAGGCCGCATGTATGCCGGCCGCATCACCATCGTAGATGAGAGTGATATTGGACGTGAACCGATGGAGCATGTGTATCTGGTGTATACTGAGTGCCGTACCGGAGTTGGCCACGACATTCTGTATGCCACATTGGTACATGGCGATGACGTCGGCCTGTCCCTCCACCATATACACACGGTCCTCCTTGGCAATGGCTCTCTTAGCCTGCCAGATGCCATACAGTTCATGGTCCTTATGATAGATTTCACTGTCGGGCGAGTTGACGTATTTCTGATTGACGCCTTTGGTACGCTGGTCGAGCACGCGGGCCGTGAAGCCCACCACCTTTCCGCTCACGCCAATCCACGGGAACACCACACGCCCAGCATAGCGGTCGATGAGCTCGCCGCGGTCGTTCTTATAGCAGAGTCCCGTCGCCGTCACAAACTCTTCTTTGTACCCCTTGTGCAGTGCCTCGCGGCCCAGTGCCAGCCGGTCGTTGACATCATAACCGAGATGGAATGCGCTGATTACGTCGTCGCGGAAGCCGCGCGAGCGGAAATATTGCATGCCGATGGCCACGCCGTCGGCATTGTTGTGGAGCAGGTCCTGGAAGTACTGGCTGGCCCACTCATTGACGATGAACATCGACTCCCGCTTCGACTGTTCCTCCTTTTCCTGCGAGGTGAGCTCCCGTTCCTTGATTTCTATGTGGTACTTGCGTGCCAGCCATCTGAGCGCCTCTGGATAGGTCATCTGCTCATGCTCCATGATGAAGCTCACGGCATTGCCGCCCTTGCCACAACCGAAGCAGTGGCAGGTGCCACGGGCCGGCGACACGATAAACGATGGTGTCTTCTCGTTATGAAAAGGGCACAACCCCTTGTAGTTTGCCCCTGACTTCTTCAGCGTGACAAACTCCGACACCACGTCAACGATGTTGGCGGCTTCCTTTATCTTCTCAACCGTTAATCTGTCTATCATAGTAATTGGCAAAGATAATGCAAAACTGCGAAACCGCAAAACAAAAGAATATATTTGTTTCCCTCAAGGAGCATCGCGAGCAGACGTCGGCCGGGCTCACTTGCACCTCAGAATGTCCAGATAATAATGCAGATAGGCCTCCACAACATCGTCCCAATTGAACTGTGCCACCTGTGTGAGCACGGCCTGTCGGTGCTCATCTTCATGACTGTACCACTGTGCCAGTCCGTCTCTCAGCGTGGCTGCCATGGTCTCGGGAGTGAGGTCGGGGAAGTAGAAGGCAGCCTCGCCACCCACTTCAGGCAGGGAAGTGGACTGCGAGAGAAACACCGGTTTGCCACAGGTCATAGCCTCAGCCGGCGGCAGCCCGAAGCCTTCGCTGCGCGAAGTGAAGAGAAAGGCCTCACAATGCTGGTAGAGCCACGACTTCTCAGCTTCGCTCACACGGCCAAGCAACGTGACATTAGTCAGATGCAACCGATTGATGATGGCTTGCAAACGCACATGGTCTTCAGCCTTTCCATTGCCTGCCACAACGAGTTGCTTGTCGGGCAGACACGACATCATTGCCACTATCTCGTCTACGTTTTTCTTTCTGTCCCAACCAGAGAGGACCAGCAGGTACTTCGCTGGCAGTTGACCGCTGGGCTGATGTGCTGACAGGGTGTCGTGACGCGTGACACCATTGCGGATAACACGTTCGGGTTGAGTGACCGGGAAATGTTGATGGATGTCCTGTTGCGTGAACTGTGAGATATACGACAGATGGGTGGCGACGCGGAGCATGCGGTCGATGCGGGCAGCCTTGCGCCGTACGTCGGCTGGCCGGAGTCCGTTGTGGAAGAAGTTGACGTCGTGAATGGTGAGCAGCACACGGGGCGCAAGGCGACGTCTCAGTACGGGTTGTTGCTGGGTGAGGTGCAACAGGTCGAAACGCGGAAAGGATGTCAATGCCGGCACATGGTTCAGCCAAAAAGCCTTGACATGGGTGAGCACGACATAGTCTACCCTCGGACCGTAGTGGCCCTGAAGGTATTGCGGAACGATGAAAGTGAAGCGAATGTCGTATTGTTCCTTCCAGACCTTCGCCCTCTCTGCTATCCTGCGGGCAATGTTGTCGTCAAACTCGCTCAGTCCCACATGAGGATGCCTGAGATCATAAAGATAGATACCAATATTCTTTGTCATGGTTATAGATGGTATGGTGTGAATAGTTGAATTGTGCGACAGGTTAGAGAGTGATCCGTCTGTTACTGTTCCGGATACTGCTGGTAAATCTTCAGACCGTAGTCAGCAGCCATCATAAACAGATGTTCCATGATGCCGGCCAGCTGATGCTCGTAGGTCTTCCACTCTTTCTGCCTCAGGAAGAAATACACCTCCATGGGCAAACCACACTGGGTGGGCTCCAACTGCCTGACCATGTACATCAGTTCCTGATTGACCACCGGGTTGTGTGCCAGATACTCCTCAGCGGCCTGTCGGTAAAGGGCCATGTTGGTCAGTTTCTCCTGTGGCTTCGTCTGCTTGTCCTTGGCTGCCGGAGCGGTCGTCGATACCGTCGAGTCCACATAATGGATACTGCGGAAGTCGAAGTAGATGATGCGCTTGACACGCCGTCCGCCACTTCCCTGCATGCCTTTCCAGTTTTGGAACGTACCGCCGACAAGGGTTTTGGGCGAAATGGTGAATATCGTATTGTCGAAGTTGCGCACTTTGACCGTCGTCAGGTTCATTTCTATCACCGTGCCGTTGACCTCCGTACCGGGCACCGTGATCCAGTCGCCCACATGCAGCATGTTGGCCGAAGTGAGCCTGATGCCGGCCACGAGACCCTCGATGGTATCTTTGAAGACGAGCATGAGGATGGCTGAGGTGGCACCCAGTCCGGCAAACAACTTCAAGGGGTTCTGGCCGATGGCAATAGCGATGATGACGATGGCTCCCACGAAGACAGAAGCCACACGCAGCACTCCTAAGAACGAGAGTACATATTGCTGAATGCTGGTGCGACGGCCGGTATCGAGAATCTTAAGTTGATTGATAAAGACGAAGCACAGCCGGATGACGGACACCGTGATGTAGATGGCGGTGACCCGCGCCACCAGTTCCTGTACAAGGGAGTACTGATAAAACACCATCGGCAGCAGTTTCCACACGACGATGGCCGGTACGATGCCGCACAAGCTTTTGAGTACGGGCTGACCAAAGAGCACGTCGTCCCACTTCGACTTTGAGTGACTGGTAAGACGATTGACAAGCGGGGTGAACAGCCAGCGGCAGAGGGCGTAGCTCAGCCATGCCACCAAGGCGGCAAAGAGGATGAGCAGCAGGTGGCGCAACACAGGTACGATGCCACCTCTGAAGCCCATGCCGATGATGATGTTCTCCAACCACACGCGCACGGTCTCCATGACCTCGTTCCAATTGATGATGTTGACTACTTTCTTCATATCACTAGCTTATGGCTGACACAGCAACTGGCACACCTTGTCCTGAAACAAACGGCCGTTGCGTCCATGCAGGAGTCCTTGATTGATGATGCTGAAACAGATATGATGGCCGTTGGCAGCCGTGAGATAGCCGCACAGACTGGCAATGCCCGTCACAGTACCAGTCTTGGCATGTACGTTGCCACGGGTAAACTCGGAGCGCATGCGGCTGCGCAGCGTACCATCCACACCGGCGATGGGCAATGCGGGCAGCAAGTGGTTGTAGATATTCTCATTGTTGTAAGCATAGCGCAGCATGCGCACCTCGAGTTCAGGTGTCACATAGTTGTAGAGAGACAGTCCCGACCCGTCAGCCAACCGATAGCGTGAGGCATCGAGCCCGAGCTTGCTGATAAGCTGCCGCTCCAGCATACGCGCGCTCTTGGCTGTGGCAGGCCGGTTGCCGGTGGATGCCGCCAAATGATAGTACATGCTCTCGGCATAGAGATTGTCACTTTCCTTGAGCATGCGCATAAGTATCTGGTCGATGGTATGGAAACGCGACACGATGCAGCTGGCATCGCTGGGCTTGCGCCTGATGCCGGCAGTGCCGGTAACGTAGATGCCGGCCCGCGAGAGTGCTGACATGAATTTATCCATGAAGATGTTTTTACGCTGATAGACGAGTGGCGACAGCACAGGGTTGTCGTCGTCCCAGCACCATCCTTCGCCCAGCAGGTCGGTGTCTTTCATCGAGATGTCGGCATACACATTGCCGTGTATGGTGTCAACGCCCATGCGGTGCAGAGCTTCCACGAAAGCGCGCATATCATCGCTGTTGAAACGAGGGTCGAAACCTCCCACGCAGTACACGTCTCCAATGAGCTTGCTGCTGTCCACCCGTCCGGTGTAGCAGAGATCAGTCTTGAACTGATAGCTGCCTCCCAGCCGGTCAAGGGCGGTGATGGCGGTGATGACCTTCATCGTGGAGGCAGGACGCAAGAGCTGGCGGTCGTTGTAACGATAGATGGCAGAGTCGGCATCGAGGTCCCAGATGAGAAGTCCTACCTGCGAAGTGTTGAACATCTCGCCGCGCAACAGTTCATCGATGCCCTCCTGCACGTTCTTCGGCCAAGACAGGCTGTCGTTGTGGTGTACCGTCAGTACGACGGCCGCGGTGTCGTCCTGAATCGAGTCCTTATCGTCAAGCAAATCTTCGTTGTCGACCTGTGCGCTCATTGGAAGCACCAGCAGCGTCAACAATGCCAGCAATAGTGTCTTTATCGTTATCCTCTTACTACTCATGTCCTTGTTTCTCTACGCTTTTCTGCTCATCCTTTGCCAGTTCTGCCTTTCGTTTCTGCAGCACGGTCAGGAAGGAGGCTTCGTTGTCCGGTTGCACAGCCTCTATCCTATCGTTGTTGCCATCGGTGCTGTAGCTGATGAGCATGTAATGAATCAGACCGAAAGTATTGGTCATGGGACGACAGTCGTGTATCTGTTCGAGGCGGATCGTCTTGTCTCTCCACAGTCTCCCATTGTCGATGATCAACTTGTCATCACGGAAAATATACTTCTTGTGGAGCGACTGTTCCGATATGGCCAGCAATCCCAAAGCCAGCACCGCACCCACAACAGGCTGCCGTTGCCAGAAGGCATAAAGCGACATGACGAGCAGCAACACAATGCCACACGCCGCACCTAACGTAAACCGATGGTGAAAAGTGCGATCCATACTAACGTCTAAAATTCTGATATTCAGTAACTATTTGTCTGCAAAGTTACGAACTTTTTCACGCATGACAAAAGCGATTAATGTTTTTTATCATTACGCAACAGAGAGAAGTACGAGTATAATAGAAGTACAGAAGTACGGAAGTTCAGAAGTTCAGTCATTACACAATAGCGAGAAGTTCAGAAGTACGGAAGTTCAGAAGTCCCGTCATTACATAATAGCGAGAAGTTCAGAAGTTCGGAAGTTCAGAAGTACAGTCATTACACATTACACAATAGCGAAGATAATAGGATGCATCCAAAGTTAGTGATTTTTCGGAATATAATTTACAAAATGCAATCATGATTTTAACACTATCCTACAACGGAAAATTCCCAAAAGCGAGTCTAAATCCTCCCGAAACCACTCCGCCATGGCTTCTTCGGCGAAACGTCGGTGGCTTTTCGGCGAAAGGCCGTTGCCTTTTCGCCGATATTCCAGCCCCATATCGCCGATGTTCCAGTGGTTTTTGGCCGAAATTACGTCCTCTTTCGACGGAAATTCAGGACCTAACAAGCGCTTCGTAGCTCAACGAATTCATAACAGCCTAATCATCAATCCGATACCCATACGTGTCATCATCAGCGTATTTTGAGCCAACGATTGTCTTGTTGATTCTATCGCGATTCTCAGAGGCCATTTAACATAAATAACTTTGACAGATTTACATGGCCTTCATTCGGCGCTATTATTGATTTTTAACGGGTTCCCTCCATTTTTTACACAAAAGAGCTTCAGTTTCATATTTTTTACCTAAATTTGTAGGGATGGAATACTTACACTGGCTATGGTATGGCATCTATGTGCTCATTGTGCTTATCGTGATGCTCAAGGTGCTGATGGACAACCGTCAGCCGGCCAAGACAATGGCATGGCTGCTGGTGCTGTGGGCTTTGCCGTTAGTAGGCATCGTACTCTACTTCTTTTTTGGGCAGAATACCCGCAAGGAGCGGCTCATCAGCCAGCGCTCGCTCGACCAGCTCACCAAGCGCTCCATGCTGGAGTTTGTGGAGCAGCGCAACCTGCGCCTGCCCGATGCCCACCGGCCCCTCATGCAATTGTTTAAAAACCAAAGCATGGCCCTGCCCTTTAAGGACAACCTGGTAGACATCTACACCTCCGGCTACCAGTTCTTCCCCGCCCTGCTGCAAGCCATCAGCCGTGCCCGTCACCACATCCACATCGACATCTACATCTTCGACAACGACGCCCTGGGCCGGCTCATCGCCGACACGCTCATCGACAAGTCACGGCAAGGCGTGGAGATACGCATCATCTACGACGACGTGGCCTGCTGGAAAGTGAAGAACGCCTTTTTCGAACGCATGCGCAATGCCGGCATCGACATTCATCCGTTCATGCCCGTGAAGTTTCCGGCCTTCACCTCGAAGGCCAACTACCGCAATCACCGCAAGCTCATCATCATTGACGGCCGCGAGGCGTTCATCGGCGGTATGAACTTTGCCACACGCTACGTCAAAGGCACCGGGCGGCAGCCGTGGCGCGACACCATGCTCCACGTCACGGGTGGTGCCGTCTATGGCATCCAGCGCGCGTTTCTCATCGACTGGTATTTTGTCGACCGGACCCTGCTCTCCGACCGCCTCTACTACCCTCCCGTCAACCCGGCCATCAACAACAACTGCCTGGCACAGGTGGTGACGAGCGGTCCCATCACCGAGTGGCCCGACATCATGCAGGGCTACGTACGCATCCTGCTGGAGGCCCGGCGCTACGTCTATATGGAGACACCTTATTTCCTTCCCACCGAGCCCGTGCTCTTTGCCATGCGCACGGCGGCCCTGGCGGGCGTCGACGTAAGACTGATGATACCACGCCACAGCGACAGCCACATCGTGGAATGGGCCAGCTTCAGCTATCTTTTGGAAATCATCGAGGCCGGCGTCAAGGTCTATCTCTACGAGAGTGGATTCAACCACTCTAAGTTTCTCGTCAGCGACGACAGCATCTCCACTTGCGGAAGCACCAATATCGACTTCCGCAGCTTTGAGCACAACTTTGAGTCGAGCATCTTTTTCTACGACGAAGGCATGGCCCTGCGCATGAAGAAGGTCTTCCTCAACGACCAGACGCAATGCCGCACGTTCAACGAGGTGTATCAGGGCTACCACTACACCTTCCTGCGCAGGCTCTGGACCAGTCTAGTAAGACTGCTCAGCCCACTGCTCTGAGTGCGTTCGTCAGCTCCCCGCATATTATCTTTGGTCCATCCGCCCCACCCCGCTCCACCATTGCCTGAGCCGTGACGGCACCACGGCATGTGTTAAAAAGCGGGGCAAGCAATAATAATGTGTAGCCGAATAGCGTTATAGTGTAGTATAATCCGTTTATTCAGACAACAACAATGATAGAATACATCAAGGGCGACTTAACCGACCTTACACCTGCATTGGCAGTCATCGAGGCAGGAGGCGTGGGTTATGCGCTCAACATCTCACTCAATACTTATACCGCCATCCAAGGCAAGAAAGAAGTCAAGCTCTTTGTGCACGAGTCGCTGGTGGCCGGTGGCCGCGACGACAGCTTCACGCTCTACGGCTTTGCCACGAAGCAGGAGCGCGAGCTCTATCGCATGCTCATCTCCGTGTCGGGCGTGGGCGCCAACACCGCGCGCATGATGCTCTCGAGCCTCTCACCCGCCGAACTGTGCGACGCCATCGCCAGCAGCAACGAGAAACTCATCAAGAGCGTGAAGGGCATCGGGCTGAAGACCGCCCAGCGCATCATCGTCGACCTGAAGGACCGCATCGTGTCGACAGGCATCGCCGACGAGCTGCATGTGTCAACCAACAAGGACAATACGCCGTCGATCAACACCGCCGTCAAGGACGAGGCCGTATCGGCACTCACCATGCTCGGCTTCTCACCCGCACCGTCGGCCAAGGTGGTGACCGAGATTCTCACAGCGCAACCTGAGTTGCCCGTGGAGATGGTGGTCAAGGAAGCATTGAAGAAGATAAAGTAAATGAGAATCAGAAAGAAGAGAGACATTGTCGCACTATTGTTGCTGGCCATTACCATGGTCAGCTATGCTGCCGTGTCTGTCTTCCAAGTAGACCCCACACGACAGAACAACAAACGGCAGGGGGCCAATCAGCAGGCCAATCAGGCCAAAGGCAAAGCACAGACCAACAACAATGGCAAGGGCAACACCACCAAACTGATTGACGTGGTGGTGGACGAGGACACCATTCCCGACTCACTGCTCCACCCACGCTGGAAGATACAGCGCACCACACCCGTCACCTACGACGACCTCAACCAAAGCGCCATGGACCTCGACCGCCCAGAGGGTCTGAAGTACGACGTGACCTACAACGACACCATCAACCGATACATCATCGCCACGCGCATGGGCTCGACCTATCTGGCCGCGCCCATCATGATGACACCGGAGGAATACATGAAATGGAGCGAGAAACATGAGCGCGACGCTTACTTCCGGTCTAAGAACAGCGAGATATTCCAAGCCAAAGGCAAAGAGAAGTTTGACTTCTCCGACATGCACTTCGACCTCGGACCGGCTGAGAAGATCTTTGGCCCCGGCGGTGTGCGCATCAAGACGCAAGGAACCGCCGAACTGAAGTTTGGTGCTACGCAGAAGAAGATCGACAACCCATCGTTGCCCGTGCGCAGCCGCAACAAGACAACGATGGACTTCGACGAGAAGATCAACTTCAGCCTCAACGGTAAGGTGGGCGACAAGGTCAACATGAACCTTAACTACAACACCGACGCTACCTTCGACTTCGACGCACAGAACATGAAGTTGAAGTACGACGGCAAGGAAGATGAGATCATCAAGCTCGTCGAGGCCGGCAACATTTCTTTCCCCTCCAACTCTTCGCTCGTCCAAGGTGCCAGCAGTCTGTTCGGTCTGCGCACCGACCTGCAGTTTGGCAAACTCAAGCTGCAACTCGTGGCTTCACAGAAAAAAAGTACATCGAAGAGCGTCAGCTCGCAGGGCGGCAAGCAGTACACTTCCTTTGAGATGGACGCTGCCGACTACGAGGAGAACCGGCATTTCTTCCTGTCGCAATATTTCAGAGAGCACTACGACGAGGGCATGAGCAAACTGCCCAACGTGGCTACGGGCGTGACCATCAACCGTGTGGAGATCTGGGTGACCAACAAGTCGGGCAACACCTCCAACACCCGCAACATCGTGGCTCTGACCGACCTTGGCGAGAACAGCGCTGTGAGCAACAGCCGATGGACCACCACCGGCTCGCCTGTTCCTGCCAACTCTGCCAACAGCGAGTATGAGACGATGGTAAACTCCTACAGCGGAGCCCGCACCATCGACCAGACCTCGAGCGTGCTCGACGCAGCCGGTCTCGTCGGTGGTACCGATTACGAAAAGATACAGAGCGCACGCCTGCTCAACTCTTCGGAATACACCGTCAACAACGCCTTGGGCTACGTCTCACTGCGCACGGCCCTGCAGACCGACCAGGTACTGGCTGTGGCCTACGAGTATACCTATGGCGGCCGCACCTATCAGGTAGGTGAGTTCGCCAGCGACATCACCGATGTCAACCAGGCATTGTTTGTCAAGTCGCTCAAAAACACCAGCAACAACCCCGCACAGGGCAACTGGAAGCTGATGATGAAAAACGTGTACTACCTCGCATCGTCGGTGGAGAAAGAGAAGTTCCGCCTCGACGTGAAGTACCAAAGCGACACCGCCGGTGTCTACCTCTCCTACATCCCCGAGCAGCAGGTGAAAAACCAGACCATCATCAAGGATCTGGGTGCCGACCGGCTCGACAATAACAACAACGCACACTCCAACGGCTACTTCGACTATGTGGAAGGCTACACCGTGAGCAACGGCCGCGTGTTCTTCCCCGTGGCCGAGCCTTTCGGCAGCTATATGTACAACTACCTCACGAAGCATGGCGTGAGCGACGAGGTGGCACGCAAATATGCCTTTACCGAGCTTTACGACTCGACAAAGACCGTTGCCAAGCAGATCGCTGAAAAAGACAAGTACCTGTTGCAGGGACAGTTCCGCGGCACACAGGCCAACGTCATCTCGCTCGGCGCCTACAACGTGCCGCAAGGATCGGTGGTGGTGACAGCCGGAGGCGTCACCCTCACCGAAGGCACTGACTACAGCGTCGACTACAGCGCAGGCGAAGTGACCATCCTCAACCAAAGCATCATCGATGCCGGTACCTCTGTCAATGTCTCACTCGAAAGCCAGTCGGACTATTCGCAGGAGCGCAAGACGATGCTCGGCATGAACTGGGAGTACGACTTCTCAAAGAACTTCCAGCTGTCGGGTACCTTCCAGCACCTCAGCGAGCAGGCTCTTTATAATAAGGTGCAGATGGGCGTGGAGCCAGTCAACAACACCATCGTCGGTTTCAACATCAACTGGAAACGCGAGAGCCAGTGGCTCACCAACATGCTCGACAAGCTGCCTTTCCTCCACCTCACCCAGCCGTCGCAGATCTCCTTCACCGGTGAGTTTGCCAAGCTCTTTGCCGGACAGGCTCATGGCACACAGGACAATGCGTCGTACATCGATGACTTCGAGAACACCACCGACAAGATCAGCGTCCTGGACCCAACGTCGTGGAGTCTGTCGAGTGTGCCATCCACCTTCTCCGAGAGCAGCGACAAGACCACCCTGCGCTCGGGCTACAACCGCTCGCAGATGGCCTGGTACACCATCGACCCGCTCTTCACCCGCCGCTCGTCATCGCTCACTCCATCACACATCCGCAGCGACCTCAACCAGCTCAGCGACCCTTACGTCAGAGAGTGGTACGTCAGAGAGCTCTTCCCCAACCGTGACCAGAACAGCTACACCAATGCCACATCCACCATCTCGGTGCTCAACGTGGCCTACTATCCCAATGAGCGCGGTCCGTACAACTTCAACCCCGACCTCAACTACGACGGCACACTGCGCAACCCGATGCAGCACTGGGGAGGCATGATGCGGCACCTCGACACCAACGACTTTGAGCAGGCCAACATCGAGTATGTGGAATTCTGGATGCTCGACCCCTTCATCAAGACCAATGAGGAGGGCGCCACCAATGCCGGAGGCGACTTCTACATCAACCTCGGTGAAGTGTCGGAGGACGTGCTGCACGACGGAAAGAAATTCTATGAGAGCGGACTGCCCGTCGACGGTTCGTCCAACTACACCTACACGCAGTGGGGCAAGATACCCAACCAGTCGACAGTGACCTATGCCTTCGCCACAACCTCCGGCAGCCGTGCCCTGCAGGACGTGGGTCTCAATGGTCTCACCGATGCCGAGGAACAGACCTTCGAAAGCTACCAGGACTTCCTCACGCAGATACAAGGCAAGGTGAGCCAGGCTGTGTTCGACTCCATCTTCGCCGACCCGGCACACGACGACTACCACTACTTCCGTGGCTCTGACTACGACCGCATGGAAGCCAGCATCCTGCGCCGATACAAATACATCAACAATCCACAGGGCAACTCGCCCGACAGCAGCAACAACACGGAGAGCTACAGCACAGCCTACAAGAGCACGCCCGACGTGGAGGACATCAACCAGGACTATACCCTCAACGAATACGAGAAATACTACCAGTACCACATCTCCCTCCGCCCCGAGGACATGGTCGTGGGCCAGAACTACATCGTCGACAAGCGTGAGGTGGCTGCCAGCCTGCGCAACGGACAGACCGGCCACTGGACATGGTATCTTTTCCGCGTGCCCGTCGACGAGTACGAGCGCAAGGTGGGCAACATCAGCGACTTCTCGTCCATCCGCTTCATGCGTATGTTCCTTACCGGCTTCCAGCGCGACGTGGTGCTGCGCTTCGCCAGTCTCGACCTTGTAAGAGGCACATGGCGCGTCTACACACAGAACCTCGACAATAGCGCCGCACAGACCGGAACCCTCACCACCGCTTCGGTTAGCCTGGAGGAGAACAACGACAAGACACCCGTCAACTATGTGCTGCCACCGGGCATCAAACGTGAGCAGGACCCCTCGCAGCCACAGCTCGTCGAGAGCGATGAGCAGTCACTGCAGATGAACGTGGAGAACCTCTCCAACAATGAGTCGAAGTGCGTCTACAAGAACACCACTCTCGACATGCGACAGTACAAGCGTCTGCAGATGTTCGTGCACGCCAATGCCACGGAGACCAACACCACCAACCTGCAGGACAACCAGTTGGCTGTCTTCATCCGCCTGGGATCCGACTATAAGAGCAATTACTATGAATACGAGATACCCCTCAAGCTGACAGCACCACGCAATAACTACAACCGTTACCTGTTGGCCGACTGTGAGGCCGTATGGCCGGAAGACAACATGCTCGACGTGCCTCTCTCACTCTTCACCAATGTGAAGCGCGAGCGCAACAAGGCACGCGCCATGGGAACTGCGTCATACACCCGGGCCTATGTGGCCTACGACGCCGACCACCCCAACAACAAGGTCACCATCATGGGTAACCCGACACTCGGCGAGGTGAAGACCATGATCATCGGCATCAGAAACCTCTCTGCCGACCAGAAGAGCGGTGAGGTGTGGGTCAACGAACTGCGCCTCAAAGACTACAACAACACCGGTGGCTGGGCAGCCAACGGCAACCTCAGCGTGCAGCTCTCCGATCTCGGCAACATGAACCTGCAAGGACGCTATGTGTCGGAAGGATTCGGCGGACTGGAAGACGGAGTGAGCTCGCGCACACAGGACGCTCAGACCGACATGGCGTTCACTACCAGTCTTGAGTTGGGTAAGTTCTTCCCCGACAAGGCCAAGGTGTCGATACCCGTTTACTACAGCGTGACAAAGCAGACCGTAAAGCCCAAGTACAACCCACTTGACACCGACATGGAACTGAAAGAGGCTCTCGACGCTGCCGCCAACAAGACAGAGCGCGACAGCATTGAGAACATCGCCGTCACAAAGAAGGTGAGCACCAACTTCTCCATGTCCAACGCACGTGTGGGCATTCAGAACAAACGCCACCCAATGCCCTACGACCCCGCCAACTTCTCATTCTCATACAGTCACTCCCACACACACAACCAGGGAGAGACCACCGTCTACGAGAATGAGGACAACTGGAACGGAACATTCAACTATAGCTGGTCGCCCATCTACAAAACTTGGGAGCCGTTTAAGAAAGTAAAGAGCAAGAGCAAATGGCTGGACCTGCCCAAGCGTCTCGGCTTCAACTATCTGCCACAGAACATAGCGTTCAACTCAGAAATGACGCGCAACTACTATGAGCTGCAGGAACGTGACATGGAATCTACGGAGAACAGTTCACTGCCTCTGACCTTCTCAGAGCAGTTCTTGTGGAACAGAGAGTTCCAACTGCGTTGGGACTTCACCAAGAACATCCACATGAACTTCCAAAGTGCCACCCATGCACAGATTGAGGAGCCCTACACCCCAGTCAACAAAGACCTCTACCCCGACCATTACTCGGCGTGGAAAGACTCGGTGTGGACCAGCATCAAGCACCTCGGCACGCCACTCGACTATCAGCAAACATTCACGCTGAGCTATCAGCTGCCTATCAACCTCATCCCAGTCTTTGCCTGGGCGAAGGCTGACGCCACTTACAATGCCACTTACAACTGGGTGAGAGGCACCGAACTGGAAGACGGTACATCGCTCGGCAATACCATCTCCAACAACCGACAGTTCAACGTCAACGGCAGCTTCGACTTCACTAAGCTATACAACATGGTGCCGTTCCTCAAGAAAGCCAATGAGCGCTTCGACAAGCCGACATCGCGCAACCTGGCGCAGGCACAGCGGGAGAAGAAGCAGAAGGAACAGGAGAAACAAAAACAGAAAGCAGAGGAACAGAAGGTGCGCGACACCGCCACCAAGGCCGGCAAAGACCCCGACCAGGCTGTGAAAGATTGGAAGCAGAAGCAGAAAGACGACGCTGCCAAGAAGAAACAGCTGCCCAAGCGTGTCAATGCCTTCGAAAAAGAAGTGGTGCTCCGGCCCGACACCACCATCGTCGTGACCCACGGCAAGAAGTCGAAGCGCATCGTGGTATCGGCTAAGACCGAGGACGGCAAGACCTTTAAGCTGAAGTTCCGCAAGCTCGACAACAACAAGATACGCATCAAGAATAAGGTCGACAGCGTCACCAAGATCAAGGTGTCTGTCGTCACCCTGCCAGCACTTGAGGAGAAGAAATGGTACAAGGTGGCACAAACCATCAGCCGGGTGGCCATGATGGTAAGGTCGGCCAGCATCAGCTACCGCAACCAGTATGCCATGTCCATCCCAGGCTTCATGCCCATCATCGGCGACGCCTTCGGACAGACCCGCGGTTCCCACTATCTCTCGCCAGGCCTCGATTTCGCCTTCGGCCTCGTGGGTGACAGTTACATCAATAAGGCACAGGACAACAACTGGCTGCTCAACGATGAGAGCGTTGCCACACCCGCCACTACCAATCTCACCGAGGACCTGCAACTTAAGGCGACCATCGAACCCATCAAGAACTTGAAGATTGACCTTACGGCCAGTCGCACGGAGACCAAGGCGCGCAGCATACAATATATGTACGAGGGCAACCCCACAACGCAGACAGGTAGCCTCTCTATGACTACCATCTCGCTGTCGTCAGCCTTCGAGAGTATGGGCAATGCCAACAACGGCTTCTACTCAAAGACCTTCGAGAAGTTCTGCAACTCACTCGAAAGCTTCCGCCAGCGTGTCGAGGCACGATATGCCGGGACCACCTATCCGTCGGGCACCTCGCTTGCCGGACAGACATTCGATGCCGCCAATGGTGGAGTCAACAAGTACTCCGCCGACGTCATGGTGCCTGCCTTCCTCAAAGCCTACACCAGCATGGGTGGCAGCGGACTCGACATTTTCCCGTCGCTGGCGAAGCTGCTGCCCAACTGGACACTTCGCTACAGCGGACTGTCATCGCTGCCATGGCTGCGCGACCACTTCAAGTCGGTCAACATCAACCACTCTTACAAGAGCATCTATGCGGTGGGTGCCTATCAGAGCTACTCCACTTTTGAGTCACTCATGGGCGACAACCTCGGCTTCATCACCGATGCCACCTCGGGCAACCCCATCCCCAACTCGATGTTCAACGTCTCCACCGTGAGCATCAACGAGTCGTTCTCACCCCTCCTCGGCATTGACGTGACATTCCTCAACAACATGACCGCCAAACTCGAATACCGCCAGACACGTGCCCTGACGCTGTCGATGACGAGTGTGCAGGTCAACGAAGCTCTGAGCAAGGACTGGGTGTTTGGCTGGGGATACCGCATCAACAACTTCAATCCCTTCAAGTCAAAGATGCGCAGAACCGTCAAGAGCAGTAGAGGCAACAAGCAAAACAACAATGAGAACAACAGACAGACCTCGACGCGCACCTCGAGCAACAGCTCGAACAACAACCTCAACCTGCGCCTCGACCTGTCCTACCGTAAGCAGGCAGCCATCACCCGCGATATCGCCACCATCATGTCGAACGCATCGAGTGGCAACACCGCCTTCAAACTGTCGTTCTCTGCCGAATACACGTTGTCGCGCTTGTTGTCCATGAGTTTCTACTTCGACCGTCAGACCAACACGCCTCTCTTGAGCAGCAGCTCCTACCCCACAACGACGCAGGACTTCGGCCTGAGCATCAAGTTCAGCCTGACAAGATAGCATGACAGAATAGTATCAAGAAGAAATGCTCCGGCAGACCACACAAGAGCATTTCAGGTATCTCTACCACGAGATTGACTGGCGTGCCCGGATGATTGGCATCACAGGGCCAAGGGGTGTGGGCAAGTCGACAATGCTCTTGCAGCATATCAAGCGAATGGAGGATCATCGGCACGTTCTCTATGTCTCAGCGGACAACCTCTACTTCAACAATCACTCGCTCGTGGCCTTAGCCGATGAGCTGGTCAAGGACGGAGGCACTCATCTCTTCATTGATGAAATACACAAATACAAAGGATGGAGTCAGGAGCTCAAGCAGATTTATGACATTCATGCCGACCTTCACATCGTTTTCACCGGTTCGTCCATTCTGAACATCAATCAGGGACAGGCCGACTTGAGCCGTCGTGCGCTGATGTATACCATGCAAGGCATGTCGTTCCGCGAGTTCCTTCTTATTCGAAAAGGCATCAAAGCTAATGTATTCTCACTCGACGACATCTTAGACCAACGCATCTCAATCCCCGAGTTGCCCCATCCACTGCCCGCCTTCCGTGACTACTTAGCCACCGGCTATTACCCGTTTGCCAACGAAGTAGGCTTTTATCAGCGACTCAACCAAGTCATCGTACAGACCGTGGAAATAGACATTGCGCAGCACGCCAACCTCCGGCCCGACACCGCTAGAAAACTGGAACGGCTATTGGAGATTGTATCTGGCATGGCACCCTACAAACCCAATTTCGACAGTTTGGCCCAAGAAGTAGGTGTCAGCAAAAACAACGTACCTGCCTACCTTGTCTACTTGGAGCAAGCAGGAATGCTGGGGTTGTTACGTGACAACACCTCAGGCATACGCAGTTTAGGGAAGATGGAGAAGGCCTATATCGACAACCCAAGTCTAATGTATGCCCTAACGGGTGGCAAGCCCGACATAGGCAGTTTGAGGGAGACCTTCTTCTACAACCAAATGCGTGTGCGCAATCGTGTAGTTGTCTCCCGAGAGAGTGATTTCTTCATCGACCCTTATACTTTCGAGGTGGGTGGCCGCAACAAAGGCCGCCGGCAAATAGAGAATGTGCCCAATGGAATCATCGTCAAAGATGACATTGAAACAGGTCATGGTATCGTCGTTCCATTGTGGTACTTTGGGATGAACTATTAACAAGGAGGAAGGCACAGAAGAAGGGAGGCACAGAACAAATGCTCGTGCCTCCCTTCATATGAACTCTCCCGGCACAAATAAAATATCAATTGTATTACCATAGCGAATACGAATAGTCACATGAAGAGGCTCTGTTGTACGGCACATTACTATATAAATTCGTTACAGCCCATAAAGAAATTACGAAATTGTTATTTATTTATTAAAAATGACAAATATATAAGTTTTATCATATATTATAAAAAGAAATTGTATCTTTGCAACGGCAACTAAAAATGTAATTTAATGAATGCTTAAATTCTATTTCTACATTTATTAAGAAGCCAAGATGGTTCTGTATCTTGCTGCAGTCTCTAACCATCTTCACTAATAATTCCCTATAAGAGGAATAGGTAAAACATGATCGTATGAAAAAGTATTTTTCTATCTTGGTAATGGTCATTTGCCTTTTGTCTTCATGTTCTAATGAATATGTTGAGACAAAACCTGTCGTGCAAACAACCACAAGCGAGTATGCAGATTTGAAAGTTGGTATCTGTGAACTTAATGATTCTTGTAGAAATACTCTAACAAGAGGTTTTTGGGGACGCTTGTTCAATAGAGTGGTAAAAATATTTGTTTCAGACTGTATTGGTGCTATAAAAGGTGCTATTACCGGTGATAATATATGGCAATCAGCACAAGGAGCTTCTGTAACTTCAGCAAGTAAGCAGGGGGGAGTTACATTACTAGATGTGACAAATACATATATTACAAGAAGTAGTAATGCAGGAGATAGTATGAAGGTTACCCAAGTTCTACAACCAAAATCTGTTGCATTAGAAAATCTTATTTTGGTTGACAGCTCTGCAACCGCAACAATTAATGATAGTATCGGATATTATCACAATACTATAATTTATTCAACATTTGAAAAAAAAGATAATATCAATTATTGGAAAAGCGTTTCAGATTATACTCGCGTACTAGAACTGAATAAGGAAATTATTAATACGGTGCCTTCAACTAGCTATAATGATACCATCTTAAATATAGAAACTGTCAATTTCTGTAAATTTATTGGCGAAAAGTCATTAGCATGCAAGGATTATAAAGAGTTGCTGCATGAAACATCTGTTCAATATCCAGAATTAAAAAACATGCTGGAAATCACCTCCGGTTTCTTTGAAGGAATGGAGCTAGTTTCCACTGAAGAAGAGTGGGAAAAATACTGCAAAGATGTAATAAAACTAATAACCAATTCAAAAATTCCAGAAAAAGACAAATCAGCATTAAAAATGGGAATTTGTGTTGGATATGCCAGTTCAAAATTATGGAGGGTAGAAGAATGACTAGTTCTTTAAATATATTGCACTTTTCCATCAGCAAACAGGTGATGGCAATATTTCTTTTGGCCATATGCTTTTGTATGAATGCATTTGGCCATGCAGGATGTAATGCAAGCGACAGCATAACGGTTAGTCAGTTGTATGAGATCAATAACAAGGCAAATCCATACGAAATCACATTCAACACAGAAGAACAGGTTATACAAAGCCATGATGGACAAAAGGCCTTCTGTACAAATAGACGAG
>ONQB01000047.1 GCA_900319905.1 uncultured Prevotella sp. | reverse complement strand
GGACCCACGCTACTATCCCAGTCCCAAGGCACTTGCCGACACCATCCACAGCCTTCATGCCAAGCTGATGGTGAGTATCTGGCCCAACCCGCAGTACTGTCCCGAAGCCGACGACTTCCGTCAAAGGGGATATATGCTCGAGCACTCGGTCTACAATGCCTTTGACGCTAATGCCCGCAAACTCTATTGGCAGTATGCTGACCGTGAGTTTTTCCGCAATGGCTTTGATGCCTGGTGGTGCGACAGCAGTGAACTATGGATGGGATGACCAGCAACGACGATGGCAGCTCAACAAAGATATCCTCAGCGAGACGCTCGGCGCTGAGCGCAGCCAGCTCTACTCGCTCAACCACGCCCGTGGGCTCTACGACAACCAGCGGGCCACGACAGACCGCAAGCGGGTGCTCAACCTCACACGCAGCAGTTGGGCCGGACAGCAACGCTATGCCACGGTAGTGTGGAATGGCGACACTCATGCCTCGTGGCCTTCTTTCCGTCAGCAGATACCCGCGGGACTGAACTACATGGCCACCGGCAATCCTTATTGGACGGTCGACGTGGGCTCGTTCTTCACACGCGACGACGGCCACCGCTGGTTCTACAAGGGACAGTTTCCCGGAGGCGTAAACGACGAGGGCTATCGCGAATACTACGTGCGCATGTTCCAATGGGCCACCTTTCTGCCCATGCTCCGTTCCCACGGCAGTGACACGCCCCGCGAGATCTGGCGCTTCGGCGAGCCCGGCACTCCTTACTACGATGCCATCCTCAGGATGATACGCCTGCGCTACCGGCTATTGCCTTATATCTACAGCATGGCGGCGGCTCAGACACGCGGCAACTACACCATGGCACGCCCACTGGCCTTTGACTTCCCCGACGACACCACGGTGCTCGACCTGAAGGATGAGTATCTCTTCGGTTCCATGCTCGTCTGCCCCGTGACGCATCCGATGACCGAGACCACGACGCGCAGCGTCTATCTGCCCCGTGGCTGTCAGTGGTACGACTATTGGACGCACCGCCGCTACGAGGGCGGACAGTGGCTCAACCTGCCAGTGACCATCGACCGGCTGCCGCTCTTCGTCAAGGCCGGAACGATCATTCCTGTGTCCGACGTCGTCGAGTACTCCGACGCACAAAAGGGCAAGCCCGTCACCGCTCTGGTCTTCCCCGGCACCGATGCCTCGTTTATGCTTTATAACGACGACGGCATCTCCTACGACTACAAGAAAGGACACTATAAGCTCACCCGTCTCGTGTGGAACGACAAACAAAGCAAACTGACCGTAAAGGGACCAGAAAAGGTGGCGTGGCGCATCGTCAAGTGAGGCAGTCCCATCCATTCAACATTTCGACTCTTACGATTCGTTTCTCGCACAGACCGATTCTGATACTTTTCCGCGCAGCTATGTTATTCACCTACCGACTTCGTGAGATACTAAGAAAATCGAAGAATCTCCGTTGCTCTTTCGCCGATAAGCCGGTGCCTTTTCGCCGATAAGCCGTTGCCCTTTCGGCGAAGCTCCGATGCCCTTTCGGCGAAGCTCCGGTCGAAAAAGACGCTTGATAATTTTATACATTATTCATGAATGATGCAAGAGAACCCCTTTAGGGGTTCCGGCAACATAGCGAGGGGATGAGCAAATGAGCGATAGCGAATGCAGCGATTCCCCTCGTAACCGGTCGGTTTCTATTTAAGTCGCTACCCCCTTGGGGGTTGCGGCATTATAATATATATAACGCATTCCATCAACAATAGAATACTCAAGTTTTGGAAATTAAGTCATTCCTTGCAGGGGCGGCCCTTGTGGCCGTCCGCAACCTTTCCTTGGAAAAGTAATTTTTTGGTTGCGGAAATATACTTCCGAAACTTGAGTTGAATATATTAGTGATGGTACGGATATTTAATATTGCCGCAACCCCGCAAGGGGGTAGCGAATTATGTTATCCCCTTCATGCTACGAGGGGAAGAGGCTCGCTTCGCTCACCTCATCCCCTCGCTATGTTTCCGGAACCCCCAAGGGGGTTCCCTGCTTTCCTCGCGTTTAGGCCGAACTCTATTTTTGTCGTTATGTGATGCCGTATTGTCAGAACCCCTTTAGGGGTTCCGGCAACATAGCGAGGGGATGAGCAAATGAGCGATAGCGAATGCAGCGATTCCCCTCGTACCCGGTCGGTTTCTATTTAAGTCGCTACCCCCTTGGGGGTTGCGGCATTATATATATAACGTATTCCATCAACAATAGAATACTTAAAGTTTTGGAAATTAAGTAATTCCTTGCAGGGGCGGCCCTTGTGGCCGTCCGCAACCTTTCCTTGGAAAAGTTATTTTTTGGTTGCGGAAATATACTTCCGAAACTTGAGTTGAATATATTAGTGATGGTCCGGATATTCAATATTGCCGCAACCCCGCAAGGGGGTAGCGAATTATTTCCTGCTCGTCAAGGTTATGAGGGGAATCGCATCATTCGCTTCGCTCATTCGCTCATCCCCTCGCTGTGTTGCCGGAACCCCCAAGGGGGTTCTTGCAATACCATATAGGAAATGCTTATTGGACGGGTGTCACTATGAGGCTTAATTGTCGGCACTCCTATGACGGAAGCAGAGAGGGTGTGGGAGTGATTGGTTGGCGCTGGCGCTCTTTGATCTTGTGAGCACCGCAAGCGGCTTGAAATGGAATTAAAAAATTAGTCTCAATAGCTATTGCACGGAGCGCAGGATCATGATGCACACTGCGCAGGAAAACGTTGCTAAGTGCGCAGGAAAACGTTGCACGGAGCGCAGGCACACCACTCCTAACCTATTGTGTATCAGCATCTCCAATGGCCTCTATCTAAATAATATCTAAATATTATCTAAATAATCTATCTATCTATCTGACAGATAGCGAGGGGATGGGAGAGGATGAAATCTTTTGCTGACAGACCACACAAGAGGGCTCCAACCTATGCTGAGTGCGCCCATTTTGATGTTGAGTGCGCCCGTTTTAAGTGTTGAGTGCGCCCGTTTTTGGTGTTGAGTGCGCCCAAGCAGCTCTGTAACCTACTATGTATCAACGTCCCCGACCCTCTCTATCTAAATAATATCTAAATATTATCTAAATAATCTATCTATCTGACAGATAGCGAGGGGATGAGATGTGACGATTTTTGAGTATTAAAAGCCATTCTTATTAGATTTCGGGTATTAATACGTGGTATTTTATTAAATTTCGTAAAAACGTTTGCATATTCAAAGTATTAGGATTATCTTTGCAGATACAAACCGACCATATCCAGCGCCGCAATGGTGGAATTGGTAGACACGAGGGACTTAAAATCCCTTGGCCAGAAATGGCTGTGCGGGTTCGAGTCCCGCTCGCGGCACACTAAAAAATTTAAATTTAATTTATTATGCGTAACCATCTATTTCTATCCCTGTCAGCATGCTCTCTGTTAGTGCTTGCTTCGTGTTCCAAGATGGGCCCTCTTTCTGCCGACAACTTCACGGTAGATCCCAATCCTCTTGAGGCTATTGGTGGTCAGGTGCCTGCTACCATTGACGGTACTTTCCCTGAGAAGTACATGAAGAAGAAGGCTGTTGTGACAGTGACCCCAGAGCTTCGCTATGGTGACGGTCAGGTGACCAAGGGCACCGGCGCTACCTTCCAGGGCGAAAAGGTGCAGGGCAACGACCAGACCATCCCTTACAAGGTGGGCGGACGTTACACCATGAAGACCTCATTCCCCTACAATGCAGACATGGAGAAGAGTGATATGTACCTCACCTTCAGTGCACGTGTAGGTAACAAAGAAGTTGCTATCCCCGACGTAAAGGTCGCCACCGGCGTGATCTCTACGGCTGAATTATACAAGAGCGCAATGAACAGCTGCATTGCCCCTGACTCCTTCCAGCGCGTAAAAGCACAGAAGCAGCAGGCTAACATCAAGTTCCTCATCAACCAGGCCAACCTGCGCAAGAGCGAGCTCAAGAACAATTCCGTCAAGGAGTTTGTGAGCATGCTCAAGAAGATCAACGCTGACCGCGAGGGACTCAACCTGAAGAACGTCGAGGTTGCCGCTTACGCATCACCTGATGGCGGTTACGACTTCAACGACAAGCTGTCTAAGAAGCGTGAGAACACCACTACCGGATATGTCAACAAGCAGCTCAAGGCTGCCAAGCTCGGCGATGCCAATGTGGACGCTCACTACACCGCACAGGACTGGGAGGGCTTCAAGGAGCTCGTTTCTGCCAGCAACCTGCAGGATAAGGACGTCATCCTTCGTGTCCTCGAGATGTACAAGGATCCTGAGGAGCGTGAGAAGCAAATCCGCAACATGAGCCAGGGCTTCCGCGAGCTCGCCGACGGCATCCTGCCCGAACTGCGCCGCAGCCGCCTCATCATCAACTACGAGACCGTGGGCCGCAGCGACGACCAGATCAAGCAGCAGTACGCTTCTGATCCTTCCAAGCTCAGCGCTGACGAACTGCTCTACGCTGCAAGCCTGGAGAACGACGCCGACAAGAAGGCTGAGATCTACAAGAAGACCGCTGACCTCTACCCCGACGACTACCGCGCTTACAACAACCTCGCCGCCCTCGCTTTCAACAAGGGTGACAAGAACACTGCAAGCCAGTATCTCGCTCAGGCTCAGAGCAAGGGCGCCGCTCCTGAGGCTTACGCCAACCAGGCTCTCGCCGCTCTGAAGAACGGCAACGTGAAGGACGCTGAGAACTACGTTTCAAAGGCTACCGACGCCAACCAGCTCAATGAGGTGCTCGGCAACCTCAACATCGCCAAGGGCAACTACGCACAGGCTGAGAAGGACTTCGGCAACACCGCTTCCAACAGCGCTGCCCTCGCCCAGCTGCTCAACAAGAACTATGCAAGCGCCGCTTCTACGCTCAACAACGTGAAGAACCCCGACGCTGTGACTGAGTATCTGAAGGCTATCGTCAGCAACCGCCAGGGCAACACCGACGCCGCTCGCCAGCATCTCAACAAGGCTACTCAGATGAGCGCTGAGCTTGCTGCCTATGCTGCCAACGACCTCGAGTTCGCCAACTTGAAGTAACAGGCTGCTGAAATAAAACGCACACTTCATTAACTCTAAGAATAGGAGCCAGGAACTGTTAGCAGTCTCTTGGCTCTTTTTCGTTTAACAACACACCAACTATGGGTTTCAGGATACTAATGTCCCACACCTTGGCACAGTCGCAGCGTCAGCCACATCAGCCACGCTGCCGCCGTCACTCACCCGCACCGCGCTTGTCGGCCGTCGTGCTCATGCTCGCGGCCCTATGGCTTCTCGCTGCCTGCGGCGAGGACAGCAAGCATTTCAAACTCGAGGGCAGAATGCTGCAGATGAACAGCGGAGAGTTCTACGTCTACAGCGACGACGGCGACATCGATGGCTTCGACACCATCAAGGTACAAGGCGGACGGTTTGCCTACGAGATACCCTGCGAGCATCCGTTCACGTTCACCGTCGTCTTCCCCAACTACTCGCAACTGCCTATCTTTGCCGAACCCGGCAAGACCGTGGAGGTCGACGGCGATGCCTCACATCTGAAAGCACTTAAGATAAAAGGATCGAAGACCAACGAACTGATGTCTGCCTTCCGTGAGCATGTCGCCAACGCGTCGCCCCCGGAGACCAAGCAGTTTGCCGCACAGTTTATCAAAGACCATGCCGACTCCCCCGTGAGCCTCTACCTGCTCAAGCGCTATTTCGTGGCGACACCCATGCCCGACTACCAACAGGCCGCACAGCTCGTCAGTATCATCCGGGCCAAACAACCGGAGAACGCCAAGGTGAGCCGACTCGAACAGCAGATCAGGATGATGCAACAGACAAGTGCCGGACAACGCCTGCCCAACTTCGCACCGATGACCGACATCAACGGCAATACCATCACGCCGGCCACACTGAGCAAGGGCGTGGCTGTCATCCTCGTGTGGGCCGTATGGGACTACAACAGCACCGACATGCTCAGACAGCTGCGCAACCAGCAAACCAACTTGCACAAAGACTTTAAGGTGGTGGCCATCTCGGTGGATGCCAGCAAGAAAGATGTGAAGAACTTCCTTCAGATGAACCCGGTGCCGTGGAACATCGTCTGCACCGGTGAGATGTTTGAGATGCGGCAGCTTCACCAGCTCGGCCTGCTCGTCACTCCGGGCAACATCGTGGTCAAAGACGGACGCATCGTCGCCCGCGACCTGTCGATGATCGATTTGTCCAGCAAGATAGCGAGCCTCTGACCAACATCCCTCAACGACCAGCGCCTTGCCTGAGCCACATGCACAGACAAGGCGCCGGTCAAAAATCAAACCCACCTAAATTTCGTATTACTACTATGTATGTCAAAACCTATAGCGCTGTTGTCAATGGACTTAATGTAACCCGCGTCACCATAGAGGTGAGCGTGGTACCCGGTATCGCCTTCCATTTCACGGGACTCGGCGACGAGGCGGTGCGTGAGGGCCGCGACCGTGTGGCGGCAGCGTTGCAATACAACGGCCTGCGCTTCCCACGTGCTGACGTGACCGTCAACATGGCACCAGCCGACCTGCGTAAGGAAGGAACCAATTTCGACCTGCCACTGGCCATCGCCATCCTCGCCGCCGACGGACAGATGGACGGCAGCACGCTGGAGCAGTACATGCTGGTAGGCGAGCTGAGCCTCGACGGCAACCTCAGACCGGCCAAGGGTGTGCTGCCCATCGCCATCAAGGCACGTGCCGAACACTTCAAGGGTCTCATCGTGCCCAAACAGAACGTGAGGGAAGCAGCCATCGTCAACAACCTCGACGTATATGGCATGAGCAATATTCTGGAGGTCATCGCCTTCCTGACCGGACAGAAGCATTGCGAACCCGTCGTGGTGGACACACGCAAGGAGTTTTATGAGCAACAATACAACTTCGATCTCGATTATGCCGACGTACGCGGACAGGCCAACGTGAAGCGCGCCTTGGAGGTGGCAGCGGCCGGCGGCCACAACATCATCATGATTGGTCCGCCGGGCTCGGGCAAAAGCATGATGGCCAAACGCCTGCCTTCCATCCTGCCGCCACTCACGCTGAGCGAGAGCCTCGAGACCACACAGATTCACTCCGTAGCCGGTTTGCTGCCGCAGGACTCGTCGCTCATCTCGCAACGGCCGTTCCGGGCACCCCATCACACCGTGTCAGAGGTGGCCCTCGTCGGAGGCGGCACCAACCCCATGCCCGGAGAGATATCACTGGCCCACAACGGCGTGCTGTTTCTCGATGAGTTGCCGGAGTTCAACAAGCATACCTTAGAAGTACTGCGCCAGCCGCTCGAAGACCGGCAGATCACCATCAGCCGTGCCAAGTACAGCGTCACATATCCGGCATCGTTTATGTTCGTGGCCTCGATGAATCCCTGTCCCTGCGGTTATTACGGCGACCCCACGCACCGCTGCGTGTGCCTGCCCGGACAGATACAGCGCTATCTCAATAAGATCTCAGGACCATTGCTCGACCGCATCGACATCCAATGTGAGATCTCAGCCATCCCGTTTAAGGAGCTCAGCAAACAAGAGCAGGGTGAGCCGTCGCAGAAGATCCGCGAGCGCGTCATCGCCGCACGTGCCATCCAGACCGCCCGTTTCAAAGGCGTGAGCGGCATCCACTGCAACGCGCAGATGACCGAACGCATGATTCACCAATACGCCGAGCCTGACAGCGCAGGTCTGGAGATGCTCAGACAGGCCATGGAGCGCCTCTCCCTGTCGGCCCGCGCCTACAGCCGCATCTTGAAGGTGGCCCGCACCATTGCCGATCTCGCCGCCTCCCCGCAGGTACTCCCCGACCACATCGCCGAGGCCATCGGCTACCGCCAGCTCGACCGTGCCGACTGGGCACTGAGGTGATAGGCAGGGTAGGCAAAGTAGGCAGGGTAGGAAAGGTAGGCAGGGTAGGAAAGGTAGGCAGGATAGGAAATATTCTCGCTAGTTTAGTCTCAGCGTGCGCATGGCATTGAGCACGCACAGCACCATCACACCTACATCGCCAAACACGGCCACAGGCATGGCCAGGCTGCCCAACAGACCAGTGGCCACCATGACCAGGATGACCACCTTCACGGCAATGGCAAACACAGCATTCTGACGGGCATTGGCTATGGTGCCGCGGGCAATGCGCATGGCCATCGCAATGCTCGACGGCTTGTCATCCATCAGCACCACGTCGGCCGCCTCGATGGCTGCGTCACTGCCCAAGGCTCCCATCGCGATGCCCACATCGGCACGGGCCAGCACAGGAGCGTCGTTGATGCCGTCGCCCACAAAAGCCAGCGTCGTACCCTCAGGCTTCTCCTTGAGCAACCGTTCCACACGGCTCACCTTATCGGCCGGCAACAGTTCGGCATGGTATTCGTCAAGACCCAACTGCTGGGCCACATGAGCGGCGGCCAGCTCGCGGTCGCCGGTGAGCATCACCGTCCGCACACCCGCCTTCTGCAATCCTCTTATGGCCTCAGCGGCATCAGCCTTCACCTGGTCGGATATCACAATGTGCCCGGCATAACGCCCTTCTACGGCCACATGAACC
Organism: uncultured Prevotella sp.; assembly: GCA_900319905.1. Taxonomy (GTDB): domain Bacteria; phylum Bacteroidota; class Bacteroidia; order Bacteroidales; family Bacteroidaceae; genus Prevotella. The sequence goes on along the minus strand of ONQB01000047.1, from coordinate 3,867 downwards.
ACAGTGCCCGTCACGTCCTTGCAAAGAGGACACTCGTTGACGACGATACCCAGGTCAGCCATCATCTTCTCATTGCCCACACACACCTGGCGCCCGTTGATCTGCGCCTTGATGCCGTGACCGGCTATCTCCTCCACCTGTTCCACACGACAGTCATCGGCCTCATTGGGATAAGCCTGACGCAATGCCACGGCTATTGGATGGGTGGAATAACGCTCCACATGGGCGGCAAGATGGAGCAAATCCTCCTCGGAACATTGGTCGCGATGCACGGCCTGTACCTTGAACACGCCCTTGGTCAGCGTGCCCGTCTTGTCAAACACCACCGTTGACAGTTTGTTCAACGTGTCCATATAGTTGCCGCCCTTGATGAGGATGCCCTTGCGCGACGCACCGCCAATGCCTCCGAAGAAGCTCAGGGGCACTGAGATGACCAAGGCACACGGACAGCTCACCACCAAGAAGCTCAGCGCACGATAGGCCCAGGTGGCCAGACCATCCATATAGCGGTCGTAGAAGAATGGCGGAATGAAAGCGAAAGCCAAAGCCAAAAACACCACGATGGGTGTATAGACACGGGCAAAACGACGGATAAACGTCTCACTCTTCGACTTGTTTTGTCCCGATTCCTCGACGAGCCGTATGATCTTCGAAGCCGTGGAGTCGCCGAACGTCTTGTCCACACGCACCTTCAGCACGCCGGAGAGATTGATACAGCCCGAGATGACGCTGTCGCCGGCATGCACGCCGCGCGGCACGCTCTCACCGGTGAGCGCCACGGTGTTCAAGCTCGAGTCGCCCTCCAGCACCGTACCATCCATCGGCACCTTCTCACCAGGCTTCACGACCACCGTCTCACCCACACCGACCGCAGACGGGTCGACTACCAACACCTGACCGTCACGCACCACATTGGCCGTGTCAGGACGGATGTCCATCATGGCAGAGATGGACCGGCGGCTTTTGTCCTCAGCATAATCCTCAAACAACTCACCGACCTGAAAGAACAGCATCACAAACACGGCCTCGGGAAACTGAGGAGCTGCACCCGGCAGAAAACCAATGCACAAGGCACCAATCGTAGCCACACACATGAGAAAATCCTCATTGAACGGGTTGCCCTCCTTGATGCCTTCCTCGGCAGCCTCACCCATGACGTCGTAGCTGATTAATAAATAAGGTATGAGATAAACACACAACTGTGCCCAGAGCGGCATCGCCACATGCGACGTCACCAGCCATGCGGCCAACAGCAACAACGCGGTCACCACAATGCGAAGCAATAGTTTCTTGTCCATTTTACGAGATATATTGATATTTGTTATTTCCGACTGCAAAGGTAAGACAATAGAATTGCAACCCGGTTGCAAACATGCTGTCACAGTATTGTCATTAAACATGATTATTTCACCCTATTAATTGTTCTTATTTCTACAATGTCGAAATATTATCATATTATGGATATATTTGGACATATACTATATGGTGATTATTGCTTTCCTTTGCAGCCGGAAAGACAAAACACAACAACATTATAAGCACAACGCAATAATCATCACTTACAACTATGGTGGATTTAAACTTAACGTCAAAGATAGTGCTCAACCGAGTACCGAAGGAGTTCTACCAGCCCAAGACCGCTGTAGACCGCATAGAGCTGACCCGTATGGAGAAGGTCAACACCGACATCTTCACCTCTTCCGAGGAGGGTTCCAAGTTTATTGCCGACAACATCACACGCGCCCTGAAAGCCAAGCAGGCCGAAGGCCGTTTCCTGACCGTCGCCCTGGGCACCGGTACCAGTCTGACACCTATCTATGAGGAGCTGATCCGTCGCCACAAGGATGAGGGACTGAGCTTCAAGAACCTGGTGGTGTTCAACGGCTACGAGTACTATCCGCTGTCGTCCAACAGCAAGAACAGCACCCTTGAGCAACTCAAGGAGCGCTTCCTCAGCAAGATTGACGTTGAGCCGCAGAACGTCTTCTCCCTCGACGGCACTATCTCACAGGATGCCGTGAAGGACTACTGCCGCCTCTACGAGCAGCGCATTCAGACCTTCGGCGGTCTCGACCTGGCTTTGTTTGGCATCGGCCGCAGCGGCAACATCGCCGTCAACGAGCCCGGTTCCAGTCTGGCTTCCAACACCCACATCATCCTCGTCGACAGTCTGTCACGTGAGGAGATGACCAACAGCTTCGCCAATGGCGAGCAGGTGCCGCCCTGCTGCCTGACAATGGGCATGGGCACCATTCTCAAGGCCAAGCGCGTGTTCGTCGTGGCCTGGGGCGAGGAGAAGGCCAGCATCGTCAAGGAAGCCATCGAGGGCAAGGTGAGCGACACCATCCCTGCTTCGTTCCTGCAGACACACAGCGATGCCGAGATGGTCATCGACCTCGGCGCCGCCTCCGACCTCACACGCATCAAGCACCCATGGCTCGTCACCACCTGCCAATGGGACGACAAGCTCGTGCGATCGGCATTGGTATGGCTCTGCGGTGTCACCCAAAAGCCAATCCTCAAACTCACCAACAAGGACTACAACGACCACGGACTGAGCGAGTTGCTTGCACTCTACGGATCGGCCTACAACGCCAACATCAAGATCTTCAACGACCTGCAGCACACCATCACCGGATGGCCCGGTGGCAAGCCCAACGCCGACGACACCTACCGTCCGGAGCGCGCCAAACCGTTCCCGAAGCGCATCATCGTCTTCTCACCTCACCCCGACGACGATGTCATCTCAATGGGCGGTACCATTCAGCGCCTGGTCAACCAAGGCCACGACGTGCACATCTGCTACGAGACATCGGGCGACATCGCCGTCAACGACGAGGAGGTGACACGCTTCATGCACTTCATCAACGGCTTCAACCAGCTGTTCATCGACAACAAGGATGAGGTCATCAAGAAGATGTATCTGGACATCAAGGCCTTCCTCAAGCAGAAGAAGGACGGTGATATGGACACCGTGGAGGTGCGCACCATCAAAGGACTGATACGCCGCGGTGAGGCACGTACGGCCTGCACCTACAACAAGATACCGCTCGACCACGTGCATTTCCTCGACCTGCCGTTCTACGAGAGTGGCAAGGTGGAAAAGCTGCCCATGACCGAAAAGGATGTGGAGATCGTACGCAACATGCTCAAGACCGTGAAGCCGCACGAGGTGTTCATGGCCGGCGACCTCGCTGATCCTCATGGCACACACCGCAAGTGCACCAATGCCGTACTGGCTGCCATCGACCTGGAGAAGAAAGCCGGTGCCGAGTGGCTCAAGGACTGCAAGTTCTGGATGTACCGCGGTGCATGGGCCGAGTGGCCAATCGAGAACATCGAGATGTGCGTGCCGATGAGCCCGGAGGAACTGCGTTCCAAGCGCAATGCCATCCTCAAGCACAGCTCACAGATGGAGAGCGCACCTTATCTGGGCAACGACGAGCGCCTGTTCTGGCAGCGTGCCGAGGACCGCAACCACGCCACTGCCAAGATGTATCAGAACCTGGGTCTGGCATCGTACGAGGCCATGGAAGCATTCTGGGAATACAAGCCACTCTGACCGCACCAACGACGGTTGTTTAACAAAGACAACAACATAACACTTCAATAGCCCTGCATTCCGCTTGTGTAGGTTGATACCAGCAAGCGGATACAGGTCAGTCACCCGGCAGCATGTCCGAAAGAATCGGATCATTGCTGCCGGTTTTTATTCTGTATCGTCGCAGGGACACCCAAATCCAACAATTCCATAAATGTCAGTGTAGTGGGGCTGTGTCAAAAGTCAGATTTTGGCCTAGCCTATCATAGATTAGGCAGCTATCAGGTTTCGATTTGATAGCTGCCTATTTTTATTGACAGAACTTT
>ONQB01000026.1 GCA_900319905.1 uncultured Prevotella sp. | reverse complement strand
TCCGTGGGAAGGCGGCGAGGGCAAGGTCAGCGGGCAATATCAGCTCTCACGTGTGGAGCTTGCCAGACAGGCCTTGGACCGTAAAGACTTTGATGCGGCCATTCAGCTCCTCAATGAGTGCCTCGTCTATCCGCCTCATCTCGGTGAGGGCAAGCTCTACGGAGCGCAGGAGAATGACTTTTACTATTTCCTTGGTTGTGCTTACGATGCCAAGGGAGAGATGGAAAAAGCCAGGGAATGCTGGGAGAAAGCTACGCTTGGCCCCACTGAGCTTGTGGCAGCCATGTACTACAACGATGCCAAGCCCGATAAAATCTTCTATCAGGGACTGGCACTGCTGAAGCTCGGTAGAATAGGGGAGGCTTATGGACGCTTCTATAAGTTGCTTAACTATGGTAAGAACCATCTCTTCGACCATGTGGTGATGGACTACTTCGCCGTGTCGTTGCCCGACCTACAGATATGGGAAGGCAATCTCGACCAGGCCAACCGCGTGCACTGCAACTATATGCTGGCACTCGGATACTACGGGCTGCACGACGAGACACACAGCATGAAACACCTTGCCTTGGCTACTCAGTTGGATCCCAATCACTTGGGAATCTATCAGTTCAGAACTTTTATCAATCCATCTGTGATATAAAATGAACAATATGCAATCTGTTATGAAATGTCTTTTGAAATCTTTCGTATTATTGGCCCTCTTGCTGACCTTGCATTCACATGCGTGGGCTCAGCCGAAGATTACCTGGGACTCCAAGAGCCTCCTGGTCGACGGGCGACGTGTGGTGCCGGTTATGGGCGAGATACACTATTCACGCCTGCCGGAGAATGAGTGGGAAGCGGCAGTAAAGAACATGAAGGCCGGCGGCGTGACGATGATTGCCACCTATACTTTTTGGAACCATGTGGAGGAACTGGAAGACCAGTGGGACTGGAGTGGAAGGCGCAACCTTCGACGCTTCTTGGAAATCTGCAAGCAAGAGCAGATGCCAGTGATTCTTCGGCTCGGGCCCTTCTGTCATGGCGAAGTGCGCAATGGCGGCATACCCGACTGGTTCTTCACAAAAGGCATCAAGAGTCGCAGTGAGGACCCTCGCTTCTTGGCCCTTGTCGAGAAGCTCTACCGGCAAATCTTCACCCAAGTGCAAGGACTGCAATGGAAAGACGGTGGTCCTGTTGTTGCCTGCCAGTTCGACAATGAATACCGCGGCAAGGGCTCCTATCTCATGGCGCTGAAGCGGATCGCACAGCGGATCGGCTTTGATCTGCCCTTCTACACGCGTACAGGCTGGCCCGAGCTTGCCACACCTGTACCTTTTGGCGAGATGCTGCCTCTCTATGGCGACTATGCTGATGGATTCTGGGAGCGAAGCATTGCACCGACAGCAGGAAACTACTATCAGGCTTTCTTCTTCAAGCCCAGTCGCGACAACCAAAATATTGCCACGGAACAGATACAATACGACGGTCAGTTTGCTGGCAAAGAAGATAAGACCTATCCCTATTTCACTTGTGAACTTGGTGGTGGCATGATGACCTCGTATCACCGTCGCGTCTTCATGTATCCCAATGACGCTTATGCCATGGCAGTCGTGAAACTTGGCAGCGGCAGCAATCTGCTGGGCTATTATATGTATCATGGTGGTACTAATCCAGAGGGCAGATGCTCCTATCTCAACGAGACGCAGCGCACCGTGGCCACCAACTACAATGACCTGCCGGTGAAGACCTATGACTTCCAGGCTCCGCTTGGTGAGTTCGGACAGGCCAATCCTGTCTTCTTCCGCTTGCGCCCCCTGCATCGTTTCATGCACGACTTCCAAGAGACGCTGGCTCCAATGGAGCCACACTTCCCCAACACGGCGCAGGCGCGAAAGGGTGACGACTCCTATCTGCGGTGGAGCTATCGCAGCAATGGGCATTCAGCCTTTGTCTTCTTCAATAACTATGAGCGCCTGCAGCATTTGACAGCAAAGAAAGGCGTACAATTCCATGTCGGCGACGTAACATTCCCCTCGCGCCCGATGGTCATTCCCGCTGACGCTATCGGCATCTTCCCCGTTGGTGTGGCGGGCATCCGCTATGCCACGGCACAGGTCGTTGGCAAGGAAGGTGGCAAAGTCTATCTCATGCAGGTGAAAGGTATTCCGGTGGAGATAGCATTTGAGGATGGGAAATTTATCAGAAACGCTAAGCCGAAAGGGATGGAAAAGCCTATCTATAAAAACTATTATTTGCTGAGCACCGAAGAGGCTGAGCAGATGGGCGAGAAAGTGAAACCTTTCTCGCAAACGGCTATGGAGAAGGTGCCATTTAAGAGAATACGTGAGGCGGGACCGTTGCGAACCATTACTATCGGAGTGAACAAAGTGGCTGAGGAACCGTCAGACTCTGACTTCCATCATGCAGCTGTCTACACGATTTCTCTACCCGATAGTCTTTCCTCTGATGCGCTTCTCGACATCAACTACCATGGTGACTGTGCACGGCTCTATGCCAATGGCAAGTTGATCGACGATAATTTCTACAATGGACGTCACTTCCAGTATGGCATGTGGCGGCTGCCTAAGGGCACTCGCACGCTGGAACTGCGAATACTGCCCATGCAGAAAGACGAGCCTGTTTACTTCCCACAAGAGGCCGATATTACGCCGGGGGAAGGCATTAAGGATATAAAGATTCTTAGCCGATGAGAAGCCACCCCGCTCACAAGCATTGCGACAGGAGCGGGAAACGTCTGTCTCTACCTCTGAAGGTCACTTGTTCCTGCTCCGTACACCAATAGTGGAATGGAAAATTGCAGGTGGCCAGCAAGGTATAGTTACTTTGCAAATGTAAAAGAGGGTGTGTCGAAATTGGAGAAGTCCGGGAGTTCAGAAGTCCAGAAGTTCAGCCATATGCTGATAATAAAGTATCATTATAGTAATGACTGAACTTCCTAACTTCCGGACTCCCGGACTTCTTCAATTTTGATACACCCTCTTATTGTCGATGGGCCGTTATTTCAGAGTGAGTACCACAATTGACTTGGCAGGTATCTTCACTTTCAGTGTATTCTTCTTGATCTTCGCATCCTTGAATAGGGTAGGCTTCACGTTGTCGGGGTGATTGAAGTCGTTGTAGTCCTGAATGTTCTTGCACGACAGCACTTCACCCGATACCTGTGAAACGGTGGCACCGTCGAGGTTGAGCGCTGTCTCCGCAGCCTTGTCGAGGCTGATGTTGACGAGCGACACGATGATGCTGCCGTCAGCTTTCTTAGCGGCTGAGGCTGAGACGACGGGCACGACGCGGTTGTCTCGCACCTTCATGCTGTCGCATTGGATGTCAGTGGGGAGATAGGTGGCATCCTGGAAGCCGTTGTACATGCGGAACACATGATAGGTTGGGGTGAGCACCATGTGGCCGCCGTTGATGGTGTCGGTGAGGATCATCGACTGCAGCACATTCACCACCTGCGCGATGTTGGCCATTCTGATGCGGTCGGTATGGCGCTGGAAGACATTGAGCGTCAGAGCAGCCACCATGGCGTCGCGCATAGAGTTTTGCTGATAGAGGTGTCCTCTGATGGTGCCGGGCTCCTCATCCCACCACGTGCCCCATTCGTCTACGAGCAGACCAATCTTCTTTTTGGGATCCTTCTTGTCCATGATGGCGCAATGCTTCTTGATGACATTCTCAATCTCGAGGCATTTGCCCATGGTCCAGTAATAGTCGTCGTTGTTGAACTTAGTGGCAGAGCCCTTACTGCCGCTCCATCCTGTCACAGTGTAGTAATGGAGAGAGATGCCGCTCATGCGGTTGCCCACGTTGTCCATAAGCACCTTGGTCCAGTTGTAGTCGTAATCGCTGGCTCCGGAGGCAATCTTGTAGAGGTGGTGATTGTCGTAGTTGCGGCAATAGGTGGAGTAGCGACGGAAGAGATCGGCATAGTACTCAGGCCGCATGTTGCCGCCACATCCCCAGCTCTCGTTGCCTACACCGAGGAACTTCACGTTCCATGATTTCTGCCGACCGTATTTCCTACGCAGGTTGGCCATGGGCGTGTCTCCGTCAGAGGTCATATATTCCACCCATTTGGCGAGCTCCTCCACAGTGCCGCTTCCTACGTTGCCACTGATGTAAGGCTCGGCGCCGATCAGTTCGCAGAGATTGAGAAACTCATTAGTACCAAACGAGTTGTCCTCAATCGTTCCGCCCCAGTTGTTGTTTTGCATCTTAGGCCGTTTGTCGCGCGGACCAATGCCGTCCATCCAGTGGTATTCGTCGGCAAAGCAGCCGCCAGGCCAGCGAAGTACAGGAACCTTGAGGTCTTTGAGAGCCTTGAGTACATCGGAGCGATAACCATCGGTGTTGGGAACTGTGGAACCGGGACCTACCCAGAGACCGCCATAGATGCATGTGCCAAGGTGCTCGGCAAACTGACCGTAAATCTCCTTGTAGATCTTGTTTTGCCCTTGCGTGGCATGAATGGTGACTGAGGTCTGCGCCTGCAGTGTTAATGTGGAAGCTGCGAGTGCAGCCGTTAGGAAAGCTTTTATTTCCATAGGTAACTTACTGTTTGTTTGATTATTAATTGTTACAATATATGCTGTATAGGTTTATCTTGCTCATGCGACATTCGGGAATGGAAATGAAGCAATTACATGGATGTTTCAAATTTGGTGTAAAAATAGCACTAATTTTCCAAAATCTCGTATTTCCGAAGCTGAAATTTAAGGGCCAGGGAATAATTATAACGCTTTTTAAGAAATAGACCTTCACTGAACTGTATTTCATGAATCTCCTTTTGGCGCAGCAGGCGCCGCAGCTATCCTTGTTGGTTCTTATTTGTTGTCGTTAGCCATGACTATGGGCTCGTTCCCATCTGTTGTCTTTGACGTGTAATAAGCGTTGGCTATACGAAGAATCTTTACAACCACACTCTCACTATTGCGCTGTTTGTCACCAACTGTCCTGCTGGTTGAAAAAAACGCCACCATGAGCTGATTTGTAAATGATTGATTAGTAGATATTTACGTTAATCCTCAAACTAAACGGTCTTGAGATTGTCGACATTTACTTGCCATTTCGCCGAAAAGTACTTGCTTCTTCGGCGATATCGTGCTGCTTCTTCGCCGAAATGTCCTTGCTTCTTCGCCGATATCGTGAGGTCTCTTCGCCGAAATCGTGTCGCTTGTATACAGATTTTCCGGTCTTTCTGGGTCAGATAGCCTTGAAAAACTCAAATTAGAGCTTTTCAGGCAAGCATTATCCTGAATTATCGATATGGATTTGAAAAAAACAGCGTAGTTCCCAAGTGTTAAATTCTTGTCAGTTTTTATGACAGACTAACATACGCTGGTCGCAGTGGTAATGGTCACATGGAACCATTGCTTTTCCTGCTATGTCTTTATACACACAAAAAAGAGCTGCATGAGTGAATAGACACTTCATACAGCTCTTTCTATTTGGAGCGGTATTATTCTTATTGGAGCGGTGTTGTCTTACTAGTCGTTCAGGCCACGGTTGTTAAGCGTGACGTTGAGCAGCTTGACATACTCACGATACTGGTCTTCGTCCAACAGTCTGTGCATGTAGGAGAGGTTTCTGTTGATGGCCTTCTTGAAGGCACGTGCACGATCCTGGCCGGTCAGAGAGGCAGCCTTCTGCATGTCGTTGGAGAAATCCTTGTTGACGAGTTCAACGTTGTTGGCTGTGTAGTAGTCCAGACCCAGTGTGCGGGCAAGAGACTTTGAGTTGATGTTGATCTCATATTTGGCTGCCTCGACGTTGTTTGCACTTGTCGAATTAGCATCCTCAGCAAATGCGCTGGTCAAACTCAGTACGGCTACGAGTGTTAATACAATCTTCTTCATTTGTTATCCTTTCTCATTTAAGTTAAACTTTACAGCCTCAAGGACTGTGTTAATAACTAATGTTTTAATGGGCCTTAGCCCTAACTCATTGCTTGTAGCTTTGAGTTGTTATCCTTAATACACTTGCAAAGTTAAGCGAAAAAATGGTTGTAACAAACGAATTGTTAGTATTAATGCTGTAAAGTCTTACATTTTTGACGTTCGTCAACTGACTTGACCTAAGTCATCTCCCCTTGGTGCGACCAGTCTGTCTCAATGGTTCAGAATAGCGTCTCTGCACTGTTCCATCAGCCATTTCGGCGTACTTGTGGCTCCGCAGATGCCAATGGTCCGTGCATCTTTGAACCATTCGTAGTCAATCTCTTCCTTGCTTTCGATATGATGGCTGTTGGGGTTGACGGCCAGGCATCGGGAGAAGAGTGCGTGCCCGTTGCTACTCTTGCGGCCACTCACGAAGAGTATGGCGTCGTGGTGGGCAGCGAAGTCGGCGATGTGTGGCATGCGGTTGGCCACTTGCCGGCAGATGGTGTCGTAGTTCTTGAAGGTGGCCTGTGGATTGAGATGGTCTTGGATGTAGCTGATGATGAGCCGGTACTCATCAAGATTCTTCGTTGTCTGCGAGAACAGGGTGATGTCACGTTCAAAATCCACCTTGCGCTTTACGTCTTCCAGATTTTCCACGACGATGGCGTGGCCGTGCGTCTGTCCGACGAGGCCCAGTACCTCTGCGTGCCCGTTCTTGCCGAAGATGACAATTTGCCCATTGGGGTTGCCCACGTACTGCCGTTTGATGCGTCCTTGTAAGGCCAGCACCACGGGACAGGTGGCGTCGACAATCTCTATGTTGTTACGCTGGGCAATCTCGTAGGTCTCAGGTGGCTCACCATGAGCACGCAACAGCACCTTGGCGTTGTGCAATTGGTTGAACTGCTCGTGGTCGATGGTGATGAGTCCTTGCCGGTGCAGGCGTTCCATCTCCATGCCGTTGTGCACGATGTCGCCCAGGCAATAGAGCTGACCGTCCTGGGCCAGTTCTTCCTCGGCTTTGCGTATGGCTGTAGTAACGCCAAAGCAGAAACCACTGCCGTTGTCTATCTCAATTTCTACATTCATATGATTTCTTTTCTTGTATTATAGTTTGTAAATAATGGGTATCATAACTTTTGCCTGACTTGGGTCGTTGGTGATCATCAGGATGCGTGCCCTTGACCTAGCCTTTCTCAGCTCCGAGGCGGTGGCGGTCACTTTTAATTTGGCTGATTGGCCTGGCTCGATATTCTGCTTGCTGAGCGACACCTCAAGGCCGCCGGTCAGCATCTGTATAGAGCGTATGTTGAGAGTAGACTTACCCTGATTGGTGATGACGAGGTCGTCGGACTTGTGTTTCTTGTTGTTGAACTCGCCCAGGTCGATACGTCCTTTCGAGAGTCTGAGTTCAGGGGCGTTGGCGCGTTGCGCCTCGGTGAGGTTGCCGAAGTCGGGCAGAAGGATGATGTTGACCGGTATCTCCTTGTTGGGCGCCACTTTGTCACCTGGGAACATGCCGAGGTAGATGGAAGTCTGCGTCAGTCCCAGTTCACGCAGCTTGCGTGAGTCGAGCTGAAGGGTCACTGTGCCGCTGTGGCCCGGTGCTATACGCTCGGGCGTTACCTGGCCGCGCAGATAGGTGGGCAAATGCATGAGCTGAGGCTCGGCCACTTGGTCGGAATCGTTCATCAGGTGAAGCTTAAACAGAGGCATATCGCCGCGGTTGACATTGTTGAACTCTACCTCACTGGTATCGGCACGGAGCATGCCGATGGTGTAGGGGTATTCGCCCTTGAAATTCTTGATGTGCTCCACTACGACCCCCTTGATGGTCAGCATGAAAGGCTCGTCGGAGGCATTGCTGTATATGCCCAGTTGTTTTTGGAAGTGCCCCATCTGCTTGGCATCGTAGACAGCGCTCACCTTGAAGGTCTGGCCGGATGCGATGGGCTCTTTGTCGTATTCCACGGTGGTGCAGCCGCAGGAGGAGCGCACGTCCTTGATGATGAGGGGCTGAGTGCCGCTGTTTTTCAGCGTGAATTCAGCCTTGATGGGTTGCCGGAATGTCACCTGCCCACAGTTGATGGCCGTGTTGGCGGTCGTTATCTGTTGGGCTGACACTGCGGGGGTCCAAAGCCCAAGCGGTGTCAGCAATAAGATGGTTATAGTCTTGTTTATCTTCATGATCGTATCGTTGCGTGATGGTGTAATTGTCGGTTTATTGTGCTACACGAATGACCTTGGCAGCCTCGCGGCCGGAGAACTCCGGGGCGTAGGCACACTGAACGGTGCAGATGCCTGTAGCATAGTCGCCGGGACGGTCGATGTAATAGGTTGTCTCTATGACATGGCGTCCTTTGGTCAGTTTGTCGAAATAGTAGTTCGTGACATTGTCTTTTGGGGCAGCGTAGTACTCACCGTTGTAACCGCTCTGTTGGTTGGCTGGTTCGAGGCAGGCGGCACGCTTGTCCTGCACGTTAACAAAGTCGTAGTCGCGGTCGGCCTCAATGGTGATGGTTACCACAACCTTCTGTCCAACCTTGTAGACTTGACTGGAAGTGGCTTTGCCTAAGGTGGTGGGCTTCACGCTTCTTGTCACCTTGATGCCCGAGGCTGCATTGGCCACTTGAGTGGACTTCTGTGTGAAACTGCTGTAGACGGCGCCCCATGAGGTGCCTGTCGATTTCTTCTCGATGGTAAGCTTGTTGACAGCTGCTGTCGGGCTGTTGAGGTTTGGCGCTACCTTCACATAGCCGATGGCTGCGGTGGCCTTGGGCTGTTGGATGACCGCTCCGTCGAGATACATGGTGGCCTGCTCGCTGCCAGCCAGCTTGCTCATATCGGCGTTGCCCGACGGATTGAAGAGGAAGGCATAGACCGCATTGACGCTGTTGATGGAAGTGCTCCATGAGGTGGTGCGCTTCTCGTTGAGCAGCCAGCGCTGCATCTCTGAGATGGTCAGGGTGTCGTTGGGTGTGAGCATCTTCAGTGCCTCGATGGCGAAGGTCTGCGTGGGGATGCGGTAGTCGAGCCAGCTGTATTGTGCCTTCTTTGTGTCGAAGTAGCGTCCTATTTCTTCTTTATAGACAGTGTACTCGCGGATGCTTTGCAGGTATTCCTTAGCACGGCTTGTCTGACCATACTGTGCCAGGATGACGGCAGCGCCAGCCTTACCATAGATGGTGAGTTTGGTGGGTGCCTTGCTGAGCAGGTTGATGAGGTAGCTCATGTCGCTGGTCTTCGCACGGTTGGCCAGGGCGCTGGCATACAGCCAGTGACAGGCAGTCTCACTGGGCTGAAGATTCTTGATGCCTTTTTTCTCCATGCGCTTGAGCTCTTTCACCTCATCGGCCATCTTCTGGTCGAGGTAGCCAAAGGCTTTGCTGAGCATGTCATCGAGGTCTGATTGCTGACCTGCCAGATGGTTGAGGCGGCAGAGCGTTTCCACAACGGCAGTGGTCATGTAGACATTGCCGTCCATACCAGGCCACCAGCTGAAGGAACCGTCGGTATGCTGCAGTTGCTTGAGTTGTGTGGTAAAGGTGCTGATCCGGTAGTCGGTGTTGGATGCGTCGAGGTAGCCAGCCAACTGTCGTTTCTGGTCTGACTCGTGGTTGGCATCGGCCACCCATGGAGTTTCGTCGAGCAACATGGTCTTCAGTTCACTGTCCTTTTCCAGATTGCTGTTGAGCGAAGTGGCATTGCCGTTTTCTTGTTGCCACTGATGGATGGTCTGTGCTATCTTCGGCGACGAGGTAATGATGGTGCGCCCGATGATGTTGGCATAGAGAGCGGAAGCGAGCGACAAGGCATCCTTCTGCGTGGGGTTGGCCATGGTGGGCAGTGCCTGCACGACGAGCCAGGCCGGGTTGTTGGTGTATTCTATCGTGAGGTGGCGCTGTGTGGCGTCGGCGGGGAACAACCGTGTGAGGTCAATGTCCTTGTTTCCGGCAGTGTTCTGATAGAAGGGTATGGTGTTGATGACCTGTTCGCGATTGGGCAGAATGGGCAGGTAATGCTGCTCGCCATCGCTGAAACCGTTGCCCTCTGCATAGATGCGGGCAGCCAGCAGAGTTTGCCCATCGGCTTTTGTTGTCAGTTGCTGGGCGTCGACGTCGAAGCTGGCCGTTGCTGTGCCCTTGGCATTGGTGCTGAAGGGCTTGCTTGCCGACGCGATGGTCTGGTCGTTGTCGGGATTATATATAATAAGGTGTATACGCCCGCTGAGTGGCTTGTCTGTCGTGTTGAAGATGCGTGTACTGATGGTTGCCTTGTCGCCCTCTCTGAGGAATCGCGGCATATTGGGCTCGACCATCACCTGCTTAGAGGCCACGGCCTCACAATCGGTCAGGGCATAGTTCATCAGACTGTCGTGAGCCAGTCCAAGGAAGCGCCAGGTAGTGACGCTTTCTGGCAGAGTGAAGCTGATGTCGATGTCGCCCTTGTCGTTGGTTTGCAGAGCCGGATAGAAGAATGCAGTCTCCTTGAGATTCTCACGCAGTTGAGGTGTCGCGTCGGATGAATGGGTCGGTGCCGGGGCAGCTGTTAGTACCATGCCTGTCCCTGCCATGTCGTCGGTCGATACATTTTCCTTAAGTTCAGATAATAAGACGACTTCCTGTAAATCATTCTGGGCACTGGCGCGGCTCATCATTACGCGTTTCATGCGTGGATTGACGCCATAGGCGAAGATCTGACCGAAGAGGCTTTCGTCGAAGCGGTCGAACTGTAGGTCAGGCACATTATCGTATTTCGCATCCTTGTAGCTGTAGCCGTAGAGCTTGTAGTTGTGGCTGCCGACCCATGTCAGACGGGTGATTGACAGTGGGAAAGTATTGCTGAACTGCCAGTTGTGCGCCGTGATGGCATCGAGGCTCTTGTCGTAGAGGGTACTCAGCAGCTGAGCCTTGGCCGGTTTGCCGTCAGGTGAGGCAATGTGCATGGTCCACTGTTCCTTCTGTCCGGGGGTGAGCTTGTTGCGGAATGTCGTCCATGTGATGTGTAGTCGATTGTCTGGGACAGGCCGATTGATGAAGAATGTGTGACTGTAGGCCTTTCCTTTCACCACCCATGCTGCGGAGAAGCAGAGACCGTCGCCGTAGCTGTCCTTGTAGGTGAAGCTGCGGGTGAAGACTTGATTGTTAATGGTCTTCGAGCCCTGCTCAATAATCTTGTTGTCAGCCACTAGAGTGTAATAGACCTTTGTTCCACGGTCAGAACTGCCTATCTGTATGTAGACAGGTTTGCCATCGGAAGGGAACTGCCGGTTGGAATGGTAGGCCCAGTCGTGGGTCTCGGTCACTGGTGTCTTGTCATTGATGGAAAACACAATGAACTGGTGGTGCAGAGTATCAGTACCACAGATGGCTTCCAATTGGTGTAAGCCACTGTGCAGTTGTGATTCCATCGAGATGACGGTGTTGGTGTGAGCCTGTCGCCATTGCCCTTTGTCGAAACGATAGCTGACAGTGCCCGCAATCTCTTCGCCCGAGAGGTTCTTATAGTTGAGTGTGAAGGACTTGAGACTGTCTTTCAAAGTCTTCTCTGGCAGGCTGGTCTCAAGGATTGATGAGCGGTTGCTCAAGGGTATTGATATGCTGCCCTCGCGGCTTTCACCGGCGCCGTCGGTGACAGTGGCCTGGATATCGAAGTTGAAGAAGACCGATCGGCTGACGTCTACGTTGTCGGGATAGGTCAGAGGCAGTCTCACGGAGAACGAACCGTCGTCAGTTGTGCAGATGGTGTCGTTGGCGATAAGTTCATCGTTGCCACGCCGCCACCACCACAGTCCCTGGCTGCGGTTGATAGTGTAGGCTACCTTGGCATTCTGCACGGGCATTCCGCTATAGGTAGTGGCCATGCCATGGATGCTGATGGTGTCGCCGGCCTGGTAGTGGCCCTTGTATTTTTCGAAGGTTACTTGGAAGGTGGGGCGCTTATATTCTTCTACGTCGATTTGACGACTTGTGAAGCAACCTTCACCTCTCACGGAAATCGTGTAACGGCCCGTTAACCCTGTTGCAGGCAACACGAAGTCGGCCGATGCCGTGCCGAACTGATCGGTGGTGGTGCTCTGCTCATTCACGATCTTACCATTAACGTTGATGAGACTGAACTTGAGCATCTTATCGGTGAAGGGCTTCGATGTCAGTGTGTTTTTGTCGGCTTGCCAGGCAATGGCTGCCACGTGCACGGCTTGTCCTGGACGGTATAGGGCACGGTCGGTGTAGGCTGACAGCTTGTTGGCTATCCCCTTATCGCTGTCTGTCCAATAGCCGTACATGGAGCTATATGTGTAATAATAGGTCTCTGTGCTGGCTTTATCGTCATTAGTACTTGGCCAGAGGTAGCGCACAGTGCTGTTGTTGGTATAGGCCACCTCGCCGTTGCTGTCGGTGGTGAGGGTCGTAACAATGGTGTGGTCATGCTTCGTCAATTGTAGTTTGGCGTTGCTGACGGGGGCCCCAGTCGTAGCATTGACAACGACAATACGGGTAACCTTGTCGGGAAGAGGTTGCTGCAGCATCATCAGATTGCTGACGCGCAGCAGACTGCGACTGACCGGTACATTCTTATCGGACGTGCTAACCTCTACGAGATAGACGCCAACGGGCAGCGAGGATATGACGATGCTGTCATTGTGGCTTTCCCAAGCGGCCTTGTCATACTGGTGGCGCTGGGTGAAAACAGCGGTGGGCACGACCAATTGCTTGAGCTTGGCATAGCTCTTTGGATCGTTGCATGATAAGTGGGTGTTGCCTTCCACATTGACGCGATAGATGTTGACAATGGCTTCCCTCACGTTTCTAATCTGCTGAAGATACAGGGTGAAGGGAGTGTTGGGCAGTATCTTCCCTTCCTGCAACTGATAGCTGATGCTGGGGTTGGTACGCGACTTCAACTCGTTGGCTAATTGCTTGATGCGTGGCCACGATGACCATGTCTGCATCGAGTGGTTGATGTATTGCACCTGTTGTGCTATGGGGGCAAAATCGTTCTCCGACATGGCGGTAAGCCTCTCAATGGCTAGCTCGCCTGCCTCGGGGAGGTCGCGATAGGCGTTGATCAGTGAATCGAGATGACCGATATAAATTGCTTGAGCCCTCTTGTTGCCGAAGTATTGGCGGTTCTGTCGCAAATCGAACAATGCGCTCAGACATGCTGCACCGCGGTTGCCATGCTCCTGATAGTAACGGCTCAGTAGCTTGAAGTCCTTTGCCTGCATGCCAATGACGTGAAGCAAGTCGTCGCCAAACGCTTTGCTGAAGTCGCCTTTGATAATGGTCGGCTCATAGTCGGTAGCCTTGTGGTGGGCCAGCATGTCGGGGTCGGACAAAGCTTGCTTAAACCAAGCAGCGCTCTTTTGGGCATTGTCGTTGGCTGTTTTGGGAAGGTTGCTGTCATAAAGACTGCCCAAAGCACAGGCATAGACTGCCTTCAGCGCAGGGTCGCTGGCTCGGCGTTGTTTCTCCTGAAGTCGGACAAGTGTGGGACCAATAGAGTCTGGGGAAATATTGGCCAAACATCTGTATTCCATTAACTGGGCTTTCAGCAAATGACCGTATTGCTTTTCATTCTCAGCCTTATTGGCTATCTGCCTCAGTAGACTAATTTCGGTTTGAGGCAGATCTTTCTTTTCTGCTTCATTAACTTTCTTCCATTTGGCTGTATAGTCGTCGGCTAGAACTGACATCGCAACTACAAGTGCCAGGAGAGTGAACAAGACCTTTCTCATGTGTCTAATAGTGAAATGGTTATTTGTGCAAAGATAAGGATTATTGACGAAATGGTTCTATTTCAACTTCTAAATAAAGTGAAATCAGTCAACAATCAGAAGAGTTGCTGCTTGCAGATTCCTTGTATGTTGGAAGCAAAAGACAGAGAAAATGCACTCTGTAAGTTCTTGTGATAGAAAGGTGCATTATAAATGTGCTTATTTCTTCGTTGAAAAGTTGTAATTTAAAAGATAAAGTTGTAACTTTGCAGCAAAATTCAATATTGATATGGCAAGACAAACAATTGATGCATTAGACAGAAAGATTTTGAAGCTCATCCAAAACGATGCGCGCATTCCTTTCTTGGAGGTAGCAAGAACCTGCAATGTAAGCGGAGCTGCTATCCATCAGCGTATTCAGAAACTTACATCGATGGGCATTCTCAAAGGCTCAGAGTTCATCATTGACCCTGAGAAAATAGGCTTTGAGACCTGTGCTTACGTGGGGCTCTATCTGAAGGACCCCGAGAAATTTGATGACGTGGTTGAAAAGTTGAGGCAGATTCCGGAGGTGACTGAATGTCATTATACTACGGGTGGTTACGATATGTTCATTAAGATTTATGCGCGCAACAACCATCATCTGCTTAATATCATTCATGATAAACTGCAGCCCCTGGGTCTGTCACGCAGTGAGACGATCGTTAGCTTCAATGCAGTCATTGACAGACAACTCCCTATTGATGATGTTGCAAGCGATATCGAAGAGTCAGTGGATGACGAGATTGAAGAAGATTAGTCATTTGATGTTTGATGATTAATAGAACGGGTCTGACAAATCGAATCTACTGATTGCTTGAATAAATTGAATCAGCCTGATTTTGAGTTTTGCTGTCAATGAAGCACAATAGCTGAACGCCATCCTGCCCTTTAATCATCCTGCATTTTGATTATCTTATTCTTGATTATCCAATTCTTTGGTTATCTTATTCTATGATATTCCACAAAGGAGAAGCCGCAATGCTTCTCCTTTTTTGTTAGCAGCCATTGGCTTTTATCCCACGACGGGAAGAAGGCATCGGCGTCAGGCTGCTGCTCTATCATCGTGAGGTAGAGGGTGGTGGCCAAGTCTATGGTCTCGCGATACACTTGCTCGCCACCGATGATAAACACTTCTTCATCCTCTTGGCAACTGTCCAGTGCTTCCTTTACTGACGGGAAGACTTCTGCGTCAGGATAAGAGGACGACTGCGTACTGAGCACAATGTTTTTGCGGTCTTTCAATGCGCCGTTTGGCAGCGATTCGAAAGTAGCTCTGCCCATAAGCACGGTATGATGAAGCGTGAGAGCCTTGAAATGCGCAAGATCCTCCGGAATATGCCACGGCAGGCGTCCCTTGTAGCCAATGGCGCCATTGATGGCAACGGCTGCTATGATGCTGATGTTCATGATCGTTATGATCGCTGTTTCGACAGGGTTGACACTATAGAAAGCCGCTAGGCATTCAAAGTTTATTGAAAACTTCTGAGGTCGCTGTTTCAGTGTGGCTGCTTCTTATGCGCCACTCGGCCGGATAGAGGTTGTTGGCTCGGTTGCCGAGGTTCTTAACGAAGCCTAATGGCTGGTGGCGATAGGTAATGAGCACGAAACCTCTGGGAATGTCGGACGACAAGGCAACGGCTTCATGCCTTAAATAGCTAATGCAATCAGTCTCGCTGAGTTCGGCTTGTGGAAAGGCTGATAAATTGAGATTGACGCTTAACGCTAAGGATGCCGTAGGCACGATGTCTTTTCCTTTGATAGTTCCTATTTCGATGCCAGCGTGCAGGATATGAAGCGAGGCTTTCAACTGTTGATAGAGTGCCGACCAGTTTGTGGGGATGGCCCTGATGAGGTCATTGTCGGTTGTCAAATCGAAGTCGCCGTGTAGCCATTGTGTGCAGCCTTGCATCTGTGTGCTCACTGCCTTGACGGCTGATTGGCCAGCATTCTTATTGAATGTTTTGCCATTTTTGTTGAATGACTTATGAAAATGTTTATGTGATGACTTATTAGTAAGTTCCTGTGTGATGGAATCGATACGCTGAGGCTTGTCTTTAGCCCTCTTTGCGCTGTTGTTCCATTTAATAGGTGAGCTTTCGCCATGCTTGCGTAGCACTGCCATGAACAGACCTTCGCCCGGAGTCAGGCCTGGAATGAAACGACAGACGGGCTGATGACCGGTCAAAGCCCCAGTGATGCTCCAGTCCTTGTTGATGTCAAGAGCCACCACGTCGGCACCGAGGTGTTGCGCAATCCATGCCACGTTTTCTTCATCTTCATGGGCGTTGAGCGTGCAAGTGGAGTAAATAAGCAGTCCTCCCGGACGAAGGCAGGGCCATATATCTTCAACGATTGACCGTTGCAGTTGCCAGCAATGCTCAACATTGTTTGGGCTCCATTCCTTGATGGCTTCTGCGTCCTTTCTAAACATTCCTTCCCCGGAGCAAGGTACGTCAGCCAGTATGGCATCAAACTGCACACCGGCTTTTTGGAAGTCACGTGGATAATTATTGGTAACCATCATGTCAGCATGGCCAAACTTCATGACGTTCTCTGTGAGGATGCTGGCCCTCACCTTGACGGGTTCGTTGGCAATGAGCATGGAGCCTTTGGGCAATGCGGTTCGCAGTGCCGTCGATTTGCCACCTGGTGCAGCACATAAGTCAAGCATGAGCACGGGAGTGTGAATGAGCTGGCGCACGACTTCGCAAATAAACATTGACGAAGACTCCTGTACGTAATAAAGACCAGCATGGAGTAATGGGTCGAAGGTGAAACTGGGACGTGTTGGCAGATACCAGCCCCATTGGCACCATGGTACTCGCCTTGCACCCTCAACGAGCAATGTTGACATTGCGGTGTCTTCGGCTAATGTGGCATCAGTTGCTTTAGTATCGTCAGGAGTGGAACTGGTAGTTGTGGCATTGGCCTTCGGCTGCCCTTGTGTAGCAGGTTTCGTTTGCGAGGGGAGCAACTGGCGTATCTTGAATGGATTGATACGGATACTTGTGGGTTGTTGGCTGTTGAGACCTGTAATGAACTTGTCATACAGTTGCGTGCCCATCAATTGCTGTGTGTATGCCTCAAAAGATGATGGAAGTATCATGCTTGCTTTTCAGTTATTTGCGTGTCGGTATCAGCCGTGTCTGACTCTTGTGTATTGCTATTTGGCATGGTGGCATTGGCGATACGTTTGTTTTCCTTCATTTGTCTCATCCTCACGATAGCCCGTTTGTGTGACTGCAGTATTTGGTAACGGTAGACGAGGCATGCCGTGAAGAAATACACGATTACTTGAATCCACAGGGCTTGGTATTCCTGTATGATGTCTTGCAACGACCCGCCCATTGACGAGATGCGCAGAAATCCCCTGATGCCGAAGGTGGAAGGAAATAGGACAGCAAAGCTGCGCCAGAACCAAGGTATGTTGGATTGTGGCCAGCTGATGCCTGTCATGAATAGCAAGGGTACCGAAGTAAATACCACCAATAGCATCACATTCTCCCTGTAGCGCACGAGACACGACATGGTAAGTCCGAAGAAGATGCACGACAGCAGGAAGGGAACCATCAGCCCGATGAGCGTTTTAGCGTTTACCAGCGACACGAAGTGAAACATGCGGGGGACGCAGAGTGTGATATAAGCCGCCATGATCATATATAGTATGAAGTAGGCAGCGGTCTTACCGAATACGATACGGAAGATGCCGTTGTAGTGTTTGGAAATCGGCACGAGCATCTGGTAGCGGTTATGCTCACGGGCTGTTCCTGCAGCCAGTCCGATGCCAAGCAACAGCGTCTGCTGCAGTATCAGAATGAGCACACCGGGGATGATGGCATTGCCATAGCCTCCAGTGGTGTTGAAGATAGGCACCTCGTCGAAGTCGAGAGGCTTGGTGGTAATCTCGTCGTCTCGGTTGGTGAAGCCAGAACTTTGGCTGATTTGTATCTTGGCATTAATGGTCGAGGCCACCGCTTGGGCCGTTTGGTAAATGGCTTTGTAAGTGAGCATAAGGCTCATATCGCAGTAGACACCTACCGTAGCCTGCTCTCCTCGTCCCAGCCGCGTTTCGAAGTCGCGGGGAAAGTAGAGTGTGCCATGCACCTGTTGCTTGCCTGTCAGAATCTTAGCTTCTTCAAGAGAGTTGCAGTAATATGCGGCCTTGGTGTCAGAACCTGCATCGAACATCCTGATGAACTGGCGCGATGCTTGTGAATGAGACAGGTCAACAATGGCTACGGGTACGTCGCGTACCACCTCGTTGTTGTATATCCAGGAATAAAGCAATGGATAGAACAGCGGGACGAGCACACAGAAGATCAGAACGCCTTCATCGCGGAATTCGTTCTTCGTTTCTTGCACCATGATATAGCACATGTCATAGATGCCTTCTTTGATTTGATGTAACAGACCGCCTCTTTTCATTGTTTTGAGTCTTTGTTATTGCCTTATTGGGGAAGCCTATGGGATATATACATATTTGAGCATTGCTGTCTTGATGTGGCTGATGCTGAACATTGGCAGGAATAGAAAGATGACCAGTGCCAAGACGTTGAACCATGCATAGAACAACGGATAGCCATTGAAGATGCACATCTGGTAGATCATGTAGTAATGGCGCAGTGGAAACAATTGTGCCATTGACTGTATCATGCCATCCATGGCGAACAAAGGGTAGGTGGCACCGCACGCTGAGAAGCTGATCACTGACCATAATGAGCATATCGACATGGACATACGCAGGGATGGCATCAGCCCGAAGACGAAGATGCCAAAGCATTGGCAGGCCAGTACCGTGAGGATGCCGACGAGAACGATCGGTATGATGCCGCCAGGGTGGGGAAAGCCTAATCCGTAGAAGATGTAGAATTCATAGCATAACAACACACAGATAAAGATTACGCTTTGTGGCAGTATCTTGCCTGCGATGGCGATATGAATGTTATTCCCCGCCATATTCATCCATTGGCGTGAGCGGTGAAACTTCAGTTCGGTACCGATGGAGTAGGGCACGAGCAGGAACATGAAGATCATCAACACACCTGGCGCCATAACCGTGCTCAGGTAAATGTTGTAGTTGGCCCATGGATTGCCCACCATGTGCAGGTCGATGTTAATGGGTTGAAGAAACGTGCGTATCTCTTTCTCCGTCTTACCCAGAGCGGCGAGTTTGGCCATTCCTACGTTGGCAGAGCCAAGCGATGCGATGGTTTTGAGGTCACGATACAGCAGGGAGCCGGCCACCAGCGTTACGCTGCTGTAATAGAAGGAAATCTTAGGCTGCCGTGACGACAGCAGACCGTCGGTGGTACCTTTCGGAATGAGCAGGAATGCGTAGATTTCATTGCGCTGAATAGCATTCCTGGCTTCATTCATATTGGGGTAGTGTGCCACCACATGGGTAGTTTGGAAAGCATCCAACCTTCTTATCATGGCACGACTTGTGGCGGTGTTGTCCTGATCGACGACACCCACTGGCATGTTGACAGGCTCACCCTCGCCCATCAATGTGGTAAAGAAGATGGCCACGACGATAGGGAAGAGAAGTACACAGAAACCATATATCGGGTTGCGCCACATGATGTAGAGCTCCCTTATAAAGATATGGTAGATGCGCTTGATGACCATGTCCATGCGATGAATGTGAATACTACAACTTCTTATTCTTGACTATCAGAGACATACCGGGGCGCAGACCGTCAAACTTTGTGACAGGTCTTGCCTTCACTTCAAAGGTCTTGAGGTCGTACTGTCCGTTGCTCTTGGTGGCTTTCCAGACGGCATATGATCCCTCATTCTTTATCTCATAGACTTTCAGTTTCAATGATTTGTTGAATGCGGGTGAGTAGGCTGTGAAGACGTCACCCACTTTCAAACCGTTGAGCTGGTCCTCACGCACATTGAAGGTTCCCCACATATCGCTCATGATATTGATGCTCATGATGGGTGACCCCATACCAACGAGTTCTCCCACTTTTGGATAGACATCGCTCACCTCACCTTCGACAGTTGAGATCTGGACGGTTTCTTTAAGTACGGATTTCACCACGTTGACAGCGCCTTGTGCAGCCTTAGCGTTCTCTCTTGCAGCAATCTTCTGCTGTTTGCGCGATCCGTTGAGCGCGAGTTCGTATTGGCTTTTCATTGCGTTCTCATGCGCCACAGCCACCTTCCACGTGGCGTAGGCCTCGTCACGCTTTTGTGCACTGATCACCCCTTCGTTGAAGAGGTTCTGCATACGGGTGTAGGTCTTTTTGGCAACGTCCGATGCCGCCATAGCCTGTTCATAGAGTTGTTTGGCGCTTTGTATGGCCTCGCGCCGTGTACCTTCTTCTGTCATGGCGCTGATGGCTTCGGTCGCGTTCTGTGTGGCCTGGGCTACTTGCTCTTGTGCGTTAGCCTCAGGGATTTCGAGGATAGCCAGCGTGTCACCCACATGGACGTAGTCACCCTCCCGGGCACGCAGCTCGACCACACGGGCGGGCAACTTGCAACTCACTCGATATTCCGACACCTCTATCTCGCCCTGTATCACCTCGTCGGGTTTCCCCAAGGTGAAGAAGCCAATCATGGCCACGATGAAAACGGCTATAGAGAAGCCCAGTACTGCCAGCAGGATGTTCTGATGTTGTGATTTCTTGCTCATGATAGAATGGTTTAATATAGGATGCCCAATGCTTTCTGCAAGTTGACTTGTGACAACTTCACGTCCACTTGTGCATCAATCTTTTGACTTTGTGCTTGTTGCCAAGCTGTTTGTGCGGCCATAACATCAGTGGTTTCCATTACACCTTCTTTAAATCCCACTTGTGCACAGCGAAGGTTTTCTTCAGCGCTGGCAATGTTTTTCTCGGCCATGGCAAGGCGTTTGCGTGCTTCTTTCAGTTTGAAGCGGCTTTGCGTGATCTGCAGGTCCACTTTCTCTTGTGCGTCGGCAAGCTCCATGCGTGCCATGCTTGTAGCGGCTTTCGATGCCCGTATCTTGTATTTATTGTCAAACCATGTCCATATCGGCATCTGCACCATGACGCCTACATTCCATACGCCGCCAAATTTCTTTTGGAAGCCATTGAAGACATTGGGGTTGCTGATGGCGTATCCACCTGTCAGTGCAATGTGAGGCAGGTATTCTGCGCGTACGAGTTTGGTGTTCTGTTCGCTGATGTCCACGGTGTTTTGCAGGAGTCTGATTTCAGGTCTTGAACTGAAGTCGTCTACCGGTTTGTACGACTCGTTGGCAGAGGTCGACGTGTCCAGCTCATCGCTGTTCTCATCGGCTAAGGTGATGTCGGAGTCCATGGGCAGTCCACAGAGCTGGCACAGCAGCATCTTGGCCAGGACCAGTCCGTCGTCCACCTGTGTGATCTGCATGTCAGCCTCATTGACGCGCACGTTCACTTTCAGTCTGTCGGCACGCGTAGCCACACCTTGCTTCACCATTTTTTCTACATCATCGTCGAGCTTCTTTACCAGATCACGGTAGCTGTTAGCCAGCTTTTGTTTCTGTCGCAACGACACCACGGTCCAATAGGCTTGGTCGATATTGTACAGTGTGCTTTGGTTCTTCAGGCTCAGGTTGTTGTCAGCCATTTGCTCTGAGATGTCGGCGATTTTGTTGGCAGCCACGATGGCGCCACCCATGTAGACGGGTTGTTTCACAATAACGGAGCCGGCAAAGATGTTGTGCGTATCCGTATGAAAAGCATCGACGATCTGCTGTCCGATGCTGTTGCCAGCAGCAGCGAGCGTCTGTGAAATTGGGCCGCCAAACGACTGCAGAAGGCTTCCCATCTGCTGTGCTTGCTGCGGTGTGAGCTGTCCTTGCTGTACAAGTCCGCCCAGCATGTTGGTAAGGTTAGAGGAAAGTCCTTTGCCCATTTGTGACATTCCGTTGGTGCCCATGTTGCGCAAGGAGTTTTTCTGGCTCTTGCTCAGCAGATTGATCTCGCGGCTGGTGTATTCGTAACCGCCCAGCACGTCAACCTTAGGCAGGTATTTTGTGCGTGCCGACTTGCGAGTGTAATAAGCCATGTCTTTGCTCAGTCGCGCTACATTTACCTGCTTGTTGTTGCGCAGTGCCAAAGCAC
Organism: uncultured Prevotella sp.; assembly: GCA_900319905.1. GTDB lineage: Bacteria > Bacteroidota > Bacteroidia > Bacteroidales > Bacteroidaceae > Prevotella. Next base: position 22,530 of record ONQB01000026.1, on the reverse strand, counting down.
GGCAGCTGTCCAAGGTCAGCACCTGCTGACCATGGACAGTCATAAAAGACATGAGCATCAATCCGATGCAAAGCTGTATTTTCCTCATAACGTTTGTAATTAGTTATTCGAAGCTAAAGTTCCTGCTTCCAATCATATTGCCGTCTACGAAGATGCTTACGTTGAAGGAGCCTCCCTGAATGGTCTGGTCGATGTTGCAGAACATACTGACGGGTGTTTCCTTACCGTTGTATTCTATGGATCGTTTCATGGAGCAGGGCAGTGAGCGGTTCTCATAGCTGAACGAACCTGCGTTGCCGAGCAGTGATCCGGCGGGTGTGGTGATACGTACATACACGGTCTTCATCCCGCTCTGTGCGGTCACGTTGCGGGCCAGAGTGAAGCTGACTTGGAAAGACTTGGCTTTCTTCAGTTTCTTTGTAGTCTTACCTTTCTTGTCCAAGGGTGACATGCTGATGCCGGTAGCATCAAGCTGGGCAGCAATAGCGACCTTTTCCGAGAGGTTGGCTTTCTCCGAGTTGAGGCCTTCTATCTGGCGGTTGGCCTCGGCATACTGCCCTTTGATTCGCGTGTTCTCAGCCGTCAGATTTTGGTTGAGGCGGTTGAGGGAGTCAATCTCGATGACATAACTGCGCAGGACAGCTCTCACCGTGGCGAGTTCTCGTTTCAGACGGGCAATCTCCCGTGCGTCGGTGCTCTTTGTATTGCGAAGCTCAGCCAGCAGTCGCTGTGTCTTTTCTTGTTCTTGGGTCAGTTGGGCAACGATGGAGTCGTTGTTGATTTGCGTCTTCATCTCGCTGTATTGGTTGGCGAATTGCTGGTACTCGTTTTCCATTTCTTTTTTATCGAGTGCAGCCAACTGCTCCATCTCCTGATTTTCTTGTCTCTGCTTATGAAGATTCATGTAAAGTACAGTCACTCCGGCCAGAAGTAGGACGATGACTACTACAAGAGGAATAAGAACTTTTTTATTCATTCAAATGTTCTGATTAAATAATATAACTTGTCTGTTGTTGTCCAGTCAATCTTTCTGTTGCAAAGTTAGTTAATTTCTTTCAAACAGCCAAAAGAAGTATTGGCCATTCCTGTGGAAATATTTGTCTATATTTCGGTATGATCAGTCGGTTACGATGCCTGCTTCCTTCCATGCCTTTACAGTCTCCTTGACATCTGCCAAAGCTTGTTCATAGGGTAGGGGCACGTTCTCCTCTATCTCATAGTTGTCCACCAATAACTTGGCGAGCTCTTCTTCAGTAAAATCCTTTCCTTCAGCGTTGGCTTTTTCCCATAGAAACTTCGCGGTATCGTTCATGGAGATGATATTACTGAAGTCAATGTTTTCTTTGCCTTCGGCAATAAGTACGTTTACACCACATACATTGGTCAGTCTGAATCCTGGTTTGGTCTTCATTTTATTAAGTTGTAATTTTATTATTTGTTATTAACCATGTGTTGTCTGTAGATTTGTTTACAGGGTGCCGAACAGCGGTATCCAGATGCGTCGGTAGAAGGCCAGCAGCCATCTGCGTATGGGTCGCAGTCTGGTCCACCACCATGAGTAGACCTTCCATTTGCGTCCCTCGATGCTGTCGAGTACCGTGTTTCCTTTGCGGTAGAAGCCTATCACGTGGGCTTTTACGTCGTCTCTTCTGCAATGTTCGGGTGTGAGATTGCCGTCGCCCAAGAGGGTCAGCTTGTCACCGTCAATCTTCACCAACCGATGCAGCACATAGTGGCCCGGCGCCACCTCGGCAAGTACCGGCTCGCCCTTTCTCAGTCCGTCTCCTTTGACGAGTACCGCCTTGTCGCGGTTGTTCTCAAGGAACGGTCGCATGGAAAAGCCCTTCAATCCCAACGTTACTGTGTGGCCTTCCTCCAACAATTTGAAGATTTCCGGGAAGAGCACGCTGTTCTCTATGCTGACTGCTTCTTTCATTTGACTATATTTCCGGACTTCTGTCCTCTGGACATGATTGCTTTTTAATGATGCGGTTGCAGACAATGGCCGACTCGCGGTCGGGCAGACAATGCAGCGTGTAGCAGTCTATGAGTCCAATCATCTTCGTCAGGGTGTCGCATTGCTTGCCATAGATGTCCTTGTCCCATTTCATGGATGAGATGGCCGGCAGCAGTTTCAGCAGTGCGTCCAGAGGCTCCAGTTTGTCGACGCTGTTTGTTTTGGCACGTTCTATTTGTGTCATGGCGCCCAAAGGTGCGCAGATGTTGCGGTAGCAGGGGGTCTTTCCGCTCCACGGACTGCCATAGATCATGACGCTGCCGTTGACTATTCTCACGATGGGATTGTCGTCGTTCATCAAGTCGCAGCCAGGCAGATAACGCAGCCAATTGGCCGTCTGTGTAGACTTTCCCGTGCCGCTCTTAGCCGTGAAGGCATAGCCCACACCGTCTTGCCTGACGAGTGAGGCGTGGAAGAGCAAAGTCTCGCGTGCGGCTCCCGCACCGGCAAAGGCCAGCATCATGACACTGTTCAGACCGTAGCACCGCATGTTGTAATCGCCGTTGAGCGCACAGCGACACTGGCTGAAATCTTTTGTGGCTACGAGCAGTGCGCATGGCATGCCGTTAATGTTGTTGATGATGAACTGGTAGTGGCCGTTGGCATCTTCGTCTACGGTGATGATGCCATTGCCAGTGTCGTAGTTATGGATGTGCTGTCGTTGATCTTTGGCAATGGGCTTCGTGTCATCGTCGATGACGATGGAGAACAAGGAAGTCTCCTCGGCTCTTGCCGTCGTGACAAATGATTGAAACGAAGGCAACAGCTGAAGACAATCGATGTTGGCGGTCGTCGTGATCCGCACAATATGGTCCGCAATGCGAAAAGACCTCTCCATGACTATTCCTCAAATTTGACAGCCTGGTAGGTGAACTCTGGTGACTTGATGTCTTTGACTATATACTTGCCATTGGAATATCGCTTTCTCATCTTGGCCAGACGCTTCTCAATATCTTTCCGCTTCAAGGTGAAAATCGTAATACAAGTTGGAGTGATAAATCCCTTTTCCTTAAGGTAATCCCTCAATTGGTAAGAGTAATTCTCCCGGCTGTAGAGGAACTTTGTCTTAGAATCAATATAAGCAGAATCGACGGTCTGTATGTCAGTAAAGCATACGGTAGAGTCGTTGAAAGAGGAAGCAAATCCAAACATGTAGACCTTTGCCGGTTTGTTGGCCGACCAGGCTCCGATTGTTGCCATGGTCAAGAGTAAGGAAAAAAGTATTTTTTTCATGCTCAAGAATTTATATATGATATTGCAAAGATACGAAAAACTTACGGATTAAACATAAAAGGAGGCTGAAATCTTTCTTAAAGGATTCCAGCCTCACAGCGATAAAGCATATTATTGCCTGATAAAGTTGTTTGCAGCAGATGTTAGTCCATCTTGTCGTCAATCATCTCGAAGCCGCAGTAGGGCACGAGCACCTTCGGCACGCGGATGCCTTCGGGTGTCTGGTTGTTTTCCAGAATGGTGGCTACGATGCGCGGCAGAGCCAGTGCAGAACCGTTGAGGGTGTGGCACAACTCAATCTTCTTGTTGTCGGCACGACGGAAGCGACAGTGCAGGCGGTTGGCCTGATAGCTCTCGAAGTTGGATACCGAGCTCACCTCGAGCCAGCGCTTCTGTGCTGCTGACCAGGTTTCGAAGTCGTAGCAGATGGACGATGTGAAGCTCATATCACCGCCGCAGAGCAACAGAATGTGATAGGGGAGCTCCAGCTTGACGAGCAGGCTCTCAACGTGGTCGAGCATCTCCTGATAGGAAGTGTAGGAGTGCTCAGGAGTGTCGATGCGTACAATCTCTACCTTGTCGAACTGATGCAGTCGGTTCAAGCCGCGCACGTCCTTGCCATAGCTGCCAGCCTCACGACGGAAACAAGCTGAGTAGGCGCAGCGCTTGATGGGCAGGTCTTTCTCGTCGAGAATCTCATCGCGGAACAGGTTGGTGACAGGCACCTCGGCCGTCGGGATGAGGTAGAGGTCATCGAGGTTGGCGTGATACATCTGTCCTTCCTTATCGGGCAGCTGACCAGTACCGTAGCCTGATGCGGCGTTGACTACATAAGGCGGCTGAATCTCCAGATAGCCGGCCTTACGGGCCTCGTCGAGGAAGAAAGCCTCAAGGGCACGCTGGAAACGGGCCATCTTACCAATGTAGACGGGGAATCCGGCACCGGTGATCTTCACGCCAAGGTCGAAGTCAACGAGGTTGAACTTCTTGAGCAGATCCCAGTGGCAGAGCGCGTCCTGGGGTAAATCGGGCATCACGCCGCCCGTCTTTACAACAACGTTGCTCGATGCGTCCTTACCCTCCGGCACTTTGTCGATAGGGATGTTTGGAATATCTAAGAGCTCATGAGTCATATCCTCCTGAGCCTTGTTGTAAACTTCCTGCAATGCCTTGTCGTCGGCTTTCAGTTCGGCTACTTTAGCTTTGATCTGCTCGGCCTCTTCTTTCTTGCCGTCGCGCATCAGACTGCCAATCTGCTTTGACAGCTGATTCTGCTGTTGCTTGTTGCTGTCGAGCTTTTGCTGAGCCTCGCGACGCAACTTGTCATATTCAAGAACTTTCTCAACGGCCTCTCGCGCATTTGGAAAATGTTTCTTCTCAAGGCCTTTAACCACACGCTCGGTTTCTTCACTGAGCACTTTGAGTGTAAGCATAAAGCTATAATGATTTAAATGTTTTGTCTTGTCTACTTAACTTCAACGGTGCAAAGTTACAAATAATATTTTGCTTTGCAAATTAATTGCTAAGTTTTCCCCAAATTGAGTTATGTGGCAAAGCCTGTGTGCCGCTTAATAATTCGTGTTCTGTTCATCGCAATCTTCTTGTTTGCCCTACGCTTCTAACCTGCGTTTTGTTCATTTTATTCCTAAGAATTTAACACTTGACGACCGCACGTTTTGAGAATAAGAATGGCTTGCAGGTGGCTTCCGTTGGAGCAGATGACGGTTATTGGAGGTCATAATGTGTGCTATTCACCGATAAAAATCCACACTTTTGGCGATTCGGCTATAGAGTATCGGCGAAAAGGGACTGAGGTTTCGGCGAAAAGGCAATGGAGTATCGCCGAAAAGCCACTGGAATATCGCCGAAAAGCCAAGCTTTTCTTATGTGAAGAAGTGGCAAAATGAAGTTGTACTGATTCAAGCTCCTGATAATCAGCTTAGTATAAAACTTGCCTGAGAATCGCGTATTTCCGGCCAAAGGCAACGTTGGTTGCAAATGCAGGATTCTCAGAGAGGCTGCTGTAAACAAATTTCATTATCCTTCTAATTTTTCCATTACTTTTCTATGTGTCTTGTCATGTCTTTCAAATTTTATCATTATATTTGCAAGAATAAGATACAACCTCTAAAAATATATGTGAAACTTACAATTTTATGACAAGAAAACATCTACAAAGAATTGCGGCTCTGTTCGTCATGACCAACTTCTTGGTTGGCCTGCCTTCTCATGTCGCTTCCCGATCAGCGCGTCATGTTCCGTCCGTCATTGACCTCAGCGGTACCTGGCAGTTTGCCATGGGCACGAAGCACTATCAGGATCGTGTGACGTTGCCTGGTTCCATGCTCACCAACGACAAGGGCGAGGAGCCGTCGCTGACCACACCTTGGATTGGCAGCATCTACGACTCGTCCTATTATCACAATCCCGTCATGGCTCCTTATCGCCGCAAGGACAACATCAAGTTTCCGTTCTTTCTCACACCCAACCGCCACTATGTTGGTACGGCTTGGTATGCCCGGAAGGTAACAGTGCCCCGTGACTGGAAGAGCCAGCGCGTGGTACTTTTTATGGAACGGCCGCATATTGAGACTACGGTCTTCGTGAACGGTCAGCAGGCAGGTCACCGGCAGTCGCTCTCAGTGCCTCACGAATACGATATTACACCTTATATAATATATGGAGGCGATAATACCCTCGAAGTGGAGGTGTATAACGGCATCGACCATGTGGGCGTTGGTCAGGACTCTCATAGCGTGACCGACCAGACGCAAGGCGATTGGAACGGCATAGTGGGCAGACTGGAACTGCAAGCTCATCCCATGGCGGGCATCATCGGCATGACCACGATACCCAATATCAAAGACAAGACGGTCAGGGTGCAGCTGAGCTTTCAGGGTAGAAGTCGGCATAAAGTGCGCTTCTCATTATGGCCCAACGATTTGCAGTCAGTGGTTCAAGTGTCAGATTCGGTTTATGACCTTAAGCTAAAGACGGTACGATTGTGGGACGAGTTCTCTCCCAACCTCTATCATCTCATGGCCACGACGCAGCGGGAGACGGTGACCACTACGTTTGGCATGAGAGAGATCAGCGTTGACGGACGGCAGATTATCCTTAATGGCCACCCCATCTTCCTTCGTGGTACGGTGGAGAACTGTAATTTTCCTTTGACTGGCTATCCGCCCACCGACGTTGACTCGTGGCTTGCCATCTTCCGCAAGTGCAAGGCTTATGGACTCAACCATATGCGTTTTCACAGCTACTGTCCGCCGGAGGCTGCCTTTGTGGCTGCCGACAGTGTGGGCTTCTATCTTCAGCCGGAAGGCCCGTCATGGCCCAACCATGGCGTGAAACTCGGCCGGGGCATGGTTATTGACGATTACCTCATGAAGGAGACGCAACGTATGGTGCGACAATATGGCAACCATCCGTCGTTCATGATGTTATGTGCAGGGAATGAGCCCGCAGGCAACTGGGTGTCGTGGACTAACCGGTTTGTAGACTACTGGAAGGCACATGACGGCCGGCGCATCTATGCCGGTGCTTCAGTAGGTGGCGGTTGGGCTTGGGACAGCCACAGCGAGTATCATGTCAAAGGCGGTGCGCGAGGCCTCGAATGGGATCGGCAGGCTCCGCAGGCAGCCGATGACCACTATCAACAGATTCTCTATCCAAGAAACTATAAGGACTCAGTGCCCAACAATTCGCCCGTCATTGCTCACGAGCAGGGACAGTGGTGTGCCTTCCCCGACTTCAAGGAGATTAACCAGTATACGGGTGTTTACAAGGCATGTAATTTTGAAATCTTCCGCGATCTGCTGCGTAATAACGGAATGGCCACTATGGACCGGAAGTTCTTGATGGCCAGTGGGAAGTTGCAGACCCTGGCTTATAAATACGACATCGAACGAAACCTCCGCACCAAGGACTATGCTGGTTTTGCCTTGCTTGGGCTGAACGACTACAGCGGTCAGGGAACGGCGCTTGTGGGTGTGCTCAATGTGTTTTGGAGAGAAAAAGGATATACTACGGCCAAGGAATGGCGGCAGTGGTGTGCGCCCGTGGTGCCATTAGCCTGTCTGCCAAAGTTCGTCTACGACAACCAGGAACGGCTGAAGGTACCGGTGGAGGTCTACAATGCATATCGAGACCTCGGGCAGGCACAGCTATCTTATAGATTAACCGATGGCAATAAGGTGCTCAGCCATAACATATTGTATGATGGTAGTTTGAGTTTGGGTAAACACCGGATAGTCGAGGAAGTGGAGGAGAACCTGAGCTTTATCAGTCGGCCCACGAAGCTGCAGTTGCAGCTTCAGTTGCAGAGTGCTGACAGCGTGTGGCATAACAGCTACGAATTGTGGGTCTATCCGCATGATGTTCCTGCTGTGGAAGCCAAGAATATCTATATCACCGACAGCCTCGATGCCAAGGCCCTGCGGACACTCAAGGACGGCGGAAAAGTACTGATCACGGCTGGCGGAAAAGTGACCTTAGGGTCTGACGTCAGTCACCATTACCTGCCAGTGTTCTGGAATACCAGTTGGTTTAAGATGCGTCCGCCACATACTACGGGCGCTTACATTCAGAAAGACCATCCTGTGTTTGCTGATTTTCCCACCGATGACTGGCAGAATCTGAACTGGTGGGAGCTGGTCAACCGCACCCAGGTGATGAACCTCATGGAGTTTCCCGCCGACTTCCAACCCATCGTGCAGCCTATCGACACCTGGCATGTAAGCCGTAAGCTCGCCATGTTGCTGGAGGTGAATGTTGGCCGTGGCAAACTCCTCATGACAACGATGGATATCAGTCGTGATCTGAACCACAGACCTGTGGCACGGCAGTTGCGCTACAGCATCCTCAGGTATATGAACTCTACGGCTTTCCAACCACAGACCACAGTGGAACCCTCGGTCATCGCCGATCTCTTTACAAAGCATGCGCCGGCTGTGAATATGTTCACCAACGAAAGTCCCGATGAGCTGAAACCGAAGCTCACAGAATAGTTGCCAGCTTGGCAAATGGCCATAAACAAAAAGAGGGTGTATCAAAATTGGAGAAGTCCGGGAGTTCAGAAGTCCAGAAGTTCTGTCATTACTATAATGATACCTTATTGTCAGATACTTATGCATTTGACTGAACTTCTGAACTTCCAAACTTCTGAACTTCTCCAATTTTGATACATCCCCTTTATGATGAGAAGTATAAAAATGGATTTACACCAGATATTGCGAAGAAATGCTCTTGTTGTCAACCACACGGCGAATGGTCTCGGCGAAGAGGTCGGCCACACTGAGCTGCTTCACCTTGGAGCAACGCTGTGTGTAGGGGATGGAGTCGGTGAACACAATCTCCTCCAGAGAAGAGTTTTGCACGCGCTCTGAGGCGGGACCACTCATCACACAGTGGGAGGCGCAGGCTCTTACGCTCTTGGCGCCAGCCTCCATCATGATGTTAGCCGCTTTGGTAATGGTTCCGGCAGTGTCGACCATGTCGTCAACGATGATGACATTTTTGTCTTTCACGTCACCGATGATCTGCATACTCTCCACCACATTGGCGCGGGCACGTGTCTTGTTGCACAGCACCAGTGGGCAGCCGAGATACTTGGCATAGGTGTTGGCTCGCTTTGAACCGCCAACGTCAGGAGAAGCGATCACCAGGTCCTTCAGATGCAGACTCTGAACATATGGCAGCAGGATGTTGCTGGCATAGAGGTGGTCGACCGGCACATTGAAGAATCCCTGAATCTGGTCGGCATGTAGATCCATGGTGATGAGACGGTCGATACCGGCTACGCTGAGCAGGTCAGCTACGAGCTTGGCACCGATGCTCACACGGGGCTTGTCCTTGCGGTCCTGACGTGCCCAACCGAAGTAGGGGATGACGGCGATGATGTGACGGGCAGAGGCGCGCTTGGCTGCATCGATCATCAACAGCAACTCCATCAGATTGTCAGAATTGGGGAAGGTGCTTTGAACCAGGAAAACATCACGGCCGCGGATTGACTCTTCGTAGGAGACGGCAAACTCACCATCGGAGAACTTGGTGACCACCAGATTGCCTAAGGGACAATGCAAACTGGCACAAATCTTCTCTGCAAGATACCGCGTGTTGGTACCCGAGAAGACCAAAAAAGAGCTATTTTCACTCATTTCTTTTGTGATTTATATAATAGAAGTGTGTTCTTTTCGTGCAAAAGTAGGAAAAAAATGCCAAACCGCAACAATATTGTAAAGGAAAAAATTAACTTTGCACGAAAGATTTGATTATCTTTGCACTATACGATTACTTATGAAGACAAATCTAACAACTTTCGAGGGTCTTCGCAAGCCCGCTTATGTGCTTGAAGAAGAACGTCTTCGTGCCAATCTGCGCACGATCAGTGAGGTAGCAAAAGCCGCCGATGTGGAAATCATACTTGCTTTTAAGGCTTATGCTTTGTGGAAGACATTTCCAATCTTCCGGGAGTATATCTCTGCCACCACGGCCAGTTCGCTGTGGGAGGCGCGGCTGGGCAGCGAGGAGTTTGGCCACCCCACCCACACCTTCTCGCCGGCTTATACCGACGACGAGATAGACGACATCGCACGATGCTCCAGTCATCTGACGTTCAATTCTCTCACACAGATGCATCGCTTTGCCGATGCTGCCCGTAAGGCCAATCCCGGCATCAGCCTCGGCCTGCGCGTCAATCCAGAATACAGCGAGGTGGAGACGATGCTTTATAACCCCTGTGCGCCAGGCACACGGTTTGGAGTGTCAGTTGACAAACTGCCGGAGCAGTTACCGCCTTACCTTGACGGCTTCCATTGCCATTGTCTGTGCGAGAGTGGGGCAGATGTGTTCCAGCGTACGTTGGCACACATAGAGGAGAAGTTCGCCAAATGGTTTCCCCAACTCAAATGGATCAATTTCGGCGGTGGTCATCTCATGACGCGGAAAGATTATGATGTCAATCTGCTCATCAGAGTGCTCAGGGACTTCCGTCAGCGTTATCCGTGGCTGAAGGTTATCCTGGAACCCGGCAGTGCCTTTGGCTGGCAGACGGGACCGTTGGTGAGTCAGGTCGTTGACGTCGTAGAGGACAAGGGCATACGTACGGCTATCCTCAATGTGAGCTTCACCTGCCACATGCCTGACTGCCTGGAGATGCCATACAAGCCGGCAGTGCGTTTTGCCGAGACAGTAGACAGCCCTGAGGGTGAACATACCTATCGGCTGGGTGGCAACTCCTGTCTGAGCGGTGACTTCATAGGCTACTGGCGCTTCGACCATGAACTGGAAGTGGGAGAAAATGTCATCTTCGAGGATATGCTGCACTACACCACGGTGAAGACCACCATGTTCAATGGTATTGGTCATCCGGCCATTCTTTTGGCTCATGCCGACGGCGAACTTGAGGTGCTGCGTGAATATTCTTATGAGGATTACCGCGACCGCATGGATTAATAAAAATGTCGACCGCCCGAAAAAGAGAGGGTTGGTCGCCTATTATATAATAAGGTGACAAAAGAAAAATTCAATATTTTTGAAAAAAAACTCCCAAAAAGTTTGTGGGTTCAAAAAAAGTAGCTACCTTTGCACTCGCATTCAGCGGAATGCTTCCTACAAAGGAATTCACGCGGCAATAGCTCAGTTGGTAGAGCGCGACCTTGCCAAGGTCGAGGTCGCGGGTCCGAGTCCCGTTTGCCGCTCATTTTCTGAATAACAACCAAGGCGCAAGTCTTGTAGAAAAAGGCCCAGGTGGCGGAATTGGTAGACGCGCACGTTTCAGGTGCGTGTGTTTCACGACGTGCAGGTTCGAGTCCTGTTCTGGGCACTTTTTATTCAGAAACATAACATGTTGGAGGGGTGGCGGAATTGGTAGACGCGCTACTTTGAGGGGGTAGTGACAATTGTGTCGTGGGAGTTCGAGTCTCCTCCTCTTCACTTGTTTATTTTATTTTTTACGCGGCAATAGCTCAGTTGGTAGAGCGCGACCTTGCCAAGGTCGAGGTCGCGGGTCCGAGTCCCGTTTGCCGCTCTTTTTTCTAAAGCCAATTTGTAATCCATGAATTTATATATCCGTTATTTTAATAATGAAACGTTTGTCTCTTCTGTAGAGGAGGCGATTGGTTTCTTGCGCTCTATACCTGAGATCAATGTGACGCCTGAGCTTGAGGCTGACTTGAGAGAATATGCCGGAAGCGATGTGATGTTTCCTAAGCGCTACAAGGTGCGTTCCCACGTTTACTTCATAGTTATCAAGACCATTGCCGCCAATATGGCCGATTTCAAGGCAAAGAAAGGTGTGCGTCAGGGTGGCAAGAAAGAAGACGGTCGCTATGAGGGTGACAGCGTCGTAGCGCGTCTCAATGAGAATCATCCTGGATGGTATGAGGGTGAAGTGAACTTCAAGCGTGTGGTGCTCGTTCCTTCTACTGGTAAGCACGAATATCGTGACACGACCTTTGTGGCCGACTGCAAGGCCAATTCGGGCATCGACTGCTACAACCGCATCGTGGATTATCTGCGTGAGCGTGTCGACTATCGCAGTCAGTTCCCCTCTGCTAAGGGAAAGAACTTCCAGTTCCATTATCTGGGCATGTGGAAGTAACTGTTTCAGTGGGTGCTCTATCCTCCTCTTCCTCTTTAAATAGTTGGTCATGAATAAGGTAATGCTTATTGGTAACGTCACGAAGGAACCCGATGTGAGGTATTACGACGTTGATCAGGCGATGGCTACCCTCACGCTGGCTACGAAAGAACGTGGCTATACGGCCAAGGATGGCACAAAGGTACCCGACCATACCGACTGGCATCATTTGGTTTTCTATAAGCAACTGGCTAAGTTTGTGGAGGCTTATGTCCACATGGGTGACAAGTTGTATGTCGAAGGTCGTATACGCTATGGCGGTTACGATGACAAGTTTGGACAGCATCATGATGTGGCGGAGATAATGGTTGAGAACATGGAGCTGCTCACGCCAAAACAACAATGAACGTATTATTTTGAGTATATCTCTTCTTCTCATACAGGTTAGTAATCTCGTCGTGTTTCATCCAATCACGATGGGGGTGATTATTGCAGTCGTCATGACTGCATTTTTGCTAATGGCATCAGGGTTTGCAAGTGGCTCCGAGATAGCCTTCTTCAGCCTGTCACCACAGGACATCGATGACCTGGACCCGGACAAGAATGCGGTCGACGCACAAATAGAATTGCTTCGAGAAGACAATGAGCGCACATTGGCAACTATATTGATTACCAATAACTTCGTCAATGTGACCATTATCATGCTGTGCAATTATATCTTTGGCTCGATCATCGAGTTCAAGGTAGAATGGCTTGAATTTTTGGTCATCACGGTGCTGCTCACTTTCCTCTTGTTGCTTTTTGGCGAAATCATGCCAAAGGTGTACAGCCGGCAGATTGCTCTGAAGTTTTGTCGCAAGGCAGCGGGTGGCATCATGTTGCTGCGCAAGTTCTTCTGGCCGTTGTCCACGTTGCTCATCAAGAGTGGCATCATTGCCGAGAAGGCTGTGCCGAAGGAGAATAGGCAACTGAGCGTCGACGACCTCGAGCAGGCGTTGGAACTGACGAATAAGGAGGATATCAAAGACGAGCAGAGCATGCTGCAGGGTATCATACGCTTTGGCGATGAGACGGCAAAGGAGATTATGACCACCCGACAGGACATTGAAGATATTGACATACGCAGTTCCTTCAAGGAAGTGCTGCAGTTTATTGTCGACAACAACTTCAGCCGCATTCCGGTCTATCAGGATAATGAAGATAACATTCGTGGCGTGCTCTATATCAAGGATTTGCTTCCTTATCTCTCCAAGCAGGAAAACTTCCGTTGGCAGAGTCTGATACGCCCACCTTATTTTGTGCCGGAGACGAAGAAAATTGACGAACTGCTCCGTGAGTTCCAAGAGAACAAGGTTCACATTGCCATTGTCGTCGATGAGTTTGGCGGAACAAGTGGCCTTGTCACACTTGAGGACATCCTCGAAGAGATCGTAGGCGAGATCAATGACGAATACGACGAGGAAGAGAAGACGTATACCAAGGTCAATAGCAATACTTATATCTTTGAGGGCAAGACGCTGCTGAGCGATGTCTGTAAGATTCTCAATGTTGATGACGATGAGTTCGATGACGTGGAAGGCGATGCTGACTCTTTGGCAGGCTTGCTGCTCGAACTAAAGGGCGACTTCCTCAGTCTCCATGAAAAGATTGATTATAAGCAATATACCTTTGAGGTGATGGAAGTAGAGGAGCGCCGTATTAGTAAAGTGAAAATTGTTATTCACGACACACCTGCCAATGACACTGATAAGGATAAACCAGCTGAGTAGTCATGTCCGTCTGGCCTTGTGGCAGATGACTGAACGCGTTGAGGACATGGTTTGTCCGCCAATACTCGATTTGTCGGACATCCGTTCCGAGCATCGCCGTAAGGAAAGGCTCGTAGCCTATGAGATGCTTCATGCCCTGACTGGCCGCCGCGACCTGCTTATTCAGCACGAGGCATCTGGTCGTCCCTTCATCGAGGGCTACAAGGTGAGTATCAGTCACACTCGCGGATGGGCCGCCATGATGCTTTCGGATGACAGAGATGTGGGCGTGGACATCGAGTACCAGTCCGATAGAGTTAACAAAATAGTGGAACGCTTCATGCGGCCCGATGAGGACGATAGCAGCCTCGACCGGCGTCTGATTGACTGGTGTGCCAAGGAAGCGGTGTATAAGCTGAGATCGCCTGAGGATTTGCAGTACTTCGAGATGAGAGTGCGCTTTTCTGAAGTGCCCTTGACGGAAAGTTCTCTGCCGTCATCTGCTAAATCCTTATCAGAAATGACCGAAAATCCCGCAGAAAAGTCGGCGGCATGTGCCCCTGAGGGCATTGTGTGGGTGGATGACCTCAAAAAGAATGATACCTTGATGGTGAACTATGAAAAAAACGATCACTATGTGCTTGCGTGGCTCATGGAACGCTGATTTTTTAGGTTTGTTCAATAATGAGGTCACATATCTACACAATTTATGTCCTAATTTTCGTTTTTTTAGCTTAATATTTTGTAGGTTTAACTTTTTTGATTATCTTTGCAGATAGAATTAATTGCGTCAATGCGTAAGGTTTATTACATATTGCTTGCCGTCATACTTCTTTGCTCCTCTTGTGAATTCAAGTTGAAGCCTAATGAGGAAGATGACCCCTCGGCTATGAAAGTCGAGCGGTATGACCGTTTGGAGAGTCGCTACGTCATTACGGGTGACTTCTCGGCGTTGCAGCAGATGAATACCGAGTACCCCATTGAGACGCGTACGCTGGTGGAGAAAATGTTGCGCATCGGTGAGGTGAGCGATCATGATATCAGTGAGAAGTTCATACGCTTCTACCAGGATTCTACATTGCAGACGCTGGTGAGCGATGTCGAATCGGAATATGCCAATATGGATGATATCAACCAAGGTCTTCAGAAAGCATTTGGCAAACTGAAAGACTGGTTGCCGAACATGCCTTTGCCACGGGTATATTCCCAGATAGGTGCTCTCGACCAGAGTATCGTCGTGGGCGATCGCAGCATCGGTGTCTCGCTGGATAAGTATATGGGGGCAAGGTATCAGCTGTATAAACAATTTGGCTACAGCAACGAGCAGCTGGAAACGATGGGCCGCAACTATATCGTGCCCGACTGTGTGAGCTTCTATCTTCTCAGCCTTTATCCAATGAACAACTACGACACCCGTTCGCAGTTGGAGAAAGATCTTCACATGGGTAAGGTGATGTGGGTAACCAATAAAGCTCTCGGACAACAGTTCTTCGATACGGAGTATATCACGATTATTAATCGTTACATGACGCGTCATCCGAAGACGACCATCGAACAGTTGCTGATGAGTGATGATTATTCGATGTTTAAGAAGCAAGGTAAGAAGTAAGTATGTAAGCGTTATTACATGAATTGTGCGCCATTCAAAGATGATTTGAATGGCGTTTCTTTGTTTTGTAAGAGAAATGTATTAACTTTGCACAAATAGAAAACAGACATCCATTGATAAAAATATGAGAAAGTTCGTTACTTTAGCTTTTGCTTTGCTTATGGCTTCTATGACGTTTGCCGCCGAGCCTATCAGTTTGAAGGCACTCACCGACGGAACCTTCGACGCACAACGCATGACGGGTATCGATCCTGTCAAGGGTACCGACCTCTATGCACGCATCTCGCAAGATGGGAAGAAGATTGTGCAATATTCGTTTAAGACCGGCCAGCAGACGGCCGTGTTGTTCGACGTCAACAATACGCAAGGAGAAAAAATCTCTTCCTTTGATGGATACATCATGTCGCCTGACGGTACCAAGATGCTGATCAGTACCAACCGCCAGCGCATCTATCGTCGTTCCTACAAAGCCGACTTTTACATCTATACCATCAAGAGCCGCAAGCTCGAGCGTCTGTCCGACGGCGGTCCGCAGCAGAGCCCGGTATGGTCGTCCAACGGTCTGCAGGTGGCCTTTGTACGCGACAACAACATCTATCTTGTGAAGCTGTTGTACAATAACAGTGAGAGCCAGGTGACAAAGGACGGTAAGTTCAATGAGGTCATTAACGGCATTCCCGACTGGGTGAACGAAGAGGAGTTCGGTTTCAACACGGCACTCACCTTCAATGCCGATGGTACGATGTTGTGCTGGATACGCTATGACGAGTCGGCAGTACAGCAGTATTCCCTGCAGTTGTTCAAAGGACTCAAACCCGAACAGCAGGAATATGCTGTCTATCCGGGAAGCTATTCTTATAAGTACCCCAAGGCCGGTGAGACGAACTCGGTAGTGACGGCGTGGAGCTATGACATCAAGAGCCACCGCACACAGAAACTGGCTGTTCCTTTGGATGCAGATGGTTATATGCCGCGTATTCTGCCGACGTCGGACGCCGACAAGATTATGGTTTATACCATGAACCGCCATCAGGATGTGCTCAATCTCTATACTGTCAACCCCCGAAGCACTGTGGCACGTCTGCTCATTAAGGAAAGTGTGCCCAAGTATGTGAAGGAAGAAGCCATGGCGGCTATCAAGGTGGGAAGTAACACCATCCTGATGCCTTCTGACCGTGACGGATACATGCATCTCTATCTTTACAGTCAGAATGGGCAGTTGTTGCGGAAGATTGCACCGGGCAACTACGACATCACGGATGTATATGGCTACGATGAGGCCACAGGCGATGTCTATTATCAGGCTGCCGCACTCAATCCTCACGATCGTCAGATTTACGTAGCCCATAAGAACGGCCAGATACAGCGTCTCTCCAATCAGGCAGGGTGGAACGATGCCATTTTCTCTGGAGATTATAAGTATTTCATCAATACATGGAGTGACTACAATACACCTTATGTCTATACAACTCGTGACGGACGCGGCAAGGTGATTGCCACAAATGTGGACAACAAGGCCTTGATTGAAAAGACACGTCAATATGGCTGGACCAAGCGCGACACGTTCTCCTTCACTACCTCTGAAGGCGTTCATCTTGACGGATGGATGGTAAAGCCTGCCAACTTCGATGCCTCTCACAAATATCCTGTCATCATGTTCCAATACAGTGGACCGGGCAGTCAGGAGGTTCGCAACTACTGGGCCTCCGGTTCAATGGGGCAGGGTGGTGCCTTCGACCAGTATCTGGCACAGCAAGGTTTCATCGTGGTGTGTGTAGACGGACGTGGTACAGGCGGCAGAGGCGCAGCCTTCGAGAAAGCCATCTATCTGCGTATGGGCGATTTGGAGTCTAAAGACCAGGTGGAGACCGCTTCGTATCTGGGTAAGCTCCCTTATGTCGACAAAGACAATATCGGTATTTGGGGCTGGAGCTTCGGTGGTTTCAATACGCTGATGAGCATGAGTGAGGGTCGCCCGGTGTTCAAGGCTGGTGTGGCCGTGGCACCTCCTACCAGTTGGCGCTATTACGATACGGTTTATACGGAGCGCTATATGCGCACGCCGAAGGAGAACCCTACCGGCTATGACACCAACCCCATTCACAGAGCCAGTAAGCTGCATGGCGCGCTGCTCATTTGCCATGGCACGGCTGATGACAATGTGCATCCACAAAACACCTTCGAATATGCGGAGGCACTTGTGCAGGCCGATAAGGATTTCAAGGAAAATTATTACACCAATCGCAACCATAGCATCTTCGGAGGCAATACCCGTAAGCATCTGCTTCGCCAGATTGCACAGTGGTTTGAGTTGAATCTGAAATAAACGTCCTGTCTGCAACGGTTGTGTTATGATCCGATAAAACAAACATAAGTTCTACGTTATGGGAAAAGGAAAGCTTGCGAAATTCGCCGAGATGGAAACTTTTAAGAACGTGTTTCAATACCCGTTTTCGGTAATCAGCGATGTGCCGTTTGAGATGAAAGGGCATTGGCATGAACAATACTTCCACAACGACAACCCCATTGTGTTGGAGTTAGGTTGTGGAAAGGGTGAGTATGCCGTTGGCCTTGCCAAACTTTTCCCAGAAATGAACTTCATTGGTGTGGATATAAAAGGCGCCCGTATGTGGACGGGCGCCAAACAAGCTTTGGAAGAGGGTTTGACCAATGTGGCTTTTCTTCGAACGAGCATCGAGATCATTGACCGGTTCTTTGCCGCCAACGAGGTGAACGAGATCTGGCTTACTTTCTCTGACCCTCAGATGAAAAACCCGCGCAAACGTCTTACTTCCACATACTTTATGGAACGCTACCGTCATTTTCTTATTGACGGTGGACTGGTCCATCTTAAAACAGATTCTAATTTCCTTTTCACTTATACCCGCTATATGGTAGAACGCAACCAACTGCCGGTTGACGTCATGACGGAGGATTTATATCATGACACACCTGATGTGCTGCATGATTCTCCATTGCTTACCATTCAGACTTATTATGAGCATATGTGGATGGAGCGCGGGCTTAACATTCGCTACCTCCGTTTCCATCTGCCCCAAAAAGGAGAACTGCAGGAACCTAATGTTGAAATTCCACTTGACGAGTATCGTAGCTATCATAGGGAAAAACGTAGCGGTAAAGATGTAAGTATCTAATCAGACAGTATCGATAAGGAAGTGATAGCTAAAGTTCTTGATGAATTCTACTATACTTCTTGTTCTGCCCTCAAAAACAGTCTTGGCGGCAACGACGTTTATTACCGCTACAATAAGAGGCAGCGGCTTCTCATCCCCCCCCCCGAGTAGCAAGACCTCATTCTCGGCATCTTGCTTTAGTTCGTTTACAATGACGATCTTCACTTTGACGGCAACCGTAACATTTACGACTTCTCATCAATTGTATGACATCGTTTTGATAAAATGGGGGTAGTTGGCATCGCCTAAGTCCGATCTGAACACAAAGTCGTCGGTTGTGAAGTCTTTAAGCTCGTCGGGTGAGGATATGCGGTTCTTTACCACAAACCTGGCCATAGCTCCACGGCAACCTTTGGCATACATCGCGACGGTCTTGAATTCCACCCCTTTATCCACAAGAAACATCGGTTTTATGACACGGACAGCCTGTTCCACTCGCTTCCAGTCACACATGCGCTCAAACTCGGTGGTTGCGAGGTCGAGCAGAATGCCGTCGTCGGCCTTCACCTTATTTATCAGCACATCCGTCATCCGGCTTCGCCACCATGATTGCAGCGGAGCGCCATCGGTAAAATCTAATTTGACATCGGCTGGCATACGATACAAATGGATCGCATCGAGCGGTCGGATAAGGCCATAAAGAAAAGACATTATCGAAATGTGGTCTTGGGCAAAGCTTAAGTCTGCCTCTGACAGGCTGTCGGCCTGAAGATATTTGTAGGCCTGACCATAGAAAGCCTTAATCGCCGGAATATGGCCGCCGGCTTTAAAAGACAGGAAACGCTGCTGGTTTTCCATTGCGATGGATGTGCTGCAATGGAACAGCCGGGCGATATCGGCTACCGAAAGCCTGGCCATTTCATTGGCAATACCGGTTGCCTCATTTTCAAATTGTGGTATAGAGGCGAAAGGAACTTTTCCATCGGCTTTCTCCCTCATTACCTTGGCGTCTGCGAGAATGATTTGCATGGTAAACGTTTTTTGTATGCAAATTTACATGATAATATTAATTGATGCAACGAATTGGAGTATTTTATGGTTATAGAACAATTATTCTTTTAGTTTCTTGTCAATTTCGTTTTCATTATGTACATTTGCAGATGAATCATAAAAACTCCTATCAATGAGATAGAGAACAACACACTCGCTACTCCCGAGCAGAATCCGTGGTGGGGCTTCCCCCCTTTGTACAATATTATCTATTTTTGAACGAATTGAGACTATTGGCTGAAGAATAAAGGATTACTTTCGCAATATAAACTTCATGAACTGATTCACAAACAAACTAATTAAAATGAAAAAACTACTCTTATTAGTGCTTTCAATTCCACTTGCCCTGTCAACTTTGGCCGACAACGGCAAGATAAATTTTGACTTCGACTGGCAGTTCCGCCTGGGCGACAGCAAGAACTATGTGGACGTGCAACTGCCTCACGACTGGAACACCACCACCGATTTCGACAAGAGCTTCCGTGGTGATGCCGGATGGCAGCGAGGCGGGAAGGGCGAGTACCGCAAGACTTTCACTGTTTCCAAGTCATGGCAAGGCAAGGACGTGTCTGTCATCTTTGACGGAGCTTATATGGACTGCTCAGTCTCACTCAACGGCAAGAAGGTGGGCAGCCACTTCTATGGCTTCACACCGTTCACCATTAATCTGACAAAAGACTTGAAATATGGAGCGAAGAACGAGATAGTGGTAACCGTCAATCACGATGGCTATGCACGCTGGTATACCGGGTCTGGCATCAACCGCCACGTGTGGCTGAGGGTTGTCAACCCCGTGCATGTCAAGACCAACGGCACGGCGATAACAACGCCTGTCATAGCAGCTGACAAAGCTACTGTCAAAGTGGTAACAGAAGTGGAGAACGCAACTTCAAACACAAAGGTACTGCAAATAATAAAGGATGCCAATGGCAAGGCAGTCGCCAAGAGCGACGCTGCCTCAGTGTATGCCGACGGCAGAGTTACACAAGAGATAGCCCTTAAGAACCCTCACCTTTGGGACATCGCCGACCCGTTCCGTTACACTATTGAGACACAAGTTAAGGTTGATGGCAAGACTGTTGACAAGTACACTTGCAAGTTCGGAGTGCGCACCATAAAGTTTGAGCCTCAGAAAGGCTTCTGGCTCAATGGCAAAAACATAAAGTTGCAAGGCATGTGTGTGCATCAGGACGCAGGCATCTTCGGCTCTGCTATACCCGACGAGATGCAGGTGCGCCGTTATTCGATTCTTAAAGAGTTTGGTGTCAACGCCATAAGATGCAGTCACAACCCGCCACCCACGGAGATGCTTGACGTGTGCGACTCGCTTGGACTGCTTGTCATAGACGAGGCTTTCGACAAATGGACGACAGGCTATTACGCTTCCCATTTCGAAAGCGACTGGAGGGCTGACATTACCGCTATGGTGGAACGTGACCGCAACCATCCGTGCGTGATACTCTGGAGTATAGGCAACGAGCTTGCCGAAATGAAGATGAAGGACAACACGGGTGTTGACCGTGCGCACATGATACGCGACTTCGTGAAAAGCCTTGACCCGTCACGTCTGACAGCATGCGCCATGCAACCGGGGTTTCATGACAACTTCCTGAGTGCTACCGACGTGATAGGCTTCAACTATGGAGAGCCCACGCTCCTTGACCGCAAACAGAAGAACCCTGAGCTCATGGGCTTTATCTCGGAGAGCTATCCTTACTATTCCGTTTTCCGCGTCAATGAGAGCCGTGACTACAGCAGCAAGAACCCTTGGAACTATGTCAAGGACAACGACGCTATCATAGGCTCATTCATGTGGACGGGGATAGAATATTGGGGCGAGAGTAGCGGATGGCCGAGCAAGGGATGGCCGGGAGCCATTTTCGACATGGCGATGAAGGAGAAGCCCTTCGGCGCATATTTTCGCGCCATGTGGAAGCCCAGCGAACCTGTGCTGCGCCTGTGCGTGTTAGACTACAGCACCGACCTCGACCCTGGCAAGGACCACTGGCAGATACCGCCGTTCGTACACGACTGGACTTTCCCGTATAAAGACGAGCGGGTGCTGCCGATATATACTCCTACCAATTGTGATTCTGTATACCTCGTTGACCCGCGAGGAAAGGTCTATGGACCACGTTATCCTAAGGATTATGAGAATTCGACAATCATCTGGAATCAGCCTTATCGCAAGGGTACAATAAAAGTTATAGGCTATAAGGACGGTAAGGCAGCCGTCACTGACTCCATCGTTTCCACGGGAACGGTCGCTAAGGACTTCACTCTTACCAAGGATGGTGAATCATTGAAGCCGACAGGCACAGACTATGCCTTCGTGGAGGTGCAGCTTCTTGACGAGAATGGTCTGCCTATTCGTGTCGACGACCGCAAGGTAACAGCCATGGTAACAGGTCCTGCAACTGTGTGTGGCATCAACAGCCTGGAGATGCGCCGTTCAGAGAAGATGAACAGCAACACCGTGCCTACGAAGTTCGGCACCTGCCAAATAGTGGTGAAGAGCCAGCGCAAGCCGGGCGACATCATGTTGAAAGTAAATGTTGACGGAATCGGAGAAAAAGAAATACGATTGTGACATCAACGTGCTTACACCCGACTTCCACGACATTCGACAGAAAACCTCGCAGTCCGTGGGCGCAAGTTCATGACCATGCAGGATGTAAGCAGCATGACCGTCACAAACAGCAGTCTCGACTGTGACGACATGACTGGTTCGCTGACAGGATGCTCAGGCATGATGTTCTTGAACTGCGAGTTCTCAAAAATCACTATCTTTGCAAAAGATAAAATCAAATCAATATCCTAATTTTAACGCTAAACTTATAATGAAGAAAAAAAGAAGTATCGTGAAGCATATGTGTCTGTTGGCAGTTTGTCTTCTCACGGTAGCTTTGGCCAGGGCAACAAAGAATCCCGTTCCTGTCTATTTGGTGGCGGGACAGTCGAACACCGACGGGCGCGTGCCCAATAGTGAGCTTCCTGCCTACATCCAGCAGGCTCCTTACGAGCACTGCTATTGGAGCTATGGCAGCGGAGCCCACGGCGGCAACGGGCAGTTTGAACTTTTCCGTCCGCGAATCATCAATAAGAACATGCCGGGGCGATGGGCCTACGATGCCGTGACATACTATTGGCTGGAG
>ONQB01000039.1 GCA_900319905.1 uncultured Prevotella sp. | reverse complement strand
AAAAGAAAGAACCATGATTATGCTTGCAAGAGTCGTACCCTACGGCGGCAATGCCGTAAGGTACGCATTGGAGAAAGAGAAGGCAAAAGTGGTCAAGGTTAACCACATGCCTGAAGGTATCGACCCAACCGCCATCTGGTATATGATGAAGCATCACTGCCAGCTGCATCAGCAGGACAGGACTGTCGGACGAAAGTTGGAACGCTTCATAACCACGTTTGTCATCTCCCCCTCAAAGGAAGAGGCTGCAAACTTCACCATGAATGATTGGGAGAACCTTAGTGATGAAGCGTTGGAGACTTTGGATTCTGTCGGACTCATCCCCAAGGGCATGAAGAAGGAAGTCAAAACCAATTTCCGTAATTCAATGAGTGTGGCTGGACTTCATTCTGATTCCAAGTCAGGGACGCTGCACCTGCATCTGGACTGCTGCCGTGTTGACCTTGACGGTAACACGAACAATGTCCACGACATTCACAAGAGGGCAATGATGGCTGCGGAAATTATCAATATGAGGCATGGATGGAAACAGCCGAAAGAGATACGGGAAATGCGAAAGGCAGAGATTGCGGACTTTTGCGAGTACACCCTTCGGAATATGCAGGAGTTTGATGTGGACTTCTACTTCAAGATGCTTCGCATGAAGGGCTATGATGTGACACCTCGTTACGACAAGGGCAAGAAACTTGTTGGCTACACCGTTGGCAAGAATGCCTCTATATTCAAGGCTTCAGAAATTGGTCGCAGATACATGGCATCACAGCTTGAAGTCACATGGAAGAAGTTCCATCCGAAGCCTGTTCAGTTTAATGTGAAGCCAGCCGCACCTGCTGTCACGCCAAGCAGCCGTCCATCATGCCCGGTTGCTCCAGCGCCGACTTCTACCCAGACCAAGGTGCTACCGAAAGTCCAGCCGAAGCCTGTGCCGTCCTTTACCATATTCAACATTGATACACCTATTGGCAGCAAGGCTGTTGAGATTCCAAACTCTGTCAAGGATATTTTCCTCAATGAGGTTCAGGTTCCTAACGGCAATGATACCGCCACTGTTGAGAACGTTGCCCACACCGCCATGTTTCTCTTTGCTGGGTACATCGATGCCGCAACGTCCATGTCTGAATCTTGCGGAGGTGGTGGCTCTGCACCTGAATCAGGATGGGGAAAAGACAAGGACGAGGACGAAAGAGCCTATGCCCGTCGATGTCTGAAGATGGCTCACTCCATGTGTAAACCTAAGCCACGCCAACGTAGTTTCCACCGTTAAACCAATAAATCTTTACATTATGGCTATCAAGAAAAGTAAGAATAAAGAATCAATAACCGACTTCGACAATATGATGAACGAGGTCGAAGAGGAACTGGAGGTTCAGCAAGCCGAACAGAATATAGCCGACCGTGTTCCAGAACTTAAACAGTTGAGTGCAAACATTGAGAAGGCAACAACTGCCGTCATCAATGCCAAGCTATCCTTGGAATCTTCAATCCGCCAAACCCAGCGTGAAGAAGGAGTGCTTGGTGCAACCGTGAATACCATCAGCAAAAAGGTTGATTCCATAAATGAGCACATCGACCAAGTCATGGAAGATGCGCCCACAAAGTTGAAGGTGACGGTGAATGTGTCTGATGATGACTGGGAGAAGATGCAAAAACTCCATAACCAATGGATGGAACAGGAGAAACAGATGCTTGCCGACCAATACAAACAGCAGGAAACGCTATGGCGGAAGCAGAGTCAAAGACTGACGGACATTGTGAGGAATAACGAAGGTGTCTGGCTGTCACAACGTGTGTTCTACATTGTCGGCTCCCTTTCCCTCCTGTCAATCATTACGATTGTGTTGGAGATTGCCTTCTATGTGTATTTCCATTGGATTCAATAAGAAGTATTTCAATGTTCTATGGAAAAGCCCCGTCGCGTCATCACGACGCGACGGGGCTTAGGTGCCTATAGGACTTTTGAACAAAAATTACTTTGTTTGTTTAACTGATCTTCTTTTTATTTACTATTTACTCGCTCGGCTTTGCCGCTTGGATCGTCCAAGAACTTTACTGCGTTATTGAAATCAAGTTATGTTCATAGTTTGAACGTGGCGCGGAGCATCATAGTGCGGCCGCTGAGACCGTAGTCGTAAGTGTAGGTGTTGATGCCGTCATACTGTTGTGCCTGGGCTGCTATCGTCAGCATGTTGATAAATGTTTTATGGGGTTATTTCTTCTTCGGATTCTTGTTGAACTGCCACGCCACGCGGAGCATGACGTAGTTGGGGATGACGCGGTACCAGGTCTCGGTGCGGCCCTGGGCGTTGACGGAGTACTGGGTGTTGCTGAGCTGGTGCAGCAGGTCATTTCTTCTTTGCATCAAACTTGTAATTGAACGTGAGGGACACGTAATGGTGGAGGAACGAGGAGCCGCCCTCGGTGCGCGAGGTGGCTGTGACGTCGCAGTAGTTGTGGGTGTCGCGGTTGAAGAGGTCTTTGGCATAGAGGATAAGGCTGGCCTTGTTCTTCAGGAACTTGTAGCTGACGCGGGCATTGCACAGGAATCGGTTGGTGTTCATCGCGTCGGACATGTAGCCGCGGTCGATGAAGAAGTCGGGAATGAACTGAAATTCCCAAGTCTTCAGTTTGTAGCTAAAGGTGAATGCGGCCCGGTAGTTGTAGATGTTCTGCCTTGGCTGGGTGGCATCGCTGTAGGTGTAGTGGTGCCAGGCGAAGTTCTGTCCAAGGAACAGGAAGAATGGGCCGTTGGAGTATTGCAGATTCAATTGCTCGGAAAGGTCAGAGCTGCGCTGACGGTTATAGGTGATGCCCGTGGCCTCGTCCACCAGTGTCATGATTCCGTATGACTGGCCGTAGCCCTCAGATAGGTAGTTCCTGATGTGGAAGCCGCCGCCAAGGTCACGCTCGTAACTGAGACTGGCTCCCCAACGCTCGCCGCCGCGTACGTTCTGTTTCTGGACACGGTAGGCTCCCGTCTGTGAGTTATAATGGAGGATGATGCCGATTGGGTCGTAGTTCTTGCTATAGTCCACGGAGAAGTTCAACACTTGGTTCGCGTGGGCGAGCATC
The DNA here is from genome assembly GCA_900319905.1 of uncultured Prevotella sp. Lineage (GTDB taxonomy): Bacteria > Bacteroidota > Bacteroidia > Bacteroidales > Bacteroidaceae > Prevotella. The sequence goes on along the minus strand of ONQB01000039.1, from coordinate 15,175 downwards.
GAAGAAAGGCCGAGGCTGGCACTCAGCGCGTGAGAGGTCTTGAGACTGGGATTGCCCATTGTGACGTAGAGCGGATTTGTGTCGTCGCGGTAGCCGATGCAGTCGATGAGGTCGGGACGGTTGGACGAGTAAGCGATGCGACTGCTGAGACGGGTCTGTTTCTGCAAGCGGAAGGTCAGTTCCAGTTCGGGCGTGACGAGCAGGAGGTTGCGACGGGCGAGGGTGTCGAGCCGCCCGCGCTGGTAGTTGGTCTGCTCATGCCAATGGGTGAGGTCAAGCATGGGCTTTGCGCTGAATTTGCCTTGCGTAAGGTTTGCTTCAAGATAGAGAGAGTTACGCCATGTGTCATCGTCGCGGCGCAGGCTGTTGGTGAGGTCGAGCGTATCGGCACGGTGTCGCTGCTCGTCTCGGAAGTTATTGCTGTAATTGGTCTGCCATCTGGCCATCGCAGACAGGTTCTTGCCAAAGGCATGTCGGACCTGCAAGCTGCCATCGGCTGTGAAGTGGTGATTGGGTGCGTGATAGTGCTGGCGGTCGGTCTGCGTCGTTCCGCTCTGGAAATACTGGTACAAGCCCGTCGATTCGCCGTCGCTCTTCTTGTTGTCGTATGTCAGCGAAGCCGATGCCCCGAGTTCGGTCTTGCCGAGCAATGAGCTTAAATTGGCTCTGACATTCGTAGAAAATCCTTCCTCGATAGCCAGTGAATGATAGTCGGAAGCGTTTGTCATTGCATCAGGATTGGCAAGGTCAAAAGTCCGCTGCTTGCTTTCTGTCGTATTGCGCCCACGATGATAAGTGACGTTGGCATCAATATCCATTCTCGTGTTCGAGTTGAGATTGAGGAAAGAACTGAAATCAACGGGGATTTTCAGGTCATGCTTATAATTATCGTTTGTCTGGTCGGTCTCGGTCGCCGTGGTGCCTGGCATGTAGTTCTGCCGATTCTCCCAACTGTCACGCCGTTCATCGGTGTGGTTGGCACCGCCGTTGATGCTCCAGTAGCTCGGTCTGTTGGCCTTAAATGTGGGCTTCCATAGATGACTGTAACCCACGGCTCCCGTTTGCTGACGGATGGGGTTGTTGCCGCCGTGCGTGCTTGATCCGTTTATCGTCATCGTATTGATTTTCGTCGGGTCATCGGCCACGCGCCCGTAGAGCATCAGCGGGTCGGTGTCGCTCAGTCGCATGGCTCGCAGGTGGGCGGCGTAGTTCTTGCTCGTCATCCCCTTCAGCTCCGCGTCGCCATAGATTTTGTCCATAAATCCCGGCTTGATGGTCACGTCGAGCACGTGCTCCTCTTTGCCGTCGGCCACTCCTGTCTGCTGTTCGAAGTCGCTCTTCTTGTCGTATGCCTTGATGTCCTTAACGGCCTCCACGGGCAGCAGACTCGTCAGCATGGCCTCGCTGAACGCTGTCTGTCCGTTCATCATCAGTTTCAGCGGTTCGCCGTTCCAGAGCAACTTGCCGTTATTGATGGTCACGCCCGGTAGCTGCTCTATCAGTTCTATCAGCCGTGCGCCGTCCTGTGTCTTGAAAGCCTCGGGATTGAACACCACGGTGTCGCCTCGCATATAGAATCGGCGGACGCGGCCTTCCACTGTCACCTCGCTCAGCAGGTGCTCGTCCATCTTCAGCCGGAAGTCGTCGATTGTCACGGTGTCGCGGTCGTTGTTGCCCATCCGCTCCACTTTCTGGCTGTGATAGCCGAAGTAGCTTGCCGTGATGGTCAGTTTCGACATTTCCATCTCGCAGGCATGCTGAAACCATCCTACTGAGTCGGTTCTAATAGTAGTTTGGATTACGTCGCCCCATTCGATGGACGACTCGCGAAACACAACTTCCGCCCCTTGCAGCGGCTCGCCTGTGTCGGCATCCACCACGCGGCCTTGAATGATGTCGGCCTGTGCGGTAACTACGCCCAGAATGAGGGCGATGAGAATGGTGATGATTTGTCGCTTCATATTGCTTTATTACTTTTTCTTCGGATTCTTATTCCAGTGATACACTAAATGCGCCATGACGTAGTGCGGCAGGGAGCGGTACCATGTCTCGGTGCGGCCTTGGGCATTGACGGAGTACTGCGTATTGCTGAGTTGGTGCAGCAGGTCGAAGGCTTCGATGCGGGCGATGAGCTTGCCCTTGAAGAACGGCTGGCTGATGGAGGCGTTCAGCACGAAGTCGTCGGTGTTGAGTTCGCTGCTGCCATAGCCGCGACGCGAGTACATGTTGCCGTCGGCTGAAAGCGTGGTGTTGATGCGCGGCAGGGTGTAGCGGGCGGAGAGGCCGTACTGGAAGTCGGTGGCGTTCAATGTCTCGAAGTCATACATTTTGCCCTCCGAGTGCCGCCAGCGGATGTCGCCTGTGGCGCGGATGTTCAGCGTACCTTTATTATATTGTATGTAGGCGCCGTCGTGCAGCGTCAGGGTGTTGACAATGTTCTCCTCGCTCGCTGTCATGCCCGTCAGCATGGCGTGGTCGATGGAGTGGTGGTAGCCAGCATCGGCGTTGGTCTGCCATGTCCAGTAGCGGTTTTTGTCGATGGCGCGGCTGATGTCGAACTTCGCATTCAGACGATAGGCTCCGCTGACGTTCATGGGCTGATAGGTATAGACACCGCTCACGGGGTCGTAGCTCGCCGACTGCGCCGTCTGCCGGTGGTAGATGTCGGCCGATGTGCCCACGTGCCATTGCTGCTGGTTGCGCCCTGCCTTGTTCGAATAGTCTATGCCGAAGTTGGAGGTGACGAAGCTCTTGAGGTCGGGATTGCCCAGCTTGACGACGAGCGGCTGGCTGTCGTCGCGATAGGTGATGCGGTCGGAGAGGTTGGCAGCACTGCGCTTGTGACTGGCGTGTATTCTGAAATCCTGCTTGCCGTCTTCCGAGGCATGTCTGAACGAGGCTGATGTATTCACGAACATCGTGTTTTGCCGTGCCAGCGTGTCAAGACGGCCCCGCTGATAGTCGAGCGACTCGTGGCGTATGGGGACGCTGATGCCCACGTTCCAGCGCTGATAGTCGATGGTGAACGGAGCGTTGGGATTCATCTTGTACTTTCCTTTGCCCGAGAACGAGAGGCCGACCGTGTTCTCCACAGCATTCGTCCGGCTGTCGTATGAGTTATTGAAGTCCGTAATGGCCGTCAGCGCGTCTATCTGCGAAGCCAGTAGCAACGTGTCAGGATGGTACAGGTAGTCGTGGGCATCGATGCGAACCAGATTGACGCTTTCGCCCACCTGCATTTCCACGCCCTTGAACAGCTTCATATTGTAATTCAAGGATGCGGCCCCCCATGTCGTGCGGTTGCTGATGTCATCCACATTATGCTGAACGGTCTGCTGCGGGTTCACGTATTGCCGTGTGCTGTATCTCATGGCCGATCCCGACTCGTTCTCACTATGCTGTGCCCTAACGTAGAAGTTGATATGCTGCTGGTTCTTGCCCACGTTGAATGCGCCCTGCGCCTCCATGCTTCCGCTCCATGCCTTCCCCTCGTTGAAGCCACGGTTGCGCTGCGATGCCGTCAGCGTGTCGTTCCACTGGTCGAACATGGAACTGAACGCGCCGTGGTTCTTGGAATAACTGAAATCGGCAACCGCATAGAGATAGAAGGGCTTGGTCAGCGTGAACGCATTCCGCGCATTCCATTGGCGGTTGCTGGCCCGGCTGAAACTCTCAGTCAGCGATGTGGGCGTAAGCCCTTGCAGGAATTGCTCATAGCGGCTTCTTGACTCGCTGACGTCGGTTGTTGAGGTGTAGGAGGCCGTCAGGTTGTTCTTCACCTTGTCTTCTTTGGCATGGTAGTCTATTTCTCCCGCGACGCTTCTGGTCGTGAGCATATTCTTCGGCATCGTGGCGGGTGTCCAGTTGCCCGACTGCCCGATGTGGCGCGTCTCGTTCACATTGTTCACGTTGCCCAACAGCGTGAAACGGTAATGGTCGCTGAAGCCGAGGGCAAACGCACGGGCAAGCCAGCGGTCGTTTGTTCCTGCCGCCGCCTCCGCGTTGGCGATGTAGCCGCGCTGGTACTCCTGCTTCAGGTTCACGTCCATCACAAACGACTTGGCATCCACGTCGTAGCCCAGCGCCTTGCTCATGTCCGATTGCTTGTCATAGACCTTGATGTTCTGCACCGTGTAGTACGGCAGGTTTTCCAGCAGCACTTTCCGGTTGCCCTTGAAGAACGAGCGCGAGCCGAGCATCAGTTCGTCCACCTTGCGCCCGTTGACAAAAATCTCGCCCCCGTCGTTCATCGTCACACCCGGCATCTGCCGTATCAGTGCGTCGAGCATCGAGCCGTCGGGCAGTTTGAACGCCGTGGCATCATAGACCAGCGTATCGCCGCGATAGAACATTTTTACGCGAGTGGCCTTCACCACCACCTCCTTCAGTTCCATCTCCCGCATCTTGCGCATCTCTATCGTCGGCACTTCCACCTCCGTCTGCCCCGTGATGTTCACCCGCTGCCACACATCGTCGTAGCCCTGCAGCCAGGCATGGACGAGCACGGCGTTTGCATCCGTCTTCACCTTCGACGAAAAAACGGCATACAACGGTTGGTCGCTGCGTTTGTAGATGGTCATCTTTGCCGTGTCGAGCACACTACTGTCGGCCCTGCATATTGTTACCTTTGCGTCGGTCAGCGGAGTCTTCAGGAATCCGTCCTTCACGTCGCCCGTGATGGTTACTTCTCTCTGTGCCCATGCCGACGTGGCAGCGAGGGCGAGAATGATGGTGATGAGTTGTCTTTTCATTGTTATTCTTCTTCTATTTGATGGGTGAAATAATACTGGCGACGGAGCTGCTGGAGCTGGGCGAAGCGGTAGTTGAGGAACTGAAGCGCCATCTGGGCGGCCTTCTTGCTCTGAAGGAAATGCTGGTTGAGTTGCTGGCCACTGACCAGACGGACGGTGCAGGACTTGTCGGCACGGATGGTGACAGGAGCGGCATCACCGTCGAGACAGTAGGGATAGTTGCCCACAAGGTCGCCCGCAGCGACGGTCTCGACCGTGCTCTCGTCACCCTCGTAGTTACGGACAAGGTAATGGAAACTGCCGCTCTCAATGTAACCAAAGCGGCGGGCGGCGGCTCCTTCGGCCTCAAAGATGTCGCCATGCGAGAAGTGCATAGCCCGACCATGGCGCAGACAGTAGTCGCGCAGATAGGCCAAGGCGTCAGAATAATGTGTTTTTTGTTTCATACGCTCATGATTTTGCAATTTTTTGCCTACAAAATAACAAAAAAAAGCGTAAAAAACAACTCGGCGAAGCCCGAAAACAGGTCGCCGAGGGTGCAACTCTAAAACTAGTTAAAGAAAAATCTAAAAAAAATGGCTCAAACCGTGATGATTTGAGCCAAAAAGGTGTGTTATTTCTCTTTGCCGAAGGTGAGCCCCTTGCGGAGTGTGCTCAGATAGCTGGGCGTAATGTTGAGGAACGAGGCGATGTCCTTCAACGAGAGCATCTGCACCACCTGAGGACAGCGGTCGATGAGCCGACGGTAGCGGCTGCGGGCGGTGTAGCGGTAGTGGTCGAGGTCGCGCCCATAGACCATCTTGAACAGGTTCTTCAGGATCTTCACGTCCATCTTCGCCATCTTCGGGTCGTTGTCGAACAGTGCCTGCAGCTCCTGTCCGCTGATGACGCGCACCTCGCAGGGCATGTCCGCCTCGATGCTCACCTCCGACACGTCGCCGTCGAGGCAATAGGGGAAGTCGGCCACGAACTCGCCCTCGAAGGCGAAGCCCGTGCAGTAGTCCTTGCCCTCCTCGTCGTTGTGCACCATGTACTTGAAGCATCCCCGCTCCACGAACGCCACCCACTGTGCCGGCTCGCCCGCCTCCTCCAGCGTCTCGCCGCGCTCCATCACGCGCCGCTCCCCGTGCTCCATGCAGTACTCTCGCAGGAACTCCAGGTCCAGCCCCTCCTTGTAGGAATTAAAGTGCTTGTTCGGTGTCATATTCATCATCCGTTTATTTACATTCTCCATTTTTTTATAACTTCATCAAACTTATCTGCAGACTGAAAAGTAAATGAAGGTGGGTCAAAAGGAAGATTCTTGATATTGTAGGTTGTTGTTGATATAATGTGGTTATGTGGAATGGCACTTCTAATAAGTCCATCTTCATAGAAATGATGCCCTGCGTGTGGAAATAAAGCTGGGTTCAATGGAATCTCTGCAAATGGATTGTGAAATATTTGAATGCCGTCAGCCCATGTCTCATGACAACTATCATTAACAACGGTTCCAAATACATTTGGTAGGATTGTGTCGGGGGCATTATTATAGCACATCTTTATTTGGAATAGTTTATTCTTTCCATTGCCATAGCCAGCTTGAACCCCCATTCTATTAAACTTTGACAAGGTGCCGCAAGGTGAAAACAAGACTGCACTCACATGTTTGAATTGGTCATCAAGAAATAGAGGCTTTATCCTTAACCCACCTTTCTGAAATACGATACCAGCCTCGTTCTCCAATGATATCGTACCATCATCATGATGGATTGCTTTCTGATCTATACCATATAAGATGCTTATAATACCAGGAAAAGACCATGTCATAGACATGTCTGCATGAAAATCGGCTATAGCATAAACTAATGGTTTACCTTTTACATGATTTAATTCCCAATATGGTTGGTTATGATATGTATGTTTCAGCTTAGAATATAATGGGGAACCAAACATAAGGGGAATTTCATCCTCCATCTTCCGTTGTATCTCTTCGAGAGTAGGAATGTTTACAGGTTTTTCTATACTTTGTTTACGGTTGACATGAACAGCCTCTATTGCGACCTCATATCCCATTTTCTCAATCATGAAGTCTGGTGCATCAAAATCATAACTGAAATGAAAATTCTCTTCTCTGAAATAGCACCATAAATACAATTCCCATATTCGAGCATCAAAGCCATTTAGAGATTGGAATTGGTTAACGAAATTACCATCTCTATCCTCAAAGTGGAAAGATAATTCCTCTATGACTGATTTTGCTGCTGTAAAAAAGCCATCTTTATCTAATAGTTTGTCAAAGAACGGATGTCGTTGCTCTTGCTTAGTGATAGGGGTGAAGAAATCATTTGTGGGGAGTTCTTTTTTTAGTGCTTTTTCATTTCTTACATATGTAACCATTAGTTTTTCAAGACCTAATCTTGCCTCCTCTATTGAAAAATAATCCAATTTCATAGAAACAAGACAATATTTGTTTCTTGAATCTCTATCAAAGAGCATCGCATGAAATGAATCGTCTTCTCTATCAAGAGACACAAAGCCTATTAGTGAATCATTGTCTGAAGAATAGTACTCTAGCTCCTTGTTCACAAGTTTGACAAAAGGATCTCTGGTAAAAAGCAATAGCAGATTAGCCCTATTGGGATTCAGTGGTTTCATATTTCACATTTTATTGAGCAGTTTGTCATTGAGGTCTATAATTGAGTACTGTCCTGTACCGACATCTTCACTTCGCATAAAGGCATCGATGGAGGCTTTATTCTCACCATTGAAGTCGTTCACTTCTATTTGAACATTCTTTTTGTTTACTACTGAGAGAATCTTTCTGAAATAAGGAAGATCTACCTCACCAAAGGAATGCCCATAGAAATATAAGTTCGTCACATCTTTGAGTGAAGAAAACCATTCTTCATGTTTCTTAATGATTTCATCAACTTTCTTTCGCTGGTTATATACTCCGCTAATTGCTGCACTTTTTGCTCTTTGCGTGACATAGTCATCCCCTTCCTCTTCGTCTATGGGATAGTCTCTTTCGAGCATTTTTTCAATATCATCTTCGGAAACTCCATGGCCTAAAACCAATTCGTCGTCAGTACCAGCTTTCCCATGAATATGAAGTACTTTATCTTCATCTATGCCATAAAGTGTCTGTAAAGTAGATGTATAATTAAAAGTGAGGAATACAGTATCATCGGTTTTAAGTTCTATTTTTTTGTTCTTATCACCTATTTTTAACTCAGCAACCCATTGATGAAAAGCTTCTCGAATTTCACCATATGCTTCAGATAATTTGTTCTCTACTGCATATTCGGCAGCATACCAATCTCTATCACGAAAGTCATCGCTTCCAAAATCCGGATAATTCTCGCGAACTTCTTCTTGTACTATTTCAGAAGTAACGGCAGTAGCGAGATTACTTTCAAAATATTGCCACCAGTCATCATCACAGTAGCCAAAAAGCTCATCTATTGTACAAAGTACAGACAGATTCCTATCTTCAAGCCAATTTCTGAAATGAGAATAGCTTGTCTCCATTCCGTGATGGCGGTCAAATCCGTTACCTATTATGTAAAGATGTTTCATATTCATAAAGCTTATGTTGAAAAAATGGTCAGCATGGGTCGTTCTTTATGTTTCTTACCCACTCTTGTAATTCTGCCATCTTCTGCATCAGTTCTTTGAAATCCAGAGACTTCCCATATATGAAACTTTCCTTCATCTCATTGTAGTCAGTCTCATAAGCTGGCATCAGTTCTTCATCGGGCACAATCTGAATGTTGGCTGGTAGTTCCTTGTCATAATCCACATAGCCTACATGGTAAAACTTGCGTCTGTGCTCCACAATCTCATGATAGAGAGCTATATCTTTGAGTGCCATTTCTCCATATGGGGTTTGCATCAGTTTCTCCAAGTCATAGAAATGGCGAGTCATGCGGTGCGTCCTCGGCTTGTCCTTCTGGTATTCCTCGCATAACAGGAACGCTTTTTCAAGAAAAGTCCTTGCAGGACTGACGGTACGGATGGTTTGAACGAAATCTGAATCCACATCTTCCCCATCGAAGACTTGTTCCACCAACGATGATATACGTCTCATTTCAAATGGCTCCGACATGGACAATACGCTAATCTCTATTTTGATAGTAGGCACAGCATATGAGGCTTGGCTATTATAAAGCGATGGGTATTGAATGTAAAGAACAGACGGATCTTTATCATGAGGGACTTTTCTCGGTTCTCCGCTTTCATCCAATACTTCATTGTCGCCAAGTACGGTCACGTCAAGCCCAAAAGCCTTTAGCTTATTATCCAACTCCGACTTAAACTCTCCAAGAAGAAAGTCCTGTCCTTTTTCACGGAGATTATGTATCTGCGTGTTAGAGGTACAACTGGCACATGATAGTTTCTTCACATTCAAGAAATAGTCACGGCTCAGAGCCAAGTCTATGTCCTCACTGAATCGGTTGATGATGTTCCATCCCTTACTAAGGCTTGTACCACCTTTGAACAATAGGTATTCGCTAATGCTGGTATGGAACATGGCATATAGAACAGCGGTTACCCACCAGTCCTTTTCGGCAGAGGCTTCATCTATCTGCTTTGCTTGACTGACGGCTTGTATCATTGCTCTACGCTCATCTATTGAGAAGTCTATCCATTTACTCATTGTCTTGTCCTTTAATGTTTCTCTTGATTATTTGCCTCATCCAAACTGGTGCTAAAAGCAAATCATGTTCTATTGTATCTTTTTCGGGAGTTTCTGCAAGTAGCTTTGCAATCTGCCCTTCATCTTCTTTTGTGATGTTGTTTTCGCCGATACTACGCAATGCCTGTACCAGTTCTTGCATCAACTTCCCTCGAAAGGCAAAATTCCTTGGTGCTCCATGTTTTAAGGTAACAGTCCTATTTCCAAGACTCAATTTCCTGCCAGAGCCGGTAGTCAGGAAACTTGTGTTCATGGGAACCTGGGTAGAGAAGCCGAGACGATTTGCGGCAGTGGCTCCCGTAGAAATGATTACTGCTTTATCTCTTTTGGCAATCTCTGACACCAGTTCAAAGGCAGAAGGGTATAGGACACCGAAGCGAGTCTTACGTGCCTTGACATAGACCCCCTTTGCTATACGGCTGATGAGCCCTTCATGCTCAAAGATTGCCAACAGTTTGGTGACATACTCCACATCATATTGTGGAAAGGACGACACGAAGTAAACCTCTCCAAATTTGCCGTGGGCAATCTTGCTCTTAATCTTGTTAACTACAGCGTCTTGCATATAGATATTGGTTTGATTTTGGTCGGAATGATTACAAATATTTCCGACTGCAAAAATACTATTTTTCTTTCAAATAACAATGTATTTTCCCTTGAAATTAAGTTTTCTTGGCTGAAAAAGGCGAGTTTGTTATCATTTGAACTACATTTCCATAAGATTTTATTTGTAGTTTCCACATTTTGAAACCATATTATGCTCTCAAAAATGAAGCGTAGTCAAATTAAACGAATCATTGCACATTCGATTACTATTTGTGGTTTTCAAATGTTAAAAACGTTAAATCTTCGCTGTTTTCTTCTTCAATAGAATCCACACAACCACTTTTCTACCGTTTTAAGCAAAACAAATTGAAACACAATAAGTTGCAAATACAACTTTTTTATTTTACTTAACGAACATATAACTATGCCGGCAAATAAGAATGCTTTAATCAGATACAAAACGATAGACAATTGTCTGAGGAACAGATATAGAAGATGGACACTCGATGACCTCGTGGAAGCGTGTAGCGAAGCACTATACGACATGGAGGGTATCACTAAAGGCGTATGTGCCAGAACGGTACAGATGGACATACAAATTATGAGGTCTGACAAACTGGGGTACAATGCGCCGATTGAGGTTTACGACAGAATATACTACAGATACGCAGACCCTGACTACTCCATTACGGAGATGCCATTGTCTTTAGAGGACTGCAAGCTCATCAAGCAGGCTATCCTGCTCCTTGATAAGGAAAACAAAACTGACAAGGAAACTGTGAGGGTGCTTGCCGAGGTGAGGAACAGACTCATTGCCATCTTAAACTTCGTGTAAGACAGCAACGTGCTGTGCTTAATTCCTTCACTTCACTAATAAAATAAAGGCTTCCTTTCCTGCATTACAGCAAGTAAGGGAGCCTTTTATTGTATGGAGCTTCAAGCCGGATTCGAACCGACGGCCTGTTCATTACAAGTGAACTGCACTGCCACTATGCTATTGAAGCGAATTGGGAGCCCAACAGGATTCGAACCTGCGACCACCAGTGCCACAAACTGGCGCTCTTCCAACTGAGCTACGGACTCCATATTGCAGTCCCGAAAAGGGAATGTCTCGTTGAGGTGGAGGGACTCGAACCCCCGAAGCCGAATGGCGGCAGATTTACAGTCTGCTCTCGTTGCCGCTGGAGAACACCTCAATAATTGTGGAGCCTTGAGGAGTCGGACCTCATTCTCAGGATTTTCAGTCCTGCGCATACATCACGTCTGCCAAGTCTCCATAAAGGTGATGAGGGTGGGACTCGAACCCACAACCGGATGTTCCGTGGACACCTACTCTGATCCAATTGAGCTACCTCACCATAAGAGCGGAAGCAGAAGGATTCGAACCTTCGGAGCCTTTTGAGCTCGGCACGCTAGCAGTGTGCTGGTTTCGACCACTCACCCATACTTCCTTGTTTGATGATGCAAAGTTACTATTGTCGGATGCAGCCTTTTTTCGTAGCAAGAAAAATCTTCAAAAAAAGTTTGTTTTCTACCTAAAAAGGGTTCTGTATTGTGGGAGACAACAATATTGGGTAAATAATTATGGCTTATTCAATTTATTTTGTGAATACAGAGAACTTTCATCCATTTCACTTCTTGCAAAACTCCTGTATCTCGGCTATCATGTCCTTCACCTCTTGGTTGACCTTCAGGAAGTTGGCATAGAGGATGCGCTCACGTGCTTCGACGGAAGGGAAGTTGTAGAACTTCGGCAATGGATACTGGGCATAGGCCTTCTCATCCTTGGCAAACTCAGCCGTATCGAAGTCGGTCTTGCAGAAGAATTTGCTGGTCTTGAACTCCTCGGTCTCCTGGATGTCCATGCTACCGCTGCGCCCCGTCTTCGTCTTGATGAAGTCGCGGGCCGTCTGACCGCAGATCCAGCCTGTGGGCATGTCGGCAATCTTCGAGTCTGGGACTAACGAGTCCATGTTTTCATTGAGGTTGATGGAAGTCCTACTAAGTTACAGCTCCTTAGCTTTCTGCACACCAGTGATAACTCAAGTTTCGGAAGTATATTTCCCTTTGCAGGGGCGGCCCCGCAAGGAATTACTTCACTTCCGAAACTTGAGGTGATAATTTTGATTACGTTTTCGGGGTTAGGACGGGGGTGGGTGGGGAAAAAACGCTCCTTCAGGAAATATCCACTGTGCCAAGAATTCTCAACTACGGTATTTAAACTTGTCGAAGAACTGAACCAATTTCTGTGACTTGCCGTCAGGCTGATATAAGTAGCATCGCATACTAACGACCGGACAACTTAGCCTCTAAGTCGTCGATGATGAGTCTTGTGTCAACCCGCGTAAATATTCTGATAGGGCGTCCTTGGGGATTGTCCTCATAAAAACCGGAGGCATTGATGAAAGGTGTTCGGCTGATGGCATATTCGCATGATGCCGCATCTTGTTCCCATGGGGTCTGCAGTGATGTGACCAAGACCAAAGGACTGTCGCCAAGCACATAACACTCACCCAACTTGCCTTTTGCTCGCCTGAGCAAATCATCAAGTCTGTCCATCAGGTAATGACCCGTTGGCCCCGATGTTGCAAGTTTACGTTTCAATTCCGCATGACTGTATAGAGCTTGCCTATATACATTGCGTGGGATTTGCCAGATATTTAAATCAGAGTAGTTAAACACTACTTGGGATGACACGGGGTCTATGGATTGGTTATATTCACGCTTGTTCTGACGCATGCTGTTACATAAGTTGGCATACTCAACGCCACCTATCCAGACTACGGCCTTAATTCTTTTGCTAATCGCAGGACGGAGTAAATAGGCTGATGCCATATTGGTCAAAGCTGCCCCGCAAACGACATAAAGAGGTCTGGGATCGTCTCTCATAGCCTCATGGATGATGGCTTGCGCCCCCTCCGAATAGAGAGGCCTTTGTGGTGATACGAAAGATGAGTCTGACCCAAGATAGACAGGTATTCCTTCCTTATGCATGATTTTTAGCAATTCCTTTACCTGTTTCCGCGCCTCATCCACTTTTCCCGAATAGCCATAAAATTCCTTATAATGATGACTACAGATGATTGCCCTAACATCTGTTGAAGACGACAGCAACTGATGGGCAAGCTGAAAGAGTCCGTCAGGATCGCCTCCAAAATCATTGTCTATAATGACTCTTATCCTTGGCTTGACGATCTCATCATCGTTGCTGTACAACGTCTTCTGCCCGCTCGCCTGCAACGGAAATGCTACAAGGAGTGACGTGAAATGAAAAAAGAGTTTTGTGGCTAATTCTTTGAATGTCATAGTGCTTCAGTTTTTATGCTGTCAAAGTTACTCAATAGTTTCGGAACAATGTATTATTAAGTATAAAAAAAATCAAAGAAGTCTCTCAAGGATGAGGATAAACACAGCTTCAATCTATTCCAGAGTGTCACACGTCCTAACGTTTATCTGTTCTGTGAGACATGGGGAGAGTGATGAGCTGCTCACCAAGCACACCAGCACAGAGCTTCACATGTCTCGTACCGACGTACAGAAACCTAATATCAAGGCTGTTTGCGAGGGCAAGGCGGCAAAAAGGGTTGAAAACCGATAGCTACTCGGAATCGCAAGTAGTAGATTAGGCGGGGATAAGGTGGAAAGTTGGTACGCTTAACTGGTGAGGTCTCACGGACATGACGATTAGTTGTTTTTATGAAAGTCATGGTGTAACGCTTGCCGTGAGAAGTCAGCCGAGGTCACAGCAGTCGCATAGTGACACGTGCGTCGAAGGACCGATCCTAAATTAAACGGCAGTGTTTGAAAGTTATCGTATACAGGAAAGAATGCAGAAAACTAAAGAGGTCTTCGTATTGGCCTGGAGGAACGGCTGGCCTATATGAAGACCTCTTTAGTTTATCTCCTACTCGATTATGATTACTGCCCGTATTACTTTCTGATGAAAGTGCGGCCGCGCTTGACCAGCACACCGCGACTTGATGCGTATGCACGCTGTCCCTCCACGGTATAGACCTCATTGTTAGCCCTTGCGACTGTAGTGAGAGCCTTCATACCAGTTGACGTAGCCGGCGATAAATCAATGTAGTCTATATCGGGCATCCAGTTGGCAGTGTTGTAGAGCCGTATCTCGTTGTAGCCCATGTTGAGATGCACGTTGACGGCAGTCGACCGCTTTACCGTGCCCCATCCACCGGAGTTGACCGTGATTGTCTTGACCTTCGCGCCGTTGACCTCTATGCCTATGTTGCGTGACTCGCCACAGATGAAGCCCACAACGAGCTGATAGTCTCCACCCTCAGCACTATAGACCTTGCGGAAACACAAGTCGTTCTGTGCACTGCAGCCCAGCCATCCTGCCTTGAAGTGACCGCTGCATGCATCCATCTGCTCATAGATGCCTGTCTTGTAGGCTTGGTTGTTGTATATCTCCTGATAGTCGCTGATATAAGCAGTCTCTGCCTCATAGCGCGTTTGTTCCGTCCGCAGTTCGGCTGTGAGCTTGTAGATGCGGCATCCATGTGCAGGCACGCTCACGGTGTATTGATTCGTAAAGGCGCCAAGGTCTTTCTGCTCGAAGAGATCGCGCATGTTCACCTGCCCGCTCAAGCAGAGGTCGGCAAAGCTCACGCTTACCTGCTTGGTGCCATCCGTGGGATTGAACACCACCAAGGCGCGAGTAGTGCCTTGCGCACGATCAACGTCGCGCACGAGCACGTAGCATTCATTGGTATATTTTACCACCTGTGCCTGATCGGCCACGGTGTCCTGATTAAGCGCGATGAGGTCTTTGTTTGTTAGCAGTTTAAGCGCGGCGGCCTTGATGCGGCTCATGTCGCAGCCTATGAGCAACGGCGAGTTGAGTGCGCACCACATGCCAAAGTGTGTCTTGTCCTCTTCTTCAGTCATACTGCGCCCCACCTCAAGCATGTCCATGTCGTTGTAGTGTCCGCGACTGCTATAGGCCGACAAGGGCAGATTTTCCATGATGATACCCTTCACGGAACTCCACGCATCGGCAATATCGTGGGTGGTACGCCACGAGGTGGCCACATTGCTTACCCACGTACCCGGATAATTCCACCGACACACGTTGAACCGTAAACGTCCAATTGTTGCTTATCAGCTTTAAACAGAGTACTTTCGAGTACCCCGTTTTATGCTAGGCTGAGTAAGATTTAAGACTTGTTAATCAATA
>ONQB01000035.1 GCA_900319905.1 uncultured Prevotella sp. | reverse complement strand
ATAATATGAATGGCGGCTCTTTCGGGCAACATTTAATACTTATAAATATGCGTATGTATATGCGCTGTTGCAAAAACATGGTACCTTTTCAGCAGCCTCGTCTTGTGCCGGCCCTCAAAAAATGTTCGACATATTTTAAAAGAAGTTGGGACATTATTTTATGGCCGGCACCAGGCCGGCCACTACACTGCCACCAAATGCGCAAGGTGAATAAAATAACGTGAAAATATAAATGGCTGAATAGTGACTATTTTACAAAAACCTTTCAAGGAGTAAGTCAATGATGCAGACCTGCCCCGAAAACGAAAATCCTTCATGCCATTGGCACGAAGGACAGTTGAAGTAGTGGATAGGGGAATCGAACCCCTATGCCAAGATTGAGAATCTTGTATCCTAACCATTAGATGAATCCACCCTTTGACGAAAAATCCCCTACGAGCATTTTGATGGAGGTAGAGGACAATCTTTTAGGTAGTCGGTAAGAGAATCGAACTCTTATGCCAAGATTGAGAATCTTGTATCCTAACCATTAGATGAACCGACCCTAATCGTTATGCGGAAGCTGGGGGATTCGAACCCCCGGTACGCGGAAATGCGCACGGCAGTTTAGCAAACTGCTGGTTTCAGCCACTCACCCAAACTTCCTTTTGTCAAGTTTGTTCTGTAAACTTACAGCACTTTTTCAAATGCGAGTGCAAAGGTAGGCAAAAGTTTCTACACCTCAAAACTTTTGACCATTTTTTTTCAAAAAAATCGTTCTTTGGCCGTTTTTAGGGCATATAGAGGCCATTTTCCAACCCATTTGTCTACATCATGGCTGTTTGCCAAGGGCAGGACGGTTAACTGCTGATCATACCAATTCTACAATTTAATGGCAAATCATTCTTTAGATTGGATTAAATTACTTAAATTTGCATGACGATAAATTGTGCACGACATGATTCACAAAACTGATCATTCTACCTGCCTTATATATAATAAGGTGAAAAGAAGTGGTTTGGGCTATGCCTTGAGGCTGGCAGCCAGTGACACTGGAATCGGGAAGCACTGCCCCACTCCATGAATGACCGAATGTATATCATCTATATGCTACAATGAATAACAACAAATAATAACCACATAATTTGATCAATTGATTATGGCGAATAAAAGAAATGTTGCCCTCATCACCGGAGTGACAGGACAAGACGGTAGCTACCTCTCCGAACTGTTATTGAGCAAAGGCTACGACGTGCACGGTATCATCCGCCGTTCATCAGTGGACTTCCGCGAGCGCATTGCCCATCTCGAGGGCAAGCCCAATTTTCATCTTCACTATGCTGACTTAGGCGATTCGATGTCTATCACCAACATCGTGCAGCAGGTTCGTCCCACGGAGATCTACAACCTTGCCGCCCAGAGCCATGTACAGGTGAGCTTCGATTCTCCAGAATACACGGCCGACGTGGATGCCGTGGGTGTGCTTCGCATCCTTGAGGCCGTGCGCATATGTGGTCTCACACAGACCTGCCGCATTTACCAGGCTTCCACCTCCGAGTTATATGGAAAGGTCGAGGAAGTGCCTCAAAACGAGAATACCCCTTTCCACCCTTACAGTCCTTATGCAGTGGCCAAGCAGTATGGCTTCTGGATTGTGCGTGAATATCGCGATGCATACAACATGTTTGCCTGCAACGGCATTCTCTTCAACCATGAGAGCGAGCGACGTGGCGAGACCTTCGTGACCCGCAAGATCACGCTGGCTGCGGCCCGCATCAAGCAGGGCCGTCAGGACAAGCTCTATCTTGGCAATCTCTCCAGCCTGCGTGACTGGGGCTACGCCAAGGACTACGTGGAATGCATGTGGCTGATTCTGCAGAATGACAAGCCCGACGACTTCGTCATTGCCACCGGCAAGCAGCACAGCGTGCGCGAGTTCTGCACTTTGGCCTTCCACGATGTCGGCATCGAACTGGAATGGGAAGGCGAAGGACCCGATGAGAAAGGCGTGGACAAGGCCACAGGCAAGGTGCTTGTCGAGGTGAGTCCCGACTTCTACCGTCCTACGGATGTTGTCAACCTCTGGGGTGATCCCACTAAGGCAAAGGCACAGCTGGGATGGAACCCGAACACAACGAGCTTTGAGGAGTTGGTGAAGATCATGGTTGACAGCGACATGAAGAAGGTTGCCGCTGACGACGCTGCCGCACGCGTGAGAGTCAACCTTGAGGAGTATCTCGAAAAAGGAATCGTCAAGTAAATCACATGCCGATTGTCAAGATCTCAAACATTGATGAGCCGGGAGTTAGTGTCTACCACCAGCTCACCGACCATCAGTTGCGCAATCGACTACATCCCGACTGCGGCGTTATCATTGTGGAGAGTCCGAAGGTGATCCGCGTAGCGCTGCAGTCAGGGCTTCAGCCGTTGTCCCTGCTCTGCGAGGCCAAGCATATCACGGGCGATGCTGCCGACATCGTTGCCCAGGTGGGTGACATTCCCATCTATACAGGCAGCCGCGAGCTGCTGGCCCAACTCACCGGTTACACGCTTACGCGTGGCGTGCTGTGCGCCATGAGACGGCCTCAGCCGGAGAGCCTCGACACGATATGCAAGGAAAGCCACAGATTGGTGGTTATAGACAATGTAGTGGACACGACCAACATTGGTGCCATCTTTCGCTCGGCTGCCGCATTGGGAATCGATGGAGTTTTACTTACGCCAGCCTCATGCGACCCGTTCAACCGCAGGGCTATACGCGTATCGATGGGATCTGTTTTTCTGTTGCCATGGACATGGCTCGACAAACCTATAGACAGCCTGCACGACTATGGTTTCAAAACTGTTGCCATGGCGCTTCGCCACGACAGCATCACCTTGGATGACCCTCGGCTGAAGGCCAACCCAAGGCTGGCGATTGTCATGGGAACAGAGGGCGACGGTCTGCCATTGGAAACCATTGACAGCACTGACTATGTAGTGCGCATCCCCATGGCCCACGGTGTTGACTCACTCAACGTAGCAGCAGCCTCAGCCGTCGCATTCTGGGAATTGGGGAAGCGCCCGTGAACCTTTGGCGGTTACTTCTTGAACTTTAATTCGTACAAGTCCTTGCGACGATCCCGAAGATTGCGCACGCTACCATAAGTGTGAAGCTCATTCAACTGATTGAGGTCGACGTCAGCAACGAGTATCATCTCAGAGTTGGGCGTGGCCTCTGCGCGGCGGCCGTCGTAAGGGAACGCAAAGTCGCAGGGCGTGAATACGGCCGACTGAGCATACTGGATGTCCATGTTCTGCACCTTAGGCAGATTACCAACACTGCCCGCAATCGCCACATAGCACTCGTTTTCGATGGCACGAGCCTGCGCGCACACACGGACACGTGTATAAGCATTCTGCGTATCGGTCATGAAGGGCACAAAGAGAATCTGCATGCCATCATCAGCCAGGAGACGGGAAAGTTCCGGAAACTCGACGTCGTAGCAGATCAGTACACCTATGCGTCCACAGTCGGTATCGAACGTTCTGAGCGAGTTTCCGACGCTCAGTCCCCAGTATTTCTTCTCATCCGGCGTCACATGAATCTTCTCATACATATCGATGGAGCCATCCCGGCGGCAGAGGAATCCTACATTATACAACGCCCCGTCATCCTTGATAAACGGCATGGAACCGGTAATGATATTGATGTTGTAACTGATGGCCAGCTCACGGAAGCTGTCCCTGATCTTTTCCGTGTATTGCGACAGGGCGCGAATGCTCTGCGCCTCTCCCATTGTGTTGAACGAGGCCATGAGCGGAGCGTTGAAGTATTCAGGAAAGAGCACGAAGTCAGCCTTGTAGCTCGACACTGAGTCAACGAAGAACTCCACCTGCTCCATCAAGTCCTCAATGTCGCTATATGGCCTCATCTGCCATTGCACCATGCCAATTCTCACACTTGGCTTCCGCTCAACCTTATGCTGCTCCGTAGGCGGCTGATAATAGATGTTGTCCCACTGCAGCAAGCAGGCGCAATGGCACGACTCCTCATCATTGGGCAGATAGTTTCTAATCACCCTTCTCACATGGAAGTCGTTGGACAACTGAAAGTTGAGCACCGGATCATAAATCTCGCGCGACCTTACCTTCTCTATATACTCCTTCGGCCGCATCTGGCTGGCATACTTATGATAGTTGGGAATGCGTCCGCCAAACATGATGGCCTTCAGGTTGAGCTTCTCACACAGTTCCTTACGGTATTCATACATTCTGCGGCCCAGGCGAAGTCCGCGATAGTCAGGGTGAATAAAGACCTCGATGCCGTAAAGGATATTGCCATTGGGATTGTGCGTATTGAATGTTTCGTTACCTGTAACCTGCGCATAGGTGTGGTCGCCCTGAACCATGCTGTAGTCGACGATGATGCTGAGAGCGCATCCCACAATCTTGTCGTCAGCAATGATAACCACCTGCCCCTCAGGAAATATCGTAATAAGCTTTTGTATTTGTTCGTGTGTCCAGAAAACATCATGATTGGCGTAGATGCGACGAAACGACTTGGCCAATTGGTCATAATCCTCCATACGCAAATTGCGCAGTTCCACCTTGTTGATTTGACGTGCTGTGTCCATAATGATTGAATATTCTGCTAATATCCATGCAAAGTTAAAGCAAAAATAAGACATTCTCATTGAGAAATCATAAAAAAGAGTAAAAACTAAGGTAAAAAAGTACATTGTTAATAGTAAATCCCTAAATTTGCATCGGTATAAATAAGATTAACAAATATACAGCTTATGAAAACAAGAAACATCATCATGGTCAGTCTGTTTGGCCTTGTATTAGGCACCACATTAACAGGCTGCAATAAAGGGGCAGGCAAGTCTGATCTGCAGTCACAAATAGATTCCCTGTCGCGTTCCGACAGCCTTCATCAGGAAGACATCAAGCAGATGGCAGATTTCGTCAATGTGATGTCTACTGGTCTTGACAGTATCTCTACACAGGAAGGCGTCATCAAGGAGATGGACTCTCCGGAGCACGGCAACTTCAACAAGGCGCAGTTGCGTGCACAGTTGCAAGCCCTTGGACAGCTGCTTCAGCGTCAGCGCGACCGTATTTCCGAACTGGAGCAACAGGTGGCCGGCAACAAATCAGCTTACGGCCAGCGCATTGCCAAGCTGATAGCCAACTATAAGGCACAGCTCGATGCAAAGGACAAGCAGATTGCCGACTTGCAGGCGCAGCTCAATGACAAGAACGCCAATATCGCTGAGCTGACCAAGAACGTAGAAAATCTGACAACCACCAACACACAGCTGTCGCAGACCGTAGAGACACAGCGCAAGACGGTGGAGACTCAACAATCGACGATTGCCGAGCAGGACGCGTCGCTCCATACCGGTTTCGTGGCCATTGGCACAAGCAAGGAACTGAAAGCTAAGGGATTGATAAAGAGTAGTTTCCTGTCGAAGTCTAAAGTGAATGTTTCAAATCTCAACACTACTGGTTTCTCACGTGTGGACATTCGCAACTACAACGACATCCGTCTCAACTCGTCCAATCCGAAGATTATGACGCAGATGCCTTCTGATTCTTACGAGATCGTCAAGAACTCCAACGGCACGTCTACCCTTCACATCAAGGATGCCTCCATCTTCTGGAGTGTCAGCAAGTACCTCATCGTAAAGCTATAGGATGCAAAGACGCTGGCCCTACCATGTGCTGGGCATTGTTGTAGTACTCATCTGGGGCGTGACCTTTGTCAATTCTAAGGTACTGCTCAATCATGGAATGCAAGCGCACGAAATCTTCTTCGTGCGCTTTCTTTTGGCGTATGCCTGCATCTGGGCCCTCTCGCCCCATCGGCTATGGTCTGACAACCTCACCGACGAGCTGCGCATGGCCGTGCTGGGCATCACCGGTGGCTCGCTCTATTTCGTCACGGAGAATATGGCCGTGAAAATTGGCTATGTCAACAATGTGTCTCTCATCGTTTGCACAGCCCCGCTGCTCACTACCCTGCTGGCCCTGCTCTTTCTCAAGGATGTCAAGGCTTCACGTCCGCTCGTCATGGGGTCGATAGCGGCCACTGTCGGCGTGTCACTGGTCGTCTTCAACGGTCATATCTATCTGAAGATCAACCCACTGGGCGACGTACTGGCCATCTCTGCTGCACTCTGCTGGGCCATCTACAGCATTCAGCTGCGCTCCTTAAGCCATTACAGCAGTGTGTTCGTAACCCGCAAAGTATTCTTCTACGGATTGCTGACCGTACTGCCGGTCTTTTTGCTCAAGCCCTGGCATTACCCGCTTCACCAGTTGTTGCAACCTGTGGTAGCCGGCAACCTGCTCTTCCTCGGACTCATCGCCAGCTTCTCTTGCTTTGCGCTCTGGAGCTTTGTCAGTAAGAAGATAGGTGCCCTGACTGCCAGCAACTACATCTATCTGAATCCCGTCAGTACGATGATTACCAGTGGCATCGTGCTGCATGAGCGCATGACATGGATGGCATGCCTTGGCAGCATTCTCATCTTCATGGGGGTCTATCTTGCCAACAAAGGCATACCACATTCAAACAAATAAGAAGAAAATAATCTCTATTTAAGCATGTACTTTCATAGATTCTTCGTAAGTTTGCAGGAAAAATAACAAACACATGAACAAGAAACACTATTTTCAGAATGCGACGAAACTGCTTCTTTTGACAGGAGCAGTTGCCATGATGAGCGCCTGCGGAGGAAAAAGCGCCAAGTCAACACCTTCTGCCGACTCAACTCAAGTAAGCACAACTGACTCAGCAATAGCCGATACCTCCTATTGTGGAGTCTATAAGGGCACGCTGCCCGCCGCCGACTGTGAAGGCATCAAGACGGTACTCACCATCAGCTCAGACAGCACCTACAGCCTGTCGTCTGATTATATCGGCAAAAAGGACGGGCAGTTTGTGACCAGCGGCGTCTACCACATGAGACAAGGCAAACTTCTGGAACTCGTCACCCCATCGTCCGGCGAGAAGACCTATTACAAGATCAAGGATGCACAATCCGTCATCTTGACCGACTCTCTTGGCAATGAGCCTGGAGGCGAGCTGGCAAAAGACTATGTCTTGAAGAAATAATCCTTGTCCCTCAGTTATTGATTACGTTTGGTTACCAACTTACATTATTCATATTATTCACATGAATATCCACGAATTGGCCATGAATGTCTCAATAATATAATTTGTGAATAATTCGTGGTCAATTCTTGACAATTCAATGTTTAATAACAGAGTTAATGTCCATGAATAATGTAAGCATGAATGATGGATTTAGCCCATCTTTTCAGTGGTACAAGTCAACGCGCTAGCCTGTTTTTCAGCGAGGAACGAGCGAGGTTTTACTTACTGTGATGCAAGCCTGAGGAACGAGGGCTTGGTGACTCGCCTTCATCGGCTTGACGAAGCTTGCTTCGTAGCAAGACGGTGACGGCGAGGCGCCAAAGGGCGTAGCCCTTGCATCACTGTAAGGGTTTTATTTGTTTTTGTAAAAATGCGGTAGTCTTGATTCACCTTCTTCAATCACAGGGTTTATCGGGTGCGCCATTTATATCCTTGCATTTTTGTTTTTGCTCCTACCCACTTCGTGGGATATATAGAATATTAGAGAATATTGAGAAAATACAGTTTATATTCTTTGATTTTCTCAATATCCCACGAAGTGGGTAGGAGAATAACCAAGGTGTGCAGAAACGAGAAACCAACAAAATAGGGAGAATACAAATGGCTGAATAGCTACTACAGGCCCGCATATTGCCAAAAACAAGTAAATTCTGCACGATTCTGCCCAAAAGTGCAAATTTCTTATTAAATTTGTTGCTGATAACCAATCGTACAATGTATGATGAAACACAAACTGCTCTCACTGGCTCTGTTGGTGGTGTCAGCACTTCAATATATCAGCGCGCAGCCCTACTGCGATGTACACACCTACTCTTTGAGTGACGGACTATCAGCCAACGTCATCTCTGATTTCTGCCAGACCTCCGACAACCTCATGTGGTTTGGCACGTGGAATGGTCTGTGCTACTTCGACGGTTACCGCTTTGCCACTTGCCATGATGGCCAGGGAGCCGACGAGGCGCTCTACTCCAACCGCATACTCTCCACCACACCCAACAAAGAGGGCAATCTGTGGGTGGTGGGATTTGACCGACATCTCTATCTCTATGACACCCACCGCTGCTGCTACGTAAGCATCGAACGGCTGCTGGGTAATCGTTTGCGGAACCATCGCGCCTTCCGACGGGTGATGGCGCTCAATAACGGCCATACATGGGTAGCTGCTGATAACAACTCAAAGATTTGTCTGCGCATTGATGATCGATTCAATGCCGACTACAACCCCAAGAAACAATCTGCCGACGAACTGTTGAAGGTCTTTACAGGCTTTAAACTGCTGAGTGTGCATCTCGACAACCGTGGACGCGAATGGATGCTCACCGACCGTGGAGTGCGAACGGCCGACGGACGGGTGACGTCCGGATTCGTAGCTACCATGGCAGTAGACAACAACGGCACTCCTTTCTTTATCGCCAGGAACGGGATGATAGCCACCTTGGACCATAGTGGTAAGCGACTGCAGACCGTTGGCAGGCCGGCACCCGGCGGTAAGCCGTTGGTCGTGAACTACGCATGTGCCTGGCGGGGATACATTGCCCTGGCCACATCAAACGGATTATATCTCTATCGTCATGGTCAGCTACAGAGACAACAGAACGTCTCAGCCTTGCTTGCCATGGGGACAGCATCTGCCGCCACCACACATCTCTTCGTAGACAACAAGCAACGGTTGTGGGTATTCTCGGCTTATGACGGAATGGTGATGGTTGACGGCCGACACACAGAGCGCTTGCAGGCACGGGCAACAGCATTGGTGCAACAAACCACCAGCAGCGAGCCCATGATACACCAAGACCATTACGGTACGATATGGACCGTGCCCACAGGTGGCACCCTCAGCTACTACGACGAACGCCAGCACCATCTTATCCCCTACATGCTCCATTCCGAGGAATCGCCGCTAGTGAGCATTCCTCTCATCAAGAAAGTATTTACCGACCATCAGGGCAACCTATGGTTTGCCGGCAACCGCAACCTCACAAAACTCAGCTTCCGGTATCAGTTTGTCACCCATGTGGCCACAGAACCCAACTGTGAGGTGCGTGCGCTGTGCATGGACCGCAATAAGAACATCTGGGTGGGTGACTACCACGGTACACTGGCCGTTTACGACTCCCGTTACCAACTGAAAGGTTATGTAGCGCCATCGGGTGCCATACAAACGGCAAAGACGCCTTTCACATCACGCGTCTACAGCATCTTTCAAGACCGCCGCGGACGAATGTGGATTGGCAGCAAGTCACAAGGACTTTACTGCATCGACCATGGAGCGGTAAGACATTTCGCACACAACGCCAAGGACCGCTGGAGCCTGAGCAACGACAGCGTCTACGACCTGCATGAGGACAGCAAAGGCCGGCTTTGGGTGGCCACCTTCGGAGGCGGCATCAACCTTGTGGACGAACAAGGATCGAACATCCGCTTCATCAATGCCGGCAACGCCTTGCGCAACTATCCCAATCGCACCTTCCCCTACGTGCGACGCATCACGAGCACAAACAACGGCGTGATGCTGGTCTCTACCAACCGCGGACTGATCACCTTCAGCGACCATTACAACAATCCCGCTGACATACGCTTCTTCACTACCATGCACCACCGCGGCGACACCACGTCGCTGGCAGGCAACGACGTGATGCAGACGCTCGTGACGAAAAGCGGAAAAATCTATGTCATCCTGATGGGTGGTGCCGCACAGTCGTTGGAAAGCAGCAACCTGATGAGCAACAATCTGCGCTTCAAGAACATCAGCACCATTTGGCCTACGGAAGGACTGGTGCAATCGATGATAGAGGACGGCAGCGGCAACATCTGGTTTGTGCGCGAGACAACCATGGACAAATTCTCACCCTCCACTCACGCCATCTCTGTCTATGGCATCGGCGACATGGCGGCCAGGGTCGAGTTTACCGAAGCCGAGCCCATCATCAACACAACCAACGGCCACATCATCCTTCCTGCCAACGGCGCTTTCGTTGCCTTCAATGCCAAACAGATGGTGAAAAGCAACTATTGCCCACGCATCGTCTTCACCAACGTGCAGTATCAGGGCGATGCGGTCATGAGACCCATCCTCAACACCCAAGAGCTGGAAGTGCCGAGCAACCGACGCAGCCTCACCATCTTCTTCGCAGCCCTCGACTATTCTGACAACCAGCTGTTGCATTATGCCTACAAACTGGAAGGCAGCAGTGACTGGACCTATGTGACGAGTGCCCACAGTGCCTCGTTCAACCATCTGCCAAGCGGACATCTGAAGTTGCTCGTGCGCTCCACCAATGCTGATGGCGTGTGGCAGAACAATACGCAGACACTGCTGCTCTACGTGCATCCCACATTCTGGGAGTCGTGGATGGGCTGGCTGCTCTACCTCATCATTGGCGGCGCACTCATCTACCTCATCATCTATCTCATCAACCAACAGCAGCGCATCAAGTTGCAACATCGTCTGAACGAACTCATGACCCAGTTCTTCACCAACATCGGACATAAACTGCGCACGCCCCTCACACTGATTGGCGGTCCCGTCAAAGAGGTGATGAGAAGCGGCAACCTCTCCGACCGCGACCGTGGACTGCTCGACATGGTGAGCCGCAACAGCGAGAACATGCTCAAACTCGTCGACGACATGCTCAACTACGACCACAATCCCGACAACTACCTCGTGGACGACAATAAGATACCGGCAACAGAGCTCACGCCATCAGACAAGACACAAACAAGTTTGGGTACGACGGGAAGTCCGGCTTCAAAGCACCATAATGTGAAACTGCTCGTCGTGGAAGACAATGACGATCTGAGAAACTACCTGAGCACCATCCTCAACAGCAACTATACGGTCATCACTGCCGAAAACGGACTGACGGGACTGCAGAAGGCTCGTTCGCTGCAACCGGACTTCATCATCTCTGATGTGATGATGCCGGTGATGGACGGTTTG
The DNA here is from genome assembly GCA_900319905.1 of uncultured Prevotella sp. Classification (GTDB taxonomy): domain Bacteria; phylum Bacteroidota; class Bacteroidia; order Bacteroidales; family Bacteroidaceae; genus Prevotella. Next base: position 14,059 of record ONQB01000035.1, on the reverse strand, counting down.
ACAATGGTACATGAGCTCAAAGGCGACACTTCCACAAGCCACATCCCCATCATCATCCTCTCAGCCAAGGCATCGGTCAGCGACCGGCTGAAAGGCCTGCGCTACGGCATCGACGACTATATCACCAAGCCATTCTCAGCCATCTATCTCAAAGAGCGTGTAAGCAACATCATCAGCCGCCGCCATCTTCTGCAACAGGAAATCGTGGAGCAGCTATCATCGTCAGTCGACACCTCGGACAAGAAGGCTACAAGCAATGAAGTGCCAGCTGACAATGCCCAACCCAAAGAATACCGGTTGAGCGCACCCGACATCATCGATGAGGACAAGGCCATGATGGACAAGCTCATGAACTATCTTGAGCAACACATCGGCAATCCCGACTTGAAGATGGAGGATATGGCTGCGGCTGTGAACCTCGGCCGCACCGTGTTTTATGGCAAGATGCGGAGCATCGTCGGCATGGCACCGGTGGAATTTATGCGTCACATACGCATGCAGCGGGCCGAAGAACTTATTGTCAACAGCAAGATGGGACTCTCACAGGTTGCTTATGCCGTCGGCTTCTCCGACCCGAAGTATTTCTCCAAGTGCTTTAAGAAAATGGTAGGTATGTCACCGTCGGAATACCGGACAAAGGGCGGAGCAGCCTCCATCGACCAGCCGGCAAAAGAACCTCTGAAAGATTCTACCCCATCAAACGGCAAGGAATGACCACCCCGTCTTTTCAAGATGTCTTAACTTTGCATAACCAATCAATATATTTAACAGAAATGAAAAAAACTCTGATTTCCATCACACTACTCTCTCTAAGCTGCTTCGCACAAGCGCAGCAAACCGTCAAGCTGCAACTATACTCCAATGTCGCAAAAGCCGACGCTCCTGTGGAATACGCCTTACCTGTGAACAGTGACATACGGTCGGCCGTGGTCACCATCGACGGGAAGGAACTGCCCTCACAGCTCGATGACCTCGACGGGGACGGCATATACGACAAGCTGGCATTCGTCACCCCCCTCGGCAAGAAAGAAAAGAAAACAGCCATCATCAAACTGTATACCCAAGGCGAGCAAAAGGCCTACCCTACCCGCACCTACGCTGAGATTGTACTACGCAATCCGAAAGTGAAAGAGAAAAACAGTCAAAACATCTACCTCGATGCCGTCAGCGTAGACGCACAGACGAAGAATCCCTACAATGTGCTCCATCATCATGGTGTGGCCTTTGAAAATGAACTGTTAGCCATCCGCATCTATATGGACAAGCGACAGACACTCGATCTCTATGGCAAATTTCACAAAGGTCTCGAACTGAAACAAACGCAGTTCTATCCCTCTAAGGAGCAGAAAGCCGCCGGCTTCGGCGACGACGTGCTGTGGGTGGGCAACACCTTCGGCTTGGGCGCATTCCGGGGATGGGACGGACAACAGCCTACCATGATTGACTCTGTGCAATCACGCACACAACGCATCGTAGCACAAGGGCCCGTACGCACCATTGTTGAAGTAATGGACAAGAACTGGTTCATAAAGCCCGGCATGACTCCCGTAACCATGACCTTGCGCTATATTCTGTGGGCAGGCCATCGCGACATTGATGTGAACGTGAGCTTCAACAGAGACGTCAGTCAATACACATTCTCGACGGGCATCATCAACGTAAAGAACTCACAGGAATACTCCGACCACAAAGGCATCCGTGGCTGTTGGGGCTCCGACTGGCCCGCAACCGACACCCTCAACTGGAAGCGCGAGACTGTAGGATTGGCCATCGCCATGCCAAATAATAAAGATGTAATAGAACAGCCCGCCAATAAAGACAACTATGCCTTTACGGTCAAGATGAGCCGCAATTTCCACTACTCACTGGCTTATACCAGCGCCAATGAGAACTATGGCTTCCATAGCGCCCAAGAATGGTTCGGTTGGCTCAAGGAATGGCGACGTGACATCGACAATCCTGTAACCGTCGAAGAGCTCAAATAAAGACAGATTTAAGAAAATTGGAGAAGTCCAAAAGTCCGGGAGTTCAGTCAACAACGACCGGCAGGGCTGTGTTTTTAAGGTTTTTGTTAAAAAATAAAGCCACAGGCTTTGTCGGCTGTGCCAACTTCAGGACTTCCCCAATTTGGACGCACCCTGTCCCATTCGTTATAACTCGTTGTAGTCGTCACATTCTTCGCCATGGGCATTGATAATGCCTATGGCCTGCAAGTAGCTGTAGATGATGGTAGAACCCACAAATTTGAAGCCTCTCCGTTTGAGATCTTTCGACACCCTGTCTGACAGCTCCGACGTAGTGCGCAGAGCGTAGGGTTCTCTAAGCGATTTGCCATCAGTGAATGACCAGATATAGCGGTCAAACGAACCTTCCTCCCTTTGCAGTTTCAAGAAAGCCTTTGCGTTGACAATTGAGTCCACAATCTTCAATCGGTTCCTGACGATGCCCCGATCCGCCATGAGGCGTTCCACATCGTCGGGTCCGAACTCGGCCATCACTTTTGGATCAAATCCTCGGAAGGCCCGTCTGAAATTCTCCCTTTTGTTCAGAATGGTCTCCCATGAGAGCCCGGCCTGGAACCCTTCCAAGATGAGAAGTTCGAAGAGTCGTTGATCATCATGTAGCGGCCTGCCCCATTCCTTGTCGTGGTATTCCACATAGAGCGGGTTGTCCAAGTTCACCCATTTACACCGTTTTCTTTCCATCGTTCTATCGTTTTAATCACTTGCCGCAACCATGGCTTTGCACGGCTCCGTGGTAAGGCGGTTGCAAAGTTAGCAGTTTTCGTGCTGACAGCCAACCTAGGTATGGGAAAATTATTGGTGCGCATCATATCAGATGAGGCACATGCGGTCTTACCGATAGGTTATGTTAGTGTACTTTGGTGCAGAATATTATACCACTTCTGTACACGGATTTATTTGACGAAGTGCCTGCGTGCGAACTCCATGTCTTGTGCAATCTCCACGGTGCCCAGGTATCTGCCATCGGCATCGCGCACGGCCATGTAGTTGACGTACATGGGATGGCCAAGTTTTTCCATCCATACGGGCACCTGGTCACGCTTGCCGCTACGGAAGTCATTGATGATAGCGCGCACCATCGGCTCCACTTTTGGAGGGTGACAGGTGAACACCTCACGGTCAATGGCCATTGACGGACGCTTAAACACCTTGTGTCCCTCGTTGAAATAACGGTTGATGTTGTCAGCATCGACAAAGGTGATTTCAAACGGCAGTGTGTTGAGCATGGCGGTTAGCTGTGGAATGGTGAGATGACCACCGGGCATCCTCACTTCATCTCCCGACAGTTTTTGTACGGCGGCAGGCATCTCCTCAGCCTTCTTCCATGTCTTTGGCTCCACACCGAGGCACGGCGCATAGTCACGGCTATCGCGGTATATCTGTTGCCATTCCTCATCAGTGAAGTTGGCGGCGCAGAGTGGGAAGAGAATGTTGTTCTCCTTATAGACCATTTCTGCGGCACGCTGCAGCACGGCTTTTGCCCGTGCGTTCCATTCCTCGCTGCCATCATACTTGTTGACAAGCCGTGTCATCTCGTCACGTATCTCATCATCCACTGTCCACATGACCTGGGACGGTCCGAAGATGCCGTAGCTCACATTCAGAACCGGATAGAGCAGGTCACCCTTCTTGGCATAGTGGATGGCAATAGAGCGTGCTGCCTCAACCTTCTCTCTCAGAGGCATTTCCCCTTCGAGAAGGTTGATCAGCGCGTCGTTCTCGGCATAGAGGGTTTGCAGTGGATGACCGTCGGTGGAGCTCATCTCCTCTGCCCTGCCGGTATTATCTTGCGCAGTGCTCACCCATTCGTCATGTTTTTGGCGGAAATCCGTTGAGGCTACCTCATGAACGGCTTTTGTAATCTTCTTGTTGAGCGTGTCGTCTTCCTGACTGGCCGGGGCCTGTTCGCCATCTGTCTTTCCGTGAAACAGCGCTGAGTGGACATCGCACAGGTGCTGCACTTCGCCCACAGGCATGCCTTCAGCTATCATCTCCTGTTCGGCCTTCATGATTTCCTCAGAAGCGACGTTGTCGAAGTGCGCTACAAAGTCCTCCCTCACGCTGTCCAGACTCTCACCGTCGTTGAGCCGCTGCAAGTACGACTTCAACCGTTCGGTGCGTGTCGGTTCCACCTCGAAGCCCTTATTCCGGAAAACAGTCAGAACAGTCTCCATCGGTATACCTTTCAGCCTGGCTCCTTGTGGAATGGTCGTCATGCGGCCCATGGTGTTCAACACCATAGCCTTCGTTATCTCAGAGAAGCCCAACTCTTTCAGGACTTCCTTGAGCTCAGGGTATTTCTTGACCAGTTCATAAACAGTCTTGCTAAGATCTATCTTTTTCATATTTTCCAGTAATATAAGGGCATGACAAAAAAGTTACAGTTCGGGGCGGATGACGTCAATCCAGTCGTCAATTCGCTTCTCGGTCTCTTCTTCACTTTCCGAGACATCGATAGCCAAGCCCACGAACTTTCCGTCCACGACCGATTCTGAGTCATCGTAGGTATAGCTGTCAGCGGGAACCTGACCAATGAGTTTGGCGCCGGAATCCTTTACGGTCTTATAGATTTCTGACATGCCTCCGCAGAACGTGTCGCTGTAACCCTCAGCATCGCCGCAGCCGAAGAGAGCTATGGTCTTACCGCTGAGGTCGGCCGATTTCAAAGCATCCACACCGTCGTACCAGTCGTCCTGCAACTCGCCTGCTCCCCACGTTGAGGTTCCAAGCAACAAGTTGTCGTAGCCGGACAACGTATCTGCGTCCACCTCACTCACATTCTTCACATCACTTACACCCAATTTCTTGGCAATCTGCTCTGCAACATCCTGGCAACTGCCAGTGGACGAGCCATAAACTACAATCGTTTTTTTCATTGTTGTTACTTATTTTTTTTGTTGTTTATTCTTTGTTTGTTGTCACCCTTAACACAACAATCTTTGTGCCATCTGGAAACGTATAAACAATTGTTACCGATTGGATAGGATTCGATTCTTGATTTGTTTTCTCAGCGAAAAGTCAGTCACGGAGAATCTGCCATTCGCCGTTTTCATTTGGACACAATTGTTCCCAAAGCAGGCTTTTACTTTTATGACATCCACCGAACTGATCTGCCTCGATTCGTTCAACCCGAGCAGAACAATAGCCGTCAAAGTCTCTTTTTCCCCTTCAATCTCCATGTTTTTATTCTTCTTAGGCGCGCTATATACTCAAAAATGATTATTTTTGCACCATGGGTGTGGCATGCAATTTGCCCCTCGGTAGATATTACTATATCAATAGCATATGAGAGCCAATATAAGAATCAACGAGTTGACACGAGTGGTCATTGTGGGAGCCGGACTCGGCGGCCTGGAGCTTGCTATGCGTTTGCGCAAGTCTGGCTTCCAAGTGGTCATCGTGGATAAGAATAACTACAACCAGTTTCCTCCGCTTATCTATCAGGTGGCTTCCGCAGGATTGGAGCCGAGCAGCATCTCCTTTCCGCTACGCCGCATCTTCCAGGGCTATAAGCAGTATTTCTGTCGGATGGCCGAGGTCAAGGACATCGATGTCAAAGAGAAGGCTATCCACACCTCTGTCGGCACCATCCACTACAACTACCTGGTGCTCGCCATGGGTGGCACGACCAACTTCTTCGGCAACGAGGACATCGAGCGACATGCCCTCCCGATGAAGACCGTAGAGGACGCCATGGCACTGCGCAATCATATCCTCCTCGCCTTAGAACGGGCCGAGACAGAGGAGGATGCGGAGAAGCGGCAGAAGTACATGAACTTCGTCATTGTCGGTGGCGGTCCGTCGGGCGTTGAGATTGCCGGGGCCTTAGCCGAGATGAAGAAAGACATTGTGCCCAAGGACTATCCCGACCTTGCCGACCGCATGCATATCTATCTGCTCAACTCCGGCGATCGCCTGCTCAAGGCCATGGATGCTGCCTCGTCGGCTACAGCAGAGAGAGACCTCAAACAGATGGGGGTGCACGTGCGCAATGGCTGGAGAGTGACCGACTATAAGGACAACGTGGTCAGCGTGGGCAACGGCGAGACCATCGAGTCGACCACCGTCATCTGGGTGAGCGGCATCAAGGCAAATAGCATCGGTGGCGTACCACAGGAGTCGGTGGGACATGCCGGACGTCTGCTCACTGACCGTTTCAACCGCGTGAAGGGCATGGACGATGTCTTTGCCATCGGTGACCAGAGTCTCGTCGAGGGCGACCCCGACTGGCCATTGGGTCATCCACAATTGGCTCAGGTGGCACTGCAACAAGCCGACAACGTGGCCTGCAACATTATGAGAAAGGAAGAAGGTAAGGAGCTGAAGCCTTTTACCTACAAGGATCTCGGTACCATGGCGACAATTGGCCGCAAACATGCAGTGGCAGAAATTGGCAAGGCGAAGTTTGGTGGATTGTTTGCCTGGCTGCTATGGCTTGTGGTGCATCTCCGCTCCATCCTCGGCGTGAAGAACAAGTTTATCGTATTGCTCAATTGGATATGGAACTACTTCAACTATAAGCAGAGCCTCCGCCTGGTGCTGCGACCCAAGCAGAGGCCCTTGGAAGAGTAAGCATCCGAAGCACGTACAAACCCAAAAGACGATAAGGGAAACATGATATGGAAAAGAAAATCATTGCGGCACTTCAGGAGTGCCCTCTCTTCGAGGGGCTGACAGCCGTTGAGATAGAAGGTGCCTTGACCGCCGTCGGCTACAGCCTGGTGCGATTGGACAAAAACGACATATATGCCTTCACCGGCTCGCGGTGTCTCTATGCCGACATCGTTGTGGAGGGTGAGATGACCGCACGCATGGTGGGCCCGTCGGGCAAATTCGTGCAGATGGCGGACCTGCACCCCAGTGCGCTGCTGGCTCCAGCATTCATCTTCTCCAAAGACAATAGGATGCCCGTGAGTATAGAGACCAACAAGGCCACTACAATACTAAGGATGCGACCGACTCAACTGAAAGAGATGATGGTGAACGATGACAGGATACTGATGAACTTCGTCGGTCAGCTATCCGACACGAGCTCATTTCTCACCAAAAAAGTCCGCATGCTCACCCTACTCTCCGTACGCGAGAAGGTCGCCGCTTTTCTGTTCAAAGAATCCAAAGAACATCAGTCAAATACATTCACACTCACTCAGTCGCGGCAGGAGATTGCCGATTCGTTTGCGATACAGAAGTTTTCGCTGCAACGCTGTCTCAACGAGTTTGCCGATGAGGGAATCATCCGATTGGAGGGAAAGACCATCACCATCCTTGACATGAAGAAAATTGCCAGACATGCCGGGTGCTGAGACATAGACACTGATGATCCGTCTATGTGACTATCATCGTTTCAGTCACTGTGTAAGGGTTACAGAAGCATCATAGGAATTGAATATTCTTTCAATCCAACAGTGCCTGAATGATGTCTTCCACACGTCGTTTTGTAGTGACCATGATGGTAGTCTCATCGGCATCTTTGCTACCCATATAGACATCGGGGTTGACATATTTCATCTGACTGTGAATCGGCTCGCGGGCAGAGAAATGGAAGTTGGTGATACCAGTTTCCTTATGGATGCAGGCAATGTTCTGCTCGTTGACACCGCAGCCAGCCATAATCTTTATTCGGCCACCAGCCCGCCGCTGTAGTTCGCATAGGAGAGGAATGCCCTCAAAGGCCGTGGGCTTTTGTCCGGAAGTAAGTACACGGTCAAAGCCTAGCGTCATCAGGTCGTCCAGGGCTTGCCGCGGATTTCGGCAGTGGTCAAAAGCACGATGGAAGGTGACGCTCATGCCTTTGGCATGACTTAAGAGCAAACGATTAGCTTCGAGGTCGATGTCACCATTGGGCGTAAGACAACCAAACACCACCCCATCGACATTGAGCTCACGGCAGATGTCAATATCGGCCTCCATGCGCCGCAGTTCCAAAGGCGTGTAAAGGAAATCACCACCGCGATTGCGTATGATGACGTGAAGGCGGGTGGTATTCAACATCTCACGCGCAATCTTTATTTCGCCGAATGATGGCGTTGTACCGCCTTCCGGTATTCCCATACACAGTTCCACACGGTCGGCTCCGGCCTGCTGGGCAGCTAAACAGCTCTCAACGCTATTGGCACAAATCTCAATTTCAACATCGTTTCGCTTCATCATGATGAATGGTGGTCTATGTTCTACAACTTCTCGGCGACTTTCACCAGTTGCTCGCCCAAGCCTATCGTATAGCCGCTTGACGTGAACACAATGCGATTGAAGGTATCGGCAATGATGAATATGGGCAGGTGGGAGTCGTCTTGCAGCTTCAGCTGACCGACGAGCTGCTTGAGGATGCTGCCGTCCTTGTCGATGCCGAACATGGTTTTCTCAGGCAGGTTGGGGAACTCGCCTTGTAGCTTCCTGAACTTTGCAGCCTCTTGCTCGCTGGTAAAGAGCAAGACAAACGGACGGCCCCACTGGTCGAGTTTCTGCTTCATCTTCGCAATGTCGTGCAAGGCATGGTTAGTAGGCTCCTTGCCTACGCCCAAGATGCCGAGCACATAGTAGCCACGGCCGGTCTGGCTCAGGATCGACACGCGCTTACCGTCTTTCTCAAATACAGACTCGCTATTGAAATTGCCAATCACCTTGACACCGTCAGTCTCCTGTCGGATGATGAGATTGACGTCGGTAGTCTGACCGGGAAAGATATGGAAGATGGCGTTGTGGGCAAGAACACTACCATCGGCCATACGCTGTCCGGTAACCAGCAGATAGGTGCCTTCGTCGAGTTGGGTACCGTTCTTGAAAACATTGGCCCAAGATGTGCCGCCACCCATATCCACTTGTCCTTCATCGAAGTTGAGCAACTGTGCCTGGCCATTTGTTATCTTGCTGATAGTGAAGTGGCTGTAATACTTCGGATTGTCAAGTGCAGCCGTAGGCTCATAATTGAGCACGAGCGTGCCCTTCTTGGCCGTTTGCTGTACACTGGCATCGAAGTTGACATCAACCCACTGCCCGCCGGCCTTATATTGCACCTTGCCAGTGACCACATCTTTCCTTGCCTCAATGTTGAGGCTTCGAGCTACATCGACAAAGAAAATGGCCCGACTGCGAGAGTCAGTCAGACGTGACTCCCAAACACTGATGGGTGTCTGTGGAATGCGCATGGCACGTGTGTCTGGGTTGAGGCGGATGTTCTTGCCAATCCAACGGACGAGTTGCGACGGGTCGTTGCGGAAGGAGGCCTGTTGTTTGGCACTGAAGGCTCTTTCGAAGAACATCTTGAAGGGATGCAGAATCATCTCGTCCTCCACACGCGGACAGAGCTGGTCGCTCGCTGCGTTGAAGTTGTCATCAAGAATATCCATAGGCATATCCCTGAGGTCCTTGTCACTCAGCGTGCTCAATAGCTTTACGGCACGTTGCAGTCTGTCGACGTGCTTCTCCACAAAAGCCTTGATGGTTTGCCAGTTGCCTCGCGCCTTTATAATATAAGGTGTAGCGTCCGCATATAGGTAATCCTTCATGCTCCCGGCAGTTGGGAAGGTGGCGATATAGGCGTTGCGTATGGAATCCTCAGTAGCAAGACGGCGGTCGTTCTCGGTACGCTGACCGGGAGTCACCTCAGGCAGATTGGCACTCTCGGAAGGTGGTACGATGTTCATATCCTGTCCTGCAAGCGAGCTTGTGTCGTCGTAACTGAGCGTGATGGTGACCAGCTTGTCCTTGCCAAACGAAGCGCAGGCAAAGCCGTACTTCCCGTTTTTCGACGCCCAAACCAACATGTCGCCAAGCCCTGCGGTAAGAAAGGTATGGCCTTGCCGGTCGGTGTATTTAGTAACGGCCGGATAATACTCGGCATAGTTGTAAATTTTGAACTCAACCTTGGCATCCTCAACGGGCAGTCCGGCCGTATCAATGACCTTGAAATCGGTACGGCCTGTCTTGGCGTAGTTGTCTATCAGGTTGATTTCGGTGAAGTTGCTTGTACGCAGCATCACCTCTTCCGGACCATTATAATCACCGAATACGCGGGTGTGCATGAGCATGGCGCGTGAGGCGGGCGCATTGAACCAACCCAAGTTGAGCACAGGCTCGGGCTCGCAAGCTCCTAGGAAATACCATTTGCCATCGGCCCAGGCCTCTACCCAGGCATGGTTGTCATCGGTATGGGCCCATCGGGGTGTATAGACCTGTCTAGCGGGTATGCCGACAGCACGCAAGGCGGCCACCGTAAACGTGCTTTCCTCGCCGCAGCGACCGCGGGCAGTCCTGATAGATTGCAGGGGCGACGATGTCCGCGCGTCGGACGGTTCGTAGGTGACGTGCTCGTGACACCAGTGGTTGACTTCAAGAATGGCGTTCTTCATCGACAAACCTTTCACACGGTCCTTCAACTCACGATAGAAGATGATGCGGGAGGAGTCGAGCGGTTCGTTGTTGACACGCATGGGAACGACGAAATGCCTGAACAGCAGCTCAGGCACCTTGTTGCCCCACGGCATCTCACGGCGCGTACGCAAGGCAGCACGGATATTGCTCAGATGGTAGGAGGTGGGGTAATCGGTTGCATCGGCCACCGGCATGTAGGCATAGAGAAAGTGCAGCGCCTCTTGCTCTTCTGCAGAGGCATGCAAGCCCTTCAGCTGGTAGAACTTCGGACCAACAAGTTGCATCTTGGCCTTGAAAGCTGAATCAACTTTTTGCCGATAGACAGCGTCGCTCATAAAGTGCTCTGCGCTCATGGTCAGGCCCATCATGACCATCAGCAGACTTAATAAACATCTTTTTGCCATTTATAGCGGAGATTTGTATATGACAGGAGGCTTTGACTAAAACTGTCATCCTCACAAGCACAAAAGTACAACAATTTATTGGCTTTACAGTAAAATTATCGTAATTTTGCCAAAACAATAGCAACATTATTAAGGCGCATGCGCCACACTGCACCTATACCATAAATGAGTCCAACTGTTCAACCTTTCATTCCCCCTTCAGCCCAGTCATTGCCAGCTACAGCGATAGCAGGGCAACTCAATGCCGCATTGGCCGAGTGCCACAGTGCCGTTGTCATTGCACCGCCCGGTGCCGGTAAATCAACCCTGCTGCCGCTCACCATGCTCAGCGCCATACCAGAGGGACGCATCATCATGCTTGAACCAAGACGCATTGCCGCCCGACAGGTTGCCATACGCATGGCACAGCTGTTGGACGAACCGGTAGGCCAGACCGTGGGCTATCAGATACGCTTCGACCGGAAAATTTCGGGTAAAACGCGCATTGAAGTAGTGACCGAGGGCATTCTCAGTCGTCGCATGACCGACGATCCGACACTCGACGGGGTGAGTTGCATCATCTTCGACGAGTTTCATGAGCGCAGTCTTCAGACTGACCTCGCCTTTTGTCTGGCTCGACAAATCAGGGATATTCTGCGGCCTGACCTCAACCTTGTTGTCATGTCGGCCACCATCGATGCCGCTCCCATCTGCCAAGCCATCGGCGGCCATGAGATAGCATGCAGCGGAAAGATGTACCCCGTCGAGATTATCCATTCCGACAACGATCCTGCCCCGTCACAGATAGCCGAAATGGTGGCCGCAGCGGTGAGCCGTGCCGACCGCGAACATAAGGGTGACATCCTCGCCTTTCTGCCGGGACAAGCCGACATCGAGCGCTGCGCCGAGCGTTTAGGCGACAGTCTGGGACCAACTGCTATCTGCCCGCTCTATGGCAACCTTCCAACCGACCGCCAACAAGCTGCCATCGCACCGTCACCCACGGGTCACCGTAAGGTGGTGCTCGCCACACCCATCGCCGAAACATCCATCACCATCGAGGGGGTACGTATCGTCATCGACTGCGGCTATTACCGCAAACTAGTCTTTGACGCTGCCACAGGATTGAGCCATCTCGAAACCGTTCGCATCAGCCGTGACATGGCCCGACAACGCGCAGGACGTGCCGGGCGTGTGGCGCCAGGCCTCTGTTATGAGCTGTGGACGGCGGCAACCGACCTTCGCATGAACGAACAACGGCAACCAGAGATAGCTGATGCCGACCTCACACCGATGGCGCTTGACATTGCAGCTTTTGGCGAGACCAACATCATGGAGTTGCCCTGGCTCACCCCTCCACCCGACAGCAGCGTACGAGAGGCACAAGAAGAGTTACGGCTGCTACACGCCATCAGCACTGACGGCCACATCACACCATTGGGAAAGCGTATGGCCGCCCTACCCTGCCATCCCCGCATTGCCCGAATGATGGTGCAGGGCCATGAGCCCCATCGAAAAGCCTTGGCCTGCGACGTGGCCGCCATACTCGAGGAAAAAGATGTTATGGACATCAACAACGTTCACGCCAGTCTGCTATTGCGCGTCACAGCCCTGCGCGACGCACGCCGCAACCGACATGTCGGACCGTGGGGACGTATTGCGAGGATTGCTGCGGAATATGCGCGCATGGTAGGTGTGGACACCGACAATAGTTATGTGGGAGGCGACGAAATCGGTGAGTTGGTGGCATCGGGCTATCCCGAGCGCATCGCAATGGCTGTGGGCCACAATGGTGACTACCGGCTCTCAGGCGGCGGCATGGTGAGCCTTGACTCTGCCGACCAGTTGGCGGGCTATCAATGGCTGGCCATCGCCGCACTACATGCGGGTAGCCACGGACGCGGACGGGCCTTTCTCGCTGCACCAGTGAACATCAGTGACATCAACGACCTTACGACCTGGGTCGACAATATAACGTGGATCACCCATCAAGGCGGCATCGTGGCCCAGCGTGAACAGCGCATTGGGCAACTCGTCGTACAGAGCAAACCCCTGACCAATCTCGATGCCAACCGCCTTACGACGATCATCTGCAATGCCGTGGCCAAAGAGGGACAGGGGCTGCTCGACTGGAACGACGACGTGCGCACGCTGCAACTGCGTGTGGCACTCGTTGCCAAATGGCATCCCGAACTGTCACTGCCCGACCTCACCACCAGCCACCTGCTAAGCCAGCCTGAGACGTGGCTGCCGTTCTGGCTCAACAGAAACGGGCACATCATCATTACCGCTGCCGAGCTGCACAAGATTGACCTCACGCAGGTGTTGTGGAACATATTGACCTACGACCAGCAACAGACCATCGACAGGCTTGCTCCCATGCGCATCGGCGTGGCATCGGGCCGACAGGTCAAAGTGAAATACCGCATTGGCACCGACGTGCCTGTACTCAGCGTACGACTGCAAGAATGCTTCGGCATGACCGACACACCAACTGTCAACGACGGCCGTGTGCCCGTGCTCATGGAGTTGCTCAGTCCGGGATTCAAACCCGTACAACTTACCTCCGACCTGCGAAGCTTTTGGCAGTCAACTTATTTCGACGTAAGAAAAGAACTGCGACGGCGCTACCCCAAGCACGCATGGCCTGAGGATCCTACAAAGGCCACCCCAAGGATTATCTAAGCTTACCATGTCTCAGTCCGATGCGAACAAGAAGCGAACAAGCCAGTTCTTTGGTGACGTCTACAAGGCCCTGTACGAGCGATACTCGCCCCTTTTATCGGACAGCAATAATTCAGAATAAATTCAGAGCTATTGTTTCCGATTAATAATTTAGGGGATGTATCAAAATAGGAGAAGTTCAGAAGTCCGGAAGTTCAGAAGTTCAGTCAAATGCATAAGTATCTGATAATGAGGTGTCATTATAGTAATGACTGAACTCCCGGACTTCTGAACTCCTGGACTTCTCCAATTTTGATACACCCTCATAATTATTGATGGGTGCCTTGAGGGTTGTAAGCCAATGGGCTGAAGATTACCAGTTCGCTTATCTCCACACGATACCTGCCATCCTTGAACTTGAAGACTACTCGTCCTGCGAATTTTCCGCTCAATTGCCCTTCAAAAGCCAACTGACCGGTGCTCGTCTCTGATTTGATTACTGTCTTGGGATCATTATAAACTCAAGTTTCGGAAGTGCAGTAATTCCTTGCAGGGGCGGCCCTTGTGGCCGTCCGCAACCTACATTATCAACTATTATATCCACCAAGTCGTCACTCC
>ONQB01000054.1 GCA_900319905.1 uncultured Prevotella sp. | reverse complement strand
AGCGTACGCTTTGCGGCTTTTTCAATCCTGTTATCAGAGATATGGAAAGTGATACCTTCCAGGAACTGGATATCTGCCCCGCTGCCGTTTATCAGAGAAAGATGCAAAACAAAGATGAACCGTGGATCCAAAATATTGGTGACAAGATCGGGAATCCTTTCGTTGTCGTGCCATCTGTTACCAACGAGAAGGAGCAGAGTCTGGAGGACATGGAAGAGGATGAGGACGGTGAGTATTATTACTCCGTACAGGATGCCATGCAGGGAAGTTCAAGTGACACCGATTCGTCTTCTACAGCCGATGAGGGCAAGATGAGGGTAGCCTTTCAGGCTGAGAATGTAGTGAACCTGAAAGCTCATGCTGCTGTGGCCTACGACAGACGACTCGATAATGAGGACACAAACTACCGAGTGCCGGTTCTCTATACGGATTACAGAATGTACCCGCAAACATTGCTTATCGCCGAAACCGGAACTCTTTCTTTAGAGTTCCTGCCAAACAGAAATTTCGGCAACGGAGCACGGAAAGATACATCGGCAAGCCGGTTTGGTAATGCGCAGATTGACAAGCACAACCTTATCACCATCAAGTTCGTCACCGAAGAAATACCAGACCCATCAAAGATTTTCGTATTCCGAAACAAACGCTACATCTGTGAGAAAATAGAGATGAACGTGACCGAAGACGGCATCGAAAATGAGAAGACCGGCTACTTCTATGAGCTTTTTTGATTTTATCTTTTATAATACAAGGGGAGCGGTGAGTGATCATAGCTCCCCTTTAAAGTGCTTGGTCTCCTCATGGGCGCACCTCGGGGTCTTCAGGTACTTGTTCGTCACGCTAACGTCGGAATGTCGTGCCTGGTCTCTGGCCACCACTATGCCCTCGGCATTGGCCAGGTCTCTGATACCGGAGTCCTTCAGACTGTAGAACTGATAGCTCATGGGGAAATCCAGCGCCTTCCTTACTTTCTGCCACTCCACACGGAACTGATTCACATAAATTTTTTCGGGACCGGGAACGAGCTTGTGTCCGAATAAGAACTCATTTGAAGGATGGTCGAAGACTTTTTGCGCAATCATAATCTTCAACACTTTGTCGTTAAGGGCTACCACCTGTCCCTTGCGGTTCTTGGCAAACTCCGGATGAACATAGACTGTCTGGTCGGTGATGGATATATCGCCGATCTTCACCGACCGCAGCTCATCCGGCCGGATGAAGCAGTAATACTCCATCATACAGGCAAGGTAGAACGGAGGATTGTATTTCATCGTATAATCCCTCAGGCGTACAAGATCTGAGGCAGAAAGCGGGTCGCGGAACTTCTCATCCTCTTTCAACATGTGGATGTCATCCACCGGGTTCTTGTCGATATAGAGCCGCTCTGTGAGCCATGTAGCAAAGGTAGAAAGCCATGTGCGGTAGTTGTTCCTGGTCTTGGCCGACACGTCCTTGTCGAGGATGAGATAGTCGAGGAAGTCAACAATGAAAGCCCTGTCAAACTGATAGATATACTTGATCTCTGTCTCGGCCTCGTGTAAGTAGATTTCCAGTTGGTTGAGACGGCTTCGGTAGTCCACGGCCGTCTTGGGCTTGAGGATGCCCTTCTTCTCCGCGATAACCGTGTAGTCATGGTATCGCTGGAGTACTGTACGGAACTCCGTAAACTGCCGCGTCTTCCTTGCGTTTACGAATGGATTCCAGCCTAACTTCAGTTTCTCAAAAAGATTATGGATGAGGATACAAGCGAGATTCTCACGATCTTTCTCATTCTTGTAGCGGTCGAGCATGTATTTCTTCCGCCTCATTCCGTCCCTTGCCGGATCGTAGGCGAAGAAGTCAACATACCACTGCTTACCCTTGTGGAGCCTCGGAAGGGTAAACTGAACTATACATTTAGAGGATATAAGGTCTTTGTCAAGATGAGACATTTTTTTACATTGTTCGCTCACCGCAACCAATGCCACTGAAAAGTGTCGTCTGAAAACTGTCCGGCATAAAAACCGGAAAACGTCCGAAGTGTTGACTGTCAATCAACGACTTCGGACGTTATAGTTGCGGAGGCAGGACTCGAACGTGCGACCTCCAGGTTATGAGCCTGGCGAGCTACCAACTGCTCCACTCCGCGATATTACTTTAAGCATTCTTTCGAATTGCGACTGCAAAGGTACAACGTTTTTTCTAATCTGCCAAACCTTTTCCCGAATATTTTTAATCAAGAGAAAGATTTTATCCTTAATTAACATAAACAGCAAAGACAGTAACTATTTTGCCATCTTTTTACCTTATTATATTCACCTTCCGCATTTGGTGACAGTGTAGTGGTACTCATCCCCATGGGTATCAACCGACAGCCTCATTCGGTATCTTTGCAGGTCCAGCGATACCGAGGCAGCGAAATCGCAGCCACACCAGCCTTATTGGTTTTCACCACTACGCCTTCCGCCTCCAACAACTGCCGTTGCTCTGGCCAATGCGGAGCAAGTCGTCCACTGGCATTGACTACACGATGGCAAGGCAGATGGAGCGATGAAGGTACCGTGGCAAGCACATGGCCCACCAACCGTGAGAGGTTGGGATGACCACTCAACCGGGCAATATCGCCATAGGTGACCACTTTTCCACGCGGTATCTGAGCCACAATATTGTAAACGTCAGTCTTCAGTTGTTGTGTATCTTTCTTTGCCATACTGCAAAGTTACGGCAAACATACCAAACAGCAAAATCCCGCGGACGGGATTGAGACAGTCTGTTAGCCTGACAGTCCTACCCTATCCGCGGGACGAGATGAGAATTTATGAGCAATTCGTGGTCAATTTATGGCATTCGCGTTAAAAAGCGACAGCTTCTTTTTCAACCAGCAAGAATAATTACTGAGTTTTTGCGTTATGCTAATAAACAACAGTTACTAAGCTCACATGAAAAAGTTAGTAGTCGTCTTTAACATCTTGCTGTTGGTGATTGCCATCATCCTTCTGCAGATCTCTTTCCAGTTGCCGTTGTTCTTAGCGCTGCTGGTAGTACCGTTGGCCTATGGCTGGCTGCAATGGCGGAAGAAATCGGGAGCCGACGCAGCCACCGACGGTTCACCAGAGCGCATGCGCTTCCAGTCGGTGGCCGATGTAGAGTCGGCATTAGGCTCACCCGATGCCACCATCCTTACCAATGCCACACGTGGTAATGAGCTGGGCGGCAATATCCTCGTGTACTATGACCAGCGACTGCTGGTCATCGACGGGCTGCTGGTCAAGATGGATGACATTGCCGATGTGTCGACCGTCAACATGGCCACGCCATATACGCCGGGTGACTATTTCGTGGTGCTCACCATGCGTAAACCGCGCAAGGATTATATCCGACTGGCTGTGGGCAAAGATGCTGACTATGCCATGCAGGTGGCCACGGACATCATCGACAGCCTCAAAAGCGATGCTAGTCATTAGAGGAGGCCGGTCTTTAGGGAAGTCCGGAAGTCCAGAAGTCCGGAAGTCCAGTCATATGGATTTGTGGAGTCCAGAAGTCCGGAAGTCCAGTCATTAGAGGAGGCCGGGGACTATGCCATTACCTAAATAACGCCTTATTACCAGATGCTTTGTCATATGACCGGACTTCCGGACTTCGGGACTTCTGAACTTCTCAAATTCATATGACTGGACTTCCGAACTTCCGGACTTCTGAACTTCTCAAATCCAAATGACTGGACTTCTTTAAATAATATAACAATGAAAACAATACATTTACAACCGTGCGACTTCACGGTACGTGAGCAACGAGAGGCATATCTCTCTTTGCTCTGCCACTATATGGTCAACCCGATGGGCGGCATGGACCATGGGCTCGACGCCCAACAACAGCAGGAGCTGGTGAGGCAACTCTCAGCCAATCCTATGTGCCGTTGCTTCCTGCTCAGCGACGGTGACCGCTATGTGGGTTTCTCGACCTGCTTTTTTATCACCTCCACCTTCAAGGTCAAGCCTTATCTCTATGTCCACGACTTGTATGTGGAAGAAAGCTCTGAGGACAAAGGGCTGGGCACTCATCTGCTCAGCGCCATTGTTGACTACGCCCACCAGCAAGGCTGCTGCAAAGTGACACTGGAGGTAAGGAGCGACAACGCCCGTGCCATGCACGTCTATCAGAAGTTGGGATTTGTTGATTGCCAGCCGCCCATGTATTTCTGGACCAAGACACTCTGACGGCAACTGCTGTCGTCAGCGCTTCACACTCTTCATCCACCCATATTGCACCACGCCCCTCATCACGAGATAGCTGAGGAAGGCTGACCACAATGCGTCGTTGACTGACAGGTGAAAGTACTGCCCCACGAAGAACTGGGCGAAGAACAATGCAGCGGCGAACAGGCTTGAGACGAGCATGCCGCGCGTGTCGGTGATGCCGATGAATACGCCGTCGTAGACAAAGGCCGCCATGCCGCACACAGGGATAAACAGCACCCACACGAAGTACTGGCCTATGACCTGTAGCACGCTTGGCTCGTCGGTCATGAAGTGGACGAGCGGCATACCGCCTACGGCATAGAGCAAGGTAAACAGCAGCACCATCACCCAACCCCAGAAAAACAGGCGCCGCACGGAGGCTCGAAACAAGGCGATGTCGCCGCTGCCATAGGTGCGGCCGCAGATAGCCTCAGCCGCAAAGGCAAAACCGTCCATGATGTAGGAAAACAACGTGTAGAACGTCAGCAGAACCGTGTTAGCCGAGAGAATGGCATCGCCCTGGCGTGCACCGGCAGAGGTGAAAAACAGATTGACGGCCACAAGAAACAATGTACGGATAAAGATGTCGCGGTTGACCGTGAAGAACCGTCCCCAGCCCGTGACCAGCTTGCGGCTGTCACCTTGCAGTTCGCTGTCGAGACGGCGATAACGGTGCAGGGCAAACAGCGCCGACGCCACCAGTCCGAACCATTGTGCGGTGAGCGTGCCAAGAGCTACGCCGGCAATGTCAAGATGAAGCAGATAAACGAAGCTCAACGACGCCACGATGTTCAACAAGTTCTGCGCAATGGCCACGTAGAGCGGTGTGCGCGTATCCTGCATGCCGATGAACCAGCCATTGAGACCATAGAGACCAAGCACGGCAGGGGCGCCCCAGATACAGATGTTGAAGTAGAGGTTTGCCAGCGGCACCACGTCGGCCGACGGATGGATGACGCGCATGGCCAGCCACCCCAATGGCCATTGGACGGCGATGAGCAATACGCCTAATGAGCAGGCGATGGACAGCACTCGTCGCAGCAGCCGACGGGCATCTTCCACATCGCGACGGCCATAGGCCTGCGAGGTGAGCCCGCTCGTGCCCATGCGCAGAAAGCCCAACAGCCAATAGATGACATTGAAGATCATGCTGCCCACGGCAATGGCGCCCATGGCCTTGGCCGAACCAAAATGTCCCACGATGGTTAGGTCGACGAGACCCAACAGTGGAACGGTGATGTTCTGAATGATCGATGGCAAAGCCAAAGAAAGAATATTGCGGTCGAGTTCACGCATGGCGGTTGAGATTAATACATCTGCAAAATTACGATGATTTGGGCAAAGCCAAGAAGGTTTTGTCCATTTTTCCTATAATGATGAAAGAAAATATATTACAAATCAATGTTAGGATTTTGCAGTCGTTTTGAGAAGAAAATAAGATAATAGACATGTGATAAACCAATGAAGTCGGCCTAAAGTCCCCCTTTTCATCTATATTTTGGTATGATTTCACCGGGAAGGGCTTGCCATATCGGCGATAAGTAACCGGCTTCTCGCCGAAAGGAGCTTGCCTTTTCGGCGAGAAGGGAGTCGCATATCGCCGAAATGAACTTGCCTTTTCGCCGAGAGGCCGAGCCTCATCAAATTGTCATTAGGCTTTGAAATGCGTAGACGATTGACTAATAACCATTTAAGTAAAGTCGCTCATAACGGCCGTTTTTTGGAACAAAGGGCATGTCGTGGCAAATATGTGCCGCCATCGTGTTAAAAACACATGAAAAATACGGACTTTTACAGCCGCACCATACCACCATTCTGCCTATATGGGTGACAAAATGTCCATCAATAAGCCATTTTGTCAGAGTCGGTCGATAGGCACGAGTGTTGCATTATGGTGGGTGAAGCGCGGAAGCAAGCCGAAGGCAAGCGGACGAGCTTCAAGAAAAGTTGAATATAAAAACAAAGAAATAGGAGGTATTGACTTATGTTGTTCCCAGTATTAAGTGATTGGTTTGACAATGATTTCAGTGATGGTTTGATGAATGGTGTTGTTCGTCGTGCGAACGCTACAGCTCCCGCTGTGAACGTGAAGGAGGACAATGAGAAATACACCATGGAAGTAGCTGTTCCGGGTATCAAGAAAGAGTACGTACGCATCAGCCTTGATGCCGACGGCAATCTTGAGCTTGCCATTGAGAACAAGCTTGAGCACAAGGAGGAAGAGCCCAAGAAGGAGGAGCACAAGGAGCACTATCTGCGCCGCGAGTTCTCTTACAGCAACTACCAGCAGACCTACACGCTGCCCGAGGATGTTGACCAGAGCCACATCTCGGCTAAGGTGGCTGATGGCATCCTGACCATCACTCTGCCTAAGGTCCGCAAAGAAGACGAGCAGAAAGCAGGCAGGGCTATCGAAATCAAATAATTTAAGGAGTTAAGAAGTCCGGGAGTCGGGAAGTTCAGTCATTTGGATTTAAGAAGTTCAGAAGTCCGGGAGTCCGGAAGTTCAGTCATTTGATTAAGTATCTCGAGTCGGGGTCCGCTTATTACATCAAGATAATCGCTAAAGCCTTATAAACAAAGACTTTAGCGATTTTTCTTTTCTCGATTTGCTCCATTTCATGCGAATTAGACTGCATTTATTGTTGTTTAGTAGCAGTTGAATTCGTTCAGTTTGATTTATTTCTTTCCACTCTCTATGTTAATGTATTTATGAAAAGGACATGCGCATACTTTACCGACCTTGTATTAGCCTTAATACTTCATTCTTGTCATCACTGAAATCGAATAGATTGCAGATGACATTAGCATTCTGTGGGTCTACTATACGAGGTGCCATATATTGAAGGGCTTTCTTCTTCTCATCATTGAAGTCGAATAGCTTCATTATTGTAGCACATTGACTACAACTGTAATAACAGCCGAGGCTTGCGACCTCGATAAGGGCATACTTATCATTCTTGAAACTTGCATTCTTTATGGCATTACATATAATAGCAAGGTCCTTGTCGCTGATGCAATATACATCATCTTGGTAAACTGGCACTGGAATGGCAACGGATTTCGGAGAGCCTTCGGCATTATGTTGGAGATCATTATCATCCAAATAATATGAATGGTATGTCACCACGAGTCCATTCGCATCGAAGCCAACTATAATGCGTCTGCTCCTATAAAAAGGATAAAGACCAGTCTTGTAATATTCCCATTCTTCTCCATATTGGTCAAAGCTCGTATTGCCTGGGGTTCCTAATATTGCCGTGACCTGTTGCTTTGTCATTCCTCTTTCAATAGAAGTCTTATTTTTTGCTTCAGCATCAGTGCTGCTAATGGTAAATGCAAGAAGCATTAAAATCATAGTGAGTAGTTTTTCTGCTTTCATAATTGGACTGCTTTTAATGTTTAATGCAAAATTACTGCTTATTATCGTATCAGTGTTAGGGAATTCCCTAAAAAGCAGAATGTTTTTCCTAAATAATTATAGGGGAAATATACGATAGAATATTTTGGTACAGCCGACAAACCCTGTGGATGGAGAAGAGAATCCATACTATTATTCACCCATGCGTCATCAATAAGAAAGTGAGGAAAATCATGTACTGGCTTTCGCTCCCCAATGGAGATGGGTCTAACCTTCATTATTCATGAATGATGCAAGAGAACCCCTTTAGGGGTTCCGGCAACATAGCGTAGCGAGGGGATGAGCAAATGAGCGATAGCGAATGCAGCGATTCCCCTCGAAAACAATTAGATGGCAAATTAAATCGCTACCCCCTTGTGGGGTTGCGGCAATATTAGAGGCGACGCATCCGTGGAACATCCTTCGATTGACATCATATTTAACATTGCCGCAACCCCCAAGGGGGTAGGCGATTAAATCACCCATCATCACGTTTCGAGGGGAAGAGGCTCGCTTCGCTCACCTCATCCCCTCGCTATGATACCGGAACCCCCAAGGGGGTTCCAACAACACAACATTCAATGTGAAAAAATAAAGAGAAATTAATGTTCATGAATAATGTAGGCTACCATAGGGCGTTTTCATTCTAATCTTGCTTTTTCCACTTGTCAGGCAGTAGTTCACGGTATTGTCCAACTTGACTTTTGGGCTTCATCCCTGCAACTCTGTCTATGACATCCGTTCAAAGCAGAGTAGCCGATAAAATTTTCCCGTTTGGATTAATATTGTGGAAAATATAGACATCCGTCACAATTATTTATTATCTTTGCGTTATACAATACAACACAACACGCCCAGCAATGTGATATTACTGAGACGCTTATGAAATTCTACGTGTATGAAGACAATTAAGTTACTTACTCTCGTTGGCATGCTGTCGCTGTTCGTGGCGTGCGGCAATAAGCCTTCGACCAATTCGCCACAACCCGTCAAAGTGAAAGTGACACGTGTGGGTGCCGTTCAGATTAATGGTGAGCGCGGCTACAGCGGTACCGTGACCGAGGAGAACGGCGTGAGCCTGAGCTTCACCACGGCGGGCACCGTCAAGGCCATCTATGTAGCCGAGGGACAGATGGTGAAGGCTGGCCAGACCATTGCGGTGCTCGACGGCGCCAACCAAAACAGCACGCTGGCCTCATCGCATGCCGTGACCATGCAGGCCCAACAGGCCCTACGTCAGGCGCAGGACACCTACAACCGGTCGAAGGGTCTCCACGCCAGCGGTGTCATCAGTAATGCCAAGTGGGTGCAGGCACAGACCGCTCTGGCCGAGGCGAAGGAAGCGGTGCGGTCGGCAGCGGCCCTGGAACGCATCTCACGCAAGAGCATGGGTGACACAAGACTCACCGCGCCCTATGCCGGCTACATCTCACGCAAGCCCGTAGAGGTGGGACAGAACGTAGCACCGGGCGAGATGATAGCCGAACTGATGCATATAGACCGTGTGAAGGTGAAGATCAGCGTGCCGGAAAACGAAATCGACATGATACAGAAAGGCGAGGCGATGATGGTGTGCTGTGATGCCGTCGGCGGTCAGTCCTTCTATGGCCGCGTGGTAGAGAAAGGCGTCGAGGCCGACCCGCTGAGCCGCACCTACGACGTGAAGATCATGCTCGACAACCCGAAGCACCGGTTGCTGCCCGGCATGATCTGTCAGGTGTACAGCCGTTTCCAGCGTGGGCAGATGAGTGTCTTCGTACCTGCCAATGTGGTGCAGCTCAACGAGGACAACCGCTTCTTCGTATGGGTGGTGAGCGGTGGCAAGGCCCGTAAGCGCTTCATCCACTTCGTAGCCGACACCTCGCAGGGCGTGCGTGTCAACGGTGGTCTTGAGCCCGGCGACCTGCTCATCGTCGAGGGACAACAGAAAGTGAGCGAGGGAACAGTGTGCGAGATAATCAAGTAAGGCTATGGCAAGGAAGAAGAGAAGACATTTTCAAGAGATCTGCCTCTATTACCGGCAGATCGTCATCTTGCTGGTGTGCTGCCTGGTGGTGCTTGGCATCTTCGGTCTGAAGATGATCAACAAGAACGAGTTTCCCGACTACACGGTGCGCGAGGGCATCGTTGCCGCCGTCTTTCCGGGCGCCACGTCTGAAGAGGTGGAACAGGAGGTGACCAAACCGCTGGAGAACTACATCTTCAGCTACAAAGAAGTACTGAAGGAGAAGACCTATTCCTACTCGCGCGACGGCATGAGCATTATCGTGGTGGAGCTCAATGAGAACCTTGAGGACAAGGACGAGTTCTGGTCGAAGTTCAAGCATGGTGTTGCAACGTTCAAGTCGAGCCTGCCGCGTGGTGTTGTGGCCGTTCGCGTGCAGGACGATTTCGGTGACGTGTCGTCGGAGCTCATCTCCTTGGAGAGCAAGGACAAGACCTATCGTGAGCTCAACGAGTACATGAAGATCATCAAGGACTCGCTGCGCATGGTGCCCTCTGTGGGCAAGATGAGTGTCACGGGCATGCAGATGCCGCAGATCGCCATCTATCTCGACACCGACAAGCTCTCCCAGTACGGCATCAGCTATCTGGCCATCGCGCAGGAGCTCGCCGGAAAGGGCTTTACCAGCACGGGCGGAAGCCTGCAGGACAAGAAATACAAGAGCCCCATCTACGTCGACGAGAGCCTCAACAAAATCTACGATGTGGAGAACGCGGTGGTTTACAGCGACCTGCGCGGCAACGTCGTCCAACTGAAAGATGTGGCGGAGGTGAAGTACGAATATCCTACGCTCGACGAGTATATCACCGTCAACGGCACCAAGGCACTGCTGCTCTCCGTGAGCAACAAGCAGGGCATGGACGTCTCGCGCATGGGCACGGCCATCAACGACAAGCTCGACCACATCAAGGCAGAGCTGCCGGCCGACGTGAAGATCAACAAGATTACAGACCAGAAGCAGGTGGTCGACGACTCTATCTACGACTTCCTGCGTGAGCTGCTCATCGCCATCGTCACGGTGCTGCTCGTGGTGGTGCTCATCATGCCCAGACAGGTGGCTGCCGTGGCCGCCGCCACAATGCCTGTCACCATCTTTATCTCGCTCGGGTTGTTCTACATCTTCGACCTTGAGCTCAACACCGTCACCCTGGCAGCCCTCATCATGACGCTCGGCATGATCGTGGACGACTCCATCGTCATCATCGACGGTTACGTCAACAACCTGGCGCTGGGCATCACGCGATGGCGCAGCGCCGTGCTGGCTACCGACCACTTCTTGAAGAGCATCTTCTCTGCCACGCTTTGCATCTCAATCACGTTCTTCCCCTTTCTCATCACGATGACGGGTGTCATGCACGACTTCCTGAAGATGTTCCCGTGGGCCATCAGCATTGTGCTCTTCGTCAGCATGATCATCGCGCAGACGTTGCTGCCCATCCTCATGTATTTCTGCATCCGCAAGCCCATCGAGACCGGTGTGCGCAAGGATGGGAAGAAAGCCTTCAACCTGCTTGACGTCATGCAGCGATTCTACAACAAAGCCATTGACCTGTGCTTTGTCCATTGGAAGCTGACGCTTGGCACGGCCGTCGTCACCATCGTCGCCGGTGCCGTTGCCTTTGTGCGTCTGCCCCAGAAACTGATGCCTATCGCGCAGCGCGACCAGTTTGCCGTGGAGATCTTCATGCCCACGGGCAGCACCGTGCAGCACACGACGTGGCTGGCCGACTCGCTGGAACACATGATCCGGCGCATGCCCGGTGTGGTGTCGGTGGCCAATTTCCACGGCATGTCCTCGCCACGTTTCCAGACGACATACGCGCCGCAGATTCCCGGCGACAACTTTGCACAGTTCATCGTCAACACCAAGAGCATCGACGAGACGGAGCGGCTCGTCAGTGAGTGCAAGCGGCGCTTCACCAATTACTTCCCCGAGGGCATCGTCAAGATCAAGCATCTGTCATACAGCAAGGAGGAGAACCCCATCGAGGTGCGCCTCACGGGCAACGACCTGACCACACTCACCCTGGCGGCCGACAGCGTGACGGCACGTCTGCGCCGCATCAGCGGTCTGGAGCTCGTGCGCACCGACTGGCGCGAGCCTTTAGCCACGACACGCGTGACACTCAACGACAATGCGGTAAGCAGGTTGGGTCTGACCAATGCCGCCGTACAGATGACGCTGGCCCTGCGCTATACCAGCGGCCTGCCCGTAAGCCAGATATGGGACGGCGACTACGGACCGAAGACCGTTCTGAAAACGCACCACAGCGACAGCGCCACCGTCGACAACCTCTACGACGAGCAGATACCCGTGATGGGCGGACTGAAGAGTGTGCCACTCAGAGAAGTGGCCACCGTGCAGAAGAAAATGGAATACGGGCAAATCGTGCACCGCAACGGCCTGCGCACCATCTCGGTCATTGCCGAGACCGACCAGGATGTCAATGTAGAGCGCATGACGGGAAAGATCATGAAGATTGTGGCTGCCATGCCGTTGCCCAATGACGTGCAGGTGACCTACGGCGGTCAGTACGAGACCGACCAGGAGCAGATTCCCAACATCATACATGCCCTCATCATCAGCATCGCCATCATCTTCTTCGTACTGCTGTGGCATTTCCGCAGCGTGTCGGAGTCGTTCATCATGCTGGCCTCGCTGTCACTCTGTGTGTTCGGTGCGGCAGTGGGCATCAAGTTGTCGGGCATTGACCTGAGCCTGACCTGTGTGCTGGGCTTCGTGTCGCTGATGGGCGTGCTCGTGCGCAACGGCATCATCCTGTTCGACTACGCCAAGGAGCTTTACACTGAAAAGCATCTGTCGGTACGCGATGCCATCCTCGAAGCCTCGAAGGAACGCATGCGTCCCATCTTCCTCACGTCGGCCTGCGCCTCGACAGGCGTCATCCCGATGCTCCTGGGCGGCAGCAGTCTGTGGATGCCGATGGCAGCCGTCATCTTCTGGGGCACCATCATCACGATGTTCTTCATTCTCACCGTCATGCCCGTGGCCTACTGGCGCTTCATGGGCGACCCGGCGAAGAAGCTTGGCAAAGAGGTAAGGATGATGTCAAGATAACAAACCGGCCCGTTTCCCTGTCAAGTTGCAGGAGAACGGGCCCGTTTGCTATCACAGCATCATACGAAAAGCGAGAACAATTATCAACTGCGATTTATTCGACAGTTTACATGATGATTTTAAAATAAAACTGTAACATTGCGCACTAGACTATAGCATAATGAAAAGCGTGTTCCAATATTTCCCCATATTGATGCTTTCCTTAATGCTAATTGCATGTGGTGGCAAGCAAGAGAAGCTGATCTCTGCGATGATACCAATCGCCGGGAACAAGCCTGACAGTGCGCTCACTATACTGAGCAAGATAGACCAGACAAAACTTTCCGACAGAGGATTAGCCTTGTATTCACTGGTATACACCATGGCTCAGGACAAGTCGGGGATTGATGTTGATAAAGACTCACTGTTGCGTTATGCTCACGACTGGTATAAAGACAAGCCGGACGACAGTCTTTATGCCAAGTGCGAATACTACATTGGGAAGTACTATTCCCTGAATGACAGCAGTGAGAGAGCTCTTCATTGCTTTGCAAATTCTATAAAGGCGGCAAATCATCGAAAGGATTACTATACTCAAAGCTTGGCTTTGTTGCAATCCTCGGTCATCGTCAGAGAATACAATCCCGCCCTTGCCATTAGATATGCAAAAGAGGCTCTACGCATATATCACGAGGCAAAAGATGCTTCACAAGCCAATAAGGTTTATGGGCTATTGAATTTAGCAGAATGTTATTATTATTCAGCTGCCATATCGCCCTTTGGCGATAACAAGTTGTTGATATAACAGGAGAATGCGTTCTTCGAACGCATTTGCTTTTCGTTTTTATTGCTTAAATCCAA
>ONQB01000040.1 GCA_900319905.1 uncultured Prevotella sp. | reverse complement strand
CAAAGTAGTTAGTCACGCCCTCGGGGAGGATATATATCGCTAAACCTTTGTAGAAGTCTATCTTTTCTTGTTCCATGACCGCAAAGGTAAGCAAAAAAATAGTTTTAGCACGCTATCATATCAAGTTCTTTGGTTAGGCAGCGGCATCCGCCTGCCACGGACAATCCCCCTTGGGCCCTTTAATCTTAATTTCTAAAATTCACTGGATATGAGAACAATACATAATATTTTCATTTTCTCCCTCATCCTGTTCGCATGTCTTATGACATCGTGTGAGGACATGCTGGAGACCAAGAACTATACAGACCTCTCACCATCAAACTTCTTCAAGTCAGAGGGGGACATTGAGGCGGCCGTCGTCGGGCTGTACCTTCCATGCACTACCAACTGGGGGTACAGTGACGGGGGAACAGGTAAATGGTATGTTTCGCTCTACAATGCGGATGTCAACTCTTATTTTGGCGCGGCCATGGTTACTACTGATATCATGCAGGCCTATTCCAGCAACGCCTTTGATGAATTCAATGTAGGTCCTTCCAACCGTACCCTCAGCGCGACCTACAATGTGATACGCTTCGTGGCGCGTGCCACAGATGTCATCAACCAGATTGACAATTGTAAAGGTGTGAGCGAGAACGTGCGCAACAAGTACTTGGCTGAAGTCAAGACGCTGCGGGCCTTCTACATGTATACGCTCCTTGACTTTTTTGGCCCCGTTAATGTCAAGCTCAATCCATCTACCTTGATGGACAATGAGATAGAGTCAAGACCCTCACAGGAGGAGTATGTGGGCTATATCACGCGTGACCTTGATGAAGCCATCGCTACACCCGGCTTCCCTGACCGCTACAATGGCAGTCCCAGCAGCTGGGGTCACATGTCCAAGGCTATTGCGCTCGCCCTGAAGATGCGGCTTGCCTTGCACGAGAAGGACTGGGAGGGGGCTTTGCAATCGGCCCGCACCATTATGAAAATGGGCTATAAGATTCTGCCCAAGTATGAGGATGTCTTCAACAACACGATTACCGATGAGACCATCTGGTCTGTACCGGCCAATGCGGCTTCAGACAACTACTATGTGTCGGAAGTCCTGCCCAGTGACTTCAAGCGGGGTTACAACAACAGAGGGCGCAGCTACATCCGTGGCAACGACAACCATTATTTTGCGGGATGGCAGGAGTATTGCATGCGCTGGGACTTCTATGACACCTTCCAGGACAACGATGTGCGCAAGCAGACCATACTGTGCGAATATGACACCCAGGACGGGACCCACAAGAGCCGCGGCAATGGCATGGTGGGAGCCATACCCGTCAAGTTTATGGACACACAGTTTGCCAACTATGGCATCCAGAAGGCCCAGCCCATCGTGCGCTATGCGGAAGTGCTCCTGGCGTTTGCCGAGGCTGAGAACGAGCTGCACGGTCCTACGGGCGAGGCCATAAACGCTGTCAGACAGATAACTGACCGCGCCGGGGTGGAGATTCCCGCCGCCGCCGTATCAAGCAAAGAGGCTTTCCGCCAATTCCTTCTCTTGGAGCGCGGGCATGAGCTGTTCGGCGAGGGGCTCAGGAGGCAGGACCTCATCCGGAATGGCACTTATATTCAGAGGGCAAAGGAGCGCGGCAACAAGGCCCAGGACTACCAAGTGCTCTTTCCCATTCCACAGTCTGTGATAACGGAATCCAATGGCGTCGTAAAACAGAATCCAGGTTATGAACAGTAAGATGATGAGAATATGGTGCGCAACATGCCTCCTATTGGCATGGAGCGCGCACCTGCCTGTGAGGGCTCAGGCACTGAGGCAGTCGTTTGTTGATCCGCCGCAGCAGGCCAGACCCATGATGATATGGCAGTGGATGGACGGACTCGTCTCCCATAAGGCTATAACGCGGGAGCTGGAGGCCTACAAGGAGGCCGGAATCAGTGGCGTGCAGAATTTCATGATAGGCGGACCACTCCAGACCTTGATTAAGGATACCACGAATAGTATCGGCTCAGATAATTGGAAATCCCTCTTCAAGTTCACACTGAAAGAGTGTGACCGGCTTGGGCTCACTTTCGGCACGCACAATTGTCCGGGGTGGTCGTCGAGCGCCTACCCGACGGTGAAGGCAGAGGACGCCATGCAGAGACTCGTGTGGAATGAGACCCTGGTCAGAGAGTCCAGGCGCATAAGTCTCACACTGTCCAAACCGGAGGCTGACAGCCTGACAGGTTATTACCGCGACATCGCTGTGCTTGCTCTCCCGGCCGGCGGGGTAAGGGACACGGCGCAGGTCATAGACCTGACTCCCCGGGTAGATGCTAAGGGACATCTCAATTGGAAGGCTCCCCGCAAGGACAATTGGATAATTCTGAGATTCGGGCACACCACTACCGGCAAAACCAATGGGGCGACAGCGCCAACCGGAGGGGTGGGACTTGAAATAGACAAGATGAGCCGGGCTGCCCTTGACAGATACTGGGCCACCTACCCGGCCCTGCTGTTTGACATGGCCAGGGAGAGCGGGGCACAATCGTTCAAGCGGCTGGAGATAGACAGCTACGAGGCCGGGCCACAGACCTGGACCACGGACATGCCAAAGGAGTTTCAACAGCGGAGAGGTTACAGTTTGATCAAGTGGCTGCCGGTGCTGGCAGGCAAGACCATTGTCAGCAGGCAGGCATCAGACCGCATGAAGCATGACTGGGCCATGACTATAAGCGACCTCTTCTGCGACTACTATTATGGATACATGGGAGAGCTGGCCAGGCGCCAGGGAATGGAGCTCATCACAGAGTGTTATGGCAGCCCGGCCAATATTTATGAGGCCAGCCAAGAGGGTGACAACGCCCTGTTCGCTGAGTTCTGGACCAAACCTGACACCTGGGGATGGAAAGATCTCTCCAGAATGGCCTCGGCAGCACATACTACGGGGAAGAACCTGCTCTACTGCGAAGCCTTCACCTGCTATCCGGGCTGGGCATGGCGGGACGATCCCGCCGCGCTGAAGCCATTGGCAGACAGAGCCTTCTGCATGGGTGTGAATGCCATGATGTTTCATGCCGGTACCAACAATCCTTGGGTGACGGTCCATCCGGGTATCACCTTCGGCATGTGGGGAACACAGTTCACCCCCGAGCAGACATGGTGGCAGGTGGGCGCGAAGCCTTTCATCTCCTATCTCTCACGCTGTCAGACCATGTTGCAGCAGGGACTACATGTCGCCGATGTGTGCTTTCTGATGGATGACAAGCACATGGAGCTGCCCGGAGGATACGCGGGCGATGTTTGTGGGATGACGTCCTTCATGAGACGGATGAGCACCAGTGGCCATAGGCTTGTTATGCCTGACGGGACAAGCTATGGCCTGCTGGTCATACCTGATCGCCCCCTGCCATTGAGTGTCGTGGAGAAAATAGAGCGGCTGGTCTATGAAGGGGCTTCCGTTGTGGGCGGCCGACCCAAAGATGTGCCTGGCCTGTATCACCATGATGAGGACAGTATCGCCCTTGCTGTCCTGGCAGGACGCATGTGGCAAGGAAGAAAGGGAATCCATACTTATGGCAAGGGTAAGGTGTGTGAAGAAATGACAGTGGCTGAAGCCTTGAGAGCGCTGGGGATAGCGCCCGACCTGAAGACCACGACTGACGACATCATTTACACGCACCGCTGCACGAAGGACGCTCCGTTCTACTTTGTAGCCAATCAGGCTGACTCAGTCCGGCGCGTGACCCTCTCTCTGCGTGAGGACGGTCTCGTGCCGCAACTTTGGTTCCCTGACAGGGGGGAGATTATCAATACAAATGCGTGGAAGCATGAAGGTGGTAGGACCAAAGTGAGGCTGACCCTGGAGCCACACGGCTCAGTATTCGTGGTGTTGCAGGATAAAAATGACCCATCACTTCCGCTCTACAAGGAACTGGCCACGCGCGATTCTCTTGTTGTCAGCACGCCATGGAATGTGAGGTTTGAGAAAGAAGGGATAGATACCCTGATGCACAGGCTCTCCTCATGGACCGAATCGGACAACAAGTTTATCAAATATTATTCCGGCGATGCGGAGTATACCACATCCGTCACTCTTCCCCCGTCCTTCATCCACAAGGGCCGAAGCTACCGGCTCGATCTCGGCAAGGTAAACAATCTGGCCGTAGTCCGTGTAAACGGCGTCGTCTGCGATACGTTGTGGAAGCAGCCGTTTGTCACAGACATCACGCGCCAGCTGAGAGCAGGTAGAAATACCATCAGCATCCGTGTCACCAATCTTTGGATAAACCGCCTGGTCGGGGACGAGCATGAGCCTGACGATGTGGAGTGGGGTGACAAGCTCTACTATGACTATGTGCCTGGGCGGCCCTATATAGGCAGATATATGAAGGTCATCCCTGACTGGCTTAACTCACCCTCTAAACGCCCTTCAAAGGACAGGAGGACGCTGGTCAACTTCAACTTCTTCACCTCCGAGACACCCATCCTGCCTTCCGGGTTGCTGGGGCCGGTAGAGATAAGAGGCTATGAATGACGACTCACGGGATTCTTTCCCGCACATTTCCGGCTATTCCTTTACGTCTTTAACAGAATATTAGTAACTTTGGCAAGGGGATGTATCAAAATAGGAGAAGTTCAGAAGTCCGGAAGTTCAGTCAAATGCATAAGTATCTGATAATAAGGTATCATTATAGTAATGACAGAACTCCCGGACTTCTGAACTCCTGGACTTCTCTAATTTTGATACACCCTCTTTGCTATTTAATCCAAAAACAGAGTTCACAGTATGGAGACAAGGATTGAGACGAATAGTGCGGGCGGCAGGGTACTTGCCTATGACGGTGAGGAGCTGGCCGGCCAGCTTGAGTTTAGTTTTGACGGAAATGTAATGCGCATGGACCACACCACAGCCTTCAAGCAGGGCCTGGGAGTGGGCGGGACGCTTGTCAGCGCGGCCAATGACTATGCCCTCAGTGAGGGGCTGATGGTGCTGCCGGCGTGCTCCTTTGCTGCTGCCTGGTATCAGCGCCATCCGCAGTTTGGCGACTTGCTTGTAGAAAGACGTCCATGATGTGTGTGGGGCGGCCGTTGTCGAACCTTTGATTACAACACTCGCGCCAATGATAGGCTCATTCTGGCTGTCGGTCACCTTTCCCCGTATCTCGTCTTGTGCCGTGGCATGGGTGCTCCATGCAAAAAACAACATGAAGGGAAGTAACCCCAGGAGGAAATGCTTGAAAGTTGTTGACAAATTACGGTTAAGATTTTAACACATTGCTGAGAGAAAATACAGGCGAAATCGAGACTGTGTGTTGACCAGACTGTTCGGATATGGCCTTTTTTACACTATGTATTTGCTTTATCGCCGTAACTCCGTTGCCTTTTCGCCGTAACTCCGTTGCCTTTTCGCCGTGACTCCGTTGCCTAATCGACGAAAAGGCAGTGCCGTTTCGACGATATTGTGACGTCAGAAAAGCTCCTTTTCTATCCTTGAAAATATAAACGGTTGATTGATAGTGATTTATGTAAATTGGTCAAAAATGAAGTATTTGGAACAATATATCAGCTTGTTGGCAAATACGCGATTCTCAGAAGCCATTTAACATAAATAATATTGACAGTTTATCTTTCTTCACTCATCCCTCTATCTCATTTGAGACTTGAGGGAGACCTTAAAAACACTGCCCAACTCGTCACACCGTCAATATGATGGATTTGACATGAGAATACCAAATAACAATGTATATTCTAATATGTTTAGGAGCACGAAATGAGAATAGTTACGTACCGCTTCTTTTCATTTTGTAAATACAAAATTAATGCAAAATCTTTAACCTACTAACATAATAATTAAAAAAAAATGAGTAAGTTTGCAGTGGGTTACGATTTGCTTCGTACGCCTTTTCCTCGTCATTGATCTTAACTCAGCCAGCGAAAGATAGAATAACATAAACCCAACAGACAGATGCGACACAATAGAATTACGGCTTTACTAAGGCTGACCACACTATGCTTGCTTGCCTTTTCCCTTGTTGCCTGCGACAAGGGGATGTTCGAGGTACATCCTTACGACTCCAACTACAAGGGCGGCACCAACCTCAATGTTACCAACATTTCGCGCATTGAGGAGCGCCTTCGGAATCGTGACACCATACGTGTGGCCTTCATCAGCGATACTCACCTGTGGCATAAGGAGTTCAAAGAAGAGGTAAAATCAATCAATGCCAACGACAGCATCGACTTTGTTGTTCATTGCGGCGACTTCACCGATACAGGAACCACACGCGAATTTGAGTGGGGATATGATATTCTCAAGAAGCTCAACAAGCCCTACGTTGTGCTGATTGGCAATCATGACTTTTTGGGTACGGGCGACCAAGTCTGGAAAAAAATGTTTGGTACCGACCTCGACTTTTCCTTCATCGCGGCGCGCATCAAGTTCATCTGCGTCAACACCAATGCAACCGAATATGACTATATGGCCGCAGTGCCCAACTTCGACTATATGCAGCAGCAGTTCCATGCCGATTCAGCAGCTTTCGACCGGACGGTATTCGTTATGCACGCCTGTCCTGGGAGCGACCAGTTCAACAATAATGTAAAAGGCATGTTTGACTATGTGATCAAACTCTTTCCCGGACTGCAGTGCTGCATCTACGGCCACGACCATTCACGCACGGAGTCTGACATTTTCAACGACGGTGTAATGTGGTACGGCATCGATGCTGCCGTTCACCGCAATTACCAGATATTCACCTTCACTCCTAAAGGCTATAGCTATGAGACAGTGCAGTATTAATAATAGTAAGAGGACAATCTTCCGTTGGCTTTTATTGTTTATAGCCTTGGGTACAACCATCACGGCTATGGGACAAGACAGCATTCCCAACAGCCGCTACGACCGCCGCGTCAACCGCATGCGCCATTATTGGGCAAGTCTGATACCTACGCAAATCGTCGTTCAGAATGCCGGCAACATGGGACTGATATCAGCAGGCGTAGGATGGAAGTATGGCCGTCGCAGCCAGTGGGAGACCCAGCTGCTGTGGGGATATATTCCGAGATACAATTGTTCCAACGCCCACCTGACCAATACCATTAAGCAGAACTACATACCTTGGAGCATCAGCTTCAACGACCTTATCTCGCTTGAACCCCTGCAGTCAAGCATCTATCTCAACACCGTCTATGGCCATGAGTTCTGGAGGAGTCAGCCCGGACGCTATCCCGACAAATATTACGAGGCTCTCTCCACGAAGTTTCGGCTCAACGTGGCTGTAGGACAGCAACTTACGTTCAGCTTCAATCCAGAGAAGGCCTATTTCAAGCGCGTCAAGCTGTTCTACGAAATCGGGTCATGCGACCTTTACATCCGCTCCCTCTTTCAGGGGACTTCCATTTCCTTTTGGGATATTCTCGGCCTGTCACTCGGCGTTAAGTTGGAAGTCCTTTAGCGTCACTTCGCCTTCTTTGTCAGCGAGGTGAGCCAATGCCGACAGGCCTGTCGTCCGAGCCTGTGCTGAAAATCCGTGACGAGCAGCGGCTATCGTGATAGATGGCGGAGGTATAATATTCAAGTTCCGCGAGTTACTGACGCTTTGCAGGGGCCGGTCTTGGTTATACGTAATTGTTAGCATGCGAAACTTGAATTAAAAATATATTATATTCTGATATTTTCTTAATATCCCACGAAGTGGGTAGGAGAGTTTGTATTATTTTCCCTATTTTTGCAGTAGAA
Organism: uncultured Prevotella sp.; assembly: GCA_900319905.1. Taxonomy (GTDB): domain Bacteria; phylum Bacteroidota; class Bacteroidia; order Bacteroidales; family Bacteroidaceae; genus Prevotella. The sequence continues at coordinate 7,354 of ONQB01000040.1, read as the reverse complement.
AAGGATGCAATCTGGCACCACGCGTTGTAGGTGTGCTGGGTTGCCGGCCTCGTGATGTAAAAAAAATATGAGTCTTTGCTTAGTTATTTGGGTTGTATAACTGTAATAGGGTTGTATGAAGACGATAAAGACAGACATTGAAAGGCTCTTCCGTGCGCATTATCAGGAAATGTACCATCTGGCCAGATGCATTCTCCTGGATGATGCCGAGAGCAAAGATGTGGTAAGCGAGGTGTTCTCACAACTGCTTGCTCATCCCGTAGTGCTCCTTCCCGGGAGCGAGACGGGCTATCTGATGCAAGCTGTACGCAACCGTTGCCGCAATGTCATTGCCCACAAAAGCGTGAGGCAGCGCGTATCGCAATTGTTGCTCAACGATGAGAGAAGTCTTGACCAGGTGACCGATGACAGTCTGACCAGCCGTCTGGCTGACCTCATCGGGCGGTTGGAACCACCCCTCAGACGGAAGATCGTGACAATGCGGTTCACCGACGGCCAGACCTATAAGGATATAGCCCTTACGCTGGGTGTGAGTAAGGTCACCGTCTACAATCATCTTGCGGAAGTCCTTCGACAACTCAGACAACAACTAAAAAGCAAAGACTATGAATGAAGAAACGAATAAGAAACAACAACGTTTGCTCGAAATGACGGAGCATCCCGAGCGCTTCACTGACGAGGAGTTGGAGTCGATGCTTCATGACCCTGACATGCAGGACACACTCAGGATGCTGGCTCTGACCCGCCGTGCTGCCGATGCCCATCTCCATGATACGGCCGATGTGGACCAGGAGTGGCAGCGGTTTGCCGCCGCGTATCATCCGCGTCACCACTATGCCGGCATTGCCGCTGCCATTGCAGGAGGCGTGCTCATTGCTGGCCTGGCCGTGGCGGCTGTGGTGAAGCTGAACTTGCTGCCCTCACACCAGGAGCATCCGAAGCCCGTCGTGACGCAGACCACCGGCGCCATAGACTCGGTTCGCAACAGTGTCCGCACGGCGACTGTGGCGAGAGCTGACACGATGGCCACCGAACGCAAGGTCTATGACGACGTGTCGCTGAGCACCATCCTCACCGACATGGGCGCTTACTATCATAAGACATGGAAGGCGGAAGCTGACGCTAAGACCGACGTGCGGCTCTACTTCGTCTGGGACCGACGGAAATCGCTTGAGGAGAACATCGAACTGCTCAACAACTTCAACCGCTTTGACATAGCAGTGGAAGGAAATGTGATTGTCGTAAAATGAGGAGGGGCGTACAATGAAAAGAACAGTTCTTATCCTGCTAAGCCTGCTTGCGCTCTGTGTCAATGCGCAGACCGTCACCCGGCAATATAATAATGTGTCGATGGCACAGGCCCTGCGTGAGCTCAACCAGTTGCAGCATACCTACATCGTCAACTTCATCTACAACGACCTGGAAGACTTCCGCCTCACGCTCAGTGTCAAGAACCAGACCGTGCCCGATGCCATCCGAAAGATGATAGGCTTCTATCCCATCACGCTCACCGAACAGGGTAACAACCTCTTCGTGGAATGCATAAGCAAAGGCAAACACCGCTTCAAGGGACGCCTCGTGGATGAGAACGGACAGCCGATGGAATATGCCAACGTGGTGTTGCTCTCTGTTGCCGACTCCTCGTTTCTGGCCGGTGGCGTGACCAATGCCAGCGGCGTGTTCGTCATCCCCTATGATGCCGACCGCATCATAGCGCGCTTCAGCTATGTGGGCTACAAAACCCTCAGCCGCACCTTCTCTTCGCCCAATGCGGGTACGGTGACGATGCTGCCCGACCGCTTCACCGTGAAGACCGTCAATGTGAAGGGACACCGCAAAACGGAGCACGTGGACCATGCTACTTACACGTTCACTGCCGAACAGCTGAAAAACGCCCGTCATGGACAGGACCTCGTGGCCACGTTGCCAGGATTGCACATTGACCCGCTCTCAGGCTCTGTCCAGTCGCTCTCGGGCAAGTCGGTCAAGATCCTCATCAATGGTATTGAGGCAAGCGACAACGACCTGAAGAGCCTTGAGGGTAAGCAGATACGCAATGTCGATTACTATCTGGTGCCGCCTGCACGCTATCATGACGTGGGCACGCTCATCAACATCCACACCCGTAACCTGGAGAACGGCTATGCCGCAGGATTTGATGAGACGCAGGGCTTCAATTCGGCATTCAACAACACCAATGTCTACGCGCATTACAATACGGGTCACTCACAGGTGGCCTTCGACTACCGGTTGGAATACCGCAACAACGGCGATTGCCGTGAGACCAATATCTATCGCTTCAACAATGAGGCTGATGAGGCCGAATACCGCTATGATGGCGACTACCACTTCGGCTACGCTCATCAGAACTTCAATCTGAGATACCTCTACAGCTTGGGTGACAGCCTGAACTTCCAGGTGAAGTTCTCACCTGAGCTGCACCGCTGGTTCTGGCGCACCAACTGGGACATCACGACCACCAATAATCTGCTGTGGTCCAATGGCACCGCACGTGAGGAGCAGTTGCGCCGCCACTTCGCTCCCTCGCTGGATATCTATTTCCAAAAGAAGATGGCTCACAATCAGGACATCACACTTGATGTGGTGGGTACCTACTTCAACAACCACGAGGACCAGGACAACCGGCAGCACGACGAGGCCGGCAATGAACTGCTCGATGACCAGATGCGACAGCACAACCATAAGTACTCGGTCATCGGCGAGGTGGCCTACACCAAGGGCTGGCAGAAGGCAAACCTCTCTGTAGGCTACAAGACCACGCTGGCTAAGTCGGACTTCACCATCAGCAATGTGCTCTCCGACTATGAGAACTATGACTACACCACGCACGATGACAACCACTACGCCTACGCCGAACTTTCGGGCAATATCAGCAAGCTGAACTATCGACTCAGCCTTGGCGGAACGTACGTGCACACCAGCAACAACAACACCCATTACAACAAGCTCTACTTCACCCCGCAGATGCTGTTGGCATACAATCTCAAGCATGGCATGTTGAGGCTGGAGGTTTCCTCTGAGCCGCAGTTGCCGGGAATCGCACAGCTCAGCAACAACTCCACGGTCGTCATCCCGGGTCTTTACAACATGGGCAATCCCTATCTCAAGAGCGGCAACGACAATGCCGTGACGTTCAGCTACTCGCTGCAGACACCTTATATCGATCTCGAAAGTGGTACTGCCCTGGAACATATCAGCAACAGCATCAGCAACTACTACACCTGGCAGTCGGTCAACGGTCAGCGCGTCATGACGTCGCAACCCATGAACAACGACCGCAGCCTGTCCTGGGTGACGCACTTTCAGGGACAGCTGAAACCCTTCAAGAGCGAGTTGCTCACCATCGGACTCTATATGGCCGCACAGTATGACAACCAGAAGAGCAGCATCATGGGTGTCCATACCCACTGGGCCGTGCCCGTCATGGTTCAGGCGGTCTTCAGAAAGGGCGGATGGGGAGCTGTCGCCTATTGGGAGAAGAAAGTGATGACACCCGACGGCAACGTCCTTACATCAAATGAGCGCAAGACCATGGCCTCGGTCTTCTATCAGTACAAGCAGTTGCGAGTGGGCCTCTCGGGACTTTTCCTCTTTGCCGCACCGCAATATTGGGACGAGACAATGAGCAACAGCGTGTTTTACAGTTACCACACCAACAAAATCAAGTCGCAGAAAAACATGTTGACGTTCAATCTGAGCTACAATCTCTTCTCGGGCAAACAGCATCATCTTGACAAGAAAATTGACAATGCCGACCACGACTCCGGCTCGTTTTGATGATGTCTTATTCCTTTTTCCTTGTACTTTTCAATAATTATTGCGATATTTGCAAGGAAAATACACGATTGACCCCTCATTGCCGGGCCTGTGAGCCCTGCAATGAGGGGATAAACAAAGTCGGATGTGGAGTCCGTGCTGGTCGCCCTGCCCACTTTCTTTCGCAGACATGGCATTAAAGGCCTGGTGCCTTCTCCTTACACCTCTGCTTGCAAGCGTCCTTGTATGTTCCTGCGGTGGATGGTGCGCGACGGATCGCCTGTGCTATTTGATGCTGTTGACGACTTGCATGATGTCGTCGGCAATCTGCTGGTCTTGCAGATGGTTGTCGGTGAGCAGCTGGTCTACGTCATAGCGGTCGTAGAGCATCTTGCGCACACCGAAGTTGAGCACGCGCATGGCCGACGGGCCATAGAAGCGGGCCACCGTCTCCCCGTAGCCGCCGTCGATGCTGCCGTCCTCGATGGTGGCGACGGCAGTGTGGTCGGTCTTCAGCTCATCCAAGAGCTGCTCGTCGAGGCCGGAGAGGTAACGCGGATTGATGAGCGTGGCGTCGATGCCCTTTTCGGCCAACAGCTGCCTTACAGCCTCACCCTTTTGGAAGAAGTCGCCCACGGCGATGATGGCCACGCGGTCGCCACGATGAGCCACCACAGCCTTGTTCAAGTCGCTGTAGTCACTGTCCGGGGTCTCTGTGGCATGTGCCACGCCGAAGGCAGGCACACGGATGGCCACCGAGTGCTTATCCTGCCGGATGGCCCAGTTCTCCATGGCGCGCAACTCTTCCCACGTGGTTGGAGCCAGATAGACCAGGTTGGGGATATGGCTGATCATGGGAATGTCGAAGAAGCAGATGTGTGTGAAGTCGTTCATGCCATAGACGCTGGCGCCGAGCACGTTGATGACGGCGGCATTGCCGTTGACGGCGAGGTCCTGTGCCAACTGGTCGTAGGTGCGCTGGAGGAAGGTGGCGTAGGTGCTGAACACCGGCCGTGCGCCTCTCTTTGCCATGCCTGAGGCAAGGGCGACACCCTCTTCTTCGGCGATACCCACATCGACGAACTGCTTCCCGAGGGCTTCACGACGCTCTTTGGTGAAGCCCAGGGCTGCGGGCACGGCGGCGGTGATGGCCACGAGTTTCTCGTCGCGCTTCATCTCCTCGAAGAGCCAGTCGCCGAGCAACATATCCATTGACTTGCCACCATGCGACGGGTTGAGGGGACTGCCGTCTTCGAGGTGGAAGGGCATACTCCAGTGCCAGCGCTCTTTGTCGGCCACGGCAGGCGCGTAGCCATGGCCCTTCTCGGTGTGGATGTGTACCACCACGGGATGGTCGATGTCTTTGACCTTGTGGAAAGCTTCCACGAGACTGCCCACATCGTTGCCCCGCTCGACGTAGAGGTAGTCGAAGCCGAGGGCCCGGAAGTAGTTGCACTCCGCCAGGCCGCCGCTCTCGCGCAGACGCTTGAGGTTGCGGTACAGCCCGCCATGGTTCTCGGCAATGCTCATCTCGTTGTCGTTGACGACGATGATGATGTTGGTACCCAGTTCTGCGGCGGTGTCGAGTCCTTCGAAAGCCTCGCCGCCCGAGAGCGAGCCGTCGCCGATGACGGCGATGACATTCTCTTTGCCACCAAGGATGTCGCGGCCTTTCTGTAGTCCTGTAGCCAGAGCGATGGAGGTGGAGGTGTGGCCAATCTCAAAGTTGTCATACACGGGGCTCTCCAATGGAGAGGAATATCCCGAGATGCCGTCCATGCTGTCCACATTGAGGAAACCGTCCTTGCGCCCGGTGAGCATCTTGTGGGGATAGCTCTGATGGGAGACATCGAAGACAATCTTGTCCTCGGGAGCGTCGAAGACATAGTGCAGGGCCACCGTAGCCTCGGTGAACCCGAGGTTGGGTCCTACGTGACCGCCGTGATGGCTCACACGGTTGAGCACACCTTGTCTTACTTCCTCAGCCACTACGCCGAGCTGTTCTATGGTCAGTGATTTCAAGTCCTTGGGACTGTTGATGTTTTCTATATACATGTATCTATATGTTTTTTATGTTTCCGGGTGCAAAGTTACTACTTTCTATTCGTTTATTGCTTATCCAAATTATGGTGTTGCTAACCCAAATTACGGAAGGCCTTCTCCTTCTGTTCTGTCTAAGATGATACCAAGCCTCAGGCAGCACAGCCCAGAAGCATATTGGTTAGATGAGGTACACAATGGGGAAGAAAGTCAAATGCAGATGAGAAAAACCATGCCAATATCTTGGACGAATGCTTTATTATTATTATTTTTGCGAAAAATGCCGATACGAAAAATCACAGAATTCTTTGAATAGTTAAACACGATGACAAAGCAATACATATCCATCTTCAAGCGTCCGCTCTGGGTGGCGCTGTTTGCCCTCACTGCAGCCATTGCCTGGGGCTTTGCCTACCCACTCATCAAGTTAGGCTATGCCGAGTTTCAGATAACACCGGTGATGACGGGCAGCAAGATGCTCTTTGCCGGCATCCGATTTACCATCGCCGGACTGCTGGTACTGGCCATGGCACGCACCACCCACAAGGACTTCCACGTCAGGCAATGCGCCGACTGGTGGTTTATCCTCTTGTTCTGTCTTGTCAACACCACGCTCCACTACACCTTTTTCTATATTGGCCTGTCCCATAGCGAGGGCTCACGGGCAGCCATCCTCAACTCGCTCAGCGTCTTCTCGGTCGTCATCCTGGCCTGCATCTTCTTCAAGAGCGACCGCATGACGCTGCGCAAGGTAGTGGGCTGCGTCATTGGCTTTGCAGGCATTCTGTCGCTGAACTTAGGCGGTGCCGACAGTGGTCGCTTCACCTGGCTTGGCGACGGCATGATCATCCTCAACGCACTCTGTGGCGCCACGGCATCGCTGCTGACGCGCGGCCTGGGCAAGCGGTTGAATGTCTTTGTCGGCACAGGCTACAGCCTCGCTATCGGCGGCATCATCCTTGTCGTCTGTGGCCTGCTCTTTGGGGGCGCGCTGCCGAAAATTACGGCCTTAGGGCTGTTGTGGCTGTTCCTGCTCATCTGCATCAGCACGGTGGGCTTCACGCTCTATAACAAACTGCTCACCTGCAACCCGATTGGCAAGGTGGCCATCTACAACTCACTGATTCCCGTCGTCGGGGCCGTCAGCTCCTGCCTCTGCCTGCACGAGGTGTTCTATTGGAAATATGTCCTTGCCGGCGCATTGGCTACGGCGGGCATCTATATCATCAACAAGGGAAGATAAGGCGCCAGTTATCATTGCCCGTATTGGGGCACATACTGTCTACCCAATACGATTCATCGCATCTACACTATGTGTGGCTTAATAGGCATGGCGTTGCATTTTGCTCAGTCGTTGATTTAGAAGTGGAAATTGAGCGTGAGCGCACAGTCATGGAAGTGATAGGACCCCGTTGTCCCCGGATAATCCTTTTGCAGGTTGAGCAGTCCGACATGGCCTTGCACTCCCAACCGCCAGTGCTTGCCCATCTGATAGTATATACCGGGCTGCAGACCAAAATCGAACGACCGGTAGATG
>ONQB01000008.1 GCA_900319905.1 uncultured Prevotella sp. | reverse complement strand
TGTGTGCCCCCGGTGTTTTTCCGAAAGCGAGTGCAAAGGTATTGCGAAATTTCCATTCCTGCAAGAGAAGTGGCGAAAAAGTGATAGTATTTAACACTTATTAGTGATTGTGAGAGATTTGGTGGAGGATAGGCAATTATAGAGAGGGGAGGCGGGGTAGGCAAGGTAGGCAAAGTAGGCATGGTAGGCATGGTAGGAAAGGTAGGAAAGGTAGGAAAGGTAGGCGAGGTAGGAAAGGTAGGCAAGATAGGCGAGGTAGGCGGTGTAGGCAAGGTAGGCGAGGTAGGCAAGATAGGCAAGATAGGCAAGATAGGCAAGGTAGGAAAGGTAGGCATGGTAGGAAAAGTAGGCAAGGTAGGCGGGGTAGGCAAAGTAGGAAGGATAGGAAAGACGAATAAAAAAATAAACATAACATAAAATGAGGGGAAGAAAAAAGAACTTAAAGCTATAGAGTTGTGATGAAGAAAAGGGAATGAGGAATAGGAGATAGAAAAGAAAAAGGTTAACTTTGCAGCCAAAATACAGATTCTCTCTATATACAAGCTAATACAGATTCTCTCTATATACAAGCTATATATAACTAACAATAAAAAAAAGACATACAACGTAAAATAATAACTATATAAGTATGATAAAGGCATTGTTTTTTGATATTGATGGTACATTAGTGAGTTTTAAGACGCACAATATCCCACAATCAACGGTGGAAGCTCTTACTAAGGCGCACGATGATGGGGTGAGAATCTACATATCAACGGGACGTCCCATTCCATTCATCACGAATCTCGAACAGATTACAGCACTCATTGACGGTTACATTACGACAAATGGGGCACTATGCCGAGTTGATAACGAGTGCTTCGGTCTTCACGTATTGCTAAAGGATGACGTACGAACGGTGCTCACAGCGTGCCGTGACAAGGGTCGGTCGTGTGTGGTAGTCGGTACAGAGCATATCGCTACCTTTCAAGAGACGCCAACGCTGAAAAGGCAATTTGTAGACTATTTAGGATTGAAGGATTTTCACTTTTCCAGTTTAGACGAAGTTATGGAAGAGCCCATTCTACAAGTGAGTCCTTTCTTTACAATGACAGAGGAAGCAGAAGTAATGCCACGGCTACAGGCCTGCGTGAGTGGACGGTGGTCGGAAGTATTCACGGATATCACACATGTAGATGCTGATAAAGGGAAGGGATTGGAGTCCATGGCGAAGCATGAAGGCATCAACATTGCTGAAACGATGGCATTTGGCGATGGTGGTAACGATATCTCTATTATCAAGCGCGCGGGTATCGGTGTGGCCATGGGCAATGCCGGCGCCAATGTAAAGGCTATTGCTGACTATGTGACGAAAAGCGTTGATGAAGGGGGAGTAAGTTGGGCGCTGAAGCTTTTAAGGGAAGGGAAAATAGGCTAAGGTAGGCGAAATAGGCAAAGTAGGCAGGATAGGCAAGATAGGCGGGATAGGCAAAGTAGGCAGGATAGGCAGATAGGCTGGATAGGCAAAGTAGGCAGGATAGGCAAGGTAGGCAGGATAGGCAAAGTAGGCAAGATAGGCAAGGTAGGCGGAATAGGCAAAGTAGGCAGGATAGGCAAGGTAGGCAGGATAGGCAAAGTAGGCAGGATAGGCAAAGTAGGCAAGATAGGCAAGGTAGGCGGAATAGGCAAAGTAGGCAGATAGGCAAGGTAGGCAGATACGACGAGATAGGCAAGACAGAAGATAAACAAGTAGACAAGAAGAAAAGAAGAAAAGAAGAAAAAAAGGAATAGCAAAGATTGCTGTATTACTTATCAAGTTCCTCTTTAATCTTCTTAACCGCAATATGATAGCTGGCTTTGAGAGCACCAACACTTGTATTGAGGATCTTGGATATTTCCGAATACTTCATGTCGTCGTAATAGCGCAGGTTGAAAACAGTACGCTGCACTTCCGGCAACTTGGCAATCGCCTGCTGCAACATTGCCTGTGCTTCATCTCCATCAAAATAGTCATCACTCATTAATTGATTAGCGACATTAGGAGCATCATCAATATCAAGTGTTGAGACATTGCGTTGGCGACGCAAGAAATCGATCGACTCATTGATGGCAATACGGTACATCCAGGTAGAGAGTTGAGACTTACCCTGGAAACTATCAATATTCATCCATGCTTTAACAAATGTATTTTGAAGCACATCATCCGCATTATCGTGAGAAAGCACCAGCCGACGAATCTGCCAATACAGTGGTTGGCTGTACTGCTTTACCAATTCGGCGAACGCACGTTCTCGCGTTGCCGGATTAGTTAAAAGGGCGACCAGTTGTTTCTCGTCTTTTTTCACAACATCAGGATGATTAAATATAGTTTTTCAATTGATGGTAAATCAGGCTATCGTATCCATAGACGTCACTATAGCTACGCAGTACTCCGTTTTCATTTGGATAGATCGTAAAGTACAGGATATAAACAGGAACCGCAGGATTTACAGGAACTGCCCCTACCAACAGTTTGCGCTGCAGCGTATCGGCAACTGCCTTTTCTTTATCCGTGAGTTCAGATTTTTCCTTTCCTAATGGCGACACATCAGCATGCATGGAGTACCATATCTTTTTTACCAAGGCATCATGATTATTCCCCAGCAAGAAGACAGCCAGGTCGAATGGCTTTTCCACACGAATGCATCCATGGCTGACATCACGATCATCACGTGAAAACACTTCTTTTGATGAAGTATCATGCAGGTAGATGGACAATCCATTGAGGAATCGGAAGATAATCCTGCCCAGCGCATTGCCTTCTCCACCCTCTTGAATGGCGAGAAAGGTTCCGTCTTCCAAACCATAACGCAGGTCATAACGTGGGGCAACTATCTTGCCTGTGGCACGTTCTCTTATGAAATAATGATGGCGTAGGAAATAACTTCTATTGCCAAGATGAGGAATGATCGATTTTTTCACAATACTTCGAGGCATAATCCATTGTGGATTAATATCCATGCGAGTGATCTGACTGCACAGCAGAGGCGTTTTTGTCTTTAACGATCCACACCCAATTCGCATAGAAAGCGTTTTTGAGCCATTAACGGCCATCAGACGGAACGAAGGGATATTGACAACAACCGCCTTGTTTTCATCCCAAGGATAACGATTGAGGCGCCAGCGGCACCGCTCCAGATTGACCAGTACCAAGCGTTTTCCAAAATAAGAGACCGAGTCGGACTGTAACAAACTCAGTAGACGCTTATAATAAGAAGACCGAGGTTCTACCTGTTTGAGGAACTCCGATACACTATCCACATGCACGTTGTGAAGGGCACGATGATAGAAGGAACTGTTAGGAGTAGGACATGGCAATGCAAACAAAGTACGATAGGAAACCTGTCCCCCACCCTTATCCTTGGAATCATGCACATCCAACCTATTATAAAGCCTATTAGGATTTACAAAGCCAAACTGCTGTCCAGCCGCATAGCGGAAATATGCCTTCGTGAGATTATACTCCAACCTTGCATAAACATGATTGATGTCATTGTCGTTAGTCCCGAAGTCCAGCAGTCGCGCCCTTCTCAAGTCAAGTTCAATCTGCTGCAAACGAAACTTGGAAGGATTGAAGCCTATCCGACTCACCTGCCGCAGCACAAAGACAAGAGAATCCGCTCTTCGGTCTATACCCTTCCGGTCAACCCAAACCAGGTTATTATGATTTGAATAGTATTTACGAGTATAGAAGTCAGATAACGTAGAATCGCTGTCAGCAGCCAACATTTCATTCAAAGCCCTACGAAACTTATGGGGAGACAACGACAACACCTTAGATGACAATGAATCATAGTCATCCAAGGAAGCCTCAAGATTTGGGTTGGTAACCCGCTCATGACATCCGGTCAAGCCTTGAAGCAGGAGGAAAAAGACTAACAGGAATGGTAAATGTGAAAGTAAAGCGACCCGCAATCTCACATTCATACGATGCTTTAGCGAATAGAAATCTTACGGACCACGTTGCCCACCTTTACTATATAGCATCCTTTGGGCAAGTTAAGATTGTAGCTCTTATCATTGCCATCCACCCTGATGCTGAGCACCCTCACGCCCGTGATATTATAGACGTATAGATTCTCACCAGCAGCTCCTGCCACATGCAACACATTGCCTTTCACATCAATAGAAATCTGAGAGAAATCATTCTCCACGATCTCTATGCCAGGCATGGCCTTTGCCTGTGACATGAATCCGCAAAGGCCAAATGAGAAGATGAGTGTTAAGAGTATATTTTTTGTCATACGCACGTATCTTTTTATTGTGCAAATATATTAAAAATATATCAATGTCAGTCGTTTACTGGCAAAGAAATATCACTGTTTAACATTATTTAGCGTACAGGTACGACCAAGCCTTCCTTAGCCAGCACACTATTTGGGAAAACAGCCTGTGCTTCTTTGAGGATATGGTCCTCATTGTCATATCGTGCACTAAAATGACCTAACAGCAATTCTTTCGCATGAGCATCTCGGGCCACCTGTGCGGCCTGCTGCGAGGTGGAATGGAAGTAGAGTCTGGCCCTTTCAGAGCAACTGCTGTCATAAGTAGAGTCGTGGTAAAGCAGGTTGACCCCTTCTACCCTCTTGTACAAAGTAGGAATATACCGCGTGTCACAGCAATAGGCATACGCCCTTGGCGGATCAGCAGGAAAGGTCAGACGACTGTTGGCAATCACCTTACCGTCTGCCGTAGTCCAGTCTGCCCCATTTTTGATATTATTAATCTGACTGACTGGTATTTCGAAACAGTCAATCATATCTCGCCGTATATGTGGCAGGGTGGCCTTTTCACGAAAGATGTAGCCACAGCATTCAATGCGGTGCTCCAGCGGAACCGTCTCTACCGTCAGGCTTCTATCTTCATAGACAACCAGTTGCCGGGTTGTGTCAACAGGATGAAACTCCACCTTAAACTCCAGTCCCGTGCAGAACATCTCCATCTGCAGTTTGAGCAGTGGTCCCATTGGCGCCGGCGCATACACATGCAGTGGAGCCGTACGTCCCAACATGCCGAAGGTAGATATCAGTCCAATGAGCCCAAAGCAATGGTCACCATGAAGATGCGAAATAAACACGGCGCTTATCTTTGTAAATCCGATGCGTGAGCGTCGCAGTTGTATCTGCGTGCCTTCACCACAATCAATCATAAAGAACTTGCCGCGTATCTCCACGACCTGTGACGACGCACTATGTTTCAAGGTAGGCAGCGCGCTGCCACACCCCAAGACGTGAACATTGAACGGTTCCATTTTCTCTTCTATTTAGCCCTCTTGTATACGAAGATACCCTTGTTGTTTTCCAGATAAAGGGAATCGCTACCCAGATTGTCAATATCGAAGGTATCTCGGTTGAGTACCAGTCGTCCGTTGACAATCTTCCAGCTGGTCCAAGGATTCTTTTCTGCCTCAACATACGACTTCACGACACCTCCCTCTTGTATTTCAAAGTTCTTGTCAAGGCTGGTCCATTTACCCATAAGCGTAGTCATGTTGATCACCTTCTTAGCAGTTTTTTCGCCATCCATCTCCGGGCCTTCCATCACTGCCAGTCGGTCACCGGCAAGCAGTCCGCCCACCACAGGATCAGTTTCTGAGTCATCCAGCATAAACTGCAAAGTGTCGCCAGCATCTGTAATCAGCGACAGCGTATGCATAGCCGTATTCTCGCCACACACACCATAGATAGTAGAGTCTGTCACAGCTGAAGACTCGGCAGCAATGCTGTCGTTGGCAGTCCTCTGTTGTGATTTATTCTTACACCCGGTAATCGCTAAAGTAATCATTGCGACCGCTACCAAAAGAAAAATCGACTTCCTCATATTTTCTTATAATTAAGCTAACTATTAAAACTAAATGTTGAGATGCCAACCTATGATCAGAGGCCTTTCGTCTTAGCCTCATTCCAATACTTGTCCATCTCTTCCAGTGTCATCTCCTTGATTGCCTTACCCCGTTCTTTCGCTTTCTGCTCAATATAGCCGAAACGAGCCATAAACTTGCGATTGGTGTATTCCAAGGCATTGTCGGGATTGATGCGATAAAGTCGCGCAGCATTGATAATACTGAAGATGAAGTCACCCATCTCACGGGTCGACTGCTCCTGGTCACCCTTGTTGAGCTCAGCTTCCAGTTCGCCCAGTTCTTCTCTCACCTTCACCCAAACGTCTTCCTTATGCTTCCAGTCAAAGCCCACATTGCGTGCCTTGTCCTGAATGCGATACGCCTTGATGAGAGAAGGCAGCGACTTGGGCACGCCGCCCAGCACCGTCTTGTTGCCATTTTTCTCTTTCTGTTTGATCTGCTCCCATGTGATTTCCACATCGGAAGCCTTGCCCTTTCCGTCTTTCAAATCCTGAGAGATGGTAACATCAGCCTCTGCTTTGTCAGCTGCCGACTTGCCCGGCTCGACTTCCTCTTTATAGACCACTTGTCCGTTTTGGTTAATGGTGAGGTTAGGATCGGTCACGGTCCAGTCTGGTTTTTGGTCAGCGGACTGGGTCTTAGGCGGTTGTTGCTTCCAATTGATAAACGGATGCCTGAACATCAATTTGTCGGCCTGATGATTACAGACATCGGCGACATCGAAGTCTCCCGATTCCTCGCCCATGATGCTGTAGAGCACCACATGTTCCATCACGTCGCCGAGCTCCTTGTAGATATTTTCCGTATCATCATTGATGAGCGCGTCGCACAACTCATACACCTCTTCTATCGTATTAGGCCGCAGGCTGTCATAGGTCTGCTTCCGGTCCCAGGGACATTCCTTTCTCAAACGTTCCTGAATGTCAAGCAATCTGCCAAATGCAGCCAGTTTTTCCTCTCTCGTATGCATGATTGAAATCTTTTTGTTGCAAAGGTAATAGTTTTCAATTGAAAATTAGTAATTTTGCATCGTTTAATATAGTAAAGCACAAATAAAAACTTTATATAGACAGATGGAATTAGCAAGTAAGTACGACCCTAAGGAAGTAGAGTCGAAATGGTATCAGTACTGGCTTGACAACAAGCTGTTCAGTTCCAAACCCGATGGCCGCGAGCCTTATACAGTGGTGATACCGCCGCCAAATGTTACCGGTGTACTGCACATGGGGCACATGCTCAACAACACTATTCAGGATATTCTCGTACGCCGTGCCCGTATGGAAGGCAAGAATGCCTGCTGGGTACCTGGTACCGACCATGCTTCTATTGCCACCGAGGCCAAGGTAGTGGGAAAGCTTGCCGAGCAAGGCATCAAAAAGACGGATCTCACGCGTGAGCAGTTTCTTGAACATGCGTGGGACTGGACGCGCGAGCATGGAGGCATTATCCTGAAGCAGCTCCGCAAGCTGGGCTGCTCATGCGACTGGGACCGCACGTCCTTCACCATGGACGAGACGCGGTCGAAGAGCGTCATCCACGTTTTTGTCGACCTCTACCGCAAGGGTCTTATCTATCGTGGCGCCCGCATGGTCAACTGGGACCCGAAAGCCAAGACCGCACTGTCTGACGAGGAAGTCATCTACAAGGAAGAGCACTCCAAGCTCTACTATCTCAAATACTACGTGGCCGACGCCGACCAGAGCAAGGTGGTCCGCAAAGACGAAGGCAATGTCATCCACCAGGATGCCAAGGGCTACTACGCTGTGGTAGCCACCACACGTCCTGAGACCATCATGGGCGACTCTGCCATGTGCATCAACCCCAATGATGTGAAAAACACCTGGCTGAAGGGCCTGCACGTCATTGTGCCATTGGTCAACCGCACCATCCCCGTGATTGAGGACGACTATGTGGACATCCAGTTCGGTACCGGCTGTCTGAAAGTCACACCGGCCCACGATGTCAATGACCACAACCTCGGATTGAAGCATCACCTCGAGACCATCGATATCTTCAACGACGACGGCACCATCTCGGAAGCCGCTGGCATGTATGTCGGCCAGGACCGTATGGACGTGCGTAAGCAGATTGCCATCGACCTTCAGGACAAAAGCTTGATGGAGAAGATAGAGGACTACGACAACAAGGTAGGTTTCTCCGAGCGTACCAACGTGCCCATTGAGCCTAAGCTGTCCACACAGTGGTTCCTCAAGATGCAGCACTTTGCCGACCTGGCATTGCCGCCGGTGATGAATGACGAGATAGAGTTCTTCCCGAAGAAATACAAAAATACTTATCGCTATTGGCTTGAGAACATCAAAGACTGGTGCATCAGCCGTCAGCTATGGTGGGGCCACCGCATACCGGCTTACTACTTCACCACTACCGACGGCAAGCGCGACTTTGTGGTAGCCGAAACCGCCGAAGAGGCATTGCAGCTGGCTCAGCAAAAGAACCCGTCCGTCAAGGCCAGTGACCTTGAGCAGGAGAGCGACTGCCTCGACACATGGTTCTCTTCTTGGCTGTGGCCTATCTCGCTGTTCAACGGCATACTCGACCCTGATAATGCCGAGATCAATTATTATTATCCCACGTCTGACCTGGTGACCGGTCCTGACATCATCTTCTTCTGGGTGGCCCGCATGATCATGGCCGGCTACGAGTATCGCGGCAAGATGCCTTTCAAGCACGTTTACTTCACGGGTATCGTGCGCGACAAGCTCGGCCGCAAGATGTCGAAGAGCCTTGGCAACTCGCCCGACCCCATCGACCTCATCGACAAGTATGGTGCCGACGGCGTCCGCATGGGCATGATGCTGTCGGCTCCTGCCGGCAACGACATTCTCTTCGACGAGTCACTGTGCGAGCAAGGCCGCAACTTCAACAATAAGATTTGGAATGCCTTCCGCCTGGTGAAGGGCTGGCAGGTGGCCGACATTCCGCAGAGTGACGAGTGCCGTCAGGCTGTGGAGTGGTTCGATGCCATGCTGAAAGTCACCAACGAGACCATGAACGAGCAATTTAAGACCTATCGCATCTCTGAGGCGCTGATGACCGTCTATCGTCTGTTCTGGGATGAGTTCAGCTCCTGGTATCTGGAGATGGTAAAGCCAGCCTATATCGACGGCAAGCAGCAGCCTATCGACAAGACCACTATGGACGCCACGCTACGTTTCTTCGAGCGGTTGATGCAGATGCTTCATCCCTTCATGCCGTTCATCACCGAAGAATTGTGGCAGCACATCTATGAGCGCAAGGCCAACGAGAGCATCATGGTGTCTCAGCTGCATATTGATGCGCCTACCGACGCCGACCGTCGTCTCATTGCCCGTATAGAGTCGGTCAAGCAAATCGTTGCAGGCGTGCGCGCCATCCGCAACGACAAGAATATTGCTCCCAAGAAGGAACTGGAGCTGCAGGCCATCGGCGACAACCATTATGCTGACTACAATGGCATCATCAGCAAGATGGGCAATCTCAAGGCCATCACCGTTGCTCAGGAGAAGACCGCCGATGCATCGGCCTTCATGATTGGCACCGACGAGTTCGCCGTTCCTGTGGGCGACCTCATTGATGTGGACGCAGAGATTGAGAAGCAAGAGAAAGACCTCCAGCATCTGCAGCAGTTCCTTGCTGGCGTTCAGAAGAAGCTTGCCAACGCTAACTTTGTGGCTCATGCCCCTGAGGCCGTCGTGGCTAAGGAGCGCAAGAAGCAAAGCGACGCTGAAGAGAAGATAGCCGCTCTTGAGGAAAGTCTCAAGGCGCTGAAAGCTAAAAAGTAATCAGAATAATACAACGATAAAGAGGATGTAACAAAATTGGAGAAGTCCGGGAGTCAAACGTTCAGGAGTTCTGTCATTACTATAATGATACCTTATCATCAGGTACTTATGCATTTGACTGAGCTTCTGGATTCCAGAACTCCAGGACTTCTTCAATTTAGATACATCCTCTTTTTTAATTCAACAACATGAAAAGGCGCATACTATTCTTGCTATTGTTTTGTATTGGTCTCTTCAGCCTTGTTTCGTTTAGCTCTTGCAGCGACGATTCGGAAGATGTTGACGACTACAACAAGCAAACGGTATTGGTGTTTATGCCATGGTCCGGCTCCTCATCGAGTTCAGGCCTCTACAACTATTTTCTGGCCAATATCGACAGCATAGAGAGTGCCATCAAGACGGCTAAGGGCAATACCGGCAGAGTATTGGTGTTTATCAGCAACTCCGCAGAGAGCTCCGACCTCTATGAGATAACTTATGAAAAAGGGCAGGTGCGACATCTGCCCCTTAAGACCTACGACGGCAACATCTACACTACTGCCGATGGCATTGCATCTATTCTCAACGATGTGAAGACCTATGCGCCAGCACTCAACTACGCTATGATCATCGGTTGCCACGGCAGCGGATGGACCTATAAGGAGGACTGGACCAACTATCCTTACGGAGCGAAACGTCTGCTGCCGGGTAATCAAAAGAGCAACCAGACACCTACCCCACCCTACCCCATAACGCGTTTCTATGGCAGCGTGAGCGACAACAACTACGCCACCAATATTCCCACACTGGCGGAGGGCATTGCGACCGCAGGCATCAAGATGCAGTACATCCTTTTCGACGACTGCTATATGGCCAATGTGGAAACCGCCTACGAGCTCAGAAACGTCACCAACTTCCTCATCGGTTCTACGTCAGAAGTGATGGGCGTAGGCATGCCCTATCAGACGATGTGGTCTTCACTGGCCTCCGCCACTCCCAACTACACGACAGCAGCCAATGACTTCTACAAGTTCTACTCCAACTACAGCTACCCCTACGGTGGACTGTCGGTAGTGGACTGCCGAAAGATGGACAACCTGGCTTCCTGCATGAAAGCCATCAACGACCATTTCACCTTCGACGAGACCCAACGCGACAGCCTGCAGGCACTCGATGGGTTCAACACACACCTCTTCTACGACCTTGGTGATTATGTGGCCCACCTATGCCAAAACACCGACCTGCTCAATGATTTCAATTCTGCCCTAAGCAGTGCCATCAAGGCCACCGTACATACCGACCAGTTGTATTCCTACATCTACCTCTCAGGTCCACGTCTGATCACCGTCAAACACTATTCCGGACTGACAATCTCCGACCCCAGTGTTAACAGCGTGGCCGTGAAGGGAAAAGAAAAGACAGCCTGGTGGACCGCCACCCACTGATCAATGAAAAGAGCGTGTATCAATATTGGAGAAGTCCGGGAGTCCAGAAGTTCAGAAGTTCAGTCAAATGCATAAGTATCTATCATAATAGTAATGACAGAACTTCCTAACTTCTGGACTTCCCCAATTTTACCAAACGCCGAATCCTATCCCAAGCCCCCCTACCTATCCATCGACTTTACTAACATTGCGCACATCATCGAACTGCGAATAATCTTTACTTTACGCCTTCATTTTAACATTTCTACGTCAAAGACGGACGATTATTCGCAAATACGCGATTCTTGGGCATTATCTATAACTCGCTTATTGTTAATAGCTTACGAGCCTGCCTTCCTATTATAATCTCTTTTACAACCAATCCTTATTACGATATCGGCGAGAAAGCAACGGCATTTCGGCGAAATGGCAACGGAATATC
This sequence comes from uncultured Prevotella sp., assembly GCA_900319905.1. Classification (GTDB taxonomy): domain Bacteria; phylum Bacteroidota; class Bacteroidia; order Bacteroidales; family Bacteroidaceae; genus Prevotella. Next base: position 94,927 of record ONQB01000008.1, on the reverse strand, counting down.
GCCGAAACAGCACTAACGTTTCGGCGGCAATGCATCGGTATATCGGCGGAATCGCATCTCAATGGCGGCATGACGAGAGCAAAAAGAGCCAAATATTCAAAGTTCTTACCCTTGGTACGCAATCGTCAGAAGATTTCAGAGCATTGCCGAAATGTTAAAATCCGGTAAGTTTTTCTGACAGACTATGCCAAGCGATCCATTACAACAACACATATCATCCAGTATCACATAGACAAAAAACCAGTCGATAGCTAGCAGTCCCTGATCCTCAGCACCAATAACGACTACTAGTTAAATAGAAAAGAACAGGCAAGTTATTTTATGCATTATTGTTTGGTATTTCACAATAGTTTACCTAACTTTGCAATTGGAAAGCAGAATGCTTTCTAAGGGGTGCTTCGGTTATTGCCGTTGCTGAGAACATACCCATTAACCTGATCCGGATAATGCCGGCGTAGGTAGGATGCAATCCCTTAAGTTAATTAGTTTATTAAACAAAAAGTTTAGATGAAAACTTTAGTTTTGATGGCAGCGTCGTTGTGCGCTACCATGCCGGCAGTGGCCGGCGAGCCCGTCGACTCAATCAAGACGTACGCGCTTCAGGATGTTCAGGTAACTTCCACCCGTGCAGGGAAAAAGACGCCAATGGCGTTCACTACACTTTCGAAACAACAAATCAAGCAAGTCAACTTCGGGCAGGACATCCCCTATATCCTCTCGCTCACTCCGTCGGTGACCACCACTTCAGATGCCGGCAACGGCATTGGCTATACCTCCATCCACGTGCGTGGCGTAGACCCAAGCCGCATCAACATCACCGCCAACGGCGTGCCAGTCAACGACGCTGAGAGTTCTCAGGTGTACTTTGTCAATATGGGCGACTTCGCCTCGTCGCTGCAAAGCATGCAGATACAACGCGGTGCTGGCACTTCCACCAACGGTGCAGGTGCCTTTGGCGCCACGCTGAACATGCAGACAGAAAACATCGGCATGCAGCCATATTTCAGGCTCGATGCCAGTGCAGGTTCTTACTATAGCCACAAAGAGACGTTGCGCTTCGGCACAGGAATCCTCGGCGGACACTGGGGACTGCAAGGACGGCTGTCAAACATAGGGTCGAAAGGCTATCTCGACCGTGCCTCGACAAAGCTCAACTCTTATTTTATCCAGGCCGGCTACTTTGCCGACAACACTATGGTGAAGTTCCTCACTTGGAACGGCACCGAGCGCACTTATCACGCATGGAACTATGCCTCAAAGTACGAGCAGAGTCTCTATGGACGACGCTACAACTCGTGCGGTGTATACTGGGACCAGAACGGCAACATGCAGTACTACGACGGACAGACCGACAAATACCATCAGCAAAACTATCAGCTCATCGCCAGCCAGCTGCTTGGCGACAAGTGGAGTCTCAACGCCACCCTTCACTACACTAAAGGACAGGGTTATTACGAGGAATACAAGGACGGAAAGGCTTGGGCTGACTACGGACTGGCTACCGACGACAAGAACAACTTCATCGTCAGCAACGGTACGACCTATTATTCTCACGTGACGGGCGACCTTGTGCGGCAGAAGAAGATGGACAACGACTTCTACGGAGCCATCGCCAGCATCAACTATGACAACAAGAAGGACCTGAAGGCCACGCTCGGTGCGGGATGGAACCGCTACGACGGCGAGCACTTCGGTAAGGTCATCTGGGAAATGAACACACCTTATTATATATATAAGGACGCTGACGGCAACAAGCTGAAGGATGCCAACGGCACGGTGACGAAGCCTTACACACCGACTACTACGGTGTATCCCGACTTTGAGTACTATCGCAACGAGGCGTGGAAGAGTGACTTCAATGTTTACGCAAAGGCTGCCTGGACGTTCCTGACAGGTCTCAATGCCTATGTCGACCTGCAATACCGTCATGTAGGCTTCCGTCTGCAGGACCCGGGCGACTGGTATGGTGCCAACCCCGACAACAAGCTCTGGGCACACGACGACTTCGACTTCTTCAACCCCAAGGCCGGACTGAACTATCAGCTCGACAGCCACAACCGGCTGTATGTGAGCTATGCCATCAGCCACAAGGAGCCCACGCGCAACGACTACCAGGACAACTACGTGACCCATCTGAAGGCTGAGAAGCTACAGGACTGGGAGCTCGGCTACCACTACGACAGCAAGACATTCACAGCCGGTGTCAACCTCTACTATATGTACTACAACCATCAGTATGTGCTCACCGGAGCCATCAACGAGATTGGTGAGATGATTGCCAGCAACGACAACAGCGGTAAGTCTTACCGCGAGGGCATTGAGCTGGAAGCTGCCTGGAAGCCTTGTAAGTTCTTCCGCTGGGATGCCAACGCAACCTGGGCACACAGCATCAACAAGGATTGGACTGTGACGCTCAACGACGGATCGGCTGCAAACCTCGGTGACACACACACCGCTTTCTCGCCCGACTTCATCTTCAACAACATCCTGACGTTCACCTACGCCGGGTTCAACGCAAGCGTGCAGAGCCAGTACATCGGCAAGCAGTATCTGACCAACACCGACTTCGACAGCTACAAGAACTACAACGGGGACGGCAGTTTCGACCGCAACGTGGACATGTTCCTCAAGAAGCATTTCACCACCAACGTGGACCTGAGCTACCGCTTCGCCCTGCCCCACTTCGGCATCAAGGACGCTGCCATTGGCATCACCCTATACAACATCTTCGACACAAAGTATGACAACAACGGTTGGGCAGCGCCCTCGTTCCGCAAGGACAGCAAGGGCAATGTCGAGGCTTACTGCTCCCACGACCTCTACGAGGCAGGCTTCGCTCCCTCCGCTCCGTTCAACTGGATGGCTCATTTGAGTATCAACTTCTAATGCATTTCCAACAAATCACTAAGGACTCGGTATTTGACGCGGTGATAGTCGCCAACGGCGACTACCCCACCGCTCAAATACCGTGTGCTATTGTTTCCCGAGCCCACTACCTATGTTGCTGCGATATGGCCGGCATTACAGTTTTAGGCCATGGACTCATGCCACAGGCCATCGTCGGCGACGGTGACTCCATGCCCAGAGCATACCTGCCTGCCATCGAGGACATTTTCCATCAGATCGACGAGCAGGATGACAACGACCTGACCAAAGCCACGCGCTTCGTCATGAAGCAAGGCATGAGGCGCATCGCCTATATCGGTGCCACAGGCAAGCGTGAAGACCACACCTTAGCCAATATTGCCTTGATGGTAACCTACTACCGCGACTTCGGCCTCCAACCCACGATGATCACCGACTACGGCTGGTTTGTGGTGACCGAGGGCAATGCTTCCTTCGACACCTTCCCAGGACAGCAAGTCAGTATCTTCAACGTTTCCTGCCAACTCCTTCAGAGCGATGGACTCAAATGGCCCCTCTATCCTTTCAAAGAACTATGGCAGGGTACGCTCAATGAAGCAACCTCCACTAAGGTTCACATCAAGTCCGACGGTATCTTCACCGCCTACTTCACCTTTGAGACAAAAAGTGGAAAGATATGATCGTAGCTTTTACGCAAGTGAAGAAACAATTAATAACGATATTATAGAAAACCACGACAAACGATAATACGCAATGAATTTTTTCATCATGCACTGGCTGGACATCACGACGACAATCCTCGGACTGGCCTACATTCTCTTAGAATACAAGGCTTCCATGTGGCTATGGTTGATTGGTTTTGTCATGGAGGTTCTCGACATCGTGTTGTATTATCAGAGTGGACTTTATGCCGACTGTGGCATGGAGTTCTATTACCTGTTCATGACCGTCTATGGCGTCTGGGCATGGAAGTTCGGCAAGAAACACAACCAAAAAGACGGTGAGGTCCTCCCCGTCACGCATTTCAAGAAACGGCTCATCCTGCCGTGGACCGTTGCCACCCTCGCCATCTGGGCCATTCTGTGGTACTGGCTGATACAAGTGGGATCAACCGTTCCGGTAGCCGACGCTTTCACGACGGCCCTTTCCTTTGTAGGCATTTGGGCACTGGCCAGGAAGTATCTCGAGCAATGGATTGTCTGGATTGTCGTGGATATTGTGTCCTCGGCTCTCTACTTTTACAAAGGTCTGCCCTTCAAAGCATCCCTCTACGCCCTCTATGTCATCATCGCCGTGCTGGGCTACATCAAATGGAAGAATATGATGCGTCAGCAAGCCTGACGCCATATTCTCACTCATAGGCCCGTGAGGCTCAACACATGGGCCGCCACAACGATGGCAAAAGGGAAATCATCAACTACAAAGAAAAAATCGTCTAAAAGCACCAAATAATCACAGAAATAGACGATTTTACCATTTTACGGGACGATATTTTCTGCCTTTGCAGGATATTTTTACTTACTTTGCATTACTTAAAAAAACAAAACCTCTTGTGAAGACACTTTAACTATACATAATGCAAAGAAGTAAACATTAGCTACAAACAATGGATCCACATTGATGCGAGTGAGTGCTTCTAAAATCTATAACAGATATGAAATATCCTAAACCTACCATCAGGCTGTTGCCGACGGTTGCGTTCGTCCTCGCAATGAGCGGCGCAATGGTATTGCAGTCGTGTGATGATGATTCCTTAATCGGTCAACCTTCGTGGCTTGGCAACTCCATTTACGAGCGCCTGCAGAACGAAGGCAACTACACCTACACCCTACGTCTGATTGACGACCTGGGGCAGACCGACGTGCTCAACCATACAGGCAGCAAGACGCTCTTCGTGGCCGACGACGATGCATATGAATCGTTCTTCAAAAACAACTCCTGGGGAGTGAAGAGCTACAGCGGTCTGTCCTTGGCTAAGAAGAAACTGCTGCTCAACAACAGCATGGTCAACAACGCCTATCTCATCGAGTTGCTGAGCAATGTGAGTGGCAACCCACCATTGGAAGGTCGCTGCATGCGACGCGAGACGTCAACGTCCGTGCTCGATTCTGTATCGCGCATCTACCCGTCGCAAATGCCCAACACCACTTATTGGGCCAAATATAAGAACAACAACCGGGGCATCCTTCTCTTAAGAGACAACACCTCGACGCCGATGATCCACTTTCTTCCGGCTTACATGACTTTCAACAACATCACTTCGGAAGACCTCTCTATACTGACCAACGGACAGTCGAGTTCGACCAATGACGCGTGGGTCAACGGGAAAAAGGTTATAGAACGTGACATCACCTGCAAGAACGGCTACATACAGAAGTTGGAAGGCGTGATGATGCCTTCTGACAACATGGCCGGCATCATCAGCTCACATGCCAACATGTCGACCTTCAAATCACTGCTCGACCGATTCTGCGCACCTTATTATGATGCCGCAGCTACAAAGGAATACGACCGTCTTTACAACTCTACTGATTCCGTTTACACATTAAAGTATTTCGCAGCCACCGCCAATACGGGCAACTATGGCAATGCCACAACAGATGCACTGGGCACAGATCCCGACGGTAAGACCGTGAGTGCCCAACTGCTCTTCGACCCAGGATGGAACCAATACATGTACAAGAACACTGCCAACTACACGATGGACTATGATGCAGGAGCCATGCTCGTACCGTCGAACGAGGCACTTGACCATTGGTGGAACGGAGATGGCAAGGTACTGAAAGCCATGTACGGCAGTTGGGACAACGTTCCTCTCAACGTACTCGTCAAAATGCTCGACATTGACATGATCTCCTCATTCAGCGAAACCGTGCCGTCAAAGTTCAAAAACATTGTCGACAACACTACGAAGGTATCTCTCGGCATCACACCCGCCGACGTAGACAGTTGTTTCATGGGTTGCAATGGCGTGGTCTATCTGACCAACAAAGTCTTCACACCTGCCTCTTACAGTTCAGTTTCCTTCCCCGCACTGGTCAATCATAACACGATGAGCGTTATCTACTGGGGTATAGAGAATCTGAACTTTGAGCCGTATCTCAACTCTATGGACTCCTACTACAGTTTCATCATTCCGACCAACAACGCTATGATGACCTACGTAGACCCCTGCTCGTTTGCCTCCGGCCGTACCATAATCTTCCAGTTCTATTATGATGAGGATGCGAAGAAGGTCAAGGCCCACCGCTACTATTATAATATGAGCACAGGTACCATCGACACCTCGTCCAGCCTCAGCGATGCGACAGACGCCCAGGTGCAGAACCGCCTGACCGACTTGCTCAACACGATGATTATCGTGGGTAATGTTGAGGACGGCCATACCTATTATAAGACTAAAGGTGGCAGCCCCATCGAAGTGGCTCACGCCGGTTCTGTGGGTTCGATGACTGTCAAGGGCGGCTGGCAGATTGATGAAGAAAAGCCTCTGACCGTCACCAACATCTATGACATGTCGGAGAATGGTAATGGTAAGTCGTATGTTGTTGACAACATGCCGCCCATTACCAGTCGCAAAAGCACCTATTCCATTCTCAGCGCACACAACGAATGCAGCAAGTTCCTGGAGTTACTCAATGGCAGCAACCTGATGGTGAGATCGTTGAGTAGCATCAACGGAACCTGTGTGGACAAGAACATCTCCGTCTTTGATGCATTCAACTATACCGTCTACGTTCCCACCAATGCTTCTATCCAGAAACTGATCGACAACGGTTATCTGCCCACATGGACCGACTATGAGAACCTTACAGCAGCCGACTTCGGTGGCGACAACGCCAGGTACCGTGCAGCCAAGACGAAACTCGAGGCCATCATAACCGACTTTCTGCGTTACCATATCCAGGACAACTCCGTGTTCATCGGAGGCAAGCCTGTGAGCAATATGAAGTATGAGACATCAAAGGTCAATCCGGCCAACAAGCGCTTCTTCTCTGTCACAGTCAACGCCAATGACGACGACTTCAATGTGACCGACCAGTTGGGCAACACCCGTAAGGTGATAAAGAGCGACGGACTCTACAACATGATCGGCAGAGAATACTGGTTCCAGACCACTGGCTCTGGTACCAGTGCCACGAGCAACATCTACAACGCCTCCGACGTTGTGGTCCATCAGATTGATGGCCCGCTCTATTACAGCACCGATCAGTTGCGTCCTTGGCGTGAGGTTATCGGCCTCACTTCCAATGCAAAGAAACATCAATCAAGAAGGAGATAAGCCATGCAACATTCTAAATATATCCTACTATCTCTGCTTTGTATCCTCTGCCTGCGCGTTTCTGCCCAGCAGATTAGTTCTGTGCGTGGAACAGTGGCTGATGAATACGGCCCTATTGTCGGCGTCGCCGTCTGTGAAATGGATGCCAACAACCGTATCATCGAAAACACCGTCACTGACGTGAACGGTAACTTCTCCATGCACATCACCAACTCTAAAGACAGGCTGCGCTTCAGTTACGTGGGCTACAAGACACAATGGTCACCCATCGACCGTACGGAATATAACATCACCATGAAGTCGGAGAATGTCATCAAAGAGGTGTCCGTCACCGCCAAGCGACGCCTCAACAGCGGAGGCCTTGCCATTCCCGAGCGTGAGATCTCATATTCTACTCAGACCATTTCCACCAAGGAATTTGAAGGTCTTGGCATGAACACCATCGACGAGGCGCTGCAGGGACGCATCTCTGGTCTGGACATCGTAGCCGTCAGCGGCAACCTGGGTTCAGGAACGACAATGCGTCTGCGTGGTGCCACAACCGTAAGCTCGCTCACTTCCTCCAACCCACTGATTGTCGTTAACGGCAATGTGTGGAACGTAGACATGAGCAACTTTGATGTCAACTCTGCCAATGACGAGCAGTTTGCCCAACTCCTCAACATCAACCCCGAAGACATCGCTTCCATCACTGTGCTCAAAGATGCCGCCGCCACAGCCATTTATGGTTCGCAGGGCGCCAACGGCGTCATCGAGTTGACCACCAAGCGTGGTTCAAGAGGAAAACCACGGGTAAGCTACTCGCTCCGCCTGACCGGGACCTACCAGCCCCAGGGCTATCACATGCTCTCGGGCGATGACTACACCATGTTGCTCAAGGAAAGTTATTTCAATCCACAACAAAGCAGCACAGCAAGTGACATACCTGAGATCAACTACGATCCTACCTTCTCAGAATACGAAGAGTATAACAACAACACCAACTGGCACGATGCCGTCACGCAATGGGGCTTGCGACAAAACCACTTTGTGAGTGTGACCGGCGGTGGAGAGAAAGCCACATTCCGCGTATCGGCCGGCTTCGACAATGAGACAGGCAGCGTCATCAAACAGAAGCTGAACCGCTTCTCCACCCGTGTAGCTCTCGATTACTATGTCAGTGAGCGCATCAAAATTGCCACCAACTTCTCTCTCACTTATACCAAGAACAAGAAGAACTACGACGACCTGCTGGCCATTGCACAAAATAAGATGCCTAACATGAGCATCTATGAGCAGGACGCCAACGGCAACGACACCCCTCACTATTATGAGATGTTGCAGTCGGCTTCATCAGTATTCAATGGTGACGGCAACCAGAAGCGACTCGTCAACCCCGTGGCCAGTGCCAACCTGGCGAAGAATAATGAGAACACTTACGACATCACGCCCGAACTGCAAATCAACTATAAGCTTCTCGGTGTGGATGACGACCACTGGCGTCTCGATTATGAAGGAAGGGTCTATATGAACATTTTCCATGACTATATCAATAAATTCTATCCACAAGAACTGGTGACAGTCAACTGGAAAGACGGTGTCAATACAAGTTCCGCCTACTCCTCAAGTAGTGTGGCTTTCAACACCAAGCAAACCCTGACACTCACGCCGCATTTCAACAACCCTGACCACTCGCTGATGATGTTAGGCCGAATGGAATTAATCTCCGGCACCAGCAACTCACAGACCACCAACGGCCGTGGCCTGCCCTCTGGCGGTATCTCCAAGCCAGATGCCGGCGGCATTATCAAGGACTTGGGCTCTGGTTACTCTGACTGGCGCTCGCTCTATTTCACTTTCTCGACCCACTATTCCTACAAGAGCCGTTACAGTGCCGACTTCTCGCTCCGCGCTGATGGAACGAGTAAGTTCGGCCCCAGCAAACGATGGGGCTACTTCCCGGCAGTCTCCTTCCGTTGGAACATTAGCGACGAGCCTTTCATGAAGGCCACACGCTCCTGGCTGAGCATGCTCTCCCTACGTCCCAGTTGGGGACGTGTCGGCAACCAGCCAAGCGACAACTACCTCTATGAGAATAAATTCGCAAAGAGCGACTCATACATTGACATGAACGCAATGTCACCGACCAACCTCCGATTAAACGACTTGCGGTGGGAGACCGTGTCGACTTACGACGTCGGTATGGACCTTGGTTTCCTCAACGACCGACTGCGTCTGACGCTGGAGTGGTACCGCTCCACTACCAAAGACATGCTGATGAGCAATGTCCGCATTCCTTCCAATACAGGTTACCTGACATTAGCCACCGATAATGTGGGCAGTATGCGCAATACGGGATGGGAAATCAACCTGACTACAAATAGACTCTATGAGAGAGGCAAGTTCTATGTCGACGTGAATGCCTCCTTCGGTAACAACCGCAATGAAATCCTGTCTATGAATGAGTCTGTGCTCAATTCGCTCAACACACAGTTCGGCTACCAGAACCGTGACGTATTGCAGCGTGTGCAGCTCCACAATCCTTTCGGTGCCATCTACGGCTTCAGATACAAAGGCGTGTATGAATACAAGTACAGCACATTCTGTAATATGAGCACAGAGGAACAGAAGGCCTTCTTAGCTGCAGGCCATACAGCACCGGTTGCTCTTGCTGCCGACGGCACGGTCATCTATGACGATAAAGGCATCCCAATCAGAATGGTCTACAACTATAGCAACGACGGAACAGGTACCAACTACAACTTTACAGGTGGTGATGCCATCTACGAGGATGTCAACCATGATGGCAACATCAACGAGCTTGATATCGTCTATCTCGGTTCATCACTGCCCAAACTGACAGGTGGCTTCGGCTTCACGTTCAACTATAGCGGTTGGCGACTTAATACTCAGTTTACCTATCGCGTAGGCAACAAGATTCTCAACCTCGCACGCCTGGATGCCGAATCGATGATCAGCAACAACAACCAAAGCCAGGCTGTCAACTACCGCTGGCGCAAGGAAGGCGACCAGACATCCATTCCTCGTGCCATGTACGGTGCCACGAGCAACTACAACACACTTGTGAGCGACCGTTTTGTTGAGGACGGTTCATTCCTTCGCCTGAATTACATTCAGCTCTCTTATGGTCTAAAAGCCAAGTCACTGAAATGGATTGGACTCTCCGGCTTGCGGTTCTACCTGAGCGCAAACAACTTGTTCTGCCTGACAAAGTATCAAGGTGTTGACCCAGAGATAAGCTACGGCAGTTATGGTGCCGCAACCGACACCGGACAGACGCCGCGCGCCCGTTCGTATACATTAGGTATTACTGTTGACTTTTAATCTTTAAAGAATAAAGCTTATGACACCTATAAATTCATTCAACCGTGCCATCGTCCGCCCATTGATCTTCATGCTGACCGGTCTGATGCTGTTGAGCTCCTGCTCCGACTTCCTCGACGTGGAGCCCTCCGACATCATCATCGGCCGTAAGTACTGGAAAGAGAAGAGCGATGTAGACAATGTCGTAGCAGGCTGTTACTCTGGTTTGCAGAAGCAGGAATGCATTGAACGTATGATGATATGGGGCGAGTTCCGTTCGGAGAATATCATGGCCGGCACCAATGCTGCCGACAATGCTTCACTCAGCAACATCCTCAAAGAGAATATCAATAGCAGTAATGCCTATACCACTTGGAACAGTTTCTATAAGGTCATCAACGACTGCAACATGGTGGTGGAGAAAGCCCCAGACGTAGCCAAGTTGGACCCAAGCTTCTCACAGAGCGAGATGAAGGCAACGATTGCAGAGGTATCGGCCATTCGTGACCTCTGCTACTTCTATCTCATCCGCAGCTTCCGTGACGTGCCTTATACTACGACAGCTTTTGAGAGCGACGACCAACAACTGGCTTTGCCCGCCACACCCTTCAACCAGGTACTCGATTCACTCATCGACGATTTGGAGTCGGTGCAGAACAATGCCGTGATCACCTATCCTAAGTCGAAGTTATATTACCAAGTGGGGCGTGTCACACAGAATGCTATCCATGCCATGCTCTGCGAGATGTACCTATGGAAGGGTGACTATGCTGCAAGCGTGAGGTATGCCGACCTCGTCATCGACGCCATGACACGTGCTTACCAGGAAGAGCTGAATAGCAAGACATATAGCTCAAGTGATGATGAAATGATTGATGGCTACCCACTCATACGCAATAACATGGGAAACACCTATGGAGTAGCTTATGAGGACATCTTTGGCATGGGCAACAGCAGGGAGAGCATCTTCGAGCTCATCTATATGGAATCGGAGTCGGCACTCCACAATACGGCCGTCTCTACCTTTTATGGCAACAGTACCACCTATCCTGGTCTGGTCCAGCCTTCTACCTTCCTATCTGGCGATATCACGCTGGACAAGCCTAAAGTCTTCCTCAGCAAATACGATGCCCGCTATTATGAAAGCATAGAGAAAAGCAGTAGCAACAGCTATGGCATTGCCAAATATGCTACTAACAGCATCTCCATCCAACCTGTGGGAACCAATGTCGAAGCTTCCTATGGCAGCCATTATTCCAGTTCGTTTTGTACTGCCAACTGGATCCTCTACCGCCTGACCGACGTGATGCTCATGAAAGCCGAGGCTTTGGTATGCATGGCTCCGGATGATGAAAATGACGCTACGGCCAACAAGCATCTGAGGGACTCTCTGCTCCGCGCAGCTTACAGCATCGTCAACACCATCAACCGCCGTTCCGACTGCAACACCATTCATACGGACATTGACTATACTACCTATGCCAGCAAAACTCAAATGCTCAACCTCGTCTATGACGAACGCGAACGTGAATTGATGTTCGAAGGCAAACGATGGTACGACCTGGTAAGAAGGAGCTTGCGCGACGGCAATACCAAATATCTCATTAGCAAGGTAACGCAGAAAGGCTCCGACAATGCCTCAGTGCTGCAAAGCAAGCTTGCCAAGATGGATGCCTTGTTCTGGCCATATAACAAAGAGGAACTCAAGGTCAATCCATATCTGAAACAGAATCCAGCGTATAATGATTTGGACAATGGTTCATCGACTTTGACCAAATGACGTGGGACAAGAACGATGATAACAATACCTGAGTACGATAAAGATAAAGCAATATGAAGACTAATGAATATATAAATAAGGTGAGGACAACGCTGAAGCACTTTGTAGCCGGAGCCACCATGGCATTAGTTGCCATGGGGGGTCTGCTGGCAACATCGTGCAGCGATGACCCTTCTGACGAAAACTATTACACCTTCACAGGACAGATGCTGAGTGAATACCTGAAGACCCATGAGGACTACAGCGAGTTCTGTTCGGTCGTCGAGCGTGCTGGTCTGATGCATCAGCTCTCTGCCTATGGGCACTACACCTGCTTTGCTCCGACCAATGAGGCCATGAACAACTATCTCAGTGAGCACGGCCTCACCTCTGTAAGCGAAATGACCGATGCTGATTGCGATACGTTAGCCCGCACCCATCTGGTCGACAACATCTTTACCACCGCCGACATGGCAGATGGTACGCTTACTACCGCAAACATGAACAAGCGATACATTGAGATTACTCATGGACTGGATGCTGACAGCAATGCCGTGGTGTTCCTCAACCGTAGTGCCCATGTCATCTTTAAGCTACAGGACGACTCTGTGGAAAATGGCATCGTGCAGCCTATCAACAAGGTGCTTAAAACCAGCAGCAGTATGTTGCCCGACGTGCTGAAAGAGAATCCACACATCAGCCTTTTCGTGGAAGCGTTGAAGCAGACCCACCTGATAGACAGTCTCTACCAGTATAGGGATCCCAACTACGATGCCAGCGCCTATCCGCGTTATCGTTATGTCTCTCATGTCAACAAGGAGACAGCAACGGTTCCCGATGAGAAGAAACAAGGCTTCACGCTCTTCATCCCGACGGACTCTGTGTTGGCTGCTCGTTATGGCATCACTACAGTGGATCAGCTATACAAAAAAGCTTGTGAGATATATGATGAGGTTTATCCAGAAGATGCCTCAGCCGATTATCATGCAATAGACAAATGCACTGACCGCCGCAATCCGCTCAACCGCCTCATTGCCTATCACATCCTCAATCGTGATGTCATCGGCTGGAATCTGTTGACGCCACGTAATGACATTGGCATCCTGACGACACAGATGAATCCTGTCGACTGGTACGAGACTTTGCTGCCGCACACCATGCTGAAGGTAGAAAAGCTTACAGTGCTGCGTTATGCAGGTGGAAACATGCTGGGTGAACGATATATCAACCGTCGTTATGACGACGAATACACGATACCCGGTGCGCAAATCTCCCAGACAGTGGAGAGCGGCATCAGCAACTCAGCCATCAATGGCCGTTACTTCTATGTCAACGACCTCTTGGCCTTCAACACGCAGACACGGGACATTGTTGATAACTGCCGCATCCGTATGGACTTCTCTACGATCTTCCCTGAGCTCATGACCGAGAACATCCGTCAGAACGGTACCAACCCGAAGGTGCAGGACCCTGATTATGACGAGACCGGAAAGTATGGCCGTAACTATTACTTCCCCAATGGCTATCTGAAGAACGTCAGTGTCAATGGTTACTTCGTATACCGACGTCCTCACGATTACTACGATTCTTATGAAGGTGACGAGATGAATATCTTCGGCAACTTCGACATCACGTTCAAGATTCCGCCCGTTCCATTCGAGGGTGACTGGCAGATACGTCTTGGTTATGCACAGGAACCGACGCGAGGCATTGCACAGATCTACTTCGATGGTGAGCCACAGGGCATTCCATTGGATATGACCAAATCCCTTACCGATCCTTCGATTCTTGGCAGCGGTTTCGTCAGCGATTATACCACTATGAGCTCTGAGCAACTGTCAACCGACCAGAAGGTTCTGAAAAACAAAGGCTACTACCGTGGTGCAGCGGGTGGCTATCGCTTCAATCAAGGCAGCACGACCAGTGTGGTCTTTGCTACGCAGGCCAACACCATCCGCATGGTGCTCTGTACGGTACATATCGATCCTAACAAGAACCACTACCTGCGCGTGCGTTGCGTGTCGACAAAGAAAGGTAACGACAACGAGTTTATGTTCGATTATCTCGAGCTCGTGCCCAAGAGTGTCTATGGCGTGACCGACCAAGGAGCCATAGAGGACATGCTCTAAACAAGGGAAGCGCATCATGAAAATAAAATCATGAAAACAGAACATTAGCAATCAAACGGATAAAGCAGATACTAAAATGAAGAATCTTCCAACATACATCAGATGCCTGACTGCTGCCTTTTTAGCGAGTGCTATGCTGATGGCCTGCAGTGACGACTGGAACGATCATTATGAGTCGGAAAAGACCAGTTCGCAGTCTATATGGCAGACCATAGAAGCCAACCACGACCTATCCAACTTCGCCCGCATCTTGAAGGCCTGCGGCTACGACAAGAATCTCAACGGCAACCAGTCGTACACGGTCTTTGCCCTTGACAACAATACGCTCACCGACCATGAGACAGACAGCCTCATCGGAGAGTACAACCGACAAAAAGGAAAAGGTGTACGCGACAACGACAATACCGTTGTGCACCAAGTTGTACAAAACCACATTGCCCTTTATCGCCATTCCGTGTCAGAATTCTCCAACGACACCATTGTGATGATGAATGGCAAGTATGAGCCCATGACTGCCGGAGGCATCAATGGCAATGCCTTCACTGACAAAAGCATCAGTTGTGCCAATGGCGAACTCTATCAGTTGGCCGGACGCATCAGCTATTTCCCCAATATCTATGAATACCTGGGAAAGGATGAAGACCTTGACAGTGTATACACCTTTTTGAAGAGCTATAGCGTCTACCAGTTCATGGAGAGTGCCAGTGTTCCCGGAGAGATTGTCAATGGCAAGACCACCTATCTTGACTCCGTAGTGGTACTGCAAAACAGTCTGTTCGAGCAGTTAGGGCAGATCAACGCTGAGGACAGCACCTATTGGATGCTGGCACCCACAAATAGTGAATGGAGCAGGCTGGTCAATGAGTATTCTAATTATTTCGTGTACCAGAACAGCATCGCAAAGTCCGACTCCATGCAGTATGCCAACACACGCATGGCCATTCTCCGAGGAGCGTTTTTCAATCGCAATGCCAACCCTGACAAGGCCTTCAGAGACTCAGCAGTCTCCACGACCGCTCAATCCCTGCGCCATGGATCAATCATACTCCTTCCGGGCTATGTCTTCTACCATCCATTCAATTCGGGAGGCATCTTCGACGGTGCCACCAACATTACTTGCAGCAATGGCAACGTGCTGAAGACAACCCATTATGCCATTGACAAGCGCAACACTTTCTTACAAGATGTGAAGGTGGAGGCGGAATCTTACAGTGCCCAGGACTCCATCGTCGACGCTGTCATCCCATTGACCACAAGAACTGTCAGTAGCACCAATCCTTGGTATGGCAAGATCTCAGGTAATGGATATGTAGACATTGTGGCATCCAACACGTCAACTGATCCCAATCACTACCCGATGCCGAATGTCTATTTCACGTTGCCCAACCTGCTGTCCAACGTTGGCTACGACATATATGTGGTGACGGCACCTGTTACCGCCTACGATGAGAATGCCACGGCCGATGAGTTGTTGCCAAGTCGTTTCCGCTGTATTCTCTACTATGTCAATCAGGCCGGCAAGCAACAGACCAAACGACTCAAAATATTCACCAATGACCCCACAAAGGTAGACACCATACAAGTGGCCAGCGACTTTAAGTTCCCCGTCACCTCATACGGCTTAAGCAAGTCGCCCACTCGCTTGCAAGTATGGTCCAACGTGCAGCGTAATCAGACATCAACCTACTCACAGGATATGCACATCGACTGCATCATCGTCAAGCCCCATGAGGAGTGAAGTCTCACGTGACCGTTCACATTTCCACAATCAGAAATAATATCAAATGAGAAATTATATTCTTTTTTCCTTGTCCTTGCTTATGGTGAGTCCACTGACCACCATGGCTCAAGACGATAGCCAGGCAACAGCAAGCGAGACAAAGCGCGCTGCCAAGGTGGTAAAGAAATATCCTGTCCGGACCGTCCGCGGCAAGGTGATTGACGGCAGAAGCCACCAGCCCTTAGCCGGTGTGATGGTCAGTGTGCCTGATGTCGAAGGCTATAGCGGTATGACGGGTGACGATGGCACCTATCAGATTGAAGTGCCGCGATTTGCCAATATGTTGCAGCTGAAGTCACCGGAGATGAATGTCACACTGATGGGACTTCGTAAGGCAGAGGAGCAACCAACGGC
Source organism: uncultured Prevotella sp. (assembly GCA_900319905.1). GTDB lineage: Bacteria > Bacteroidota > Bacteroidia > Bacteroidales > Bacteroidaceae > Prevotella. The sequence continues at coordinate 78,455 of ONQB01000008.1, read as the reverse complement.
TGTCCTCTACCCCACTGGTTTCAGCAGTGAATATGACGATGGTGTAAACCTCACCTCTACAACGTCAGCACAGAATTTCAAATACTCCAACGATGTTTCCATAGAGAGTGAAATACAGAAGAAGCTTGGCGCAGAGATGCACACCACCTTGCGCAATGGCACGCCCGGGCTGGGAGGCATCATGCTGGCTAATGGCCTGAGTTCGCTCAATACCAATGCGCAGCCGCTGGTTGTTGTAGATGGCGTGATCTATGACCAGCAATATGGACGCGGGATGCTCCACTCGGGATTCTACAATGACATTCTCAGTAACATCTCGGTGACTGACATCGAGAAAGTGACGTTGCTTCGCAATGGCACGGCTCTCTATGGCAGCAAGGGTGCCAACGGCGTACTGCTCATTGAGACCCGCCGCAACCACTCGATGGCAACGCGCATCACAGCCAGCCTATCCGGGGGCGTGACCTTGGAACCGAAGTTCATCGACATGATGAATGCGTCACAGTTTAAGAGCTACGCGTCCGACTTGCTGGGCACAACCAACACGTCCATCACCGACTTTAAGTTCCTTAATGAGGATCCTACTTATTACTACTATCCACAGTATCACAACAATACCGACTGGAAGGACTTGGTTTACCGTACAGCCTTCACACAGAACTATTCAGTGAATGTGGAAGGTGGCGACGATGTGGCCAACTACAACCTCTCTTTGGGTTACGTCAACCAGCAGAGCACGCTGAAGTATAACGGCATGAACCGTCTGAACATCCGGTTCAATACCGACATTGCGCTTTCCACTGCTTTCTCTTTGCGCTTCGACGCCTCCTTTGACAATCAGAGACGCAACCTGCGCAACGACGGCGCCCCGCTCAACTATACCGAGGGTACACCATCATCGCCTTCGTTCCTCGCTTACGCCAAGAGCCCTATGCTGAGCCCTTACGCATACTCCGAGGGTGTGCTCTCCAACAGTTTCATCGACATCAATGATGAGACCTACCTTGACGAGGCTTTGGCCCTGTATGACAAATACAACTATAAGCTGGCCAACCCCGTTGCCATCAATATCTATGGTGATGGAAATAACAAAAACCATTTCCAAAACTCAATGGTCTCGCTGTCGGTCACTCCAAAGTATAAGTTCAACAGCCACCTGACGCTGAGCGAGCATTTCGCTTACAACCTTGTGAATACCAATGAGAAGTACTACATTCCTCTCAATGGCGTGCCAAGCTATTACGTCTCGGCGCTGGGCGTCAATAGGGAAAATGAAGTACGCTCGTTGGCATCCAAGCAAAACTCCGTGTTCAGCGACCTCCGGCTCGACTGGGCCAACCGTTATGGTGCCCACGACCTGCAGGCATTTGGCGGTGCACGCATTATTTGGGAAAGCTACTCGCTCAACACGCAGTTGGGTTACAATACAGGTAATGATAAGACTCCATTCATCAGCTCATCCCTGCAGAACGCCCAGGCTGCCGGAGCTGACGAGAGTTGGGACAGTTGGGCGTGGTATGCACAGGTCAACTACAATTACCTGCAACGCTACTACGCACAACTCAACCTCACAGCCGAAACCTCTTCCCGCTTCGGTCACGATGCAGCCGATGCCGTCCGTGCGTTCTCTGCTCCTTGGGGCTTGTTCTATGGCGTGCAGGCTGGATGGCTGGTCAGCAACGAACCTTGGTTCACGCCCACACGATGGCTCAACTATCTTAAGCTCTCCGCCGGATATGATGTCTCCGGCAATGACGACATCGACCCCTATGCAGCCCGAAGCTATTTCGCAGGCAAGCAGTTCCTGTCTGATGTCTCGGGCTTGTCGTTTGAGAATATCGGCAACAACGAGCTGCAATGGGAGACGACCCGCCGCTTTAATGTAGGTATCGAGGCGAACTTCCTGTCCAACAGACTCAACCTCCGTGCCAACTATTTCAACAGCCACATCTCCAACCTCCTGACCTATCAGTCGCTGGGCTGGCTGTCAGGCCTGAAGCGCAACTGGAGCAACGGCGGTAAGATGAAGAACCAAGGCTTCGATGTCACGCTCTCTGGCAAAGCCATCGTGACAAAAGACTGGCAATGGGAACTCGGCGTAAGCGTCGGCCATTATAAGAACGAGCTGACAGCACTGCCTGAGGGACAGAACTCTATTGACAACACCGTCTACGGCGCAACCATCCGCAGTCAGATAGGAGGAGCCGCCAACCGCTTCTATGGTTACAAGACGGAAGGTGTCTTCGCCACAACCGCTGAGGCAAAGAAGGCGGGGCTCTACATCGTAGGTGCCAACGGCATAGACCATAACTACTTCTCAGCTGGTGACATGCACTTCGTCGACCTTAATGGTGACCACCAGATTACCGATGCCGACCGTACCTTCATCGGCGATCCTAATCCTAAGGCTTATGGCAATGTCTTCACCTCGCTGAGCTACAAGCGCTTCCGGCTGGACGCAAACTTCAACTATTGTCTTGGCAACGACGTGTTCAACTACCAGCGCCAGCAGCTTGAAAGCGGCAGCCGCTTCATCAACCAGACCACGGCCATGTTGCAACGCTGGCAGAGCGAGGGTGACCAGACATCCATGCCGCGCGTGAGCTTCCAAGACCCCATGGGCAACAGTCGCTTCTCCGACCGATGGATTGAAGATGGCAGCTACTTCCGCTTGAAGACTGTCACCCTTAGCTATACGTTGCCCGTCCACACCTCTTATTTGCAGGGCATGGAGTTCTGGGTACAAGCCAACAACGTCTTCACGCTGACCAAATACTTAGGATCCGATCCTGAGTTCGCCGTCACCTCCTCCGTGATTGGTCAGGGCATTGATGCCGGTCAGTTGCCACAGAGCCGAAGCTTTGTGGCTGGTGTAAAGATTAACCTCTAGTTGAAGCCTACAATAACAAATACATTCGAAATCATATGGATACGAACACTAACAGATATTTCCGTCAGTCCGGCCTCTGCCGACTGATGAGCTATGGATTGGGATTGATGCTGCTCTCCTGTCTCGCCCTGTCGCTGTCTTCGTGCTCCGACTTTCTTGATCAGGATTCCGACCGCGTCATCTTTTCTGACAAAGATCATCTTGAAAATGCCGATGACACGTTGTACAGCGTAATCGGTGTTGTCAGCAAGATGCAGCAACTGGCCGACCGCACGGTACTCCTGGGCGAGATGCGGGGCGACCTCGTGGACGTCAACACCAATACGTCCGCTGACATACGCAACCTTGCACTCTTCAATATCAACGACAGCAATGCCTACAACTCGCCGGCCGAGTACTATGCCGTCATCAACAACTGCAATTACTTCATTGCGCATGCCGATACTGCCATGCGCAACAGCCGGAACGAGCGCATTTTCCTCAAGGAGTATGCAGCCATGAAGTCGTTTCGTGCCTGGGCCTATCTGCAACTGGCACTCAACTACGGCAGCGTGCCTTTCGTAACCGATTATATTGACAACCGCACAGAGTCACTTCGCCAAGACTATCCGCGCAAGGGCATTCAGGAAATCTGTGACTATTTCCTCGACGACCTCAAAGGATTGGAACAAGTGGAATCGCCCAACTATGGTTCGGTAGGCGGTTACGACTCACGTCTCTTCTTCATCCCTATCTATTTCCTCGAAGGCGAGCTGAATCTTTGGGGCGGGCACTATCGTGACGCTGCGCTATGCTACTACAAATATATCAGCACGCGCAATGGCTCCAACAGCGAATATCCCATCAGCGACAACAGCGACAAATGGATGGAGGTCAGCGGCTCGATGTGGGTGTCTTCCTACCATCAGTGGTCAAGTACCTGTTTTGGTGCTACAGCTTATAACTATAGTGCTACAGGTGAAACCATGACGATGATTCCCAGTGAGACAAATGCGGCAAGCGCCGGCTACTGCCATCTCCAATCGCTTTACAATGCTGATAATACCAACAACTATAAGGCATCCATCATTCCCTCTCAGGCTATATCCGACCTCTCTGCTGCGCAGGATTATTGTCAGCTGACTTCCAGCGGCAACGTTGTCTATGCTCCCAAAGGCCTGGATGACAACCGGACGGGTGACCTCCGTTTCTCGGGCGTTTACCAGAAGCACGTAGTCTTTAGTGACCAGGGAAGGGAAAGTGTAATTTTAATGTCAAAATATCATTTGGGCTCTGTTTACCTCTACCGCCGCACGATGGTCTACCTGCACATGGCCGAGGCGCTGAACCGGGCCGGTTTCCCACGCTTCGCCTTCCAGATTCTGAAGACTGGCATCAATAATGATGTGCTGCGTGACAGCATCATGCCTTATTATCCCAACGACAAGGCTTGGTTGGAAAGATTTGATTTTCCTTCCAGCCGATATATCCTGCGCACCACCATGCAACGCGCCAATGAGAATACTATCGGCATCCATTCGCATGGCAGCGGTTGGACAGAGCTCAACAACCATTACCTCTACCCCGCAGCTCCGGCAACCATGGCGGCTGCCGACACACTCAATTATGAGATAGAAAAAGTTGAAGACCTCATCATCGACGAGGATGCCTTGGAATTTGCGTTCGAAGGACAGCGCTTCTACGACCTCATGCGCGTGGCTCTGCGCCGTAACGATCCATCTTATCTCGCCAATAGAGTGTACAACCGACGCGGTGCTGACAAGGCGGCCGAGATGCGGGCGCTCATTTCTGTAGACCTCATGCAGCCTGCCAACTGGTATCTCCATTATAGCCACAATGGTAAAATCGGATTTTAATATAGCAATAAGATCAATACAATTATGATGCGATTATCAACAATAATGATTTCTCTGTTGTTTGCCGCAAATTGCTCTGCGCAAACACAAGCCACCACGGAAGCCACCGACTCGGTAGGCCGCATCGCCATCACGGTGGTCACCAAGACGGGCTCTCCCATTGAGACAGTGCTGCCTGAGTATCAGTCGGACGAACACGGCCCTATGATCTACCCTTCTGAGAAGCGCCTGCAACTGGTCAGTCCCCACCGGTCCATCCTCTTCTCCCGTATCAAGGAAATCAAGTTCCATGCCACCAAGATTGCCTTGCCAACAGGCATCAAGACCATCCACAATGACAATGACCATGCCACTACCTTCACGGTCTATTCCATTAGTGGCAAATTGATAGGTACGGGCCTGAAGCACATACCTGCCCTGCCCAAGGGCATCTACATCGTCAATGGCCAGAAACTCATCATCAAATAGATGAAAAGAAGACATCGTGAAATAAACAGCATACATTCTATGATTCGCAAACCACTCTTACTTACCGTCTTCATGGCATTTATTGCCATGACGGCCTTCGCCCAGGATTCTCTTTGGGTGAAATATCAGAATCGGTTTAAGGACAATCGGTTCCTCTTTTCTATGGAAGGACTCGATTCGGTTGAGTTGCTGGGGCGCGGTACGACCCTGCCTGTTCTTCGCCGCTACTCGTCCCGTTACAGCCGGGGCTATCAGGACTATCGACTGACGGGCATGTTCTCTTCCGACTCCTGCTCACTGGTCATAGGGGATCCCAGTCGCATCCTGTGGAAGACCAACGTCTCAGACAACAACTACAACAATGACTACATGAATCCCAACTCCCGCTGGTGCTTCAAGCATAGCAAGGAGTCGGAGCACTTTGTCGTCTATTGGGATTCGAAGTTTGGCGACAACCCCAACAGTCCCAGCGTCAGCGCCAACTTGCGCGTCGACGTAGACGATCTGCTTCGCAAGGCTGAGATGTTCTACACGCGCAATGTCGACTCTTTGAAGATGGTGACCACCGGAGGCGGACGAAGCCAGCTCGACCATTACAAGATGGGCATCTATCTGCTCTATCAGACCGACTGGCTGGCAGTGGGCTCCGGTTTTGACAATGTGATTGGCACCCTGTGGGTCAATCCTTCTACCTGCCATCCCGTGGGCTCTACCATCGGTCATGAGATTGGTCACTGCTTCCAGTATCAGGGCTATTGCGACCGAATCCTCAACGGAGGTAGCGACAACTTCCATTCCAACTTCCGTTACGGCTATCCCAAGTCCAACGGAGGCTGTGGCTTCTGGGAGCAATGCGCACAGTTCCAGTCGTTCCAAGACTATCCCTCCGAGGCCATCACGTCCTACAACTTCTCCGTTTGGCTGGCCAACTGCCATCGTCATTTCGAACATGAATGGCAGCGCTACGCCTCCTACTTCGAGCAGTACTATTGGTTGCAGTATTATGGCAACGATGCCCTGGGACAGATATGGAACAAGAGTGTCTATCCAGAGGATGCCAACCAGGCCTTCATGCGTATCTATCTGGGCAACAATTACGACTCGCTGCGTACGGTTCTATTCGACTATGCGCGCAAGACGGCAACTTTCGACTACAACCGTATCCGAGCTTATGTAGGCGCCTCTACCATTGACCGCTACACGGTGGCAACATGTGACACCACCGCGGGCTGGCACTGCGTCGCTTATAGCTCCTGCCCCCAACCAACCGGCTTCAATGTGATTAAGGTCAACAACTTCAAGGCCGGCTCACCTGTCACGTTCCATTTCAAAGGCCTTCCTGTCGGTTCGCCGCTTGTAAGCACCGACCCCGGCAAGCAGGTAGACGGTGATGGCAAAACCGTGGCCACGGTCAATCATTTCAACACCACCGACCTTGCCGGCAATGAAGGTTGGGCATATGGATTCGTGGCTTACATGAACGACGGTTCCCGCGTCTATGGCCCGTCGCGCTTCGTCAATGCCGCCAACCAGGAATCAGAGCTTTCCTTCACCGTGCCCTCTGGGGTGCGCCGGCTGTTAGTCGTCGTCCAAGGCTCGCCCATGGTCTACCGTCAGTGTCCATGGGATGAGAAGGAATCTACAGACGATCAGCTGCCATATCTCTATAAGATAGACTAAACGACTTGTACTACGAAAAAGACAGCGCAGTTACACCTACCGGTGACTGCGCTGTCTTTTTTTGTGTATGCTCCCAAACTATCACCCTGAGAAAAATCATTACCTTGAAAAGGTGATAACATTTATTCATAGTCATTAATATATTCAGAAATAAGTTTACAAAGCGTTGATATGGGAAAAGCGTCATTTTGAGAAGGAAATTGTCTAATATCGTAAAGAAATTTCCCCCAAACCGAGAGCGCGTCGCCATTTCGCCGAAACGAAGTCGGAGTTTCGCCGAAACGAAGACGCCATTTCGCCGAAACGAAGACGGCGTTACGCCGAAATGTCAGTGCGATTACGGCGTAACTCCGACTATTTATCAGCACTTTTAGAGAACAATTTCATTGATTTTAATCTCCAGGCAACGCAACTATCTGACAACCAACAAGTTGCCAGAGTGGTCGAAAATAGCGTTATTTGGAGTCATGGACGACCTCGTTTAAAAAGATGGCCTCCACAATGTTAATTACACATGAATGAAATTGACAATATCCAGTGCAGAGCACAACTGCGTTCAATTCCACTTAGGCAAAGTCAATTCTATGGTAACTCTCAAGTGCACCTCCGTTATTACAGTACGATGCCACGATATCTTCTCTCCGAATACCCAAGCATCTTCCAAGAGTATTAATCAAAGAGCCAGTACTCCTTATATGGCCAGCCACAAACAAAACAATTGTCCAAATTGCTGTCAATTCCGTCCAAGAGGGATAATTATAGACGATAATTCTATTAACAAGTCATTTATTTGCCTATATTTGCAAGTGTTGAAACAGCATGAAGCATACATTTTGAGAGCACCGCTCCCACCTAAATAGAATCACAGAACAAAAAGATAGTTTATCTACTAAAACTTAAGTACAATGAAAAAGTTTACGCTAACACTCAAGTGGGCACTTTGCATGATGCTGCTCTTTGTCGGCACCAACGCATTTGCTCAGTTCTCGGGGGAAGTGACGCAAGGACCGACCACCGACTACTCTCAAGCCCAAATCAAGTTTAAGCTGACAGATGTCGCCACGACATTGGGCACCGACACGGCCACCCTCGCCAAGGCGCTCGACGATTGGGCTACCAAAGCACCAACCGACGATGCCAGCAAGATGTTCGCCTTGATCGGCAAGGATGGTGCCACTCAGTACAACTACACCGGCAACTACGGTGAGTTCTGGATGGACGAAGACGGTCAGGTGCATGCCTACGATGGCGCTGCCTGGTATGTGGGCAACAGTTGGAATGTGACCAAAGACGAGTATGTCGTCTACGTCGGTCAGATGCCTAACCATTTCACCGCCTCTGACACCGTTTCAACCAAGGTAGCCCTCTACTATGGTGGCAAGCAGGCAACGTTCGATGTCACACTGAGGGTCTATGTTCCTACCCTTCCTGAAGTACAACCGTTGATTTCCAAGTTGAACATCGTCGGTTCGCAGGAGATCACTCATGAGATGTATCCGCGCTCAGGTTATGACGCCGACGCCGTCAAAGTCAGCATGAAAGGTGTTCCAGAGTTGCTCGGACTGTCACAGTCTGATTTCGCCTCTGTAGCAAGCAGCATGGCCTATCAGCCGAAGCTCGACCTCACCTACGGCATGATGTCCGACAGTATTGTGAAGATCAAGACCAATGACGGATGGGTGCGCCGTGCACTCGATGCCAGTGGCGACACGCTTGCGGCCTGCGGCAATGCTCCTTATGACAAAGCCGACGTGTTCTATGTGCAGAATCCCACTTATGCGGCAGCCGATACCACTCTGGCGGTGAACATCGGACAGTATCCCGGCTCGCTCAAGGTCGGCAACAAGGTTTACTCCGACGTCTATCTCGTCTATGGAGACAAGGCTTATCGCGTGCGTTACAACATCAACATCATTGAAGCTCCTTATCATGGACTCGATGACATGACGGCTGTCGGTGACACCCTCATCGAGCTGTCACAGGTTCCGACAACTGACTATTCGACGGTGAAATTCACGCTCAACACCAATACGATTGCCGCTGCCCTCGGCACTACGGCATCCGACCTCAGCCTTCAGGCTATCGACGCCAATGGCAGTCTCTCTTCCAACGCCACAGCCAACAATGGCGGCTACTGGTTGACCAAGAATGGTACCATCGTTTCTTATGGTGCCTCCGCAGCCTTCTTCATCGAGCCTGATGCTGCCAACAACTATTCAGCCATGCATGCTGGTCAGTACCCCAATGCACTCGCTGCCGGCGATACCGCTCGCACCGTGCTCTATCTCGTGAAGGACAGCAAGTACTACAGCGTCCATGTGAACTTCTATATCATCAAGGGATCTGAAGTAGACCAGAATAAGTTTGAGAGCGTGGCTACACGCAACCTGATTATCCAGCAGCTGCTGGACAACAGCTACAACTTCTCTGACGCCAACAACACTGGCACTACCGCTTCTGTCAACATCTCAGAGGTCAATGACCTCATCGGTACTACCGAGCCGGTGCTCTATGCACTCGAGCAGGACTCTCTCGTCGCAACGGGCAAACCCGTCTACACCAAGTCATACACTTGCACACCTAACCCGGGCTTCTGGGTGACCGCTGATGGACACAGAGGCACATGGGGTGCTAAGTCTTGCGTCTGGGGTATCGTCTATGCCAGCGATGGCACCAAGGGCACCTTCCGCTGCATTCAGTTCCCAGGCAACACGAAGGTTGGCGATTCCTACAATGGCCAGTACTTCCTCGTCAATGAGGAAACAGGAAAAATGCTGACGGTCAATGTCAACTTCCAGATTGTGCAGACCCTTGCTCAGATTTCCGAGGTGGGCAGCATGTCTGTCAAGCTTCCCGTCAGTTTCGATGACGCTACTGTCAAGGTTGGTCTTAAGACCGTTGCCAATGCACTGGGCTATGGCTCTGTTGACGAACTGCTGACCTCTGGCACATTCCGCGGTCTGAAGCAGGACGGAACCTACACTGATGCTGTTGATCCCGTTGGTAATGGCATTACCTTCGACAACAATGGATATGCACAGACAGAGGGTGGCAACATCGGTATCAACTTCGCAGCTGATGGCGACAGCGCCAACATCACTACTTACTGCAACGCTGAGATTGCCGAGACCTTCAACATCCCTGCTACCGTATGTTTCGACAAGACTGGTACTGACGGTGCCGTGAAGCGCTATGTCATCAGCCTTACCTTCATGGATCCCGCCGCATACCAGGCAATCATCACTGGTATTGATACCATCAAGGCAGAGACCATCGCCAACGGAAAGATCTATGACCTCAACGGTCGCCGCGTGGTCCGTCCTGTCAAGGGTGTGTATATCATGAATGGTAAGAAGTTTATCGTCAAGTGATAGCTTCTATGTTATTGTTTTCTGAACACTAATCGTGTAACATTCATCCAAAGCCCCTGGGACATGCCTGTCTTAGGGGCTTGTTTTTCAACCTGTCCTCTAAAATTCTGATTATGAGAAGAAATATATTAGTTGGATTGCTGCTGTTGTTGGCTTGCGTAGTCAAGGCTGAGAGCCTGAGCAACATCGCCTTGAAGGCTGCCTCTCTTTTAGCTTCGGCCAACAGCGCCCAAGCTTCCCGACTTGCCGACAACAACCGGTCCGCCTATTGGAGCAGTTATACAGGCGACGAGAGTCTGGGCAAAGAGCAATATGTAGAGTTTGCATGGGACTATAAGTGCTTCGCGCAAACCATCTCCGTCTATTGGGCGGAGAGCAGTCCCAATATACTGTTGCCCACATCGGCACGCGTGGAATATTGGGACGCAACGTCGTCAACCTGGAAGCAGGCTGCAGCCCTGCCTACTGGTTCTAACCTCTCCACGCTCACTGTCGCTCTCACCACCAGCCGCATCCGCATCTATATGAAAAGCAGAGCAGCCTGTGGCATCAAAGAGGTGCGCATTATCGGCTATTGCAATGCCGATCCAGCTGAGCCCTTCACGTGGAAGCCTTACAGCAGCAAGCTGGATTACAACTATCGCTACGACTATCCCAATGGCGTGCCAGCACCCACGAAGTTCCTGCCTGAGAACAATGGACAGGTAGGTATGAAAGTCAAAGGCTGGTGGGCTTTTGCCTGGGGACCAAAACGTAACAAATACGTGACGGATGAGGCCATCGAGGGCTTGCTCGACAAGATGAACAACGACTTCGGCTATTTCCGCGATTCTCTCGGCTGGCTACCCGACAAGCGTGCCCGCCGTGGCTATTACAGCACGGTCTATCTCTATGGCAGTGGCCTCTATTCCGACCCAGCCGACTCTACTGCACTTGGCGGATGGCAAAGTGCTACATGGTACAACGGTGAGAACTGGCCAATGGTGAACCTGAGCTACTACCCCGTCGCTTGCTTCGACCCTGATTTCACTTACGATTCCTACCACAACGCAGCTGTCAATGACCAGACGGCACAGCAGAACGCTTGTGTCCACGAAGGCATCCATGCCGTCTTTGCCGACCTCGAGGGTTGCAAGAACTCTGCTTGGTTCCAGGAGTCGGGCAACACCTCTATGCAGGCCGATGCCGAACTGAGCAAGACGCCCAACGTAACGCCCACGAGCATGGGATTTCTTTCGGCCGGAACGATGATTGCACCGTTCATGCCAATAGAATGCTATTCGGGTTGGTTGCTCGACGGATCTTTCGGAGGACCGAGCGCTGAGGGCGTGAACCTCTTCCGCAGCGATGGCCAGCGAATCTGCACCTGGCGCAACCTGCTTGGTGGCGTGCAGTACAGCGAGCTCTTCGCTCATTTCCTGACCGTCCGCTTCTCTCAAAACACATTGCCATGGATATGGCGTTACTGCAAAGATCGCGTACTCTCAGGCATCGCCGACACACTGGGCGACGCGCAGACACGTCAGCTTGTGCGTGAGTTCCGTGTGAAGCAAGCCACCATCGACTTGGGCAAATGGTCGAACGCAAGCCGAGCCCTCCTCGACAACAACTGGCAACTCTCCATCAAACAGGAGTGGTCGCCTTATATGCAGGAAGTGGAAGAGTGGAAGGCCACACCTTACGTCAATATGTATGCTTGCGACGCTGTCGACTCTGCTCGGTGGTGGAAACCGGAAGCCCGCACCTGTCCGGGATGGAGCGGTGCCAACCAGATTCCGCTTCATGTCAATTACGTCAAAGGAGACACGATACGCATCCATTTCTTACCCAAGGGCCCAAATATGGAGTGCCAGCTCTGTTACCGCTCAAAGCGTGGACGCATCTATTATTCCAAGCCGTGTTCTGGCGAAGGAGATGTGGCCATGGTACTCAACGACCAGCCGGCCAACGATGTCGTATTTGCAGTCGTCGTCAATACCGATTATATCTACACAGGCGAGGAGCAGCGCAAGTGCCACTACGACTATCGCCTTCAGATGAAGGACAATGTCTACCAGCCCGCCAGCCCATCCTATCGTTGGTATCATTACACGTATGTCATCAACGACAAGACCTTCGACAAGGATGCCTATACAGGTATTCAAAAGGTGACAACACCTGACGGCGGTTCTAAGTTTAAGATATCGGCTGACTGCACCGATGTTCGTGCGGGGAGCATGCTGCCACTCCACTTCGAAGGTGTCTGCAAGGCCATGTTGCAAGTGCGTCTGCATGCTGCTGACGGTCGCATAGTCAAGGCCCAAAGCTTCTTAAAAGATGGCAGTTTCAACATTCCATCGGGCCTCACCAAGGGACTTTACATCTTGGAAGCTCATGATCACGGTGCCACCTCTGCCGTGAAGCTCTTCATTCATTGAGATTGGCTATACCCTATTGGTATAAATTATTCAAGTTTCAGAAGTTAGATTATATTGAAAAGTGCGACCCTACAAGAGTTTGATTAATGTAAGAAAATTGAGTAAGCTGTAGATGAGTGATGACAGGGAAAAGATTATCCCACACCCTATACGCAACTCCATGAGGGTAATATTATGGGGCATTGACATAAGTGTCTATGCCCCATATTAATTTGTAAACAGACTATTCTTAGATATCGTTGTCGAAATTAACGGTTGGCGCTGACTGAGCGCTGCTCGATGCTTCAAACTTCTGCATGGGTGTGAAGCCAAAGGAACCGGCAATCAGCACATTGGGGAAACGACGTATAGCAAGGTTGTACGATTGTACCGTCTCATTATATTTCTGACGAGCCTCATTGATGCGGTTCTCCGTACCCTCCAACTGAATCTGAAGATCGTGGAAGTTCTCATTGGCCTTCAACTCCGGATAACGCTCAGCCACCAGCATGAGCTTGCCAAGCGCCTGCGACAGCTGACCCTGTGCCTGGTCAAACTTCTTGATTTGCTCAGGAGTAGCAGTAGAAGCATCCAAGTGAATTTGCGATACAGACGCGCGCGCCTTAGTCACCTCCGTGAAGGTGGACTTCTCGTGCTTGGCATAAGCCTGCACGGTACGCGTGAGATTAGGAATGAGGTCAGCACGACGCTGATAGGTAGCCTGCACATTGGCAAAGGCCGTCGTGGCCGACTCCTGCTGATCGACCATACCATTGTAGGCCCTCCAAAGCCATAAGCCCAGTACAACAACAATACCAACTACTACAAGTAGGATAATATTCGATTTCTTCATAAATGGATAAAATTATTGATTACACCTTATTATATATTACCAACTGCCGCCTGACCCGCCACCGCCAAAGCTGCCACCGCCAAAGCTGCCGCCGATAGAATCACCAGAGGTGCCGCCGGAGCCTCCACCACCAAAGAAGATAAAGGGCGGAAACAGATCATCGTTGTCATGACGGTTGTTGCGTCCCCCTCCGCGATGACGGAAGAAAACACGATACAATAGATAGCTCAGTGCGAAGCAACCAACCAGGACCATCACAATAAACCACATGGGTTCATCCTCCTCATCATCAGTTTTTTGGATGCCTGTGGAACCAGTCTTGAGTTTACTGAAAACGGCCTTGGCCGTAGTCGCCACCGCTGCATTGACATCATTGGCACGCATGTTTTTCACAATGCAAGCACGGGCAATGTCATCACAGTCCAAATCGGTAAGATCACCCTCTAGACCTTTGCCAGGGGCAATGAAGTACTTATGGTCGTCAACAGCAATCACGACCACAAGACCGCGACGTGTATCTTTGTTGCCCACACCATAACGATTGCCAATGTCCTGCGCCATACGAAAGCAATCAGCGTTCTTCACCCTGCCGACGACGACAAACACCGACTGTACGCCACACTCCTTCTCTAACCGATGAAGATAATAGTCGGCTGAATCACGGGCAGACTGCGCCATCAGTCCCTCTGGATCGCACACATAACGCATCCGGTCTTGCAAATGAACCATGGGCACATCCTCAGCCGACCATGTCTTGCCCCATCCCTGCACTGACAGCAGAAGAAGGACTATCATGACCACCCAGCGACAATAATCATTCAGTTTTTTGTGTTCTGTGAGCTTCATGCTCACAAAATTAAGTAATTTGCATGATATTCCACTACGTCGGAATAATAATAAATCATAAAACGATACGTTGTATCCAGCCATGCATATCGAAACAGAGCCGCGTCTATAAACAGCGAAAGGGACTGCGCTAAAGTCGTCTTTGACTTCAGCACAGTCCCCTTCTATCTTTTTAATGTAGTAAAATTGGCTTATTTGATGATGCCTTGCTCCACGAAGATCTTCTTCAGAGCCATCACACCACGCTCCACCTGCTCCTTGGTATGGGTAGCCATCAGGGCAAAGCGAACGAGTGTATCCTGTGGTGCACAAGCAGGAGGAATGACGGGATTGATGAACACACCCGCATCAAATGCAAGCTTGGTCACCAGGAACGTCTTGGTGTCATCACGCACATACAGCGGGATGATAGGGCTCTCGGTCTCGCCAATCTCGAAGCCCTCCTCACGGAAGCGCTTCAGCGCATAGTTGGTGACATCCCACAGGGCTTGGCGACGCTCCGGCTCATTCTGGATGATATGAAGAGCCTCAAGGGCGCATGCCGTGGCAGCAGGCGTGTCACTGGCCGAGAAAATGTAGGTGCGGGAGGTGTGACGCAGGTAGTTGATGGTATCCCAGTCGGAAGCAATAAAACCTCCGATTGAGGCAAGACTCTTGGAGAACGTACCCATGATGAGGTCGATATCGTCTTGAAGACCAAAATGATGGCACACGCCACGACCCTGATCACCAAACACGCCCAAGCCATGGGCTTCGTCAACCATGATAGAGCAATTGTACTTATGCTTGAGCTCAACTATCTCCGGCAACTTAGCCAAATCGCCCTCCATTGAGAAGACACCATCAACCACGATGAGCTTGATAGCCTCATGAGGCAGACGTTTCAGCACGCGCTCCAAGTCCTCCATATCGTTGTGCTTATAGTGCAGCTGAGTAGCGAAACTCAGACGGCGGCCATCAACGATAGAAGCATGGTCACGGTCGTCACAGATGAGGTAATCGCCACGGCCAACAATAGCAGGGATAACGCCTGAATTGACAGTAAAGCCCGTCGAGAAGCAAAGAGCAGCGTCCTTATGCTCATAAGCAGCCAATTCCTTCTCCAACTGCACATGAATATCAAGTGTACCATTGAGGAAACGACTTCCTGCACATCCTGAACCATACTTGTCAAGGGCCGCCTTGCCTGCATCGATGATGCGCTGGTCGCCAGTAAGTCCTGTATAGGCATTGCTACCAAACATTAATATCTTACGGCCGCCCATAACAACTTCAGGGCCTTGTTTGCTGGTGATCTCCCTAAAATAGGGATAAACACCTTCTTCCATGTACTTCTGTGGTACACGATAGTTCTTGTATCTTTCTGTTAACTGTCCCATTTTAAATAGGTGTAGATGTACTACCTTTAATTCTTATAGGTTGCAAAGTTACAAAAAAGAACTTATTTCAAGAACAAAATCAAGAAGAAAACAATTAAAATATAAAAAATAACCATGACGGGCACCAAATTTGGAGAAAACCAATTAATTTTGCAACACAATAGAAGCGAGTATGAAACAGAAAATTCTTTTCATTATTAATCCCATTTCCGGCACTGTCAGCAAGGCTGGCGTACCCGATGGGATTGAGAAGTACTTGGACAAGAGTAGGTTCGACTACACCATTCGCAAGACCGAGCATCCTGGTCATGCCACTGAGTTGGCAAGGCAGGCCGCTGAAGATGGCTACGACATCGTGGTGGCCATCGGCGGTGACGGAACGGTCAACGAGGTAGGACGTGGCCTGACCCACACCAACACGGCAATGGCCATCATCCCTTGCGGATCGGGCAATGGGCTGGCGCGTCACCTGCTCATTCCACTGAACGTGAAGAAAAGTATTGAGATCATCAACCAGTACGAGATCCAAGATCTTGACTATGGCGTCATCAACGACCATGACTTTTTCTGCACTTGCGGCATGGGCTTCGATGCCTTCATCAGTTTCAAATTCGCCGAGGCCGGTAAACGAGGGCCTATCACCTATGTGCAGCAAATACTCGAGAAGGGACTGAGCTATAAGCCGGAGACCTACGAGCTGGAGACCGAGGAAGAGTCGAAACGTTACAAAGCTTTTCTCATCTCTATAGCCAATGCCTCGCAATACGGCAACAACGCCTACATTGCCCCCAAAGCACGCATGAGTGACGGACTGATGGATGTAGTCATCATGGAGCCCTTTGACATACTGGAAGCCCCACAGATTGCCATCGACATGTTCAGCAAGACTCTGGACAAGAGTTCGCGCATACGGTCATTCCGTACCAAGCACCTGCACATCCACCGTTCAGGGCCAGGCCCCATCCACTACGATGGTGAACCGGTAATGACCGGTCCAGACATTGACGTACATATCATGGAGAAAGGTATCAAGATTGTCGTCAACCCAGACGGCAACCGTGACATGCGTAAACCAAATGCCATTCAGACTGCCGCCGCAGAGCTCTTCAATGAGCTCAACGAAATACGCGACGACATCGCTCATCAGACAAGGCGGGGGAAAATCCTGCGGAAAATAATCCAAAAGAAGCTTGAAGACAACCTGCCATCCATCTAATGTAAAGAATGCGGTGATACCCTTTATTATAAAGTATAATGTAAAGTATGCCACAATCATGATGTCAACATGCCGCCATATCTTTATGCTTGCGCCGAAGTCTTTCAACGCCACTGCCTGGCATGCAAATATCTGTTTTTTGGGAGGTAACGAAGAAAAAACAGCAAATAAATTTCTTTATAACGATAGAAATTAGTAATTTTGCATCCCCGAAAAGGCTTTGTGAATTAACAAGATATAAACATAAGATATTTACTAAAATGACAAAAGCAGATATCATCAGTGAAATCACTGAACAGACAGGCTTGCAGAAGAAAGAAGTTGCAGTCGTCATAGAAAGCTTCATGGAGACCGTCAAGCGTTGCATGCTCGACAAGAAAGAGAATGTCTATCTTCGCGGCTTCGGAAGTTTCATCATCAAGCACCGTGCTGCAAAGACTGCACGTGACATCGGCAAGGATACGACCATCATCATTGACGCTCACAACATTCCGAGCTTCAAGCCTGCAAAGGCCTTCGTAGATGAGATGAAAGGTGAATAAATAACAACAAGTGATATATCAACTTTTAAATTAATTAATTATGCCAAACGGTAAGAAAAAGAAGGGCCACAAGATGGCAACGCATAAGCGTAAAAAGAGATTACGTAAGAATCGTCATAAGAGCAAGTAAATCTTAGACCATTCTTAGAAGGGGGGTATGCCCATAAGGTATGCCCCCTTCTTTATAAGAAAGCAAAAGAAAATGACAAGTGAAGTAATTATCGACGTCAAGCCAAAAGAGATCTCCATTGCGCTGCTTGAGGACAAGCGTCTGGTGGAATACCAAAACGAGCCCCGTTCAGCTAATTTCTCTGTAGGCAACATCTACATTGCGAAGGTGAAGAAGCTCATGCCTGGGCTCAACGCCTGCTTCGTAGACGTGGGCTATGAGCGTGATGCTTTCTTGCATTATCTTGATTTAGGAAGTCAATTTAATTCCTACACAAAGTATCTCAAACAGGTACAGAGCGACCGCAAGCGCCTTTATCCCTTCGACAAAGCATCCAAACTGCCAGACCTGCAGAAAGACGGCAGCGTACAGCAAACCCTTTCTGTAGGACAGGAAGTTCTTGTACAGATTGTCAAGGAGCCTATTTCAACAAAGGGGCCTCGCCTTACAGCCGAACTAAGTTTTGCCGGACGTTTTCTCGTCCTTATCCCATTTGGAGATAAGGTTTCGGTCTCGACAAAAATCAAAAGCGGTGAGGAACGGTCAAGACTCAAACAACTCATCCACAGCATTAAGCCCAAGAACTGCGGCGTCATCGTAAGAACCGTTGCTGAGGGCAAAAGAGTGGCCGAGCTCGATGCTGAGCTAAAGGTGCTCGTCGAGAGATGGGAGAACGCACTCAAGAAAGTGCAGAAAACCCAGAAAAGACCACAACTCGTCTATGAGGAAACAGGAAGAGCCGTAGCCATGCTGCGCGACCTCTTCAACCCCACCTACGAGAACATTTATGTCAACGACGAGGAAATCTGCAAAGAAGTAAAGCACTATGTGACACTTATCGCCCCTGAAAAGGCAGGTATCGTGAAAATGTATACCGGAAAGGTGCCCATCTTCGACAACTTCAACGTCACCAAGCAGATCAAATCAAGTTTCGGCAAAACGGTAAACTATGCTCATGGCGCTTACCTCATCATCGAGCATACCGAAGCCATGCATGTGGTGGATGTGAACAGCGGCAATCGCTCTAAGAACCAAAACGGACAGGAAGCCACAGCCCTCGACACCAATCTCGGGGCAGCCGACGAACTGGCAAGACAGCTCAGGCTACGTGATATGGGAGGAATCATCGTAGTGGACTTCATCGACATGAACCTGGCGGAAGACAGACAGATGCTCTACGAGCGCATGTGCAAAGACATGCAAAAAGACCGCGCACGACACAACATCCTGCCACTTAGCAAGTTCGGACTGATGCAGATCACCCGACAGCGCGTGAGACCCGCCATGGATGTCAACGTCGAGGAGACCTGCCCGACCTGCAACGGTACGGGAAAAATTAAGTCGAGCATTTTGTTTACCGACCAATTGGAAGGAAAGATTGACCAACTCGTCAACAAGATAGGCATCAGAAAGTTCTACCTGCACGTACATCCGTATGTGGCAGCGTACATCAACCAAGGCATGGTAAGCCTCAAACGCAAATGGCAACTGAAATATGGCTTTGGCGTGCACATCATCCCCTCACAGAAACTTGCGTTTCTGCAATATGAGTTCTACGACAGTAAAGGAGAACTCATTGACATGAGGGAAGAATTTGAAACGAAGTAACACCCCACACATATACTTCTCATTAAACAAAAAGTCATTCCTAACAATGATAGGAATGACTTTTTGTTTAATAGGTACCTTACAAGATTCAAGCACATCATCAAGGAATCACCTTAAACCGAATACGGAAGCTATGACTGAGCTCATCCCAATTGGTGCCCAACATCACAAACTTACCTATCTGCGACGTCGACCTCACATGTTTACCAATGCAAGGGCACACATCAAAGTCACCAATGCGCACTAGACGTATCTTCTCCGAAGCATCATCAGGCAAGCGATCGAGGCTCACTCCGTCAGGGATATGATCCCGATCGACCAATTCGTAGGTGACAGGCAGGTCTGCCTCTATCATGCGATTCATCTCCGCCTCTATCGCCTGCACCTCCTTACGCGTCGGCTTGTGGTCGACCGTATAACTGATCTTGCTCTTACGGCGCTCAATATGAGCATTGCGCGACCGTTCACAACCAAACATGCGCACCATCACTTGGTTGAGCAGATGCTCAGCTGTGTGGGCGGGAGGAAACTCATCCTTGTTGTGTTCATTGAAAACATAGGCCTCGTCGTTCATCATATCTTGAATTTTAGTATTGTAGCTCCATAAGGCTGGATGTTAACCACCACAGCCTTGTCCTTTCTCAAGCGAAGCACCGGTTTAGAGACATCCAACAGACTGGCTGCCTCTACATCCTTCTCAGGAAGGCTCAGGTAATCGAATGCATGGGAAGGAATCACCACCGACACATTGCCACACTGATTGGAGAAATTAGCCACCACCAACAGCACATCCTTATCTTTCTTACGCAAGAACGCAAACTGAGAACGGACATCCAAGGGCTTTGACGATGTCTGGTCTGCAGAAGACTGTGTGTTGGCATACATCAAATCGAAGGATAAGCCATCGGCCACAGCCTTCTCGTGGTTAGCAATATGCAGAATTGACCGATAGAGCGTCATCAGCTGCCGCTCAGCCGCTGAGAGTTTACGAGGAGCGAAATACCCTTTCACAATGCTGTCCAACGACCAATAGTCGAAGATTGTCGTACGTCCATCCTTACCGGAAAAGCCTTCTTCGTCCATACCACGCTCACCTATCTCCTGGCCACTGTAGACCATGAAGGGATTACCATGGAACAATGCTGATACCACTACGGCAGGAATAGCCTTGAAGGCATCACCACAGAAGAAATCGCTGGCTATGCGCTGCTCGTCATGGTTCTCAAGGAAATAAAGCATGTGCGACTTAATATCGTCAGTGCTCTGCCAGCAACCTGTGATGCTGTTGGCAGGACGACGTCCGCACACTACATCACGCAGACAGTCATACATACCCACCTTGTCGTAGAGATAATCAAAGCCAGAGGCTAAATACGTACGATATTGATTGGGATCGTATACCTCACCAATAAAGACCAGACCAGGGTACCGCATCTTGACAATGGAAGTAGCATAATGCCAAAACTCATGCGGCACCATCTCTGCCATATCACAGCGGAAACCGTCAATGCCCTTTCCGGCCCAATAAAGCAAGATATCGGTCATTTTCGTCCACGTATTAGGGATGGGATCAAAATGTGTGCTACGGCCACCGGCATCGCAATAGTCTATGCCGTAGTTGAGTTTCACCGTCTCGTACCAATCGTTGAAGCCTGGGTGTGCATCGAAATGGTCATTGCCCGTACACTTTGCAGGCATCTCCTCGTATGCCGGTTCCCCAGCAGCAGGAGCCACCGGACCGACAAACGGTTGGCCCGGGCAATAATAGAAATTGTTCTGCGGATCGAAATGCTTAGCGGTATCATCACTCTCGCCTAAGTCAACAACCCCCTTCGGGCGCAAGATGGAATGATACTCACGGGCAACATGATTGGGCACGAAATCGATGATGACCTTCATGCCAATAGCATGCGACCGCTGCACAAGCGCCTCAAACTCGTCCATGCGATGGTTGACATCAACAGCCAAATCTGGATCTACATCATAATAATCGGTGATAGCGTAGGGCGAGCCAGCCTTGCCCTTGACGACGCAAGAGTGTTGACGGGGAATACCAAACTGTGTATAATCCGTCGTTGTAGCATGACGTATCACACCCGTATACCAGATATGGGTAAAGCCCATATCGTGTATCTTGCGCAAGCGTGATGTGTCAAAGTCATTAAGCTTCCCCACCCCATTTTCGGCCATCGTACCATTGCACTTGCGCGTTGTGTTACGATTGCCGAAAAGGCGTGGTAAAACTTGATAAATAAGAATTTTACGATTAGTCATTGAAAAGAATGATTATTCAATGCCGTGTGCATTGACCGAACGATCGATGCGTCCAATCATGCCACGCAAGGCACGACCAGGGCCACACTCCGTGAAGTCATCAGCACCATCCGCAATCATATTCTGCACCGACTTTGTCCAGCGCACCGGACTGGTCAGCTGAGCAATGAGATTGGCCTTAATCTCTGAAGGATCGGTATGGGGTTTAGCATCCACATTCTGATAGACAGGGCATGACGGGGTTGAGAAATTGGTCTTCTCAATAGCCTCCTGCAACTCATCCTTGGCGGGCTGCATAAGTGGGCTATGGAAAGCGCCACCCACCATCAGGGGCAGTGCACGCTTGGCACCAGCAGCCTTCAATTTCTCGCATGCCTCGTTGATGGCATCCTTCTCACCTGAAATCACAAGCTGACCCGGGCAGTTATAGTTTGCAGCTACTACGACCTTCCCTTCTTTGCTCACCTCTTCGCACACATGCTCTACAGTCTCGTCGGGCAGGGCTATAATGGCAGCCATGGTACCAGGATTCTTCTCGCAAGCTTTCTGCATGGCATTAGCACGTGCAGCAACCAACTTAAGGCCATCCTCGAAACTCAGCGCGCCAGAAGCCACGAGGGCAGAGAACTCACCGAGAGAGTGGCCTGCTACCATATCGGGCTTGAAGGCATCGCCCAAACAGAGAGCAGAGATGACGCTGTGAAGAAAGACTGCAGGCTGAGTGACATTGGTCTGCTTGAGCTGTTCGTCAGTACCTGCGAACATAATATCAGTGATTTTAAAACCAAGGATGCTGTCAGCCTTGTCAAAGAGTTCCTTTGCTAAGGTGTGGTTCTCATAAAGGTCTTTGCCCATGCCGACAAACTGTGATCCTTGTCCTGGAAAAACAAATGCTTTCATCTTTGTTGATTTTAATTGATAACTATCTGATTGTTACTGCAAAATTAAACAAAAAAATCCCAATCACCATAGAGATGACGGGATTTTACTATTTGAATGCTTTACAGTGCAAATTTTACTCTGCTCATCATAAGCTTACTCTGCAGCAGGAGCCTGCTCCTCTGCAGCCTCAGCTGCGGGTGCTTCCTCTGCCTTAGGTGCCTTCTGAGCAGCCTCCTCAGCCTTGGGAGCCTCTTCAGCCACAGCTTCCTGTGCAACGGTCTCGTGCTCGGCAATGACCTTCACGGGAACCTTCACCTCAACGTCGCGGTGGAAATGAACGGTAGCCTCGAAATCGCCAACCTTACGAGCATCCTTCATGGTGATGATCTTGCGATCAACCTCGATACCCATCTTGGCCAACTCTTCAGCAACCTTTGCAGCACCTACAGAACCATAAAGATGACCGGTAGCAGCCACCTTGGCAGTAACCGTCACAACGACATCCTTCAACTGCTCTGCGCGCTTCTCAGCCTCAGCCTTCTGAGCTGCAAGTTTAGCAGCCTGCTGCTTCATAACCTCAGCCAACTGCTTCTTAGCGCTGTCTGAAGCGATAACGCCCTTACCAGTAGGAATGAGATAATTGCGGCCATAGCCGTTCTTCACATTTACAATATCGTTCTTGTATCCAAGCCCGATGATATCTTCTTTCAGAATGATCTCCATATCTTAGCCTCCTTTATTTATTTCATTAAATCGGTTACATAAGGAAGCAACGCAATCTGACGGGCACGCTTGATGGCCTGTGCCACACGACGCTGATACTTCAGTGAGGTGCCAGTGATGCGACGGGGAAGAATCTTACCCTGCTCGTTAAGGAACTTCTTGAGGAACTCCGGATCCTTGTAATCGATATACTTGATGCCGCTTTTCTTGAAACGGCAGTACTTCTTCTTGCGAGTATCGATAGAAGGAGCGGTCAAATAACGGATTTCTGAATTTTTCTGCTCTGCCATGATTAAGCCTCCAATTTTTTACCAAGCTTAGCACGACGCTTCTCAGCATAAGCCACAGCGTACTTGTCAAGCTTGACAGTCATGAAACGAATTACTTTCTCGTCGCGGCGATAGCCAGTCTCGAGAGTGTTGATTACTGACGGCTCTGCTGTGAACTCCAACAGGCAATAGAAGCCAGTGGACTTCTTCTCAATTGCATAAGCCATCTTCTTCAGTCCCCAGGCCTCTTCGTTCAGAATCTCAGCACCATTGTCGGTGAGCAGCTTCTTGAATTTAGCGACCGTTTCCTTCATCTGATCATCAGACAAAACGGGAGTCAAAATGAAAACGGTTTCGTAATGATTCATACTACTTTTTGAATGAATTAAATGTTGTTTTGCAAAATGCGACTGCAAAGGTACTCAAAATTCCTAAGTTACAACCACTTCACACAACCCAATCTTTCATATTTAACATTTATTATGTAGCAGTACTTAGAAAATGCTGATGCAGTGATTGGTTTTCTTTGTACTTTTGCAATCAAATAAACAATTATAAGAAATGGGCAAAAGACATTTATCTTTAGGCAAAATAAAGAACATAGCTACTCCCCTTTTGCGTAGTTGCAAACGGGGAGCGAATCACGTTGGATTACCTTTTGTCTATCTTGGCGTTGCGCTCATGGGCATTTTCTATTTTACAGGGCTCACCAACTATAATTTATTGTTGTTGCTCCCGTTATTGCTCATTCTCATGGGCATCGTAGGGTTCGTACATCAAGAGAAAAGCAAGAACGATTATTAAGCCTTGTTGATGCTTAACTTATAATTAAGCTTTCACTTTATTCGACTCTAACCAATTATCGGATGATACCCGTATCGGTGTCTATCTTCTGCCGATTCTTGCGGCTGACGTTACGGTAGCGCTTTCCGCCAGAGAGTTGATAGGAGACGGTGAGGCTGAGCAGCTGGCCGTCGTTGCGGCTGTGGAGCACGTCGGTCTTATGGAGGTTTTCATTGATTAGCTCGGCCTTGCGGATGCGGGGGTTGTGGCTGAAGGGATTGAGACAGGCCAATGAGAAGTTCCAAGCTCGGAGCTGATAGCCAACTTGGAAGGACAGAGTAGCACTGTTGTTGCCCTTGGTCTCACCCTCGAGCCAGCGGTAGCCGCCGTCGAAGTCACCCACTATCGACCAGTTACCGAGGAAGAGCTGGGCCGTGACGCCACCCGTGTAGCTGGTGTAATGGTGCTTGTAGGCGTCTCCGTAGTTGAAGCAGCGGTACAGGCCCGCATTGGCATTGACGATGAAGCGGTCGGGAACGACGGTCCACTGTGCCTCGTCTATGACATAGAACAAGTTGATTCCGCGCTGGTTGGTCTGGGTATAGAGGAACTGGTCGTCGGCCGTGCGGGTGTAAAGTGCCATGTTGCAATGAGGGTTGCGGCGGTAGTAGGCCGTGAGACTGTTGTAGAGCGAGGGCGCGGAGTAAGCCAACCGCCAGGTATGCTCCCTACGCTTGGGCTGCCGCAGGTCGGGGTTGCCCACAGTCCACTCGCGTGCGTTCTGCCGGATGCGAGTGTCGCTGAGCATGGCCACACGGGAAATCCACTGCGAGACCTCATAGGAATAGCTGAAGGTGAAATGGTGGTCGATGGCCCAAGAGAGATGGAGCTTCGGGCGGAGGAAATGGAAGTCGTAGGTGTGATCTCCCTGACGGTAATGAAGATTATTGTAGCCGAGTCCCGCCGTGTAGCGCAGATGCCACAGCGAGCCGCTGAGTTGCGAGAAGAGATAAACCTGTGAGGTGATGGTCTTGGTCTGCGCCGCGACGTCACCCGTATAAGTATTGTCAACATATTTCTGCTGATAGTTGGCTCCTACCGAGAGGGTAAAGGGCTTGAGACGGTTGGTATAGACGGCTTCCGACCACAACGACCACGTGTGACCATCTACCGCATAGGCATAGGGCGAGCCCTCGTTGTAGGCGTTGTGGGCAGTGGTATAGATATAGGTGGTGGTGGCGTTGGCCATGAGCGTCTGATGGCTGCCAAGATGGCGGTAGAGATAGAGATCGAGCACGGGTGAGAAGTCCCGGCTGCGGTCGGTCTGTGTGGCGGTCTGGCTGCTGAGTACAGAGGCTGTGGGCAGGAGCGACCGCGTGGTGATGAGCCTGACATTCTGCTGAGTGGGTGTATGGTCGAGCGATGTGGCGAGTGTGGCTTGGAAGACATTATTAGTACTGTCGGCAAGGTTGTAGGTCAACTGGACGTTATGGCTGAAGTTTCGGTCGCGGTTTTCGAGGTCGTTGCGGGTGATGCGCTCCACGCTGCCGTCGGTGAGCGTGTAGTCGGCGGTCTCGTCACGCCGGTTGCCCTTGAAGTCCTTGTAGCCGAAGTCGTAGGACAGTACCAGCTGACTGTTCCCCGTGCTGTATTTGCCATAGACGGTGTTGCTGCCGCGCCAGTCGGTAAGCAGGTTGGTGGCGTCCAACCCGAGTTCGTAGCCCTGCGTGCTTCGCCGCGTGTGGATGTTGACGACATACTTGATCCCGTCGCCGTAGCGCACGCCTGGGTTGTCGATATACTCGATGCTGCGGATGCGCTTCGTGTCGAGAGCTGCCAGGTCGTTGGCTGTGGCCTTGGCGCCGTCGATGCGTATCTGCACGCTGCCATCCATGGCCACGGGGGTGATGGTGCGTGTGATAGCATTCACCTTGAGTCCCTGCATGGGCATCATGGTCAGCAGCTGATAGACGTTGGCCGAGTGCTGGAGCTGGGCAGCTGAGGGCAGGAAAAGTTTGCCGTCGGAGCGGTCGACGATGCGTGCCGCCTTCACCTCCACCTCCTGCAAGGTCTGCGGCGTCTTTGTTTCCTGTTGCTTGTTTTGCTGCGTCTTTGTTTCCTGAGCATGTAGGGGTACAGTAAGAGCCAGGCAGAGCAAGCCTGTCATCATCGTTGTTGTTTTCATCTTTGCTTCTACATTTTGTTTTCAGATGCAAAGATAAAGAATGACAGTGATAAGGAGAGAAAAAAGATACTGACAGTTGTCTGACAATTGGCGGAATTGAAGCCAAAACCAAGAAAAACCCTTTACGTCAGCACCAACTCCTAACTCCCACTCCTAACTCCTAGTTCTTAATTCACAACTCCTAATTCCTAACTCCTAACTCCTAATTCCTAACTCCTAACTCCTAATTCCTAACTCCTAATTCCTAACTCCTAATCGGTACGCCCTTCCTCTGTCAGAAGTGATTTGCAACTGACAGCCATTATCGGTGAGTGTCTGCTTCAATCGTTTGATGAGCGTGTAGAGCGTTTCGCTGGGATCGACCTTGCGTGGCCACAGCGTATCACAGATTTCCTGTTTGGTCAGTGTGTGACTGTTGGACTGGTAGAAAAGTTCCATCAACTGGCGCTGCATAGGTGTGAAGTGGACTTCCTTTCCATAGAAGTAAAAGTCATGACTGTCAGCAAGATAATCCAATCCGCCTATCGACTGTACGTCGGCACAATTAGCCTTCGATTGCGGTGTGACACAAATCGGAGAGGCGAGCGGCTGCGGCTTGGCAATGAAAAGGTTTATGTCTTTACGCTTCCTCGTAAGTGGCGAGCAGGCAAGCAAGAAACTAAGAACAGTGAGCAACGAGAGCATCATTGGCAATCGTTGGTCGGATAGGCCGAGCACAGTTGCCATTGAGCAGTTGGCATAGCCTCGCAGATAGTAACGAATTTCACCATGCCGCAATAATACCTTACGGCTGCATAGCGTCGAGCGTTTCTCATCAGGAAGGCAATAAGACAAGGTAGCGGATTGACGCAGCAGAGGCGTCTTAATAAACGACCGATAAGTGCGCACCGTGTCCGGCATGATATAATCTGCTGTCTTCATCTCCATGGTAAGCATCAACGCCTGATCGAGATCGCGCGTCAAATCAGCCTCTGCAGTCCGATAGCTATGCATGCTAGCAAGGATGGTGGCGACCAACAATGTGAAGCATGCCATAAAACTCATTTTCCTCATCTTATTTTAGTCTTTGATTGCTTTTCAATGCAAAGATAATACAAAAACATGAAAAGAATCACTAAAAGCAAATAAATATTTGCAACCTGTAAGAATGGAATGACATATTGTCAACGGCTCAAGACTATTTCCACTTTGAGAACCATGAACAGAGAACAGTCGGCACGAGAAAGTGAAACGGTCGCCTCAGTTAAGTGAAACGACCGCCACAATTATGTGAAACGACCGCCACAGTTAAGTGGAACGACCGCCACAGTTAAATAAAACGACCGCCACAGTTAAGTGAAACGGTCGTTAACTTTATTTGGCTTCAGTGCAATTGGTACTAAACCTCCATTGTCTTTCCAAGGAGGCCCTGAATCTGTTCGATGACCCTCTGCCGTGTCTTTTGCTGTTTGCGATAGAGTTGGATGGCAAAGATGAGACCGCAGACCAGTCCGATGCAGCCACCGACGATGCCGCCATAAGCGGAAGCGGTAAGCAGTTCATCCTGATAATCTATGCTTTGAAAGAAGTCGATGATGAACCAGGCAAACCACAGAATCATCAGTGGCAGGGTGACAATCATCTGTATGGCACTGAGCCGCTTGGCACGCTGCAGACGCAGGGCAGTGGGTACGAGGTCGTCGGCCATGAAAGCCTCATCCTTGATATGACTGACCTTATAGTCGAAGATGACATCGGCGGCACAGAGCAAGATGACGGCGATAACGGGCCACCACGAAAGGTGGAAGACAAGGGCAAGTATAGGGAAAGCGATGATGACGATAGGCAGGAAAATTGTCGATTCGAGACTAAGGTAGCGGTTGATACTGGAGTAGTTGTGCTTCATCGACTCACGCAGCAGTCGCTCGTTGACGATGGTCTCATTATCGAGTTTCTCTTGGAGAATAGCCATCTGACGGCGCATCTCCTCTAAAGTGTTATTGTCTTGTATGTTCATAATTGTAGTTTTTTTGAAGATTACACATTAATTATATTGCTTACTCGTGCGTCTCGTCGCTCATCTGCTTCAACTGTTCCTTGATGCGATAGAGTCGGACGGAGACATTCTTGGCCGTGATGCCCACCACCTGCCCTATCTCCTCGTAGCTCATGTTCTCAAGCCAGAGCAGGACAATGGCACGGTCGAAGGGGCCGAGACGCGAGATACGGTTACGGAGCAACTGCACCTGCCGCGTGTCCTCGTCCTTGTCAGCAAAGAGGTTGATGTCCATCGTCAGCGGCACGCTCTTCCGGTGACGTCGTTTGCGCTCTGTCGAGATGCATGTGTTCAGGCTTACACGATAGACCCATGTGCGAGGATTACAGCGCCCTTGGAAGCTTTCGAAGCCCTTCCATAGGTTGACCAATACCTCTTGGAAAAGGTCAGCCACCTCGTCTTCGTCTTTGGAGAACATATAGCATACTGTGTAGACGGTGGTCTTCTGCTCTTTGATGAACTGGGCAAACTGATGTTCTGTAGATAGGGTTGCTTTCATTATTCTTTTGTTTTGTACGACCTTTAGACGCACTCCTTGCCGAAAAACTACAAGAAACGGCAAGAAAAAAAAAAGAATCAGAAGTCGGAGAGTCCAAACTTCTGAACTTCCCGCCACAGAGTCTCGTCTAATTTATTTGTCCAAGAACTCCAGGAACTTACTTGCTTGCTGCGCAAGCAGTGCCTTCTGCTCCTCTGTTAGAATCATACGGCCCTCGGTCCATGCCTCTAAGTTAAGAGCAATGCCTGTCTGTCCCTCGACCATCACATCTGCCTTCAACACTGTCAGCAACGTGGTGAGCTGCTTACGGCAACCAGCCGTAGCCAACTTGCCTCCCGCCCCAGTGAGCGTAAACTTCTTACCAACAAGCACTGTGGGTGCTGTACGATCAACTGGATCAACGGGACGCGACAACCAGTCGATGAGGTTCTTCAAATGACCGGGATAGGAATAGTTGTACTCAGGCGAGAATATCCACACGCCGTCTGCCTCTCCCACCGCACGCCGCACATCGGCAACAGCTTTCGGAGCAGGGAACTCAATGTCTTGGTTCATCATCGGAACATCAGAGTAGTTCAATTCAGTCACTTCGGCCTTGTGCTGTAGCAGGCCTTTTGCCAATTCGCTCACCTCGCGATTGAAACTTTGCTTTCGCAGGGAGCCAATCACAAATAAGATTTTCTTCATTATGTTTTAATTATTAGTATGTCTAATAAAGCTTCACATCCAAATATGGAATAACACCAATTCATAATATCTAGTGTTGATTGACAGCTATGGTCAAGCCTCACGCCAACTCCGAAACCAGCAGCCAAATATTGAGGGCGGTGACAATACCGGCCAAGCTATAAAGGAACACTGTATTCCAAGGTTTGTTGGCGTATTTACCCATGACACGCTTTGACGAAGTAAGGCTTACTTGCAGAAACACCGTGAAGGGTAACTGCAAGCTCAGCACCATCTGTGAGATGATGAGCCCCTTAAATGGATTGCCGATAAACAGGATGAGCAGCATGGCCAGTCCCAATGACAGCACCACACCAACTATGGAGTGCGGATCCTTGGCATTGTACGACTCGCTGAACAATCCTGAGAAAATACTACCCGCAGCCATCCCGCTGGTAATGGTACTCGAGATGCCAGCTAAAAGCAGGGCCAGGGCGAAGATGTTAGAGGCGTTGTTGCCTAAGAGCGGGGCAAGCATAGCATTGGCTTGTGCCAGGTCGTCAACATGTTCGCCCCGCGTGAAGAACGTGGAGGCCGCCAGAAGAATCATGGCCGAGTTGATAGCCCAGCCCACAAGCATAGAGAAGAGCGTATCGACAAACTCGTATTTCAACATGTGGCGGATGCGGTCGTCGCCCTTCAGATTGATCTCGCGGCTTTGTATCACCTCGGAGTGAAGAAAAAGGTTGTGGGGCATGACCACGGCACCGAGCACGCTCATGATGATGAGCAACGAACCATGGGGCACCGACGGCACGACTGCTGAACGCGCTGCCTCCCCCCAATCGATATGGACCAGAAACAGCTCGTAGATAAACGACAGACCAATGACAGACACAAAGCCAATAACGGCCCGCTCGATCTTCTTATAAGAGTTGGTGAAAAGCAGAATCAGTACAGTCATGGTGACCAATAGAGCTCCAGCAGGAATCGAGATGCCAAATAGCATCTGTAAGGCAATGGCACCACCGAGAATCTCGGCCAACGAGGTAGAAACACTGGCGAGGACGGCACTGGCAACGATGGGGCGCCCCACCCAACTTGGCGTGTATTTCACTGCCGCCTCACTCAGACACAAGCCGGTGACAATGCCCAAATGGGCTACATTGTGCTGCAGGGCAATAAGCATGATGGTAGAGAGCGTAACCACCCACAACAACGCATAACCATACTCCGAACCAGCTGCGAAGTTACTGGCCCAGTTACCTGGATCGATGAAGCCCACGGTGACAAGTAGTCCGGGACCGATGTATTTGAAGATGTCGAGTGCACCCAACACATGAGGGTGGGTATGACTCTTGAGTTCCTTGAATATGTTCATAACGTTGGCAAATATAAGGAAAAAAGCTGGAAGCCACAACGTAAATCCATGAAAATCATCAATATTGGTGATGGATACATACTACAAGGCCGTCAAACTTCGAACAATCTCACCCGTAGCCGTAGCAGTAAAAGTCCTGTTATTGGCTTTCATGGTCCTCATCGAAGCATTATTAACCCAATGTTGATAATATTTTGCTATCAAAGAGCCCTCTTTTATGAAAATATATTATCTTTGCAAAAAAGAATACGCTTATGAAATACTTAGATCCACGTGCCGACCTTACATTCAAACGAGTCTTTGGCGAGCATCCCGACCTAGTTATCAGCTTGCTTAATGCTCTTCTGCCTCTTGACAAAGACCATCTCATCAAGAGTGTGGAATATATCCCCATAGAACTTGTTCCTGACAATCCGCTGAAAAAAAACAGTATCGTCGATGTCAGATGTAAAGATGAGAAAGGCCGTCAGTTTCTTGTAGAGATGCAGATGATATGGTCGGAAGAGTTCAAACAGCGCGTTTTGTTTAATGCCTCCAAAGCTTATGTGCGGCAGTTGGACAAGCATGTGAACTATGAGCTTCTTCAGCCTGTCTATTCTCTGAACCTCGTCAACGAGGTATTCGAGCGCGAGTTACCCAACTACTACCACCAATATGCGGTAGCCAATATAGACCATCCGGAGAAGATTATCGAAGGACTTCATCTGATCTTTGTGGAACTCCCAAAGTTCAAGCCACAAAGCTTTTCTGAAAAGAAGATGGAAGTTCTATGGCTCCGTTATCTCACTGAGATGGGTAACGCAGAGAAGGTGCCTCAGGAATTTCTTGACAATCCGGAGGTAAAGAAGGCTGTGGATATTCTTGAGGAGTCCTCTTATTCTCCCGCACAGTTGGAAGGATACGACAAGTTTTGGGATATTGTGCGCACAGAACGCACCTATTACAACAGTGCCCGTCGTCATGGATTTTCCGATGGAAAGAAAGAAGGATATAAAGAAGGACGCGAGGAGGGACATCAAGAAGGAGTGGAAGAAGGCAGAAAAGTAGGTAGAGAAGAAGGCAGAAAAGTAGGCAGAAAAGAAGGACACGAACTGGGTGTCATGGATGAAAGAATAAAGAATGCCAAAGCAATGAAGGGCTTGGGCATTCCCATAGAGAGTATTTGTAAGGTTACAGGCATGTCGGCGAGCGAAATCGAATCTTTGTAGCATGAAACATCCATCGAAGAGTCATTGACGAAAGAAACGACAACAAGGGTAGCGAAGAAAACATATTTCCTCGCTACCCTTGTTGGTTATAAATTAATACCTAATGGTATTCGTCAACGGACAAATCCCTTAGTTACATGCCACATTACTCCTCATCAGGAATTATGAGCTTGTAACCCTGGCCGTGGATATTGATGATTTCCACTTGGTCGTCTTCTTTAAGGTGCTTACGCAGCTTGGTGATGTAGACGTCCATAGAACGTGCATTGAAGTAGTTATCGTCAATCCATATGGTTCGCAGTGCATCGTTACGCTTCAAGATCTCATTGGCATGAGAACAGAGCAGCGCCAGCAATTCGTTCTCCTTGGTTGTCAGCTTTGTCTGCTTGTCACCAATGGAGAGCAGTTGCTTCTGCGTGTCAAAAGTGTAACGGCCAATCTTGTACTTTGTACTCTCACGGTTGCGCTTGCCACGCACACGACGAAGAATTGCCTCCACACGCTTCACCAGCTCCTCCATAGAGAACGGCTTAGTGATATAATCGTCAGCGCCCTTGTCGAAGCCTTCCAGCACATCCTCCTTCTGCGTCTTAGCAGTAAGGAAGACGATAGGCACCTGAGAGTTGATCTGGCGGATGTCCTGTGCCAGTGAGAAGCCATCCTTCTTCGGCATCATCACATCGAGAATACAGATGTCGTACTTATCCTTCTGGAACTCACGGAAACCTACCTCGCCATCAGGGCAGAGCGTTGCATCGAAGCCTTTGGCGATAAGGTACTCGCAAAGCAATGTGCCCAGATTCTCGTCATCCTCACAAAGCAAAATCTTAGTTTTCTCGTCCATAATTGTAAAGTTTTGGCCTCACGCCACTCGAGCCTTATCATCTGCATGACTGACTATCCAGTGGTCGTTTGGCGTAGTTATACTAATAATTTATTACTATTTGTCTTTATTTGATTATTCATCCTTAATGACAGGCAGCTTCATGGTAAACGTCGTCCCTTTACCCAGTTCACTGTCCACCTTAATGTCGCCTCCATGCAGGTCAACTACCTTTTTCACATAAGCAAGTCCCAAACCGAATCCCTTGACATCGTGCACATTGCCAGTATGCACTCGGTAGAACTTCTCAAAGATCTTTTTCTGGTCTTCCTTTTTCATGCCGAGGCCAGTGTCACTGACCGACAAGTACAGCCACTTATCATCGTTCCAGGTCTTCAGCGTCACGTCAAGCGGCTTGTCGGGCTTACGGTATTTGACGGCATTATCCATCAGATTGAAGATTACATTCTGGAAATTGACCTCATCCACATAAATGGTCGAATCCACAGCCTCAATGTCAACATTGATTTTACCACCCGTATGCTCCACACGCAGTGAAAAGGAGTTGGCAATCGTCTCCACCATCTCGTTTAGATCGAGACGCTTTTTCTTAAACGATGACTTTTTACGGTCGAACATCGACATCTGTAGTACTTTCTCCACGAGGAATCGGAGGCGCTTGGTCTCATCACTAACCACACCCACGAGATGCTTCATCATCTTCTCCGACTTTGGCACCGAGTCGTCATTGAGCATCTGCGCGGCAAGAGAGATACTGGCGATAGGTGTTTTCAACTCATGCGTCATGTTGTTGATGAAGTCATTTTTTATCTCACTGTATCGCTTCTGACGGAAGATGACCACAATGGTAAAGATAAAGGTGATAAGCAAAATGAGCGTGAACACCACACTTGGTATCATAAACCGGATGCTGGAGAAGATATAGCTGTTGATGTCGGGGAAATGAACCCGCAGGATACCCATCCGCGACGGAGCCTCATTACGATAGAGGGTCTGTGTGTAAGTGAAATCCGCACCCTCATCGGTATAGTCCGGACAACGATAAACCTCACGTCCGTCTTGTGTGCTCACCGTGAAATGATATGGGATATTGATGCCATTGTTAATAAGCTCAGCTTTGATATCCTGATCTAGTATCTTGAAGTTGACACGCTGCTGCAACGGTTTGTCAGAAGTAGAATAAAGCATATTCATCAACACCTCGTCGAGCAACGACTTCTGATAGACATATCGGTTTTTCACAATCTCCTGCAATGACCGGCTGGCCTCATTATTAGAATAGCGGTCGTTGCGGAGAATCATCGCCTTGGGGATGTTGACAGGCTTGGAAGCCATAGTCTTTAACTTGAAAGTGACAAATCCACCATTACGTTCATTCAAGTAATCATCAGCGTCATCGGCTTTATTGACCATAGTTGCACTGTCTTTGCCTACGGTCTTGGCATTGGTTTTTTCCGATGAATGGATATCCCGTTCCAAGTAACGCAGGGTTTCGTTGAGCTCAAGATTACGAGAGGCCTGATAAAGGGCGCGGTTGACACTTTCGTCAAACTGCTCCTTCTTCATGTTGGCCATCTCACGGATGTAAGTGAGCTGCAAACCAAGCAATATCACAAAGGACAATCCCATGATGATGGCGATGGTCCATATTGTTTTCTTCTTCATGCCGCAAAGATAGGTAAAATCTTAATTGGTTAACATTTAAGTGTTAAGAATGTTGGGTTATTTTGCAATTATTAGTTTGTATTCGCATTTTAAGTCGTTATATTGAATTATATCAAAGATACTCTTGCCAAGAGAAGTTTATAATACGGAGCCTTGGAATCGTTACGATAGTAGACATTCCATCACGCAGTTCCCATCCATAGAAGAAGCCCCATGCCAAGGCCGTTATATCCTTCTGCATAGGGCTTGTGTACATGTCGTCTCATTGACCGAAGACGATCCTATTCTTCTTCCTCTTGCTCCTTCTCATGTTCGGCGATCAGCTTCGTCTGAATGTCACCAGGCACAAGTTCGTAGCTTGCGAACTTTGCCGTGAAACTGGCACGACCTCCGGTGAGCGAACTAAGCGCCACACTATAGTTGGAAAGCTCTTTGAGTGGAATCTTAGCCTGCAACTTCTGATAGCCGGCTTCAGAGTCCATGCCCATGATGATGGCACGACGTCCCTGCAGATCGCTCATCACGTCGCCCATATAGTCTGACGGCACAAAGATTTCCAGGTCATAGATAGGCTCGAGAATCTTCGGACCCGCAGCCTTAAAGGCATCGGAGAACGCATGACGAGCTGCAAGCGTAAACGACAACTCATTGGAGTCAACAGGATGCATCTTACCATCGTAGACCACCACACGCACGTCCCGGGCATAGCTGCCGGTAAGCGGACCACGCTCCATGCAGTCCATCACACCCTTCAGAATGGCGGGCATAAACCTGGCATCAATGGCACCGCCTACAACACTGTTAATAAATTGCAGTTTACCACCCCAAGGCAAGTCTTTCTCCTCCTTTGACTTGATGCTCATCTTGAACTCCTGGCCGTCGAACTTATAAACCGTCGGATCAGGCATGCCCTCAGCATAAGGCTCAATGATCAGAGAGACTTCGCCGAACTGTCCAGCACCACCACTCTGCTTCTTATGCCGGTAGTTGGCCTTCGCCTTCTTAGTGATGGTCTCACGATAAGGCACACGTGGCTCCTCGTATTCCACCTCCAGTTTTTCATTGTTCTCTAAACGCCACTTGAGCACACGCAAATGAAACTCGCCCTGGCCGTGGACAATGGTCTGACGCAACTCCTTGCTCTGTTCCACAACCCAAGTTGGATCTTCCTGGCGCATGCGGGTCAGCGCTACCATCACCTTCTCAAGTTCCTGAGGATTCTTGGCTTTGATGGCACGTGAATACTTCGGACGAGGATACTTCACAAAGTCAAAGCGGATGTTCTCGGCTCCCTTACCGTCAAGGGTATTACCGGTCTTGACATCCTTCAATTTCACTGTGCAACCGATATCACCAGCTACAAGCTCATCCACGGGGACACGATTAGCACCGGCACAAGCATAGATCTGACCAAGGCGCTCCTTTGAACCGCGGTCGGCATTGGTCAGGTCATCGCCGGCATGCACCGTACCACTCATCACTTTGAAGTAGCTCACCTCACCAATATGGGGTTCAACACCGGTCTTGAAGAAATAAAGGCTTTCAAGCCCCTTGCTGTCGGAAGGAACTTCTTCGCCACGAGTGTCACGATAGGCAGGCATGTCACTTACAAAAGGCACAACATTGCCCAAGAACTCCATCAGACGCTGCACGCCCATGTCCTTCAAAGCATCGACACAGAACACAGGGAACATATCACGATTGATAAGTCCTTTGCGAATACCCATACGCAACTCATCCTCCGTGAGCACTTCGTCGTCGAAGAACTTCTCCATCAATCCCTCGTCATTCTCGGCAGCTGCCTCAACGAGTGCTTTATGCAGTTCGTCGGCCTTTTCTTTCTCTTCAGCGGGAATCTCCTCACGTTTAGGCTCACCGCCATCGGCACCCCATGACAACTTCTTCATGATCAGCACATCAATGAGACTGTGGAAATTGGGGCCCGTCTCAAGAGGATATTGTATCTGTACGCACTTCGAGCCGTACACATCATGCATCTGATTGATGACATTGTCAAAGTCGCACTTCTCAGAGTCGAGCTGGTTGACGAGGAAGATGACAGGCTTCTTGAGCTTATCAGTATAACGGAAATTGTTCTGCGTTCCTACTTCGGGACCATACTGGCCGTTGATAAGGACGACGGCGAGGTCAGTGACATTGAGTGCAGTAATGGCACCTCCTACGAAGTCATCAGACCCCGGGCAGTCTATAATATTCAGTTTCTTGTTATTCCACTCTGCATGAAAGACCGTAGGAAAAACGGAATAACCCAAATTCAATTCTACAGGCATGAAGTCGGAAACGGTATTCTTCTGCTCTACCGTACCACGACGCTTTATGACTCCAGCCTCAAACAGCATACTCTCGGCAAGCGTGGTCTTGCCGCTACCTTTGGCGCCAATGAGCGCGATGTTTTTAATTTCGTTAGTCTGATATACTTTCATATCAAAAGTTTTTAATTGTTAGTATTAAATCGGTTTTGATAATCACGTGACTGTCTCGCAGTCGTTATCGATGTTAAAGTTAGGGAAAAATCAAATAACCTCAAAGGAAAATGACAAAAAAGTTCCGTATTTTAAAACTAATTAGTACTTTTGCCTCATAAGGACTAATAGATTTCGTCATTTCATGATTCCAACAACTGTCAATCACCCAGATGCCGGATTGTACATTCACATTCCATTTTGCGCCAGTCGCTGCATCTACTGCGGTTTCTATTCTACCACCTTTCTGCCGTTGCGACACCAATACACCGATGCGCTGTGCCAAGAGATGGAGCTGTTACCCTACAAGCCGAGGCTGGCCACCATCTATCTTGGCGGCGGTACGCCCAGTCAGCTCTCGCATGAAGACTTGACCCAATTGTTCGACCATATATATAATAAGGTATATGAGGTCAACGCCGATGCAGAGGTGACAATGGAGTGCAATCCTGACGACATCCACCATGGGATGTTCTCACATTTACCCGTCAATCGCGTGAGCATGGGCGCACAGACCTTCTCGGACGAACGTCTGCGTTTTCTGCATCGCCGTCACAATGCCAAGGAAGTGGAGCAGGCTGTTGACTGTCTGAGACAGGACGGCATCACCAACATCAGCCTTGATCTGATGTTCGGCTTTCCCGAAGAGACGCTCAGCGAATGGAAAAGCGACGTTGAGCATGCGCTCTCCCTCCAGCCAGAGCATATATCAGCCTATGGACTTATGTATGAAGAGGGCACTGCGCTCTACAGCATGCTACAAAGCGGTAAGGTGAATCAAATCGACGAAGAGCTAAGCCTGAAAATGTATGACACGCTGATCGACATGCTCACCGCGGCCGGCTATGAGCATTATGAAATCAGCAACTTTGCCCGCAAAGACGGACAACAGCGCAGTCCATGGCGCAGTCGCCACAACAGTAGTTATTGGCACGACACGCCCTACATAGGACTGGGTGCCGGCGCACACAGCTATTACCAACGCACACGTCACTGGAATCCGGACAACATCAAACAATACATCGACAGCATCAGCACCGGGAGGCTACCTTATGAAGAAGAGAAGATTGACGACAATACACACTATGACGATATCGTCACAACCGCGCTTCGAACTTCGGAGGGCATTGACCTTCGCTGCCTGACGCCACCCTATCGTGAATATCTGATAAGCTGTGCCAAGGATTACCTTCGTCGCGGTATGCTCATTGAGGAAGACGGTCACATACGGCTCACACGACAGGGCATCAACATCAGCAATATCATCATGAGCGACCTGATGCACGTATAACCGGAGGAAGCTAAAGGAGCTTCTTCAAGCCGTCCACTCCCTCCTTCTGATAAATGCTGAAGAAATAATCCTCGATGTCCTTGTCAATATCAACAATATTGCGTTTGTTGGTAATGTAAGGCTTGATATACGTCACAATGCCGAAGCACAACACGCCAAGCACGATGCTAACTATAAAGTTGAACATCTCATTGCTGATGAGTTTGGTATTCAGGAAGCCTACCATCACGATGAAAGGAATGATATAGAGCATCCAGTCGCCGGCCGTATTCATCTTGCTACTGTTGTTCCGCTCTTCACGCAACGCACGTGGCGCCACCTGTATCAATTCAGCCTCATGTGCCTTCCAATAAGACTCAAACTCAATGGGATATTTCTGTTTTGACATTGTTTATTCGATATTTATTAGCAAAGGTAGGAAAAATTGCGTAACTTTGCCTTGTTAAAGCAAAAAAATTCAAGATAAACACAGCATTCCATCATGCAGGATCAATTCTCTCGCACACAATTACTGTTGGGCAAGCCGGCTATCGACACGCTCAACGGCTCACGCGTTGCCGTCTTTGGCGTTGGCGGTGTAGGCGGATATGTGGTTGAAGTACTGGCACGCAGCGGCGTAGGCGCACTCGATATCATCGATGACGACCGCGTATGCCTGACCAATGTCAACCGACAGATCTTGGCCACGATATCAACTGTTGGCAAACACAAAGTAGACGTTGCCGAAGAGCGTATACACGACATCAACCCCCGTTGTCACGTCAGGAAGTACCAGACCTTCTATCTGCCCGACAACGCTGAGCAATTCGACTTCTCCAATTATAACTATGTGGTGGACTGCATCGACACCGTGACAGCCAAGCTCGATTTGATCCGTCGGTGTCACGATCTCGGCATTCCCATCATCTCGTGCATGGGCGCTGCCTATAAGCTTGATGCCTCACAGCTGCGCGTCACCGACATCTGGAAAACCATCAATGACCCTCTGGCCAAAGTGATACGCAAGAAACTGCGCAAGACCGGTATCAAGCATCTCAAGGTGGTCTACAGTCCTGAGCTGCCGTTGGAGAGCATCGAGCAGGACGATATCAGTTGCCGCTTTCACTGTATCTGCCCGGCCAAGGACATGCGGTCGTGCACGGAACGCCACACTATCCCAAGCAGCAACGCGTGGGTACCTGCCACAGCCGGATTGCTTTGTGGCAGTGAAGTGGTAAAGGACCTGATCGCCATGGCCCACACCATGCGCATCGACCTTGCCAAAGATCCCGATAACACATATGCCCATGAGGCTGCGCTCCGGCATGAGGCTTATCTCAATGACTACAGAGAGCGTATTGCCAAGAAGAAAGCAGCACAGGAAGAAAATGAAAAAACTACCGTCTGACAGTGCAGAGCCGGCAGACAACAGACAGCAGGACCAATAACATGCTGTCATGTGCATGCGGCATGCTCAACACCTGCCAAGGTTCTATCCTTTCTTCAGCAAGTGTCTCACCACTTCCAGCGGAGCATAGAGCACCATGCGCGGCCCCATCCATCTCATGATAAGGCGCACTTGCTCCCGCTGTTTTTTAGCGTAGCAATGAGAGGTACAGAATTTGCAAGGC
Source organism: uncultured Prevotella sp. (assembly GCA_900319905.1). Taxonomy (GTDB): domain Bacteria; phylum Bacteroidota; class Bacteroidia; order Bacteroidales; family Bacteroidaceae; genus Prevotella. The sequence continues at coordinate 38,383 of ONQB01000008.1, read as the reverse complement.
GGCTTCTCGTCTTGCCAACGACAATGGCTAAGCTGTGTCTGACAATACTCTATCAGCGCTGCATGCTCAGCGTCAGGCTCCTTCTGCTTCAACTTATGACGACAATACAAGCGTATCATCAAAGCGATGATGCGCTTTTCTCTTTCTATGACTTTACCCATGAATTTATCTCTTTCAGCAATTGTCTGCAATAACGGTCTACAAACTTACAAAAGATGATGCCATTAAAATCTTAAATTATTAAAGGGACTGTGCCCAAAGCATGCAACCTTTGGCGCAGTCCCTTTTTATATAGAGTCAACTATATGCTTCTTGCCATTAGCAGCTGCACTTCCAAGGCTTCAGTTCCTTGAAGAAGTCATGCCCCTTGTCATCCACAAGGATGAAGGCAGGGAAGTTGCTGACCGTAATCTTCCAGATAGCCTCCATTCCAAGTTCAGGATACTCGACACATTCAATGCTCTTGATGCAGTCCTGGCTGAGCACTGCAGCCACGCCGCCGATCGTACCCAGATAGAAGCCGCCGTGCTTCTGGCAGGCATCAGTCACCACCTGCGTACGGTTGCCTTTACCAATCATGATCAAGCTACCGCCGTGAGCCTGGAACTCATCCACATAAGGATCCATACGGTTACTGGTAGTCGGTCCCATAGAACCGCAGGGATAGCCTTCCGGAGTCTTTGCAGGTCCGGCATAGAGCACGGGATGATCCTTGAAGTACTGTGGCAGATCCTCGCCGTTGTCCAAACGGGCCTTCAGCTTGGCATGCGCGATGTCGCGGGCTACGATGATGGTACCGTTAAGGATGACACGCGTGGAGACAGGATATTTGGTCAGGATGGCACGAGCCTTGTCGATACCCTCGTCGAGGTTGATGACCACGCCGCCATTCTCACCAGGTTGCTGCAGTTCAGCAGGGATAAGGTTACCGGGATTAGTATCCATCTTCTCCAACCACACACCGTCGCGATTGATTTTGGCCTTAATGTTACGATCGGCAGAGCAGCTCACACCCAAACCGATGGGGCAACTGGCACCATGACGGGGCAGACGGATGACACGCACGTCGTGAGCGAAAGCCTTACCACCGAACTGTGCGCCGAGGCCTATCTTATGGGCTTCCTTCAGCAACTTGGCTTCAAGGTCGAGGTCGCGGAAGGCGCGGCCCGTCTCGTCACCGGATGTGGGCAGATTGTCAAGATAATGGATGGAACCAAGCTTCACAGTCAGCAAGTTTTTCTCAGCCGACGTACCACCGATGACGAAGCAGATGTGGTATGGAGGGCAGGCAGCCGTGCCAAGGCTCTTCATCTTCTCCACGAGGAACGGCAGCAGTGTGCCTTCGTTCTGAATCGTAGCCTTGGTCATGGGATAGAAATAGGTCTTGTTGGCCGAGCCACCACCCTTTGCTACCATCACAAAGCGATACTCCTCACCCTCAGTAGCCTCAATATCGATTTGAGCCGGCAGGTTGCACTTGGTGTTGACCTCTTCATACATGGTCAGCGGTGCATTCTGGGAATAGCGCAGGTTGTCCTGCGTATAGGTGTTGTAAACGCCACGCGACAGCGCCTCCTCTTCGTCAAAGTCAGTCCACACGCGTTGACCCTTCTCACCATGAATGATGGCTGTGCCCGTGTCCTGACAGAAGGGCAGCACGCCCTTGACAGCCGTCTCGGCATTGCGCAGCAGCGTCAGTGCCACATACTTATCATTGTCGGAAGCCTCAGGATCGCTGAGGATGGCGGCAACCTGCTCATTGTGCTTACGACGCAGGCAGAACTCCACATCGTGGAAGGCTTCCTGAGCCAGCAGCGTAAGGGCTTCTTTGGAAATCTTGAGGATCTCCTTACCTTCGAATTCCGCCGTGCTTACACCTTCCTTGGTAAGCAGCCGGTACTCGGTGTCATCAGCTCCAAGTTGGAACATAGGAGCATACTTGAAATCAACTGGTTTTGCCATAATAGTAAAATATAATGTTTGTTGATATAATAATATGATTCTGTCTGGATAATCTTATCTGAAAGCGCATGATCAATAACCGAAGATTTCGGTTGTCGTCAGTTTGCGAACCGGTGCAATCTTCTCCAATGACTTCACATCAAGGTTCTTCTCGTCGCCCAAGATAAGATAGCGGAAAGGCTTGTCTTTGATATGCGTGCGGGCAAAATCCATGAGGTTGTCCAAGGTCAGCGACGGCAGTTCACGGTAGATGCGCTCGTTGAGATCGTAGTCAATGCCGAGTTCCTTGGCCCTCAGATAGCTCCAGAGCACATTCTCACGCGTGGTACGATTGGATGCCAGACTCTTGAGCAATGTCTGTTTGGCCAGTTTAAATCCGGCCTCACGCTGTGGCATGTCGTTGAGCAGTACATTGAACTCGTTGATGCAGTCCATCATCTTGTCGTTCTGCGAAATGACATACGTCGCGAAGTACTCCGAATCCTGACGCGGATGGGTATAGGGCCTCACATAAGAAGCACCGGCAGAATATGCCAGTCCGCGAGCCTCACGTATCTCCTGGAACACAATAGCATTCATGCCACTGCAGAAATACTCATTGAACAAAGCTTCGATGGAGGCATTGCTTGGCGAGAACTTCGTGTTTTCACAATGGTACATCGTCATGTAGATGTTTTTGGCATCGTACGGGGCGAGCCACACCTCATTGGCGGTCGTGGGCTGATGCAGATAGGGTTTGCCGGCCGGGATTGCGGTAAATGTCTTAGGAGTGACATGGACTCGGCTAACCAACTTATTGACGTCTTTCAGACTCTCTGGGCCATAATATAATAAGGTGTGCTTATAGTTTTTGAGCTGCGACAGCAGTCCAAGCAGTGCCTGAGGGTCAGCGCTACGCAATTCGGCCTCAGACATATCGTTGAGCAACTGGTTGTATGAACCATACATGCCATACGCCTGCAAAGCACTAAAGTTGAGGCGTTGGTTGGTCTTGTTGTCTGCACGATTCTTCAATATCAGGTCAACAAACTGTCGGTAGCTGCTTGTATCAGCCTTCGCCTGCGTAAGCACCTGCTCTAAGAGTTCAACAGCATCGTTCATGAAACTACTCAAGCCCGTCAACGTAATATCTATCGAGTTGCCGTCTACAGAAATATCATAGTTGCAGGCCAACTTGTAAAAACGCTGGTTGATTTCTTCATTACTCATTTTGTCAGTGCCCACATAGCTCAGATAGCTCTCAGCCATCTCATAGCGCTTATCGTTCTCACTGCCAACAGGGAAATGATAGGTCAGGCTGAACAGATGGTCATCGGTGTTCTGCTTATAGAGGAAATCAAGCCCACGCCCTGTCCGTGTCACTTTGAGGTCATGTTTGTAATCAACAAACCTCGGCTGAATGGGAGCGGGTGTTGTATTGATGACCTGTTTCAGGAACTCGCTCTGCTTGTCGTTGTTGGTCGGTATAGGCGTTATCTCTGGTTTGTCAATTTTATGAATGGTCGTGTCCTCGCCTTGCAGCTTATACACCGCCACATAATCATCAAGGAAGAAACGGCGGGCAAAGTCAACAATCTGTTGCTTCGTCATTTTAGAAATGCGGCTGATGGCATGTACACGGTCGGCCCAGTCACAGTCGTTGACATAAGCATTAACGAAGCGGGATGCCCGTGAGTCGTTATCTCTCAATGACTCATAGAAGGATAGCGTCATGTTGTTGACCACCGAAGGCAGCAGGTCGTCGGAGAAGAAGCCGTGTTTCAGCTTGATGATTTCGTCGAGCAGAAGTTTCTTTACATTATCCAGCGACTGTCCCTGCTTGGGGATGCCATACAGCAGGAAGATGCCATAGTCATGCATTGTGTTCAATTCGGCACCTGCCGACATCACCTTCATCGGTGTGTTAAGGTTGATGTCGAAAAGACCGGCCTTGCCATTGGAGAGCATTTTGGCAACGACCTGTAGCGTGTCGATGTCTGCACTGTTGCCCGCACTTGTTCTCCATCCCAGCATGACATTTTCGGCTTCCAGTCCGACCACTGAGGTATCGGCGGGTGTCGTCAGCTGTTTGACCGGCGCGAAGGACGGGAAAGTAACCGTGCCCTTGCTTTTCCAATCGCCGAAATACTTATCGATGATGGCAATCACCTTATCAGGGTTGAAATCGCCGGCCATGCAGATGGCCACGTTGTTTGGCACATAGTAACGGTTGAAATACTTCTTGATGTTGGTGATGGACGGATTCTTCAGATGTTCCTGCGTGCCAATGGTTGTCTGTGTGCCATAGGGATGATTGGGAAAGAGTTTTTTGCCGAGCGCATTCCACTCCTTTTCACCATCGTTGGCCAAGCCTATGTTATACTCCTCGTACACAGCCTCCAGCTCAGTGTGGAAGCCACGTATCACCATATTCTTGAAACGGTCAGCCTGCACCTTGGCCCATGAGTCAATCTCGTTGGAGGGGATATTCTCCTGATAGCAAGTGACGTCGTTGGAAGTGAAGGCATTGCTACCCTCCGAACCAATGCTGGCCATCATTTTGTCATATTCGTTGGGAATATTGTACTTGGCCGCCAACTGCGACACGGAGTCAATCTCGTGGTAGGCCTGACGACGAAGCGCAGGGTCGGTGATATGGCGATAGGCCTCAAACCGCTGTTCTATATCGTTGAGCAGGGGAGCCTCAGCCTGCACATTACTCGAACCGAAATGGGTAGAGCCCTTAAACATAAGGTGCTCCAGATAATGGGCCAGTCCCGTTGTCTCCTTCGGATCGTTGCGTGACCCTGTCTTCACGGCGATATAGGTCTGCACGCGGGGTTTCTCGTGGTTAACACTGAGGTAGACCTTCAAGCCATTGGACAGCGTATAGATGCGACTGTGCATGGGGTCACCTGCTACCGATTCATAATGGTAGGTCTGGGCCTGTACTACAACGGTAGCAAGCAGTGAGCAGACGAAAAGCAAAATATTTCTATACTTCATACGCTTTTGATAATCGCCAAATAGTTCAATCCTTAGAATTTCTCAAAGTCAATCTCATGATCGAGATCGCTGACAAACTTGTCGAGTACTGACTGCTCGACATCGCCCATTCGGAACTCTTTCTCCGCGTCCTTTTTGATTTCCGCGATCCAGGCACGCCGAGCCTGAACATAGTCGGCTTTGATCATAGCCACATTGTCGGCCGACAGCTCGCTGATGCCATAGTAGTCGAGTATGAGCTGATAGGTCCATGCCCACTGGTATTCGCGATAGTGGTCGTTGATGTCGGTGAAACGCTCCTTTACGGCATCGATGGTGTCGAGGGCACCGCTCTTGATGTCGTCGACCAGCCGTTGCTCCTCCGAGGCAGGCAGAAGCAGTCCCGAGAGGTCGTTCCAGTCGCCAAGGCCAATCTCGGTCGCAGGTGGCGCAAACGTCGGGTCACGCTTGAACTTGCGCTTGAGCACGGCACCCATGTAGATGCGAAGGGCAATGTCGTAGTATTTGATGCCCTTCTTAAGCGAAGAGGCTTTGATGACGTATTCATGGAAATTATAGCTCGACACGTCTTCACCCGATGCATCACGCAAGTTTTCCAGAATCTTCTTGCCCTTGATGATTTCTCCCACTGAGAACGGTGAAAGCCAGTCGAAGTTGACGATGCTCAGCTGTGCACCGTCGGGCCGCTTGTCGCGCTTAGGCCACTTGCGTATGTCGCGGTAGAGTCCCACCGTAGTGATATTGCGGCCTGGCGAGAGATACATGGTATCGCCATAGGCAATAAGATAGGAGAACGGCAGGTTACGGGTGTCGGGATGGTGCATCAGTTTGCCAAAGCACACACTGAACGTACCGATGGTTGCCGGCATTAGCAAATAGGCACCACTGGCCGTTTTGGTACCGCGCTCCAGCACTCCCCAGTGCAACGGTCCCATCTTGTAGGCATGGTTGGAGAAGTTGGTGGCCGACCCTGCGTTGTAGAAACTGAACTGGGCACCGATAAGCAGACTGCTCTTGTGGTGACTGGCCGTGAAAGGTCCGCAGAAGGCGGCACAGGCCTCGCCATTGCTCATGTAGCAGTTGGTGAAGAAGACACTCGACGATGCCGTGAAGCCATTGCTCAGTTGGCAGGCCTCACCCACAAAGCTGTCCTGCATCTTCACGGAGTTGATGATGCTCGAGCCATAGTTGATGATGGAGTTCTCACAGATGACACCCGTACCGATATACACATTGGCCTGAGGCGTAGAGATAAGTGTGCAGTCGCTCAGCCGTGCCGCTCCATTGATCTCGCAGTCGTCGCCCACCAGAGTGTTGGTCACCTCCTTGGTATTGACAATCTTTACGCGGTTGCCCAGCGTACCACGGTCGGGCACCGTAGCGTGAACCTCTTCCTTCACCATGCGGCGAAGCGCTTCTTTCACCTCGCGGTCGTGAAAGTGGCGCACCATGAAAGCGGCAAACTGACTGTTGAGACAATCGAAGAGAAGGATGTTGCCATCACCCACTTCATTGAGCACGGAGATGAGGTTGCCCTGTCCATAGGTGGCACCCTCGGTAGTTTCCAGCGTACTGATGTTGGAGATGTAACATTCTTCACCTATGGTGTAGTTGTTGATGTAATTGCCGATATTCTCGATGAGACAGTTGTTGCCTACTTCCACATTGCGGAGCGTGGCGTTGTGGATGCCCGAGTGCTTATAGAAATCACCGGAGACTTCCACGTTGGTTTCAAATACGCCCAGTCTCACGTCGCCATAAAACTGCACATTATGCAGGTGTACGGGCTGGAAGTCCTCATCTACAAGCACATTGCTCCAGTCCTCGGCCCAACAGCCATTATCCTCAAGGAGCGCTATCTCCTCACTGTTCAATTCGCGGTATGCCATAAATAAAAAGATGCTAGTCCTCCACAGGATAGAGGAAATCGTTATAGGGATATTTCTGTACGTGCAACTCACGCACCTTGCGATAGAGCACGTCACGCAGCTCGTCGATGTTGTCACGCTGGCGCGCCGACACGAAGATGCAGTTGTCGCCCATGCGGGCCATCCACGTCTTGCGCAACTCGTCGAGCGTCACATTCTCTCGTGTGGCAGGCGACAAGTCCTCGGGATCTTTCTCCACCCAGTGGTAGTTGTCTATTTTGTTGAACACGATCATCGTGGGCTTGTCAGCGCAGCCCAGGTCCTTCAGCGTCTCGTTGACGACCTGTATCTGCTCTTCGAAGTCGGGATGGGAAATGTCGACCACATGCAACAGCAGGTCGGCCTCACGCACCTCGTCGAGCGTCGACTTGAACGAGTCAACCAGGTCGGTGGGCAACTTTCTGATGAATCCGACGGTATCGGCGAGCAGGAACGGCAGGTTCTGTATCACCACCTTGCGCACTGTCGTGTCGAGGGTGGCAAAGAGCTTGTTCTCGGCAAACACGTCGCTCTTAGAGAGCAGGTTCATTAACGTTGACTTGCCCACGTTGGTGTAGCCGACGAGAGCCACACGGATAAGCCGGCCGCGGTTCTTTCGCTGTGTGCTTTTCTGCCGGTCGATCTCCACGAGACGCTTCTTCAGCAGCGAGATACGGTTGAGAATGATACGACGGTCCATCTCCAACTGCGTCTCACCCGGGCCACGCAGTCCTACCGAACCTTTGCCGCCACCTGACCCGGAGCCACCGCCCTGACGTTCCAGGTGCGTCCACATGCGCTGCAGTCTGGGCAGCAGATAACGGTATTGCGCAAGCTCTACTTGAGTCTTGGCATTGGCGGTCTGCGCACGCATGGCGAAAATATCGAGGATGAGTGACGTGCGATCGAGAATCTTCACACCCAGCTCCTTCTCAATGTTATGCATCTGCTTGGCCGACAATTCATCATCAAAGATGACCATGCCTATCTCACGGTCGTTGTCTTCCTCGTCCTTAATATATTGCTTGATTTCTTCCAGCTTACCCTTGCCCACATACGACGTCTGGTTGGGGCCTCCCGTCTTCTGCGTAAAACGCTTCACGGTGACCACGCCAGCAGTGTCGGCAAGGAAATCAAGTTCGTCAAGATATTCTTTTGTCTTAGCCTCGTCCTGCTGCGGAGTAATAAGGCCCACCAGGATGGCGGTCTCCGCCTTGTTGGCCTCAGCCTCGGAGTATTCAAATTCCTTCATTCGCTGTTTTGCTTTTTATTTGCAAAGATAATGAAAAGATTGGATATACAAATTGTATAAGCCCAATAAATTCCACATTCCATACACAATCATTCCCCGAAGATGGATAAATAACCTTTCTGTGCCTCATGGGAATAGCCAAGAATCTTAAATGCGATATTGTACAAACCAAATGTCCTAAAAACTGACAAAATTTTAACATTTAAGAAGTACGCGGAAATTTTCTCAACATGAGCGAAAATCAGAAGAAGCGGTATCAGAATATGAAAATAACGACCCAAAAACGACATCATTAGCCACGCGTCATCGCGATAACGTCGTCATCGCAGTACTAACTCGACGATATTGCAGTGCTTCTTCGGCGACATTCCAATTAGATTTCGGCGATACTCCGGTGAGATTTCGGCGATATTCCGACGGGAATCATTCAACTTTGAAAAGGAATTTGAAAGAGTTTCGCATATATCTTTAATTTACAGTCACTTACAAAAGCAGCGCAAGAATGCGTTATTTGCTGACCAAGGGACAGTTGTTTCTGAATACGGCCGCCATGGCAGACCAGTTGTAAACAATTTTCGTCTCTTAAGAATCGAATTTTAGCATTCGTTGTAAAGTAATACGAATATTTGCATTACCTTTGCACCCGATTTATGAAAAAAACATTGTTTAACCAGCGCTCCGCGATTGTCTTCAAGCACTTCAACCGTAAGGGCTACAGCCTGTTTGCCGCTTTGGGCAAAGAGGTGCTCATCGGTGTGTTGAGTGTATCGACACTGACCTACGCTAAGGCTGATGGCATAGCCACGAAGCCGGTGGGTGAGCTGTCTGATTCGCTTAGTTTTGGAGAGCAACGCCTTGATGAAGTCCAGATTACGGGCTCACGAGCGCCGCTGACTGCAAGGCAGTCGGCCAAGATTGTCGAGGTCATCTCCCGCGACGAGATCCGTCGTGCGGAAGCGCAGACCATCAACGACGTTTTAAAATTAGCCACGGGCGTGGATGTCCGTCAGCGCGGTGGCTTTGGTGTACAGACGGATATCTCCATCAACGGAGGCACGTTCGACCAAATCACGATTCTGCTCAACGGCATGCCGCTGACCAGTCCGCAGACCGGTCACAATGCCGCAGACCTTCCGGTAGCACTCGATGATATTGAGCGCATTGAAATTTTGGAAGGTGCCTCAGCACGTATCTTCGGCTCATCGGCATTTAATGGAGCCATCAACATCGTGACCACCTCGGCCCTGGAGGCCGGCAAACGAGCAGGGGGCCACGCTACCGTAGAGGGCGGTTCCTTTGGCTCCTTCGGAGGTAATGCCGGGGCTGCACTTCGATTCGCTGACAGTGGCACGATGGCCCTCTCAGGAGGCTTTGTCAAAAGCGACGGCGGCACGGCCAATGCCGACTTCATCAAGCGTCAGGGCTACTACCAAGGCAACTTCCAGTCAACCATGGTCAGCGTGAACTGGCAGGCCGGCATCACATCAAAGGATTATGGTGCCAACACCTTCTACTCTGCCCGATTCCCCAATCAGTATGAGTGGACACGCCGCTATCTTGGCTCGGTAAAAGCCAGCGTACGGCCTTTCGCCATGACGAAGAGCGGCTTCAACAGCCTTGAAATCGTGCCGATGATCTATGCCCATCGCGATCTGGACCACTACCAGCTGACCAAAGGCATGACAGGTGCCAAGGCAGGAGAGAACTTCCACCGCACCGACGTGTACGGCGCATCGTTGAGTGCTACCCTTAACTGGATTGCTGGAAAAACTGCTGTAGGGGCTGATATCGCAAGAGAGCAGATTCTCTCAACGGCCTACGGCAACCTGCTTGACGAAAGCAAATGGAAGGACATACATGGCAGTGACAGACAGTACGACCATAAAGGAAAACGTACCAACACCAGCTTGTATCTCGAACACAACATCGTGATGAAAGCATGGACGCTGTCTGCAGGTGTGATGGCCAACAAGAATACGGGGCTTGACGGCGACTACCGCTTCTATCCGGGTGTTGACATCAGCTTCCACCCCGACGATCACTGGAAAGTATATGCCGGATGGAACAAAGCGCTACGTGTGCCGACATACACAGATCTCTATACAAGCAACTCGGCTCAACAGGGCAACATCAATTTGAAACCCGAGCGCAATTCAACGTTCAAGGTAGGAACACGCTATCGGCTGAACGGGTTCGACGCATTGGTCTCGGCCTTTTACAGCCGGGGCAGGAATATGATTGACTGGGTGTATGAGACGGAGAAAAGCACCAAGTATGAGGCTTTGAACATCGGTAAACTCAACAACATGGGAGTGAATGTGGAAGCCAACTTCAACTTCACCACATTGCTCGGAATAGCACACAACGCCGAGCAACCGGTGAGACTGAAAGTGGGATATGCTTACATCCACCAAAAGCATGAGACCGACCGAGACATCTACCGGTCGCTTTATGCCCTGGAGTACCTGCGCCACAAAGTTGTCGCCGAGCTCTCCCACCCGATTGTCTCGCACCTGTCTGCTTCTTGGGCCCTGCGTTACCAGCAGCGCATGAATGGCTATCACCCCTACACCAAGATTGATGGGCACATACAATGGACCGAAGCACACTGGCTGCTATTTGTCAAGGCCGACAACATCACGGCCCACCGCTACTATGACCTTGGCAGCGTACGCCAGCCGGGGTTGTGGATCATGGCCGGTGCAAGCGTCAGACTATAATTATCCAACAAATGTTTAACCAATAAAATAAAAACAGAGGGTGTATCAGAAGCCCGGAAGTTCAGTTGTCATGAAGTTCTGTCATTACTATAATGACACCTTATTGTCAAATACTTATGCATTGACTGAACTTCAGGACTCCTGGGCTTCCGGACTTCACCATCTTTGATACACCCTCTTTATTTTGAGTTTCCCTACTATTCTTCTTTTACCTTCAGCGTTCGCTCGATTTCAGCCAACTCCTCACCAAAGGCTTTGTCTTCATGTAAACGGTGTTCCACTTGTGAGCAACTGTGCAACACTGTAGAATGGTCGCGATTGCCCACAAGCTTACCAATACGGCTGGCAGGCATCTTCGTATATTTAGCGGCGAGATACATCGACACCTGACGGGCCTGCACCAACTCACGCTTGCGGCTCTTGCTGTGTACCTGCTCAGCTGTCACCTTGTAGTGGCTGCTTACCTTGTCGATGATGTCGTCTACAGTCAAAGGCTTATCGTCCCGCTTGACGGCTCTCTTTATCACACGATTGGCCAGTCGCATGTCGATGGGACAGTTATACACTATACTGTAGGCCATCAGGGAGTTGACAACGCCCTGTAGATCGCGCACATTGCCGTTGGCGTTCTCCGCAATAAACTGCACTACGTCGCGGGGTATCTTCAAACCGTCACGATTGATCTGACTCTCCAGAATGTCGACACGCAACTGCATGTTAGGCCTTGACATCTCGGCAATAAGGCCACAGGAGAAACGTGAGAGCAGACGCTCCGGCACATCCTGAAGGTCAACCGGAGGACGGTCGGAAGCCAGTATGATGCGCTTACCATTTTTGAACAAATGGTTGAAGATATAGAAAAAAGTGTTGAGCGTACTCGACTTGCCTACCCATTCCTGGATGTCGTCAACAATGATCATGTCGATGCTCTGGTAGAAGCCGATGAAGTCGTTGACCGAGTTGTGCAATACAGCGTTGGAATACTGCACCTGAAACAGGCGTGCAGAGACATAGAGCACCCTCTTCTGCGGATACAGCTGCTTGGTACGCATGCCGATGGCATTGATGAGATGAGTCTTTCCACATCCCGACGGCCCATAGATAAACATCGGGTTGAACTGCATGGAGTTAGGATGCTCAGCGATAGAGAGACCTACCGACCGCGTGAGTTTGTTGCTTTCTCCCTCAATGTAGTTGTTGAAAGTGAGATGCGGATTGAGCTGTGAGTCTATCTGCTGAGGCTGAGTCTTATCAACAGGCGATGCACTCTGGCTGACACCCGGACGGGGCTGTGGCCGTGGGGCCGCATCGGCCGGGTCGGATTGTACATCTTGTGAGAGGTTGTGCTCCTTATCGGTCACAATACGATAAGACAACTGAATGCCTTGCCCGAAATTGCGGCAAAGCACCTTACCCATAAGCCCGAGGAAGTTCTGCTCGAGATATTCATAGACAAAGGCACTTGGAACCTGAACGAGGATGCGCCTTTGAGCCGGGTCGAACTGCTCAAAGACAAGAGGCTCAAACCATGCCTTATAGATTTGCTCGGATACGCTGTCACGAATCTGCGACAATGATTTAGTCCACCGAGCATCAATAGCCTGTTTCATGGCGGTGGATGTAAAGCAAGGCTCTTAAGTCCCTACTGACAAAAGAGCTGCTGATGTTAAAGATTGTAGTTACTTACGGCCGAAAAGCGAGAAGTGAACGTAACGTTTGGGATGCGACTTCAGGTCGATAAGCAAAGAGTCAGCCGAACGCATGGTAGCATTCAGGTTATCATAGAGCGCACGGTCGTTGACAAGCAGTCCTGCCGTACCATTCTTTCCATTGAGTTGGTCGGTGACGCGCTGCACGTTGGCCATGGTCTGGTCCACTTTCGCCATGGTGGAAGCGATGTCAAGGTCAGCAAGCTTACCCGTGAGTCTGGACGTATTGTCGAAGGTCGTACCGGCCTTGCCGACAGCATAGTCTGCCTTGGCCATCAGACCTGGTACACGCTGATTGACTTGTCCCACCAACTGGTTGAGGCCGGCTGTCGTGGTGGTGAGATTGGCAGAGACGGTCTCAATGTTGTGTAACGAGCGCACGATGGAAGGATCGGCCAACAACATATTGACACTGGTCAAGATACTGTCTATCTTAGGAAGCATCTGCTCAATCTGCGGCATCAGTTGCTGCACCGATCCCATCAAGCCCGAAGCATTGGTGCCCTGGAGCGTGTCGCCGGGTTCCACCCGCTCCCGCGGATTATTGGCCATCAGCAAATTGAGCTGTATATTTCCCATCAGGTCCTTGCTGATCTCAGCCGACGATCCTTTGGGAATACGCAGGTCGTTGTCCACCTGAAGGGCGACCACCACCTTTCCACGTTCCTTATAGTTATAGTCGATGGCTTTGACATTACCCACTTGATAGCCATCAGCAAACACACCGTTGGAAACCGTGAGACCATCTATATTGTCGAAGGTCACATAGTAGACATCATCATTGGAAAAGATGGGCATTCCCTTCAAGAAGTGAAGACCGAAGAAAAGTACCACAAGGCCCACTATTGCGACCAAAGCTATTCTGACTTCTTTCGTGAAAAATCTCATATATTATTAGCTTAATTATTATCTGTTACCGTTACTATGTTTGTTGCGGAGAAACTCTTTGATGCCCTCATTCACATTCATCTTCTTGCCATCCTTGAAGGCGATGACGAATGCCTGGGGAAATTTATCCAGTATGCTCTTACGCAATCTGTTGATGGAGTTATAGTTGTTGCTTGAGCCATAGGTGTACTTCGTGTAACTTCCTTCTTCATAGCTCTCGCAACCTTCGAGTCCTTTGAACAGTGGACTACCTGCCTTCACCTTCACCGTACTTGAGAAGATCTGCACCTTAAACACGGGCTCCGATTGTTTCACGACCTTGTTATCTGTCGTCTGTCGTCTGTCAGATTCTATATTTCTCGCAGAAGCTATTCTGTTCTGAGACGATCTTTTTGAAGATGATTCGGCCTTATCAGCCTGTTCTCTCTGCGTGGTTTCACGGCTGCGAGTGCTTCGTGTGCCGATCTTGTTGCCTTTTCTTTTGTGCGAGGAGGAAGACGAGACCTCGTCGTTGTCTGTCGCATTTTCGTCACTGTCTGTCAAAGCCGATGTATCACGTGTCTGGTTCTGCCGATAAGGCACATCAATGTCATCGTTTCCTATTGCGCCGTATTTACGCTTGTAACGGATGAAAGCCTTGAGCATTCCATTGGTATAAAGGTCTAAGGCAGAATCGGTGTTGAGGAACGTCTCCTCGTCAGGAGTCGAGATGAAGCCCAACTCAAGCAAGGCAGCCGGCATGGACGTGAGACGCAGCACAGCAAGGTTGTTCTGGTGAGAACCACCATCGTGCCGTCCCGTGGCCTTGCACACTTCTTGCTGCATCATGCGCGAGAGTTCAACACTTCGCTCGCGGTTCTTGTCAGCAATAAACTCAAACATAATGTCGCTTTCCGCGGAATTGGCCAATCCTTTATAGTTGGACTGATAGTCTTTCTCCATGAAGATGACGGAATTCTCACGGCGGGCCACCTCTAAGTTTTCCTTCAGTCCCCTGTCTCCGGTACGCTCACCGGTGCCAAGAGTGTAGCTTTGGAAGCCGCGGGAGATATGTCCTGGCTCCAAGGCATTAATATGAATAGAGATAAACAGATCGGCTTTGTTGCGGTTGGCAATATCCGCACGTTCATGCAAAGGCAGGAACACATCGGTCTTGCGGGTATAGATGACCTTCACGTCAGAGCAGTTCTGCTCCACAGCCTTACCGAAAGCGAGCGCATAGCGTAACGTCAGGTTCTTTTCTGCCGACACAGCACCACGAGCACCGCTATCGTGACCGCCGTGGCCGGCATCAATAACGAGTGTGAACGTTCGGCCCGCAGCACCGATGGTAAGCACGGGAAACACGAACATGAGCAATGCAAAAACTATCTTCCTCAACATGGCTGACATATATTCCACAAAATTAATGCTTTTTATTTTGAGAACGCCAAGTGAGCTTTTAGTTTTATCATTTATTAAGGGAAAGGAGGGGTGTATCAAAATCGGAGAAGCTCAGAAGTCCGGAAGACCAGAAGTTCCGTCAAATGCATAAGTATCTGATAATAAGGTATCATTTTAGTAATGACAGAGCTTCTGGACTTCTGAACCCCCAGACTTCTCCAATTTTGATACGCCCTCCTCTCTTCTATATCCTTAAAAATAGTTGATCATCCACAACGGCTTGCACCGCAGTTAGTACAGATAAGGCAGCCTTCCTGATAGACGAGCGTCTCCTGACCACACACCGGGCACTTCTGGCCTTTGGCCTTTGTACCGTCAACGATATACTTCTTCAAGGCACGCTCCACACCATTCTTCCAGGTATTGATGCTCTCGTCCTTGAGCTGCAACGAGCTGACAAGCTTAATCACATGGTCGATAGGCATGCGGTAACGCAGCACTCCGGAGATAAGCTTGGCGTAGTTCCAGTACTCAGGGTTGAACTTCTCCGACAATCCCTCAACGGTGGTCTTGTAGCCACGTTTGTTCTCGAACTGGAAGTCGTATCGATGTGTGCCGTCCGCATTGGTCTGCTTGATGATCTTACCCTTCGTGACGGTCTTTGGCAGCATAATGCCCTCGTCATCGTCTTGTAAGCCCGTGAAGATCTCATAGGGATAACCATCGAGCAATCCGACAAAAGCCACCCACTTCTCCTTATTGTTCTGGAAACGCACCACGTCGCAGTCGAGTTCCTTCGGGCGTACCTCCTGCACAGCCGGCCGCACGATGGCCGGAGCGGTAACAGGAGCGGGTGCTTCCTTTTTCTTATCTTTCTTTGCCGAAATCATTACACCCGAGCGGCTGCCGTCACGATAGATAGTACAACCCTTGCAGCCCGAACGCCATGCCTCCACATACAGTTTGTTGACCAACGCCTCGTCCACGTTATTGGGCAGGTTGACGGTCACGGAAATGCTATGGTCAACCCATTTCTGAATAGCTCCCTGCATCTTCACCTTCATCAGCCAGTCCACATCGTTGGCCGTAGCATGATAATAAGGTGAGCGACGCACGAGGTCGTCAATCTCTTCCTGTGTGTACTTCTTCTCGGTGTCGATACCGTTGACTTTCATCCACTCAATGAACTTACGGTGATAGACGATATATTCCTCGAAGGAGTCGCCCACCTCATCCACGAAGTCAACATGGACTTCAGGATCATTGGGATTGACCTTACGGCGACGCTTATAGACAGGCATGAACACGGGTTCAATGCCACTAGTGGTTTGCGTCATGAGTGATGTAGTGCCAGTGGGGGCAATGGTCAGGCAGGCGATGTTACGACGGCCATACTTCACCATGTCCTCATAGAGCTGTGGATCAGCCTCCTTGATGCGTAGCACAAATGGATTGTTCTCCTCGCGCTTGGCATCGTAGATGGCAAAGGCACCGCGCTCAGCAGCCATGTTGACGCTACTGCGATATGCATTCAGCGCCAGCGTCTTCTGCACCTCCACGGCAAAGTCCGTAGCTTCCTGCGTGCCATAGCGCAAGCCCATGGCAGCCAGCATGTCGCCCTCGGCCGTGATGCCCACACCTGTACGGCGGCCCAGGCCGCTCTTGTGCTTGATCTTCTCCCAGAGATGATACTCTGTAGCCTTCACCTCGTCGCTTTGCGGATCGCTCTTGATCTTGGCGAGGATCATGTCGATCTTCTCCATCTCAAGGTCTACGATATCGTCCATGATGCGCTGAGCCCACTGCACGTGCTGCTTGAACTTGTCGAAATCGAACTTCGCCTGCGGCGTGAAGGGGTTAACGACGTAGCTGTACAGATTGAGGCAAAGCAAACGACAGCTGTCGTAAGGACACAAGGGGATCTCACCACAAGGATTGGTGCTCACCGTACGGAAGCCTAAGTCGGCATAGCAGTCAGGAATGCTCTCTCGAAGGATAGTGTCCCAGAAGAGCACGCCCGGCTCGGCACTCTTCCATGCATTGTGCACAATCTTCTCCCACAGCTTGCGTGCAGAGATTTCCTTTGTGTACTTAGGCTTCTTGCTGTCGATCGGGAACTGTTGGACGTAAGGCTTATCGTCGATGGCGTCACGCATGAACTCGTCGTCGATCTTGACACTGACATTGGCACCGGTCACCTTGCCCTCGGTCATCTTCGCGTCGATGAATGCCTCTGAGTCAGGATGCTTGATGCTTATGGACAGCATCAGAGCACCACGACGGCCATCCTGCGCCACCTCACGGGTGGAATTGCTGTACCGCTCCATAAACGGCACCACACCCGTAGAAGTGAGGGCGGAGTTGTTCACCGGACTGCCTTTAGGGCGCAACTGACTAAGGTCATGGCCCACACCGCCACGCCGCTTCATGAGCTGCACCTGCTCCTCGTCAATTTTCATGATGGCGCCATAGCTGTCGGCATCGCCATCAAGTCCAATGACAAAGCAGTTGCTCAGCGACGCCACCTGGTGGTTGTTGCCAATGCCAGTCATCGGACTGCCGGCAGGAACCACATAACGGAAGTGATCAAGCAGGTCAAACACCTGCTGCGCGGTCATTGGATTCTTATATTTCTGTTCGATTCTCGCCACCTCGTTGGCAATGCGCCAGTGCATGTCAACGGGCGACTTCTCAAAGATATGCCCGAAACTGTCTTTCATGGCATACTTGTTTACCCACACTCGGGCAGCTAACTCGTCGCCGCCGAAATAGGCCAACGAAGCATTGAAAGCTTCGTCATAAGTGTAAGTCTTTTGGGCTTCCATTATTTCAATTATTGATTATTTGTGGAGAATTTGCGACTGCAAAAATAGTAAATAATAATCTTATCTGTATTACTTTTGAAATATATTTATGTTAAATCTCACTTAGTCTAGAAAATAATACATACCTTTGCAGTCTAAGACTTTGACGAAATGAACAACTTGGGAAAACGCAAAAGTATCAGAAAATATTCAGGCAAAGCAGTTTCCGAAGCTTTGCTTACGTCTTTACTTCAACAAGCCGAGCGCACTCCTACTATGGGCAACCTTCAGCTCTACAGTGTAGTGGTGACGCGTGATGACGCCATGAAGCGACAACTGGCACCAGCACATTTCAGCCAACCCATGGTGACCGGCGCACCCGTCGTGCTCACATTCTGTGCTGACTTTCGGCGCACCTCGCTGTGGGCCAAGAACCGCAACGCCGTACCAGGCTATGACAACCTGCTGAGTTTTATCAATGCGGCCACCGACACCTTATTATATTGCCAGACCTTCTGTAATCTCTCAGAAGAGGCTGGACTGGGCACTTGCTTCCTGGGCACTACGGTGTATCAGCCAATGTCCATCATCAAATTGCTAAAACTGCCCAAACTGGTGTTTCCAGTGGCAACCATCACCCTGGGCTGGCCCGACGAGGACCCTGCACAAAGCGACCGCCTGCCCATCGACGCTATTCTGCACAGTGAGACCTATCACGACTACACGCCCGAACGCATCGATGCATGCTACGACTACAAGGAGTCACTGCCCGAAAACCAACATTTCGTTGAGATCAACCACAAAGAGACGTTGGCGCAAGTGTTCACTGACATCCGATACACGAAGAAGGATAATGAGGCTATGTCGGAAGGACTCGTTGAAGCTCTGAAGCATCAGGGATTTTTAAGTTGACATACCATGAGCGTTGAAATAATAAGCGTTAGCTCACACAAGGAGCTGAAGGCATTTGTGCAGTTTTACTATGATCTTTATCGCAGTTGCCCGTCGGCTGTACCTTTCCTCTTTTCCGACGAGATGAAAACGCTCGACAAGACCAAGAACCCTGCTTTTGAATTCTGTGATGCCAAGTATTTTTTAGCCTATAAAGATGGCAGGCTGTGCGGACGCATCGCAGGCATCGTCAACCACCGGGCCAACGACTACTGGCAAAGCAAGGCCGTACGCTTTGGATGGTTCGACTTTGTCGACGACCCTGAGGTGTCAAGCGCCCTATTACAGGCCGTGGCTAAATGGGGAGCCTCACAGGGGCTTACACTTCTTGTCGGTCCAATGGGCTTTGAGGACATGGACCGTGAGGGATTGCTCGTGGAAGGATTTGATGAAATATCTTCCATGTATGTCAACTACAACTATCCTTACTACCAAGAACACTTGGAACGCTTAGGATTTGTCAAGGACAATGACTACGTGGAATACAAGGTCAAGGTGCCTGAGGTGACGCCACAGAAGTTCGCTCGCACCGCCGAGATGGTAGAGAAGCGCTACGGTCTGCAAACACGTAAGTTCAACCGTCACGACATGGTAGAAGGCCGAAGGGCGTATGAGCTGTTTGACGTACTCAACATCACCTACAAGGACTTGTACGGTTTTTCCCATCTCTCTTCAAGTCAGATCAAGCGTCTCGTGGAAGAATACATCACATTGGCCGACCTCAATCTCGTGAGCTGTGTGGTTGACACCCGACACAACGACAAGCTGGTGGGCTTCGGGGTCTCCTTCCCCTCATTCAGCCGAGCCTTGCGCCGGACACGCGATGGCCGACTGTGGCCAATGGGCTGGTGGCACATGCTCAAGGTGCTAAAATGGCATAAGACAAGCATCATCGACCTGCTACTCATCGGCGTACTGCCGGAATATCGTGTAAAAGGTGCCAACGCATTGATTTTCAATGACCTCATCGGTTGGTACCAGAAATACAATTTCAAGTACGCACAGACCGGTCCACAGATGGAAACCAACAAGGGCGTACTGTCACAATGGCAATACCTCGATGCGGAATGCAATCGACGTCACCGCGTCTACATCAAGCACCTGGAATAAAATGAGACCATATACCGCAGCGTCGGTCGGCTATGGCACAAAAAAATCGGAGCGGTCTCGCCCCGATTTTTTTGCTTATTGTAAGTATCGTTTCTGTTAGTCCTGGAAGTAAACACGCTTTACGCGGTTGCTGATACCGGTCATCACCTCGTAAGGAATCGTGTCGAGTGCGTCGGAAAGCACCGTCACCGGCAGGTGATCACCGAAGATTTCCACACTGTCGCCTTCCTTACAATCAATGCCAGTCACGTCAATCATTGCCACGTCCATGCAGATATTGCCTACATATTCAGCCTTCTGACCGTTGACCAAGCAGTAGCAATGGCGGTTGCCCAAATGGCGGTTGAGGCCGTCAGCGTAGCCGATAGGTATGGCAGCAATCACACTGTCATGGTCGATAGTACCCTTTCGACTGTAGCCCACAGTGTCGCCGGCCGGCACATTACGCAACTGGAGAATCGTTGTCTTCAAAGTTGATACATTGTTGATGGTCTGGTTGTTACGGCTATTAATGCCATAGAGACCAAGGCCGAGACGACACATATCAAGCTGGCGGTCAGGGAAATGCTCTATGCCGGCTGAGTTGTCAATATGTCGCAGAATCTTATGCTCAAAGGCTGCCTGCAGTTGCTTGCTGCCCTTATCGAACAGAGCAAACTGCTTGGCCGAAAAGTCATCAAAGCTATCACTGTCGGAACCGACGAAGTGAGAGAACACCGACCGCGGGATGACGGCATTCTGATGTTTCAGCCTACGAATGAGCTCGTCCATGTCCTTTTCCGGGTCAAAGCCAAGACGGTGCATACCGGTATCGAGCTTGATGTGGACAGGCCAACCCGTGATACCCTCCTTTTCGGCTGCCTTGACCAAGGCATCGAGCAGACGGAACGAGTACACCTCAGGTTCAAGATCGAAGTCGAACATCGTCTTGAAAGCCGACATCTCAGGGTTCATTATCATGATGTTGCTGGTGATACCGTTTCGACGCAGCGTCGCACCCTCGTCGGCCACGGCCACAGCCAGATAGTCGACGCGATGATCCTGCAAGGTTTTGGCAATCTCCACACTGCCCGCCCCATAGGCATCGGCCTTAATCATGCACACAAGCTTGGTCTCCGGCTTCATGAAGGAGCGGTAGTAATTGAGGTTGGCCACCACAGCATTGAGATTGACCTCAAGCACCGTCTCGTGTACCTTCTCCACCAGTTGCTCTGTGATTTGGTCGAAGCCAAACTGCCGGGCACCCTTGATAAGCACGACTTCATCACGCATGGTACGGAACACCTCGCTGCGCAGGAACGCCTCAACGGTTGTAAAGAAGAACTTCTCACGCACGGCAATTGCCTCAGCGTTGTCAGAAATTCTCGGTCCGATGCCGACAAACTTCTCCACGCCACGCTTGACGCACAAGTCGCTCACCTCACGATAGAGCGCCGCGGGCTCCTCGCCACTCTGTTGGATGTCGCTCAAGATCAGTGTGCGGCGACGGCCTTTATGGTCGGGTCGACGGCTCATGAAGTCGAGGGCAATGTCGAGCGAATTGATGTCGGAGTTGTAGGAGTCGTTGATGAGCGTGCAACCATGGCGTCCCTCCTTCACTTCCAAGCGCATGGCCACCGGCTCAAGTTGCATCATACGGTCGGCAAGCGTCTTTGCATCAACTCCTAAGCGCAACGCCACGATGGCCGTAACGATAGCGTCCTCAATGCTTGCGTCATCAATGAAGGGGATACTGAACTTTTGTTCTTTCGCACCATTATATATATAAGTAACCGTAGTAGCCTCTTCGTGCTTTTCGATTCTTTTGACAAACATCGGGGCATGTTCGTCAGTTGTCGACCAATAGAGGCGCTCTCCACGGTAATCGCTTTCAGCAATGACATGGCGCACGGTATTATCATCAGCCGGATAGACGATGGTCTGAGCGTCATGGAACAAGACCAGCTTCTCTCGGCACTTCTGCTCCATAGACTTGAAGTTCTCCTGATGGGCCTGGCCCAGATTGGTCAGGACAGCGATAGTAGGCTGGATGATGTCACGCAATGCCAGCATCTCGCCCGGTTCGCTGATGCCAGCCTCAAAGATGCCCACCTGAGAGTCGCTGTTCAACAGCCACACCGACAGAGGCACACCAATCTGCGAGTTGTAGCTACGCGGCGAACGAGTAACATAACGGTCGGGAGACAACACCTGGTAAAGCCATTCCTTGACAATCGTCTTACCATTGCTGCCCGTGATACCCACGATGGGGATGTTAAAAGCATCACGATGGCGCTCGGCCAGACGCTGCAGTGCCTCACATGTATCAGTCACTTTCAAAAAGTTAGCCTCGGGATAGACCGTATCAAAACTCTGTGGCACGTCAGTCACAACAAAGTTTCTCACACCGCGACGATAGAGGTCAGCGATGTAGCGATGACCATCATTACGGCCCGACTTCAATGCGAAGAACAACGTTTCTTCCGGGAAACAAAGCGAACGGCTATCGGTAAGCAGGAAGCCGATATTAGCATCGTGAAGTCCATAACGGCGTGCGCCGATAAGCGTAGTCACTTTCTCAATGGTATAAGTCATTTTCTGTAACTTTATAAATTTACTGCAAAGTTAGTGCAAACGAGAGGAATGGCAAAGAAAAAGCTCGTCTTTTTCTTGGACATTCCCGAGGGAAGCCTAACTTCATGCCATGCATAAAGTTAGTGNNNNTTGGACATTCCCGAGGGAAGCCTAACTTCATGCCATGCATAAAGTTAGTGCAAACGAGAGGAATGGCAAAGAAAAAGCTCGTCTTTTTCTTGGACATTCTAGACATTCAAGCAATGAAAGGAAGTGGAAACGCTTAGAATATAGTTGACAATATGCCAATCTGATTTTAACACTTTCCTGCTACGGAAAAGGGCCAGAACAAAGTCGAAATCCTTATAAAATCGGAATATTATCGCTTGCTCGACGAAACAGCGATGTCCTTTCGGCGAATCTCCAATATCATTTCGGCGAAACGCCAACGCCTTATCGGCGATATTTCAACACCCTTTCGGCGACATGACGGTACTTCTTCGCCGATATCTCAAAGGAGAACAAGCGAAATACAAGTCATTAATAACATAACTTCCTTATCTTCAGAATATTAAGAATATGCCCTATAATCGGCATTTTCCAAGTCGACAGCCGACTTTTCGATTTGACCGCGCTTCTTGAAGGCCTATTAACATAAATAATTTTGACATCACTCCATGCCCAATGCATGCTGTTGATCACACTGACACACCATCAGCGGACTTACATTCGATGACCATGAAAAAGGTCTGTGGATTTCTTGTCATTCCAAGGCGGTCTAACCACATGCAAAGCATAAAGAAAATCTTTTCACCCTACAATAACATTGCCTGGCATTGCGTTAATCAAAGAAAACATGAAACGGATTATATTGTCTTTGGTCGTTGCGTCTTGCGCAGTTGCTGCATCGGCACAGCCAGAGCGCCACACATTCTCTCTCATCCCCCATGTAGGCGCAGCCATAACCAACATCAGCAATGAGACTTTCTATTACGCCGGGACCTCTACAACAGGAAGCACAGGCAAATACCGCGAAGGGCTGGCAGCCGGCGTAGATTTGCAATATCAAGCCACAGACATATTGGCTTATTCAATAGGAATAGGCTATACACGTCAGGGCTGCAAATACAAAGACAGCGACCTAAGTCAGGCTGAGCCTGGCAACTACACGGGTTTCAGCAACGTACGCACTAATCTCGACTATCTTAACGTGCCGCTGATGGGTCATATATATATTGCCCAAGGGCTGTCACTCAACGCAGGCGTTCAAGCAGGATTTCTGCTACGGAGTAATATAAGCTACGATATGGCAGAAATAACCATCAACAAAGACGGAAGCTATACCTATGACAGCAAAGCGCAGCATATAGACACGAAGATGAATAGTTTGATGAAAAAGGTGGATTTCTCCATTCCCGTTGGCTTGTCGTTTGAATATGCCAATGTTGTGGTTGACCTGCGCTATAACATCGGGGTTACGAATATTTACAAGTCCGGTGTTAGCGACAGTAACAACTGCAATAAAGTGTTTGCGCTGACTGTGGGCTACAAGCTCGACTTATAGGCTTCTTCGGCTGGTGGCCGGCACCAGGCCGGCCACTACACTGTCACCAAAATGGCTATTGAGGATAGACCATATTCTCCGGCTTGATGTTCTCAAGCACTTCTGTCAAGAACTTCTTTGCTTCCCAACGTGCCATAGGCAGGTCGTGCAGCAAATAGTTGCCGCAATCGCGCGGTGCTGCTCCGGGCACGTCACCTTCGAATTGGGCCACGAAAGCAAAGGTGCGCCGCATGAGGTCGACAATGTCCCGTGGTTCCAAGTCGCCCCGCAACAGCAGATAGTTACCAGTCAGACACCCCATCGGCCCCCAATAGATGACACGGTCCTTCCACTCAGGGTCATTTCGAAGGAAGGTAGCAGCCAAATGCTCTATCGTATGCAGCGCACCCGGATGAACGACGGGCTCGCGGTTGGGCTCCTTCATGCGAATATCAAAGGTAGTAACGGTTTCTCCGCCCACCTCGTCTTTTCTTGATACATAAATACCACGCAAGAGTTTCTCGTGGTTGATGGTAAAACTTGGAATCTTATTCATTACTTTTACTGATTATAGCCTGCAGGAAATGGCGTGTCACCTCAAAGCTTCCCTCAGCCATGCGGTCCCAGAAGTTGAAATACTGTGCGGCCTTGGTATCTTTAAGAGGCACGTCGCTGATGATGCGGAATGAGATAAAAGGTGTTTCGTAGACATGACAGGTTTGGGCAATGGCACAGCTCTCCATGTCGACAGCCTTGGCCTCAGGAAAATGAGACAACACCTCATTCATCTTCTCACGGGAATCGACAAACCAATCGCCACTCACGGTCAAACCGCTCACGATCTGTTGTCCCTCAGGCATAGGCAGCGACAGTGCCCGCTTTACAAGATCGGAAGGAGCATCGTAACGGGCCGGCAACCCCATCACCTGACCATACGACACGTTGTCACCGCAATAGACATCGTGATAAGTGCACGAGGATGCCACCACTACATCGAGAGGATTGAGCGACACGTCGGCACCGCCCGCACATCCCGTGGAGACAACAAGATCGGGGTGAAACTGATTGATAATCTCCACAGCACCAATAGCGGCATTCACTTTACCAATGCCACATTGCTGTAAGATAATATCGGCATCGCCAATACGTCCCGATACAATATTGTGATGATGAACAGACAACGTCTCTGACGATGAAAGCAACGTCCGCAACTGCGCCATTTCTTTGTCCATGGCGACAATGAATGCTATCTTTTTCAATTCTTTTGTATTATTCTTTTACCCTAATGCGAGTATATTGTGACGATAATGTAAATATAACGCCTGCAAAGGTAAAAAAAACAATCCACAAATGCTGATTTAACGCTCGCTTTTCCCCATTCAACGAAAAAATAATTAACTTTGTGGCTGATTTACTGCACCAGAACAGATGCATAACATTAATACCGAAATATTATCTTAGAAACATTGCAATGAGAACATTGAAGAAATGTCTGCCCGACATCATAGCCATCGTGCTGTTTGCGGTTATTTCCTTTGTTTACTTCATGCCCGCTGACATCGACGGGCGCGTAATCTTCCAGCATGACTCCCAAGCCGGCGTTGGCGCTGGTCAGGAAGCCAAGACTTTCCAGGAAAAAACAGGTGAAAAGACATGGTGGACCAACGGCTTGTTCAGCGGTATGCCTACTTATCAGATTTCACCTTCCTACCAGTCCACCAGTGTACTGTCGAAGGCTGAGACCGTCTATCATCTTGGCCTGCCCGCTTACGTATGGTACGTCTTCGTCTATCTGCTGGGATTCTACATCCTGTTGCGGGCTTTCAACTTCAAGCAATACCTGGCTGTGCTGGGATCCATCATCTGGGCTTTCTCCAGCTACTTCTTCATCATCATCGCAGCCGGACACATCTGGAAAGTGATGGCACTGGCCTATCTGCCGCCTATGATTGGCGGTCTGGTGCTCACTTACCGTGGCAAATATCTGTGGGGATTCCTCATCACCGCCATCTTCTCGGCCTTCGAGATAGCTTCCAACCATGTGCAGATGACGTATTACTATCTGTACATCATCTTCTTCATGTTGTTGGCTTGGCTCGCTATGGCCATCCGCGACCATCAGCTCAAAAACTTCGGGAAGGCCACAGCTGTGGCTGTAGTGGCAGGATTGATCGGTATCTGCATCAACATCTCCAACCTCTATCACACCTACGAATACTCTAAGCAGAGCATGCGCAGCAAGAGTGAGCTGGTAAAGAAGAATACAGCCAACCAGACCTCAAGCGGCCTCGACCGTGACTACATCACTCAGTGGAGCTACGGACTGGGCGAGACCTGGACACTGCTCATCCCTAACACCAAGGGTGGCACAAGCGCCGAGCCCCTCTCTCACAGTAAGGCTGCCATGGAGAAAGCCGACATCAACGTGCAACAGATGTTGCCGGGTATCTACGATGGCATACCTCAGTATTTCGGCACACAGCCTATGACCAACGGACCCGTCTACGTGGGCGCGTTTGTGCTATTGCTCTTTATCCTCGGTCTGTTTATCGTGAAAGGACCCATGAAATGGGCTTTGCTCGCAGCTACCATACTGAGCATTCTGCTGTCATGGGGACGCAACTTTATGGGCTTCACCAACTTCTTCCTCGACTACATCCCAATGTATGCCAAGTTCCGTACGGTTGCCTCCATTCTTGTCATTGCCGAGTTCACTATACCTCTGCTGGCCATGATGGCTCTGAAGAAGCTGATTGACGACCCCACGATTCTGCAGAAGAAGATGAAATGGGTGTGGACAAGCTTTGCACTGACTGGTGGCTTCTGCCTGCTGTTCGCCCTGCTGCCTGACATGTTCTTCGATTTCCACGGAGAACAGGAAGAGCAGATGCTGCACAGCATACAAGGTATGACACCGGATGCCTTCAACCAGATTTCCAACAACCTGGCCGCCATGCACCGCGCGATGTTCACTTCCGACTGCTGGCGCTCCTTCATCATCATCGCCATCGGTATGGCAATGCTGTTGCTGTTCAAATACAAGAAGCTCAACGCCCAGTTTATGGTGGGCGGTGTGGCTCTGCTCTGTCTCATTGACATGTGGCAGGTAGACAAGCGCTACCTCAACGACGGCATGTTTGTGGAGAAGAGCGTGCGCGAGGCACCGCAGCAGATGACGGCAACCGACCAGCAGATACTGCGTGACAAGAGTCTCGACTATCGTGTGCTGAACCTGTCAACCAATACGTTCAACGAAAACGAGACATCTTACTATCACAAGAGCATCGGTGGCTACCACCCTGCCAAACTGCGCAGATACAACGAAATGATCACCTACTACATAGAGCCAGAGATGCGGAAGATGATGCAGGCCATCGCTCAAGCCGGCGGCGACATGACAAAGGTGAACGGCGACTCTATCTTCCCAGTACTCAACATGCTCAATGCCAAGTACTTCGTCATCCCACTACAAAACAACCAGACAGTACCGCTGCAAAACCCATACGTCAACGGCAATGCATGGTATGTTGACCAGTTATCTTATGTAGACAATGCCAACGAAGAGATTGACGCACTGGCTAAACTGGACCTCAAGCATGCAGCCGTGGCCGACAAGCAGTTTGAGCAACAGCTCGGTAAGGCTGTCAAGCAGACGGGCAACGCCGTAGCCACCATCAAGAGCTATGAGCCCAACCACCTTGTTTACGAAGCCAACAGCGACAAGGGTGGTGTGCTGGTATTCTCTGAGATCTATTATCCAGGATGGAAAGCAACTGTCGACGGACAGCCGGTGGAGCTCGGACGCGTCAACTACGTTCTTAGGGCCATACAGATCAAGCCAGGTAAGCATGAAGTGGTGCTGGACTTCCACCCCACCACCATCCGCGCTACAGAGTCGATTGCTTATGCCTCTTACGGCATATTGGCCATCATCATTGCCATCGGATTGTTCATCGAATGGCGTAAGAACAAACAGAACACAACAACAGACAAAGAATAATTATCTGACAATCATCTCATAATGAGGATTACAACGACACGACGTGCCGCCGTGCTCCTTATGCTTTTCGCCTTGCTCTTCGTGGGCAAGGCGAATGCTAATAATGCGCAGGAGGCACGCAAAATGTTTGACCGAACGTGGAAAATGGTCTTCGGTCCAGAAGGATGCTCACTCAACTATTCGGTCAATATCATCGGTATATACAAGACACAAGGAAGCATCGCTATCAAAGGAAAGAAACAACACTTCGTTGAGAAGAGGTATTGTGCATGGAACAATGGTAAGAAACTATATTCCGTCGACTTGAAGAAGAAAAAAGTGGAACTGCACAATCCGCAGTCACCAAAAAGAGACAAATATGCTTCTAAGTTTACGTACGCACTCAATGACTACAACTATTCCTGGACAAAAAGCAAGGAAGGAATCGTCATCACATTGAATACGAAGAAAGGTGTTGATAGCAGCGTGAAACATGCCAAAGTGGTGCTCAACCCCAAAAACTACTACCCCGTGTCCTTACATATCAAGGTCGCGTTCTTCTGGGCCAAGGTTTACATCACCAACTTCAAGGCTGGAAATATCAGCGATAGGCTGTTTGACTATCCTGCTGCACGATTTAAGGATTATATCTTTAAGAACTGCTGGCCCGATTAGCAAGTGAAGGACAGACTATCAAGCCGGCAACGGACGATGGGCCATGGGCTGATTGACCTTCCGTCAATCAATGCTCACCATCGCGTTGCCTGATTGCCTCAAAGAGCAGGATGGCTGCCGACACTGAGACGTTGAGCGAGTCGAGCCGACCTAACATAGGAATGCGGATATGAGCATCAGCAGCCTCGCGCCACACGTTGGTAAGCCCCGTCGACTCAGTACCCATCACGATGGCTGTAGGTTGCTTCATATCAGTGTCGTAATAGAGTTTAGAATCCTGCAACTGAGCCGTGAGTATCTGTATGTGATGCGCTTTCAGAAAGGCGATGCATTCCTCTGAACGACATGCTACCGTAGGTACCGTAAACACAGCCCCAATACTACTACGAATGAGATTGGGATTGTAGAGGTCGGTGAGAGGGTCACAAATGATCACAGCATCGGCGGCAGCAGCGTCGGCACTGCGAAGCACAGCACCCAGATTGCCAGGTTTCTCTACTCTTTCGAGAATTACTAACAACGGCGATGCCGACAGTTTAATGTCGTCAAGTCCGAATGAACGCGACTTCATGACTGCCACAACTCCTTCGGTTGAGCCACGATAAGCAAAGCGCTCATACACACGGGGCGTCACTTGATAGCACTCAGCCTGACGGGCCAACTGCATAATTTCTGTCGCATGCTCATATCTCGTCAGAATCTCCGGACAGTAGAAAAGCATGGCAATCTCATAGCCGGCTTCCAAGCAATGCATTAACTCTCGTGCACCCTCAACGACAAAACGCTGGGCGGCACGACGCTCGGAAGACTTCTGCTGAAGTTGTATCAGACGTTTGACCTTCGGATTCTGTATACTTGTAATGACTTGTTCCTGTTCCATCTTTGAATAATAAAGGTGGGAATACCCACATTGCTACACAACAAAATTACAACAAATGTACTTGCCTGCCAAATATTTTGTCATCTTTTCATCTCGATGGATTGAACTAAGCAACCAATAGCCTGTCTGCGAGCCCCCTTTCTCTCATTCCCCACAATAAATATCTAATGGCGTAAGCTGTTACTCAGATTTTTTGAGTAAGTTTGCAGAGAAAATAGAAACAGCAATGGAGTTTAGAACAAAGGTAAACATCCCAGCATCCGATTGGACCATTGAGCCCTGCGAAAGAATGTTGTTTGTTGGTTCATGTTTCGCCGACAACATGGGCCGACGATTTATTGACGAGAAGTTCCGTGCCGTTGTCAATCCATACGGTGTGATGTACAACCCTGTAAGCATTGTCCACACAGTCAAGCGATTGCTTGACGACGCCATAATGCCCTTTACGGCCAGCGAGCAGGGGACTGCAGTATTCACTCTCGGCACCAATCATGTATACATCTTTAAAGCGACCAATGAGATAGTAGACAACTGCCGCAAGCAGCCACAAAGTCTATTTAGGGAAGAACAGTTGTCGGTTGAGGAATGTGCCAAGCAACTCATCGAGGCCATTCATCTGCTAAGCCAACGTTATCCAAAGGTAAGGTATCTGTTGACCGTATCACCCATCCGCTACCGCAAATACGGCTACCACGGATCCCAACTCTCTAAAGCAACGCTTCTGCTTGCTATAGACAAAGCCATCGGGCAACTGCAAGAAGAGGGAAAGGATATACAAGTTGCCTATTTCCCATCCTATGAGATTGTCAACGATGAGTTGCGTGACTACCGATTCTACAAGGCAGACATGCTGCATCCCACCGACCAAACCGTTGATTATCTCTTTGAGCGATTGGCTGAAGCATACTTCTCTAAGTCAACCCTTACATTTCTGAATGCGTGGCATCCCATCCGCGAGGCCTTAGGCCATCGGCCATTCCACCCCGACTCAGAAGACTATCAGCGCTTCAGACAGCAGACAGAAGAAAATCTGAAAGCACTTAAACAGCTGTACCCTGACATGCCATAGGCAACAAGTCGGTTGAAAAACAATGGACCGACAAAACATTAAGAATCGGATAAAAGATTAAAGGCAGCTGAAGTCATAGAACCAGCTGTAACATAGAAAAAGGAACTGTATCAAAAGCATAGCTCTTGATACAGTTCCTTTATTGTTTGCAGCGCTTATAATGTCACCTTATCAGAATGACAGCAAAAGCTACTGATGAAGCCGATTACTTACCAGCGCGCTTACGCTCCAGATGATCGAGAATGATCTTGCGCATACGCATGCTCTTAGGAGTGACCTCAACATATTCATCTTCCTTGATATACTCAAGACACTCCTCAAGGCTCATCACCGTCTTAGGCACGATATGAGCTTTTTCGTCGGAACCGGAAGCACGCACATTGGTGAGCTGCTTGGCCTTGCACACATTGACAACAAGGTCATTGTCGTGAACGTGCTCACCAACCACCTGACCGCCATAGACTTCCTCACCTGGGTCAATGAAGAACTTACCGCGGTCCTGCAGCTTGTCAATGGCATAGGCATAAGCCGTACCCGTATCCATCGACACCATGGAACCATTGGTACGACGCACGATTTCTCCCTTATAAGGCTGATACTCTTTGTAGCGGTGTGCCATGATGGCTTCACCCTGACTGGCAGTCAACACATTAGTGCGAAGGCCGATGATACCACGTGAAGGTATATCGAACGTGATGTTGACACGGTCACCTTCTGTTTCCATGCCGGTCATCTCACCCTTGCGACGAGTCACCATATCGACCATCTTGCTGGAATATTCCTGAGGGACATTGATGTCGAGTTCCTCAATAGGCTCACACTTCACACCGTCAATCTCTTTGTAGATAACCTGCGGCTGACCAACCTGCAACTCATAGCCCTCGCGACGCATCGTCTCAATGAGCACGGACAGATGCAGCACACCACGACCCTTGACAATCCAACGGTCGGTAGAACCTTCCACATTCTCCACACGGAGAGCGATGTTCTTCTCCAACTCATGCTGCAGACGATCATTGATCTGACGTGATGTGCAATACTTGCCCTCTCGACCGAAGAAAGGTGAATCGTTGATGGTGAAAAGCATGCTCATCGTAGGCTCATCTACTGCAATAGGAGGCAGCGGCTCCGGATTTTCGAAGTCAGCAATAGTGTCGCCAATCTCGAAGTGCTCAAGACCAATGACAGCACAGATGTCGCCCGATTCCACCTCATCGACTCTACGGTGAGTGATGCCTTCAAAGGTGTGCAGTTCCTTAATCTTTGTCTTTTCCTGTGAACCGTCGCGGTGACAGATGGTGATGTTCATTCCATCTTTCAATACGCCACGATGCACACGGCCCACAGCAATTCGACCTGTGTAGCTGCTATAGTCAAGGCTTGTGATAAGCATCTGCGGAGTACCATCCAAATGCTTAGGAGCAGGAATCACCTCCACGATTTTATCCAGCAAATAATCAATATTGTCGGTAGGCTTATTAAAGTCAGGGCCCATCCATCCGTTCTTAGCCGAGCCATAGACCACAGGGAAGTCGAGCTGATCCTCGGTGGCATTAAGATCGCACATCAAGTCGAAAACCATCTCATAAACCTGCTCAGGGCGGCAATTAGGCTTATCCACCTTGTTGACGACAACAATAGGCTTTAATCCTATCTTCAGAGCCTTCTGCAGCACGAAACGGGTCTGCGGCATGGGACCTTCAAAAGCATCGACCAACAACAGGCATCCGTCTGCCATGTTAAGCACACGCTCTACCTCACCGCCAAAGTCAGAGTGACCCGGGGTGTCAAGGATGTTGATCTTAACACCCTTCCATGTAATCGACACATTTTTGGAAAGAATTGTTATCCCTCGTTCACGCTCCAAGTCATTGGAGTCGAGCACTTCGCCGCTGTTGTCTTGGCCGTCACGGAACAATTTGCCAGCGAGCATCATCTTGTCAACCAGCGTTGTCTTACCATGGTCGACGTGCGCAATAACTGCGATGTTACGAATGTCTTGCATTAAATAAATACCTTAAAAATACGCTAACGTTTATTTGATTGCAAAATTACGAAAAATAAAGGGAAAAAAGATGCTGATTGAGTTTTTTTTAGTAACTTTGCAACGCATTTTCGGAAAGGCCGAAGCATTTGAAGTTGTAAAGAGCTCTGATTAAGGCTCTTGAGCGACAGAAAGATGTTAATGATGCAACAACAAATTAATCACAATTAAAATGTATTTAAACAACGAGAAAAAGACCGAGATCTTCTCAAAGTTTGGCAAGGGTGCCAAAGACACAGGTTCCGCAGAGAGCCAGATTGCTCTTTTCAGCTATCGCATTGCTCACCTCACTGAGCATGTTAAGGCTAACCACAAGGACTTCGTGACCACCCGCTCGCTGACTCAGCTTGTAGGTAAGCGTCGCGCCCTCCTTAACTACCTGAAGGATCGCGACATCGAGCGCTACCGTGCTATTGTGAAGGCTCTTGGCCTGCGTAAGTAATTATCACTAGGAGAATCTCACAGTGAAAAATATGCGGCACGTCCACATGGACGTGCCGCTTTATTTTTTTTATTTTGCTTTGTTGATGGTCAACCCCTCAGCTAACAAGTAACACACATCTTACCCTTACTTGGACAAAATTTCCTTGAGAGGCTTCATCACAAAGTCCCTTTTTTTCATTAACGGATGAGGTATCTTCAAGTCGGGCTCGTCGATATGCAGATCATCATAAGTAAGGATATCGATATCAATGACACGATCACAGTAATCGCCATCAATCGTTTTTCCCGTACGTCCCAACGCTTTCTCAATGGCCTGTGTGACAGTAAGTACACCATGGGGCGTAAGTTCTGTCTCACAACAGACACAGGCATTGAGAAACATGTTTGGAGAAGAGAAGCCCCAAGGCTCCGTCTCATAAAGAGAGGACTGTCGAAGCACATGTCCCACGCGCGCGTCGAGCAATTCGATGGCATTTCTGATGAGTCGCTTTCTATTGCCAATATTTGACCCAATGCTAAGATAGACAATATGCTTCATGGCGTCGTCTTTCCATTAATCGACAATCAACAGGCTGTCACCGAAGCAGCCAAACTTATAACCGTGTTTCACGGCCAAGCGATAGCATTCCATCACATTATCGTAGCCGCCGAAGGCTGCAGTAGACATGAGCAAAGTAGATTCCGGATGATAGAAGTTAACAACCATAGAATTGGCCAACTGGAATTCGTATGGTGGGAAGATGAACTTACTAGTCCAACCGTCGTACTCTTTCAGTAAGCCATCGGTGCCCACTGCCGTCTCCGTGGCCTTGGCTGTACTGGTGCCCACCACGCAGATACGGTGACCCTGAGCCTTTGTATGGTTGACCATGTCGCAGGCTTCCTTACCCACAAACATCTGTTCAGAATCCATCTTATGCTTGGTAAGATCCTCCACCTCGATAGGCGAGAAATTGCTTAAGCCGCAATGCAGTGTGATGTATGCTGTATTGATGCCTTTGATCTCCATACGTTTCATCAGCTCACGACTGAAGTGCAACCCCGTCGCTGGCGCAGTGACAGCGCCCTCGTTCTTAGCGAAGATACACTGAAAGTTCTCCATATCTTCCTTCGTGGCATGAGAGCGCACGTGCATTCCCTCCATGTCAGGATCCGCAGGACGGCCATTTAGGATATACACAGGCAGCGGAGCCTCGCCCAAGGCAAAGAGATCGTGCTTGAACTGATCATGGGGACAATCGTAGAGGAAGCGAAGCGAACGACCACGACTCGTTGTGTTATCATAGACCTCAGCTACCATCGTACCGACCTCATCAAAGAACAACTTGTTACCGATACGTATCTTACGTGCCGGTTCGACAAGCACATCCCAAAGATGAGTCTCCTCATTGAGCTCACGCAGGATAAAGACCTCAATTTTAGCGTCGGTCTTCTCCTTTGTGCCATACAACCGTGCTGGGAAGACTTTGGTATCGTTAAGAACGAAGGTATCACCCTCATCAAAATAGTCAAGAATATTTCTGAAATCCAGATATTGACCTTCGATAGGATGTCCCTTGGCATCTTTCTTGAAGAGTTCAATCTCACCATTTGTACGATGTAATACCATCAAGCGGGACTCATCGCGTCGGGTGACCCGAAACGTGCCTTTCGTGCCATCTTCATTGGTAAACTCACGCTCGAAGCTGTGCGGATAGAGTGCCACAAGCTCCTGGGGTAAATCGAATTTAAATTGTGATAACTTCATTATTCTCCATCATTATGTTTATCGTTCTGTTCCAACCACTCTTCAAAGTGATCAAAACTTGCGCAATCGTCAATAGTAATATCTCCCACCCTTGTACGTCTAAGTGAGGTAAGATAAGCACCGCTGTCCAATGCCCGCCCTATATCACGGGCAAGCGCTCTGATGTAGGTACCTTTGCCGCATACCACATCAATCGCAAACTGTCCTTTGTCTGCATCGAACGAAGTGAGCGTTATGCTATCGATATGAATATGCTTGGGTTTTAATTCCACCTGCTCACCATCGCGACGCATCTTATATGCCCGCTTTCCCTCTATCTTACAGGCACTGTAGGTAGGCGGCACTTGATCGATGTCACCCACGAACTGCTTCAGCGTCTCCTCCACCTTCTCGCGTGTGATGTGTTTCCACGGAAAGGTTTTGTTTACAGGATGTTCCATGTCGTAACTGTCAGTTGTTGCGCCCAACTGCAGTGTAGCCGTATATTCCTTAGTATGGTTCTGCAAGGTTTCAATCTGCTTAGTGCAGCGCCCCGTACATAGAATCAGCACACCCGTTGCCAAAGGATCCAAAGTACCTGCGTGTCCCACCTTCACCTTCTGCCCCACATGATGGGAGAGCAGGTAGCGGATATGGGCCAAGGCACCGAAGCTCGACATGCGGTAAGGCTTGTCGATGGCAATGATTTCTCCTCTGATGAAATCCATGGGCTAATCAAACATTACCATGCTATGCCCTGTCAGCATCCAGGCAAGGATAAATGCACCGACAATGATACGGTAGATACCAAACCACTTGAAGCCATATTTTGAAAGGAAGTCGACGAACCACTTCATGGCAAGCAAAGCGACGATAAATGCTACCACGCTGCCCACAATGAGCATCATGATATTGTCGGAGGTTGCCCACGAGGTGCCTACAGCATGATCTCCGACAAAGAGTTCAAGCAGGTCAAGGCCAGTGGCAGCGGCCATTGTTGGCACTGCAAGGAAGAAAGAGAACTCTGCGGCGCGACGGCGAGTAAGTTTCTGCGACATACCTCCAACGATTGTTGCCATGCTGCGGCTTGTACCAGGTATCATGGAGAAGCACTGTATCAATCCTATCCAGAAGGCACGACGCTCGGTAAGCGGATTAGTCTCACTGCCCTTATTGAATATTCTATCACAGAACAGCATAAACACACCACCGACCACAAGCATAATCGGCACAATCCAAATAGCATTGTCAGGATTGAGCATAAAGTCAATCATGCCGCTCTTCTTAACGACGAAGCCTATCACACCCGTCGGGATGAATGCTACGATTAGGAGCCAGTAGAAGTTCCACTTATGCTTTACCTTCTGCCATGCGGTACTTCCCACTGGAGCCGGCGTATGGTCAAGACGGAAGAAGCGGTTCCAATAGAGCACCACCACAGAAAGGATAGCGCCAAACTGAATGATAACGGTAAAGGCACGAACAAAAGCTGAATTCTCTACGCCAAGCAAGTTCTCGGCAATGAGCATGTGACCTGTAGAAGAGACCGGGAGAAACTCTGTAAGTCCCTCCACAATGGCGATGATAATAGTCTGAAGTAATGTCATTACTGTTCGGTTACGTCGTTGTCTTCCTTTGCGTCTTTAGTCTCGTCAGTCCCGTCGCTGTCCTTTGGTTTTCTGATGATAGCATAGATCATGGAGATGAATCCGACGAAGCATACCACAGGTGCCAGTTTGATACGACGCCAACTGAAGATGTCTGGATTGAATGTCTGTTCTGTAGAACCCGGTCCACTCATCAGGATAAACCCGATGATTACGATAGCAAAGCCAATACCCAACAGAATGAAATTGGTACGGTCGAAAGCTAAATTTCTTTTATTCATGATGATCTAATTAAATCTTATACAACTCTCCGGCCTTCATGCGCAAGAAGCGGTTCACCGAGATGGTGGTGCATATAGCCGTAAGGATAATACCGAAGCTGAGTACGACGAGGCCTGTAATCACCATCTCTCTCCACGACATGATGGTTACGATCTCCGGCTCGTAGCAATAGAGCGCATACATGCCACAACCGAGTGCAGCACATGCCAGAAGGGCAGCGATGACTCCGATGAGAACGGACCGGCGAATGAACGGCCGGCGAATGAAGCCCCATGAAGCTCCAACGAGTTTCATGGTATGGATGGAGAAACGACGTGCGTAGATGCCCAGTCGCACAGTGTTGTTGATCAGCGAGAAAGAGACTATAGTCAGCAGCACGGCAAGTACAAGCAACACCACGCCAATTTTGGCAAGGTTACGGTTGACCGCATCAATAAGGTCGCGTTGATAACTGATGGTTGACACCTTAGGATACTTCTTAAGATCCTTCGCAATCCATTGCAACGAGTCACTATTAGCGTAGTCGCTCTTCAGAGTGAGTTCTATGGAAGAGGAAAAAGGATTGACACCATCGGTAAATGAGGCAGGATTGGCTCCCATCTCCTTTGCCGCATCTTTAAGCGCATCGCGCTTGCTGATAAACCTTATGTCTTTAATATATGGACAACGCGCAATGCTGCGTGTCAATGTCTGCGCCTCATTGTCGCCCATATCCTGCTGCAACATTACTGTCACCACAAGGTTTTCTTTCACATGAGCTGACAGATTGCGGCCCAACAACGTTGAAAAGACCACCAAACCAAGCAGTATGAGTACAAGCGCAGTACTGATGCACAGGGTGACCGATTGCAGCCGACCACTACGCCCATTCCGCTTCACGTGTTTCTTCTTCATTACTATCTTCTA
This sequence comes from uncultured Prevotella sp., assembly GCA_900319905.1. Classification (GTDB taxonomy): domain Bacteria; phylum Bacteroidota; class Bacteroidia; order Bacteroidales; family Bacteroidaceae; genus Prevotella. The sequence goes on along the minus strand of ONQB01000008.1, from coordinate 1,004 downwards.
TAATGCACTAGTTAGGTGCAAATTTACAAAATTAATAGCGATTAGGCGAGTAATTAACGAGAGTTAACTATATATATAAGTCCACAGTGTAGATTCACGATCTCCATGGTACGCTCATCGCCACGCCAAGCCTGCCACTGGCAGATTAGGAGTGGCGATAAAAAGACATGCTCCAAGGAATTAGTTTATCAGAAGTTGACACCAACTGTCAGATTGAAGCATCGGTTCCGCGCATCATCAAAACTGTCCTTTCCGACATTGGCCAGTCCGAGGTCGTAGCTGGCTTCCAGATAAAGCATCTGATAACTGACACCACAACCAAATCGCAACCCGCCGTCGAAACGATTGAATGTGTCATCTTCATCACCAAAGCTGCTATAGGCCTCGCGGTTGTTGTAGTCTTTAATCTTTCCAGCTATGCCGCATGCGAGGTAACCGCCGAAGAAAGGCTCCACAGACACGTCGCGCGAGGGATAGACCTTGTATTTCACGAGCAGTGGTGCTTCCAGGTAGTCCAGATTGTAAGTAAAACGCGTGCCATTGTGTGTACTCTTACCGCCCTTTTCGGTGTAGTACAGTCCCGACTCGAAGAAAACTGGTGCCTGCGATGTGAGCTGTGTACCGACAGCCACTCCCACATTGAGTCCAGTTTTCGACTTGTTCGTGTCGAAAGTGGTATTCCTTAATTCCGCAACTAATTGCGTAATTCGTTATTAATATTTTTTATAAGTCTCTGAGGAACAATAAGTTCCCCAGAGTTTTGCCATTTGCAGAATTTTCACTAACTTTATGGTGTCAAAACAAAAATAGTTCAATTCTAAATGACATGGCAAAAGTAGCAATAAAATATGATAACATAGTCCCCTACGGCGGAATTTTTTATGCTATGAACGAATTTAAACGCACAGGACTGGACAAACTGGTAGACGGGCGGCTTAATCTCCGCTGTGCGAACTATGGCTATCAGTACAGCGATATCATGCTTGCGATATTCTGTGTTTACC
>ONQB01000025.1 GCA_900319905.1 uncultured Prevotella sp. | reverse complement strand
TATGATCAATCTGTTTATGTAAAAAGCAAAGAGGCTAATCTCGAAAATAGAATTAAAAGGCTTAAAGGAAAGATCTTACGTTTGCAGAACGAGCAGGCACAGGCTGGATTAAAGGTAACGGAGTAGGGTTAGTTATATAGAAGCGATTATGAATGAGGCTAAGGCAGGACATTGCCTTTGACTACAATTTTCTTGTTGTTTCTGATGTAGATGCCCGGTCCCACGGGAGCCTCGACAGCTACTCCCGAGAGGGTATATAGACGCGTATCATTATGGAGCGCGGCAACAGTACTAATTCCTGTAGGCGTGGGTGACAGCGGGTCGCTGTTGCTGACCGCAATCTTATAAATGAAGATGCCACCACCCGTAATCTCAAACTCAGCATCGACTGGTTGAGTGAAGGTATCCTGTATCCACCACACATTGGTTACCTGTTTCTTCGATGCATAACCACCGGCAATGGAGTCCAAGTTCTGCTTGCTGGCAGCAGTGGGCACCAATCCACGTGCCGAACTGGCCTTGGCGGTCTGAGTGACAAGAGAGACATACTGTCCGGGTTTCACCTGTGGCACGATGATGGTGCATCCGCCAGCATAGAGGCCAATGTTTTTGTCGGGGTTGACACAGAGCCGGTTACCAGTCTTCGATGTGAAATAGAGTCCTTGGGTCTCCTTGATGACGTAGCCGTCTATGGTTGTCAATTCTGCCGGATCAGAGAAAGAGAGAACATAGCGATAGCCCCATCCGCTTTTGGCATACCAACCTGTGGTCTCACCCCCTACGGCGAGCGCGTTCTTCGTGCTGTCGCTCCATGTCTTGGTGAAGTCCCATGAGCGCTCGGCAGCGAAGGTGATGTCGCCGAAGGTGGAGTCGGAAGTCGTATCAGAGGGCTGCACTTCGGTGACGGGCTTCTTCACCTCAATGGTATCACCGTCGACAGCACCTATTTGCACCAGTACATTGAACATCTTCTTGCCGAGGTATTCGGTCCAGGCAGAGTCGAAGTGGAGGTTGTCTTCTCTGAGTCCGGCATCGCTCATGTCGATGAGATAGATATTAGGATCGTTGGCCGCAGCCTTGCGTTGTGCCTGTTCCACGACGCTGCTATACTGCTTGCTCTTGTGGGAGATGGTGCCGAGGATGACGGGCAGATGGCGGTCAGCTTCGTCACCCGTGATGTTGCTGATGGAGTCGCGCAGATAGGTGACGAGCGTCATGAAGTTGTCGTAATAAGCGTCAGCAGCCTTGCGGTCGCTCTCGCCCTGATGCCACATGATGGCCTTGACGTCGTAACCGCCATTGAGCTTGCTGAGTGTGACGTTGACCAGGTCGCGCATGCCTTCGGTGAGCGACTTGGCAAGGCTGTTGCCTTTGGTCCAGTCGCCACGATAAGCCTTGGCAGTGTCGAGATAGGCACGGCTGGCATTCCATTCTGGCACCTTAGCCGCGGTCTGACCCAGCGCGATGGCCGTGCCGCCATAGGTGCATTTCACAGCATAGAAATCGGACGTGGAGCGCTGGTCAATGAAATAGTTGACCACATCCTGAAAGGCCCAACGGGTGGCGGAACTGATATTACGCGGGCCGAAAGTGCCATCCTCAGGACCTGCAACCGAAGCAAAGTTGAGATGACGATAATCGTTCGCCTTAATATAATAAGGTAACTGGTTGACATACACGCGACCGTCGGCATTCGACTGTCCGGCAGTGATGAAAACGGGAGCCAGAGCCAGCAACGGAAGGCCAAGCAGAAGGAAGAACAGCGTGAAGAGGAGTTTCTGTTTCATAAGTCTTGATGTTTTTGAGTTCATGCAGCAAAACTACTCAAATAACTGATACACGAAAGCCAATATTCGTTCAAACATTAGGAATATTGTACGAAACGGTCCGTCGATTGGGAGACATATTCCTCAACACGACGGGCCAAAAACGACGAAACGGCATACGCGTATGCCGTTTCATGAAGCTCAAAAGACATTTATAACTTAACCGTGCTAATGTCAACGAGGTTATTGACGATGGCATAGATGGTGAGACCTGCCGGCGAATGGATCTGCAGTTTGCGGGCAATGTTACGCCGGTGAGTGAGCACGGTATTGGTGGAAATATTCAAGTGGTCGGCAATCTCCTTATTGGTCATGCCCTGCACCAACGAGACGATGACATCCTTCTCACGGTCGGAGAGCATCGAATCACTATCTGGCTTCTGGTTGATCATGTTGCTGATGCGCAACGACACATCGTTCTTATGCAACTGATCCTGCAAGTGTCGAATGGCCGGAATAAAGATACGGTCCTCAACCTGAGAGTGCTCGGTGAGCCAACGCTCACAATTGTAGATATCGTAAAGGATGGCCGTGAGTTGATTGTTGTGCAAACCATCAGAAGGCAGATATTTGATGATGATATTCTTCAACTCGTGAAGTTTCCGGTCGATCTGCACATGATGCTTCGAGAACGTCTCGATGTTATAATTGTTGGGCAGCTCGCCCCGTTCCAAAGCCTTGACATAAGGGAAAACGGTACGCTCCTCATAGAGCATGTGGCTGCGTATGGCATGAGCGTACTCATCGTAGAGCTTCATAATGAGACGTGCCACGCTGTCACCATCGTTAAGGGCCTCGGACAAACCAGTGCGGATGAAGGGCAGTTCAAAGTCAAGATAATAGGCATGGCTGGCCTCCAGGTAGTGGAGCAAGGTGGAAATGGAAACCTTGTCGATGTCCTCATTATTGAGGTAGCCATTAATCGTAAAATTGATGACTGTCAGGAATGTATGTGTGTCAACATGCTGAGACTCACAGACCTCTTTGACGGATTTATCACCGAAGCCGAGACTGATGCCAAAGCATCCAAGACTCTGTAAGACACTATAGTTGTCACTGATAATGCTGATGAGGCTGTCGCCCGGCTCATACATCTTTTGATTTTTCATCGCTTGTGTTGATAAGAAGAGCCCCCATCCCCCTGCTTGCGTAGGAAGATGGGGGCTTGAAATAATATAAAGTGTCGGTTGACGCTTGCAGTATTAACCCAGATGCGGAAGCATGCCTGCTGCAGAACTAATCCAAGTGTAGACACCCGAGCAGACACCGAAGGCAATCACACCTAAGGTGCAGATGGCTAAAGCCAGCTTGGTGCTTGTGGCACTCTTGAACGTTGGCAAGGGATTGTCGCAATGCTTGATGAACATAGCCTTGACGATGAGCAGATAGTAGTACAAACTGATCACCGTGTTGACCAAAGCAATGAACACAGTGGCATAGGTCAGTGCACCAATCGTGGTGGAGACCTGAGCGCCATCGGCTGCAGCCATGAACACGAAGAACTTGGAGAACATACCTGCAAACGGAGGAATACCACCGAGCGAGAACAAGGCCAGCGTCATGATGAAACTCAGACGGGGATTGGTCTTGTAGAAGCCATTATAAGCATCCATACTGACCACACCGCCATTGTGCTCCTCGACGGAGGAGATGATGGTGAAGACAGCCAGGTTGGCTACAACATAAATGAGCACGTAGTAGCTCAAAGCCGTCACGCCCATGGCGGAATCACCAATCACAGCCAACATGATGTAACCGGCCTGTGAAATAGAACTGAAGGCCATGAAGCGCTTAAGGTTCTTCTGATGGATGGCAAACAAGTTGGCAACGGTGATGGAAAGTACCACAACAATCATCAGCATGTAACGCCAATAAGGCACCATAGGAGCGAACACCTTCATCAGAATGGCACAAAGGGCAAAGGCTGCAGCACCCTTAGAGACAACACTCAGGTAACCCGTAACGGTTGTAGGAGCGCCCTGATAGGTGTCGGCTGTCCAGAAGTGGAAAGGTACGAGAGAGATCTTGAATCCCAGGCCACTGAAGAAGAACACCATGCCCATGATGGTGAGCGGCGTAACCGTCAGTTTGGCCACGACATCGTCAAAATAGAGTGTGCCGGTGGCACCATAGATGAAACTAATGCCGAAGAGCATCACGCCACTTGAGAAGGTGGCGGTGAGAATAAACTTGGCACCAGCCTCAGCAGAGTAGTGACGATACTTGTCGAAGGCTACCAAACAGGCCATAGGAACAGAGGCCATCTCAAGCCCCAGGAAGAAGAGCAGAAAATGATTGGCCGAGACCATCATATTCATACCCAACAGCGTAGAAAGCGCGAGGATATAGAACTCACCCTCCTTAAACGCGGTGTCAGGACGGCTGAGCCACTCACGTGCCTGAATGAAGACGATGAGCGTACCGAAAGCCAGAATGGTCTTGATCACGCCGACAGAAGCGTTGGTGACATACATGCCACCAAAAGCGGTAGCCGCCTGCGTAGGCAAGATGTTCACAAGGATATGAGCCACCATCAAGGCGCAGACGAGGATATTGAACCAAGGCCGTGAGGAGGCATGTACACTGAGGATGTCTCCCTTGGGCTTGTCGAGGCTCTGCTCACCCGTACCGGCCTGAGCCACAGCTACGGGTGCGGCCTTCTGTGCTGTAAAGAGGTCAACAAAGAAGACAACGAGCAGAATCGCTATCAACGTGACCTCGGGTATCATGTTCAGAAATTGACTATAATCGATATTCATTGTTCGTACTGCTTAAAATTACATACCGGTAATGTGCATAATCATTGGAGCCACAGCGTCGTTGATGATGTTCTGTGCCCACAGTGGAGCCAGACCAAGACCAGCCACGCAGAAGATGAGGCCACCGACAGCGATGCGCTCATCCCACGAAGCATCCGTGAGTTTATAGTACTCGGGATTGGGCACCTTCTGATAAAGGATCTTACCCACAACACGCAGGATGTAAACGGCGGTTATCACTATAGACGTACAAGCAATGATGGTGCAGGTGCGATGGAAGACATCAGCGTTCTGGAACGAACCAACGAAGATGTTCATCTCAGCTACGAAGCCAGAGAAACCAGGAAGACCGAGGTTGGCCAAACCTGCCACCACATAAGCCACAGAGAGGAAAGGCATAATCTTCATCAAACCACCCAGACGACGAACGTCACGAGTGCCTGTACGGTGATAGATCATACCAATGACAGCGAAGAAGAGGGCTGTCATTAGACCGTGAGACAACATCTGCAGGATGGCACCGGTAGCGGCGGTCTGCGTCATCATAAGAAGGGCGAAGAGCACCATGCCGCAGTGAGACACGGAAGAATAAGCATTGATGTACTTAAGGTCGGTCTGCACACAAGCTGAAAGTGCACCATAGACCACAGAGATGGTGGTGAGGATCAGGAAGATCCAAGACAGCTGCTGAGCAGCCTCTGGCAGGAGGAACATAGCCACGCGGAAGCAGCCGTAACCTCCGAGCTTCATCAGCACACCAGCATGAAGCATTGACACGGCGGTAGGTGCCGAAGCATGACCGTCGGGAGACCATGTGTGGAATGGGAACAGGGCACCAAGAACGCCAAAGCCAATGAAGATGAAGGGGAAGAACACCTTCTGAACGGCAACCGGGATGGCATGGAGCTGAGCAATCTGCACGACGCTCATTGTATAAGTGCCACTGTACTGACCATTGAAGAAGTAGATACCAAGAATACCTATGATGAGCAGGGCGGAACCGCCCATCAACATCAGGGTAAGCTTCATGGCTGAATACTCCTTAGGTCCGGTACCCCAAACACCGATGAGTAAGTACATCGGGATAAGGGCTACCTCATAGAACATGAACATCGTGAACAGGTCCTCAGAGATGAAGAATCCAAACACACCCGTTGAAAGGAGCGTGAACCAGAGGAAATACTCCTTCTGTTGAGGATGCTGCTGCCATGAGGCAAACGTACCAGTGAAGACGATGATAGCAGAAAGCAGAATCATCACCACTGCAATGCCATCTACACCCGTACGGTAATAGATGTTGAGCGGCTCAAACCAAGGAATGGCATCGCCAAAAAGGAATGGAGCCTCTGAGGCGGGCGTTGTGGCACGGGCGCCTAAGAAGGCGAACACCAGATAGATGGCCAACCCGAGCAATGCCGTGGAACCAACGGCCATGACTATGCGCACCTGGCTGTCGTTGCGGGCAAGCCACAGACAGAGCAGCATCACAACCGGTATAATGACGAATAATGTTAAAAAAGTCATTTCTTATATTATTCTAATATGATTGAACGAGTTGACTAAATGCAAAGAAGGATCAGCGTCAGAGCAACGGAACCGGTGAGGAACCACACTGCATATTGACGAACGTCACCACTCTGCCAAGGACGAATGGCTTCGCCACCTTCCTGTGTGGCCCAAGCCGAGAAGTTGAACATGCCATCGATGACATGACGGTCGAACCAGGCAATAGGAATGGAGAAGCAGCCAAACACTATCTTATGAGTGAAGAACTGCCAGGCATCGTCGATGTAGAAACGATTGAGGGCAGCCTTGTGAAGCTTCGGCATAGCCTTGGCAAGCTGGTCGGGCAGCGGATTGTGCTTGGGAGCGTACATATAAGTAGCCAAAGCAAAACCGATGGTAGCAACGGCCAGTGAAATCCATGCTGTGCTGCCAAAGTGAAAATGCTGAAGGGCAATCTCCTCAACATGACCGTTGAGAGACACGAAGTGACCGAAAGGTATCCAACCTGCCACACATGAAATGATGGCGAGGAACACCAGCGGGCCCCACATGACGAAAGGCACCTCAGCAGGCTTGCGACGGTGGTCGGGATCCTGCTCGTAGTAGCTGTCACCCCAGAAGATGACATAGTACAGACGGAACATATAGAAAGCCGTCATGCCGCTGACCAATGTCATGAACCATCCCAGATAAGGTGAGAAATGGAAGCATGCGTCAACAATCTCATCCTTGGAGAAGAAACCAGCCAACGGCCAGAAGCCGCTGATGGCGATCGTACCAATGAGGAAGCAGATGTTGGTGATAGGCATGTACTTATGCAGTCCACCCATGTAATCCTTGAAGTTGGAGCCAATGATGACAATAATGGCACCAGAGCAGAGGAAGAGCAGGGCCTTGAACATAGCGTGAGTGAAGAGATGGAACATGGAAGCCATGTAACCAACACTACCCTCACCTTCCATAGCGGTGCAGACGCCAAGGGCAACCAGCATGTAAGCAATCTGTGAGATAGTTGAGAAAGCAAGACCACGCTTGATATCACGCTGACAGCATGCCACTGCGGCAGCATAGAAAGCAGTGAACGCGCCAATGTAGGCAATGTAATGAAGCGTGTTGGGAGCATAAGCAAGCCAAATAGGCATCAGCGAGGCAACCTGATAGACACCGGCCACAACCATCGTAGCAGCGTGAATCAAGGCAGACACAGGCGTAGGACCCTCCATGGCATCGGGGAGCCAAATGTGGAGAGGGAACATAGCTGACTTACCGGCACCACCAATAAACATCAGGAAGAGTGCGGCAGGCAATACCCATGCAGCTCCGGGAAGTTCAGTGACGAGCTTCGGATCGGCCGTGAGGTCGTAATTGAACGTACCCGTATAGAAACTGTAGAAGAGAATACCGATGAGGAAGAACAGATCGGCAAAACGGGTCACGATGAACGCTTTCTTGGAAGCATGCACAGCGGCGTGCTTCGGGTAGTAGAAGCCAATGAGCAGGTAAGAGCACACACCCACCAGCTCCCAGAACAAGTACATCTGGAAGATGTTGGTGGCCACCACCAAACCAAGCATAGACATGGTGAAGAGAGAAAGGAAAGCATAGAAACGCTGGAAGCCCTTCTCATAACCTTCGGCCTTGTAGTTCTCATCACGCTCAGCCATGTAGCCGAAGCTATAGATATGAACCATAAACGACACCGTAGTGATGACGATTAGCATCATAACAGAAATAGGTGTCAGACGGAAACCGATGTTGAACGTCAGCAACTCGGTGAACTTCAGCCAGGTGAAGTTGAACACGGTGATGGTCGGATACACTCCGGAGGCCAGACGACCGTCGGTAACCTGGAATGTCTGGCCCATTGCCGTCACCTCACCCGTGTAGAAAAAGTATTTATAAGCGGTGTAAAGGCTCATCGCCCACAGCACACCCAGCACCGCAGTGCCAATCAGTCCTGCCACCGGCTTCTTCATCTTCATACCCAGCAAACCCAGCAACAGGAAGCTGAGGAAAGGAAGAAGAAGGATCAGATATGAATAACTGTATTCCATTGTGCGATTTAGTATTTCATGTTTTCAATACTGTTCACCTGATCACTGTGGTAATTACGGTAAACATTGATGATGATAGCCAGTGCCACAGCTGTCTCTGCCGCACTCACGCCGATGGAGAAAAGCGTGAAGAATGCACCCTCAAACTGACCAGGGAACAACAAACGGTTGAAGACGGCAAAGTTGAGGTCGACTGCATTGAGCACCAACTCGATGCTGATGAGCATGGCAATAAGGTTGCGATGAGTCACGAAGCCAAACACGCCAATAAAGAATAATAAGGTGCTTACACCTAAGAAACAATATACGGGAATCATTTGTTGTCCTCCTTTCTTGCTATCATAATGCCACCCACGATACATGCCAGCAGGAACACTGAGATGAACTCGAAGGGCAACACATATCCATACTTATCGGAGCCAAGAAGACTCTTGCCAATCACGTCGACAGTCACCTCCTTGTCAGCCATCGTCATAGCAGCATCGATGAACTTGTTTTTCAACAAGATAACGGCAACTACGGCAAGACCCACCAGAGAGATGAGTGCTCCCTGCACAACTCGAACGCCCTTGAAGCGGGACACAAGGTTCTGCAGGGTATCTTTTGACACGAGCTGGATGGCGAAGACATACATCACCGTGATGCCACCCGCATAGATAGAAATCTGGGCAGCACCAAGGAACGTGTAGTCAAGCAGAAAATAAAAGCCGGCAATGCCAAAAAGCACAAACAGCAGGAACGTAGCCGCACGCATAATGCTTTTCGTACATACCGAAAGGATGGCTGAGCCAAGTACGACTACAGCCAAAATAACGAACATTACTATATTTGCCATAATCCTTACTTGGTTTTGGTGTTAAACTTACCGATAGTCAACGGAGCGCCACCATCAATGAGGTTGGGCAGCGAACCGCCTTTGTAAACCTCCTCATTGAGATGAAGCACCAACTTGCTACGGTCGAATACGGAATTCTCGAAGTCATTGGTGAACTCAATAGCATCGAAGTTACAAGCATTGACGCAGAGTTCGCAGAACATACAGTCGCCAAGGTCGTACTGATAGTCATCGAGCACCTTTTTCTTCTTACCTGTCTCAGGGTCTGTATCCATGTGCGACGTGATCTTAATCGTGTCGTTAGGACAAGCCTTCTCACACATGGTGCAAGCCGTGCACTTGTAATCACCAACCTTCAGTCCGCGCTTAACGGCCTGAGGGTCATTGAGATCTTCCACACGCTTGAAAACCAAGCGGCCGCGATGACGCTTCGCGACATGAAGCGTCGTCTTACGATTCTCGGGATACTGCTCAGTAGACTTTGGCGTGAAGTATTCCTTCATGGTAACCTTAAGACCAGTTGCCAATGTCTTCGTGGCGTTCTTTATCCCTTTAAAATATTGTGACATATCTAATTATAATCTATATGATTTGATGTATGAACGTTTCACGATTACAGTGTCCATCCCAATGCCACGCAAGTGGTCATAACAACCAGCGTGAGAAGCATCAAGGGCATGAGATATTTCCATTCCAGATTGAGCACGTGGTCAATACGCAGACGGGGGAATGTCCAACGCACCCACATCAGAATCCAGATGACCAACAAGGTCTTGGCTGCGAACCAAACGAAGCCAGGAATGTAGTTCATCACAGCATCGAATCGCTCAATACCAATGTTGAGGGGAGCCCAACCACCAAGGAAGATGGTAGCGGCAAGACCTGAGACAACCACGAGGTTGAGGTACTCTGCCAGATAGAAGAAGCCGAAGCCCATACCGGAATACTCCGTATGATAACCTGCAACCAGCTCACTCTCAGCCTCATCGAGGTCAAAAGGACCACGGTTGGCCTCTGCATTGCCAGCGATGAGGAATACAAAGAAAGCTACTATAGCAGGAATATGACCCTGAATAATGAGCCAGTTCCAAGGACCCGTCTGTGCGTTGATTATCTGACTGAGCTGCATGCTGCCACAAAGAACAACAGCAGTAATCATGCACAAGCCCAAGGAGATCTCGTAGGACACCATCATCACGGCACCACGGAGAGCTGACACCACTGAGTATTTATTGTTGGAACCCCAACCAGCGAGCACGATACCCAGCACACCAATCGAACTGATGGCAGTGATCATGAACACGCCGACATTGAAGTCGAGCACAGCAGCACCTTTGTTCCAAGGCAAGAAAGAGAATGTGCCCACCGAAGCAATGATGATGAGCAGCGGAGCGAGGGCGTAAAGCAGCTTATCCGACTTGTCGACACCGAAGATCTCCTTGATGAGCATCTTCAGCACATCGGCCACCACCTGGAAGATACCCCACTTACCTACACGCATGGGGCCCAGACGGCACTGGAAGAAGGCACAGACCTTACGTTCAAAATAAATCATGAACATGGCGATGAGTGCATAGAGCGTAAGCACGATGAGACCCACCACAACACATTCTATGAGGATTGTCCAAAAATTGCTGAGGCCAAGCGTCTGGCTGAGCAAGTTATCGAACCATTGTGTTACTATAGAGAAATCAAACATCTTCTTATGATTAATTAGTTAAATAACTGAAGATTATCTGTCCAAGTCAGGAATCACGAAGTCGATAGCTGCACCAGTTGCAATGAGGTCGGCAATCTTCTGACCACGCAACATCTTGTCGAAAGCACCTGCAAGCGTGAGACCCATCGGGCGCAACTTCACACGATAAGGACTCTTATCGCCACGGCTGTCAAGATAGACACCAAACTCACCGGCACCACCTTCGACTGAGAACCACCACTGTCCTTCAGGAACCTTGATGATGGGCTTCTGTTTGATGTAGAAATCACCCTCCGGAATATTGTCAATCAGCTGGTTGATGATTCTCAAGCTCTGATAAATCTCCTTAATGTGAATCATGTAGCGAGTCATTGAATCACCGTCGGTACCGGTAATCTCATCAAAATCTACCTTATCGTAAAGGGCGTAAGGATGATTCTTGCGCACATCATTGTGCCAGCCGGAAGCACGACCTGCAGGACCGGTCACACCATAGTTGATGCAGTCAGGCTCATTCATCGGGCCAACACCCTCAAGACGTTGGTGAGTAATGACGTTGTCGCCAAACACGTCAAGATATTCCTGAACCATCGGCTCAAGATACTTGCAAAGTGCCTTTGTATTGGCAACGAAATTAGGATCGATGTCTGCCTGTAAGCCGCCAATTCGATAGTAGTTCTGAATGAGTCGGCCACCCGTTGTCTCTTCCATCACATTGAGCACATGCTCACGGTCGCGCATGCAGTACAGGAACGCCGTCAAGGCTGAAAGGTCCTGTGCACAGGTGCCGAGGAACAACAAGTGGTTGTCGATACGCTGCAACTCATCCATGATGGTACGGATGTACTTGATACGATCGCTAAGCTCCACACCCATAGCTTCCTCGATGACACCTACCAGCGCATGACGGTTGGTCATGGCACAGAGGTAATTAAGACGGTCGGTCAATGCGAGAGTCTGAGGATAGGTCATATTCTCCATCATTTTCTCAATACCACGATGGATATAGCCAAGATGAGGATAGATACGCTTGACGGTCTCACCATTAACGACAGTCTGCAGGCGAAGCACACCATGCATTGACGGGTGGTTAGGACCGAAGTTCATCACAAAGTCGTCGGTATCAAACAAACGGTGCTTGGTCTCGACGAGTTCGCCAAACTGATTGAGATTCCACTCAGATGTCCAGTCACTCTCCGGTTCATCGGTCATCGGGAAGCGGTTGTGCTCCGGACTCATATCGAAATCCTTACGAAGAGGATAACCTTCGAAATCATTACGAAGGAAGAGACGGCGCATATCGGGATGACCCAGGAACTTAATACCAAGGAAATCGAACACCTCGCGCTCAAGCAGATCTGCGTCATGCCATAACTTGATGACAGAAGGAATAACGTAATCCGTCTCCCCTACTTTCTTCGCAATCTGCTTAACGCTGATGCGCTCATGATTCTTGGTATTCTCAAGAATGTAGATACAACCGAGGCCTTCCTCACCGAAGTCCTCGCCTACAATAGTAACAAGGTAATCGAAATGCTGGTCGTTCTTCAACTTCGCCATCTCGGCGCTAAAGTTGTCAAAGCCGAATTCTTTGTTGTCTAATTTCATCTCTTATACCCTATTTATTTAGAAGCCTGTCCGTCACCATTGGCGGCAGTTCCTTCAGTTTGACTTTTATTCACCTCAAACTCAGCGCCCTTCTTCTCAAGTGCGATGAGTTCTTTGTCAAGCGCCTCGACGTCTTCCTTATTAGGTGATTCTGTAACGATGATTGGTTGTTTGTCTCCAATCTTTGCAGCAGAAAGGTTCTCATTGCTGATGCCGTGAAGACCGCCGAGCTTCATGCTATCCTCGCGCTCTTCATTGTTCATCTTGTGATTGGCACCACCAAAGAACTTCTCGACTTTCACCTTGCGTTGCAACTGCATCATGCCATAGAGAATGGCTTCCGGACGTGGGGGACAACCTGGGATATACACATCCACGGGTACAATCTCGTCAATACCACGCACAACGCTGTAGCTTTTCTTGAAAGGACCACCAGAAATGGTGCAACCGCCGACAGCTACCACGTACTTAGGCTCAGCCATTTCATCGTAAAGACGCTTGAAGACAGGAGCCATCTTGTTGGTGATCGTACCAGCGCACATAATCAGGTCGGCCTGACGCGCAGAGTTACGTGTCACCTCGAAGCCAAAGCGTGAGAAGTCATAACGTGCACAACCCACAGCCATGAACTCAATTCCACAGCACGAAGTACCAAAGGTAAGTGACCACAACGAATTGCTACGACCCCAGTTGATCATCTGATCGAGCGAGCCAAGCACGACATTTACGCCGCCCTCGTTGAGCTCGTTGGCAATATTCTCGAGTGTATCGTTGTCCTTAAACTCGTTGTAAGGAATGCTCTTGATGTGTGGCTTTCTTACTTCCATTCCAACGCTCCTTTCCGCCAGGCATATGCCAAGCCTAAAACCAAAACTACGAGGAAGAACGAGATGCTCACAAGCGCCAGACTTCCAAACTGCTTGACAACCACGGCCCACGGATACAGGAACACTGTCTCAATGTCGAACACCAGGAAAAGGATGGCAAACAGATAATAACCGGAATGCATTGGCAACCAGCTACTACCACGTGTGGGTACGCCACACTCGAACGGCTCACCCTTCACCGGATTGTACGAACGGGGACCAATCAACTTAGCGATGACAAAAGCGCCAAGCACCAAGGTGACAGCCGTCAGCAAAACGGTGATTAACAGAATGAATTGCATAAAGATAATAACGTTATTTTAATGATTTCAAATAAGCCTTCTTAAGACGCTACAAAGGTACGCAATTCTTTTGTAACCTATTAACTTTTTAACGAAAAAAATGTAATGTCGAATTATCAAAGTTGCTTGTCAGCTTCGTTTCGGTGTAGCAATGGTGTAGCAATAATGATGGTCAAATATGTTTGACAGAGATACAACAACAAAAAAAACTGCACCAAAAGTTCCGTGGAACCTCTGATGCAGTCTATATTAAACCGTAATATTCAGTACGGGTATTACTTCAGCTCAGCGAAGTACTTGATGGTGCGAACCATCTGAGAAGTGTAAGAGTTCTCATTGTCGTACCAAGAAACGACCTGCACCTCATAGGTGTCGTCGTCGAGCTTCACAACCATGGTCTGAGTAGCATCGAACAGCGAGCCGTAGCGCATGCCGAGGATATCAGAAGAAACGATCTCCTCGTCGTTGTAACCGAAGCTCTCGTTAGCCTCAGCCTTCATAGCAGCGTTGACGCTCTCAACAGTAACGTCCTTGCCCTTAACAACGGCATAGAGCAGAGTTGTAGAACCATCTGGCACAGGAACGCGCTGAGCAGCACCGATGAGCTTGCCGTTCAGCTCAGGAAGAACGAGGCCGATAGCCTTAGCAGCACCAGAAGAAGCAGGAGTGATGTTGCAAGCACCTGCACGGCTGCGGCGGAGGTTACCCTTGCGCTGAGGACCGTCAAGAATCATCTGGTCGCCAGTGTAAGCGTGAATGGTCTGCATGATACCAGCCTGGATAGGATACTTATCGTTCAGAGCCTTTGCCATAGGAGCCAAGCAGTTAGTGGTGCAAGAAGCAGCGCTGATGATCTGGTCGTCCTTGGTCAGAGTTTCGTTGTTCACATTGAACACGATGGTCTTCAGGTCATTGCCTGCAGGAGCAGAAATCACAACCTTCTTAGCACCGGCCTTGATGTGAGCCATGCTCTTTTCCTTAGAAGTATAGAAGCCAGTGCACTCGAGAACAACATCGATGTTCAGAGCACCCCAAGGCAGGTTAGCTGCATCCTTCTCTTTGTAGATGGTGATCTTCTTACCATCAACAGAGATGAAACCAGCAGCCTCTTTACCATTCTCAGTGAACGGAGTATCGTCGTAAGAAACCGTGTGAACAGGCTCCTGACCGATGATGCCCTGATAGCCACCGTGAGTGGTGTCATACTTCAGAAGGTGAGCCAGCATCTTCGGGCTGGTAAGATCGTTGATTGCAACAACCTCATAACCAGGAGCTGCGAACATCTGACGGAATGCCAGGCGGCCAATACGGCCAAAGCCATTGATAGCTACTTTAACGTTTGCCATTTTACTTTAATTTTATTTTAAAGGTTTATAAAATGATTTGTCTGATAATATTTTTCCTTTTTGCGACCGCAAAGATACAAATTATTTTCTAATTTTGCAGTGGCTTTGAGTATTAAATAAATTAAAATGTAGCCATTAATCGCGATTGACTTTGCAATAAGATTACAAACCTTTTCACTTGCAATATTCAGTTTGCAAAATGGCGACAATTCTAATCTTCATATATAAATAAGGTAAATAAGGTACAAACATGAGCAAATTTCTAAACGAGTTCAAAGCGTTCGCAGTGAAAGGCAACGTAGTAGACATGGCTGTCGGTGTAATCATCGGAGCTGCCTTTGGCAAGATTGTAAGCAGCATTGTAGACGACATCATCATGCCACCAATTGGCTGGCTCATCGGCGGTGTCAACTTCTCCGACCTCAAGATCACGCTTCCAGCCGAGAAGATAGCCGGAGGCATTCAGATGCAACCTGCCACCATCAACTATGGCAATTTTATTCAGACGTTGATTGACTTTCTCATCATCGCCTTCTGTGTCTTTCTCTTGGTGAAGGGCATCAACCACTTGACGAAAAAGGAGGAGAAGTCTGCAACTCCCGCTCCCAAACCCGAGCCAAGCAACGAAGAGAAGCTGCTAACGGAAATACGAGACCTGCTGAAAGAGAAGAAATAAGTTCAGAAGTACGGAAGTTCAGAAGTACGGAAGTTCAGGAGTACAGAAGTTGTGAAGTCCGGAAGTTCAGAAGTCCGGAAGTTCAGTCATTACAATAGCAATACCTACTTGCACTTAGGCATATGACTGGACTTCCGGACTTCTGAACTTCCGGACTTCACAACTTCTGTACTTCCGGACTCCATAACTTCCGGACTTCCGGACTCCTAAGCTTCCGGACTTCCGGACTCCTAAGCTTCCGGACTTCTAATACAGTTTCCTCTCGATTATCTGATATAATCTTTGGCGACGAGGTCGTAATACAGAGCCTCCAACTCACCAAGGTTCAGCCGTTCGATACTGTGTTCGATGGTTCTGATCAGTTCGGCCCGACGAGTTTCATCGTCGGAACCGAAATGTGTAAACACCTTCGACATGGCTTACTCCCACTCAATGGTCGATGGCGGTTTTGAGGAGATGTCGTAGCAGACGCGGTTCACTCCCTTGACCTTTCTGATGATCTCATTCGACACATCAGCCATGAAGTCATAAGGCAGTCGGGCCCAGTCGGCTGTCATAGCATCCATTGAGGTCACTGCACGCAGTGCAACCGGATGCTCGTAAGTGCGTTCGTCGCCCATGACGCCCACCGAG
This sequence comes from uncultured Prevotella sp., assembly GCA_900319905.1. GTDB lineage: Bacteria > Bacteroidota > Bacteroidia > Bacteroidales > Bacteroidaceae > Prevotella. The sequence goes on along the minus strand of ONQB01000025.1, from coordinate 28,981 downwards.
CGAATGGTAGACAACAGCACCGTGCCTGCCTGCCAGACATGGTCGTACAGACTTGTCCCGTCCGGCATCTTATAGTCGTGCATCTTCTCGATATAGATGTCGTCGGCATCCTGCAAGATACGGACTTTCTCACGGGTGATATCGCCCAAGATACGTACAGCCAGACCGGGACCTGGGAAAGGATGACGCTTGATCAAGCGCTCAGGCATCTGCAACTCATGACCGACCCGGCGCACCTCATCTTTGAACAACCACTTTAGCGGTTCGCACAACTGAAGTTTCATATCCTTTGGCAGTCCACCCACATTGTGGTGACTCTTAATGGTCATGCCAGTGATGCTCAAGCTCTCGATGCGGTCCGGATAGATGGTACCCTGAGCCAGCCATTTGGCATCAGTGATTTTCTTGGCCTCAGCATTGAACACCTCGACGAAGTCGCGGCCGATAATCTTACGTTTCTTCTCAGGGTCGGTGACACCTTCGAGGTCCTTGAAGAAGCGCTCTGATGCATCCACACCAATAACGTTCAAGCCCAAACCCTTATAGGCTTCCATCACCTTGCTGAATTCATTCTTGCGAAGCATGCCATGATCGACGAAGATACACGTGAGGTTCTTGCCAATGGCTTTGTTGAGCAGCGTTGCGCAGACCGACGAGTCCACACCGCCGGACAGACCAAGGATGACACGGTCTGAACCTATCTGTTCCTTCAGTTCCTTCACGGTGCTCTCAATAAATGAGGCAGGACTCCACTCCTGACGGCTTCCACAGATATCGACCACGAAGTTACGTAGCAACTGGGTGCCTTGTAAGGTATGGTAGACCTCCGGATGGAACTGCACACACCACACACGCTCCTGCTCATTGGCAAAAGCGGCGTACTTCACGTCGGCTGTCGAAGCCGTAACATGATAACCATCGGGAATGGCCGTGATGGTGTCGCCATGACTCATCCACACCTGCGAACCTTTGTCAAAGCCTTTAAACACAGCGCACTTCGAATCGATGTATTCGAGATTGGCTCGCCCGTATTCGCGAGTGCCAGTCTGTTCCACACGACCGCCTTGGCTGAAGGAGATGAACTGCGCACCATAACAGATACCCAATACGGGATAGCGACCGATAATCTCGGAGAGGTCGATACGGAAAGCCTCTTTGTCGTGTACTGAATAAGGACTGCCACTCAGTATGACGCCTATGACCGACGGATCATCCTTTGGGAACTTGTTGTAGGGCAGAATCTCACAGAAGGTATCAAGCTCGCGCACGCGACGTCCAATAAGCTGCGTCGTCTGCGAGCCGAAATCCAAGATGATGATTTTCTGTTGCATCTTATAAAAATAGAAATGGTATGCTCAGTATAAATACGTTGCAAAGATAAACAAATTCTTTAACTTCTTCTACTTTTCTTCAATAAATATTTAAATTTGCTCAAAGACTATAGCCTGCACGCAGCAATCCGACCACATTCGTCTTGCCATCAGTGACAATTAGATCAACTGCCGGTTGGACATAGAGGTTTTCCATGAACAATACCTTGGCCGTGCCCTCTATGGTCCATTCCTTGCCATCTGCCAGACGGACGTAGTTAGTGATCAGGCCAAGTTCCGTCTTCTTGATCGACTGTGTGAGACCGCCTGCCACGTAAGACTTACACTCGGCATGACAAGATGGTGACACTGATGCCTCAACAACGAGGCTGGTCGATGGTGAGACGCTCTGCTCCACATAACCTAATACGGCAGTGCGAGCCCGATAGAAATAGCCTCCGAGCATATACACATTATTATTGGTGCAATAGTCGATCGTACATAAAGAGAGTACGCCATCCGACTTTGGACAGATGCGAAAAGAATTGTCTCGTCCAGTAAACTTATTACCAGCCTTTCCGTTATAGACAGCGGCCTTCGCCGTCCAGCCCTTGGATGAATAAGCATAATAAATGCCGAACGCGGAAGCTGGATGCACAGGAATGCTTGAGTTCATGGACATCGTAGGATAGGTAGCTGAAGAACTGTTGGTAAAAAGGCCCGATGCATGATAGTTGATAAAGACATCGTCCGCCTTCTGCACGCCCACGAAAAGCTTTGAGCCCTCCTTCTCCCAACACAGGCCCAAGACGGCCGGCGCAATGAGCATGTTGTCGGCAAAGATATTGGAGAAAGTCTGATAGTCGTCACTCACGCCCGATTCACGCGTCTGCCACAGACTGAGCGTAGAAGCATCTAAATGAAGATTCGGAGCCAACTTCACAGACAGACTTAGTCTCAACAAATTCAACCAATTGGTTCTTCTCTTGAAATCTGTTTCCACTTCTGTGGTCATATCCGCATGAAACTCTTGGGCGTCCGAGTTACAGACGCCCAGAAGAAACAGAATAAATAGTACTTGTGTCCGAAGTATCATAAATATTATTTAACCTAATTCTCTAAGGAAGCGTTCTGCATCATGCAGCGTATCCAGTTTTCCGACATCCATCAGTTTGAGGTCGGTCTTGTTATAACCTACAATAGGCAGCTTGCCACATTGTCCAAGATAGAAGTCTACAATCGAGAATTTACTTGGGTAATCCGCCATCAAGGGGAAGAGGCAAGGATAGAACGTATGGATGCCACTGAAGGCAAATAAATGGTAGTGATCGGCAATGACCATCGGCTCATCGGTGGCGTCCATGGGATATTGCTGTTGCTCCAAAGCCGTTCTTACCTCGGCAAAGGGGCTCTTCACCTCACCTGTGCTTAGATTGACCCAGCCCACGAGCCTCATCTGGTCATTGAACACGAGATAGCGTTTCGTCTTGCGCCAGCTGACCAACAGCCGAGCACCAATCCTGACATGGGGCACGCCACAGTCGCAGCACATTGTCTTATCGTTGAGCCGATAGAACCGGTCAAGGTCGAGATTGCTCAGAATGTCGACATTATGAATAAGGATGGGATAGTGCAGGTCGAACAGTTGCTGTGCCTTTCTAATGCCACCACCCGTATCCAGCAGTGCATCGGTCTCATCGCTCACCTGAATGTCGAGTCCGAAGTTGTCGTGATCACGAAGGAAATCAATAATCTGTCCGGAGAAATGATGCACATTGACCACCAGATGATCGAAGTTAGCATCTGCGAGTCGTTTAATGACTCTTTCCAACAACGATTGGCCGTCTACTTCAACCAAAGCCTTTGGCATATGGTCTGTGAGCGGTTTGAGGCGGGTACCAAGCCCGGCCGCGAATATCATTGCCTGTTTCATCATACAGAATTTACATAACCTTAAAGTGTCAACACACGATTTGTTTTTATCTCTCGTCTGTCATAATATGCGGATTGAGCGCTTTCAGCTTGGCTACAAAAGCCTCTTGATCTTTTGGCGACACGAGAATTTCATCATATTTGTTGTAGCTTATAGAGAGCCGATGCAACGACAAGGCCGGAGACGCAAGGGGACTATGCGTGGGCCGGATGGAGGAGATGGCGTTGACTGAAATACGCTTCTTCATAAAGAAACCATAGAACACTGTCAGGTTCTCGCCCTCAATAACATAACGAGTGAGGAACGTGAGCGAAAACATATATATCGTCATAACCCACAGCAGGAAGCTTGCAAACCAACTATCACCCAATGAGAAGACCCCAAAAGGAAGCATCACAAAGCAGAGTAGCCAGTACCACCAGTCAACTTTCGTTCTAAAGGTTTGTCGTCGATCATTATCCATGATTCACCTCTTGTGCTGGCATCACTTGTTCTATGTTCTGTTCACGATGCACGACTTGCACCTCCACCCCGAATTTCTCATGAATATGTTCTGCCAGATGCTGTGCGCTGTACACACTGCGGTGCTGACCACCGGTACAGCCAAAGCAGAACATCAGATGGGTAAAGCCACGCTGGATGTAACGGGCAACATGCTTGTCGGCCAAGGCATAGACATGATTGAGGAATTCCAGTATCTCTCCGTCGTCCTCAAGGAAACGGATAACCGGTTCGTCAAGTCCAGTCAACTTCTTGTAGGGCTCATAGCGTCCGGGATTGTGCGTACTACGGCAATCGAACACGTAGCCACCCCCGTTGCCCGACGGATCTTCGGGAATACCCTTGCGATAGGAGAAGCTGTAGACCAGCACCTTCAGCGGTCCCTTGCCGTCGTATTTGGAATATGTAGGCAGTCCATCTTGCGGATGCGAAGGATAGATATCATTCTTGGTGGTTTTCAGTCCGTCGGTACGCGGCTTCACCGGTGTTTCCTTATGGGCAAACTGAGGCAATTGAGTGAGACGGGTCAGTACATCACGCAAATAGGGATAGGGCAAGACATCCTCACGCAACTTCAGCAAGTCGCGCAGGTTGTCCATAGCAGGTGGAATACTGTCGATGAAGTGCTGTTTATGCTCAAAGTAACCGCGGAAGCCATAGGCTCCGAGCACCTGCAACGTACGGAACAGCACAAACAGCGTCAGACGTGCGGCAAAATGGCGCGTGCTCGGCACCTCTATATATTGCTTCAGCGCATCATAGTATTCTGCTATGAGCTCACGCCGCAGTTTGAAGGAATAGCGCGCAGAGGCTTGCCACAGAAACGAGGCCACATCATAGTAGAAAGGACCACGACGGCCACCCTGGAAGTCTATGAAATACGGGTTGTCATCTTTGTCGAGCATGACATTACGCGCCTGAAAATCACGATAGAGGAAACCATCGCACGATTCCGATGTCAGATCCTTGGCCAGACGACGGAAACTGGCTTCCAACTTCATCTCATGGAAGTCAAGCTCGGTGGGTTTAAGAAAACAGTATTTGAAATAGTTCAGATCGAACAACACACTGTCCTCGTCAAAGTAAGGCTGCGGATAGCAGGCGTCCCAGTCCATGCCCACTGCCCCACTGATCTGCAGCGCAGGGAGTGCGCGGATGGTGCGTTTCAGCAGCCGTTGTTCCTCAAGGTTATAACGGCCACCGGCCTCACGTCCACCCTTGATGGCTTCAAACAGCGACCGGTCACCCAGGTCACTCTGTAGATAGCGCATCTCGTCGTCGCTGACCGCGAGCAGACGGGGCACCGGCAGGTGACGCTCATTGAAATGACGGCAAATGGTGATAAAGGCATGATCCTCGTCCTTGCTCGTTCCAATGACTCCGACGACCGTACTGCCATCCGGCGCCGTCAGTCGGTAGTATTGACGGTTGCTCCCTGCACCTGCGATTTTCTCCACATGCGCAGGAGCCTGACCCGCCCATTCTGTATATAGCTTTGTCAGTTGCTCCATTGTAAATTACTTGTTATGCTGATCCGTCTTGCGCTGTTCTTCGTCTCGACGCAAGTCGTCAAAAAACGCCTTTGTCTGCTTACGATATTCATAGTTGGCCAACAGAGCGTCGACCACAAACAGCAAAAGCACGATACCGATAGACATGAGCAATGAGTGCGTAAGGTAAATGAGACCTGCGGAGATGAGCAGGAACACAATCACCTTTTTCCAATTGACATGTAATTTGACTTTCATATTGCAAAATTAGTGAAATCGAGAAGAATAGCAAAATAAATAGCCAATTTTATTCTACCAGCACGAATGGATTTTTGCCTTTACTTAGATTGCATGGAAGTGTCCATCTGTCGGTACGACAAACTGTGGCGAACGCCTCACACAGCTGTGGCGAACGCCACACACAATTGTGGCGAACGCCTCACACGATTGTGGCGAACGCCTCACCTTCTCGTAACGACAAAGGTCTGCTGACCCTGAGATTAACACCAAACAAAAAGGAGGGTATATCAAAATTGGAGAAGTTCAGAAGTCCGGAAGTTCAGAAGTTCAGTCAAATGCATAAGTATCTGATAATAAGGTGTCATTATAGTAATGACTGAACTTCTGAACTTCCGGACTTCTGAACTTCTCCAATTTTAATACATCCCCCCCCAATAGGTATGTTCAAAAAAGAATGCCGTTTATCTGACGACCATCTTCCTTCCATTCACAATATAGATGCCACTTGGCAGACCCTTCAACGAGCTGGCATTGCGACGAACACATTGTCCGCTGAGATTGAAGACGTCGTATGATGTCTGCTTTTCCACCGTCTGATCGCTGACAATCTTCACAATGCCCGTTGCCTGGTGAATAGCGTCAAGTTGCTGAGCCTCTTCTTCAGTAAGTATGAGCCATCTGAGCCGCGACTGCGTATTGGCATAGTTAAACGTCAGAGGTGACACCTTGTTGTTGGCACTGGCACCCAGGCAGTGAGGACTGGCTACATTCTCAGGACGAGCCAGGTAATAACCACGGGGCTCAAAACCACTGACCACGTCTACACGGCCGCGCATCAACTGCAACCGTGACTCTGTGGTAGCTGCATTGGCTTTGGCCTTAAACACACCGGAGGTATAAGCAATCTGGTCCTTGGTGGCAACGTTGGTGAAGGTGTAATAGCAAGTCTTTGGATTGAAGGTGACATACCATGCGGCACTGTCATTGAGCGAGGCCTCAGCCGTTGTCATCGTTGTCCAGTTAAGCGTCTTGTCGTCATTCTCCTTAAGGAAGGAAGTGTAGAGTCCATAGCTCTCTGACTCGCTCTTAATGTAGTACTTAATGGTATCTTCCTGGTCGAAAGCATAGTAGGGAGCTGCGAAGTTGATGTTAGACGTGGCAGGCAGTCCATCCTCACACAGCGCCTGACAGACGAGCGAGTTGGCGATATAAAGATCACGTGAGCCATTGTCCTCATTGGCACCATTGACGCCATAAGGCCACAGATGCTGATAGTCGCCATTGAGCTGCTCGGTCTCACTGTTGTCGAGGAAGCGTACCACATCGTTGGCACGGTCGCCCAACCAATGACCCGTCGAGCGGTTGCTGCCGTCGCGACGCTCACGGAAGTTGTCGTTGTCATACCAGAAGCCGCAGGTACCCACGCCCACACCATGAAGCATCTCGTGGAGCAAAGTACCCGTGCGCTGATAAGACGTCCTGGAGCCCACACGTATCCAACCGCCGTAACTGCAGTCGGCCGTCGGCGTGCCACTCTCATAACCCACATTGACATGGAAGCCCTTGATGCTGGTCAGGTTATTCCAATAGTTCACGGCATCCTTTGTGGCATCCAAGATACGTGCCCGAGCGCCAGTATTGTCATCACCCGAGCGCACGCTATAGGTGATAGTTCCGTTGGGCAGGGTATAGAACTTCTGTACATCTCCGTACACCACACGGTAGCCACTGGTGATGGCATAGGGGCGCATGTAGTATCGCGTGCTGGGCTGCAGACTGTCGATGACATAGATGACCACCGAAGAGGGCTTGATGGTCTCGGAAGTGCGATTATCGTTGATCGTAGGATTGGGATTCGTGCCATAGCAGAAGCCACGTTCAGTGATGGTTGCACCATTGGAGACGAGTGTCATACGGCCGAATGCCATCGTAGCACCACGAGCCATGCGCTTGTTGGTAGTGATGGTTGGCGTCTTGCCCGTAGGATTGGCATAGTGATAAGCAAGAATAGCTGCGTTGAGCTTCTCTTCCATGACCATGGCATCTTCACGTGTTGCATCACTGTCATTGCAGAGTGCCGTAGCCTCGTCGATAACAGCTTTTAGCTTATCGGCATCCACACCGTCACCCGTTCCGTAGAGCTTAGTCGCCGTCTTGATGAGCGTGTTCAATTCGCTTTTCTGCATGTCAGCATCGTCCTTGCCATAAGGTGTTGTACGCCAAATCTTGACAAAGTCGCAACTCACCTTGGCATACTCGGCACTACCTTTTGGCGACGGCAGACCAAGCGCAGCGAAGCCAATGGTAAGATCACCCTGCTGGGCACGGGTGATGGTAAACTCAACCGTGTCAGCCACCCACTGCTGAGAAGGGAAGGAACTGAGTGATGAATACTTTTTGGAGTATTTCATCACAAAGCCCAGCAGGCTCTTGCCCACTGTCTTCTCTCCGTCGCCATTGTACCACGCCGATGTCAGCCGATAGGTACCAGCCGGCAGCTTGATGCTTTGCACGTAACGGAGCGAGTCAGACCAGCCCGTACTGAGCGCCAGCACACCGCCCTTCGTAGTACCGTCGAAGGCTGTGGCTGGAACGCCGGCGCCATTGAATGTTTTCGAGGAACCCACTTCGATAACAGCAGCAGAGTTATAGGTCACGTGTGTCTTATTGTTCCAATAAGCCACGTTGTTAATCTCGTTGTTGATATTACCCGTGGCCGACCTGCCATAGGTAATCAATGTGTCAAATCCGGCATTGTTCAGATAATGACTGGTAATGTCGTAGTACGTGGCAGAACCTTCAGTCTGAGCCCAAGCACCCAAAGTGGCGGACACTGACAGTATCGATAATAGTAAAGATCTTATGTGCATAAAGTATCTGGATAAGTGAATATTCCGTATAGCGTTCTTATTTCCTAGTCAATGCAAAGTTAAGGGATTGTTGATAAACATCAAAATAATTAGTGTTAAAGAACATTCATTAAGGCAATTCTTCCCTCAGGCCCAAACATCAGGCAACAAAAAAGGGATTGCGCAAGAAAACTCTCAACGCAATCCCTTTCTATGATTTTCTATGAAATTACATCATGCTATGAAATTACATCATGCCGGGCTGACCAGCGGGCATGGCAGGAGCCTTCTCCTCTGGCTTGTCAACGATGAGGCACTCCGTGGTGAGGAACATGCCTGCGATAGAAGCGGCATTCTCCAGGGCCACACGCTCTACCTTGGCAGGGTCAATGACACCGGCCTCACGCAGGTTCTCGAACTTATCCTCACGGGCATTGTAACCGAAGTCACCCTCGCCCTGACGTACCTTATCGACAACCACAGCGCCCTCGCCGCCGGCATTGGCAACAATCTGACGCAGAGGCTCCTCAATGGCACGGCGAACGATATTGATACCTGTCTGCTCATCAGCGTTGTCGCCCTTCAGGCCTTCCAGCTCTTTCTGAGCGCGGATATAGGTAGTACCGCCACCGACGACGACACCTTCCTCTGTAGCCGCACGTGTAGCGCAGAGAGCGTCATCAACACGGTCCTTCTTCTCCTTCATCTCAACCTCTGAGTTGGCACCGACATAGAGCACAGCCACGCCACCGGCGAGCTTTGCCAGACGCTCCTGCAGCTTCTCCTTGTCGTAAGAGCTCTTAGTGTTGGCTATCTCGTTCTTAATCTGGCTGACACGCTCCTGGATGTTCTCCTTAGCGCCTGCACCACCAACAATCGTCGTGTTATCCTTGGTCACAGTCACCTTCTTGGCAGAGCCGAGCATCTCAAGTGTAGCCTGCTCAAGCTTCAAGCCCTTCTCCTCACTGATGACCACGCCACCGGTGAGTACAGCGATGTCTTCGAGCATTGCCTTGCGACGGTCGCCAAAACCAGGAGCCTTGACGGCACAAATCTTCAAACTGCCACGCAGACGGTTGACAACCAACGTGGTGAGTGCCTCAGAGTCAACATCCTCAGCAATGACGAGCAGAGGACGGCCACTTTCTGCAGCAGGCTGCAGGATAGGCAGGAACTCCTTCAGGTTGGAAATCTTCTTATCGTAGATCAGGATATAAGGATCGTCCATCACGCACTCCATCTTGTCGGTATCGGTTACAAAGTAGCCCGACAGATAGCCACGGTCGAACTGCATACCCTCAGTCACTCCAATTGAAGTGTCACGGGTCTTGCTGTCCTCAACGGTGATGACACCATCCTTAGAAACCTTACGCATGGCGTCAGCAAGCAACTTACCAATCTCAGGATCGTTGTTGGCAGAGACAGTTGCCACCTGCTCAATCTTATCGTAGTTGTCGCCAACGACCTCAGCGCTGCTCTTGATGTAGTCAACAACCTTTGCAACAGCCTTGTCAATACCACGCTTCAAATCCATAGGATTGGCACCTGCGGTAACGTTCTTCAAGCCCTCGTTGACGATGGCCTGTGTCAGAATGGTAGCAGTTGTGGTACCGTCACCGGCGTCGTCACCCGTCTTAGAAGCCACACTCTTCACCAACTGTGCACCAGTGTTCTCGAACTTGTCTTCGAGCTCGATCTCCTTGGCGACCGTTACACCGTCCTTGGTGATCTGAGGAGCACCGAACTTCTTCTCTATGACGACATTGCGGCCCTTAGGACCAAGTGTCACCTTTACGGCGTTGGCCAGCTGGTCCACACCATTCTTCAGCAACTCACGTGCTTCGGTATCGTATTTAATAATCTTTGCCATGATGTTTTGTTTTTCTTTTATTGTTATGCCGGATTACCTTCCGGCTGAGTGTTATATGATTGAAAAATAGATGGAAGCAATTATTTCACAATTGCCAACACGTCACTCTGACGCATCATGAGGTACTTCTCGCCCTCGACTTCCAGCTCTGTGCCTGAATATTTGCCATAGAGCACAGTGTCACCGTCCTTGAGCACCATAGGATCATCCTTGGTACCATCGCCAACAGCCACTACCGTACCACGCTGTGGTTTCTCTTTGGCTGTGTCTGGAATAATGATTCCACCTACTTTTTCCTCAGCTGGTGCAGGTTGTACCAGCACTCTGTCTGCTAATGGTTTAATGTTCATTTCTGTATGTCTTTAAAAGTTTAATTATATCCACTTAATTCTTTGCGCATCATCTTTCGATGATCACTCGTATTACTCTCTTACGAAAAGCGTGCCAATTAGTCGCACTATTACTCGAAGACACAATTTGTCAGTATGACAACTGACACAACTGTCATATAGTTGTTATATGTACAAAAGGTGGGAACCACTGAGCGCAGCCCCCACCTTTGTATTCACAGATCACTGAAATGCTTGTGTCCTTTGACGTAGTATTGCCAAAGAATGCTGTAGTTCACACGCTCCGGCACCTTGTCAGCCCTTCGCGTCTTGGCTATCAGGCGACGGTCGTTGTCGAATTCGTGACGCCAACGGTAGAAAGCTCGCCGACCGCGAATCACAGCCTTACACTCCTGCCAGTTATGGTCAATGATCAGCAACTTGGCAGCCGCCACATAGTCGAGTAGCCATCTCACGCGCATCACCCGGCCGAGTTCGTTGTCCGGCAGGTTCTTATAGAGCATTGTAAGATTATTGCGGAAGTTCAGATAGGTCTTCATCGGATTAGCCTTAGGCAGTGTACCACCACCTACATGATAGACCACGCTTTCAGGCAGGCAGACAATGCGGCGACCACGCTGACGAAGGCGCCAGCAAAGGTCTATCTCCTCGTTGTGTGCGAAGAAGCGACCATCAAGACCTCCCTCATCCCAATAGTCCTTGGAGCGGATCATCAGGCAGGCACCCGTCGCCCATAGCACGTCGGCAAGATAGTCATACTGGCCGTTGTCACGCTCCACAGTGTCGAAGATTCTTCCCCGACAAAACGGATAACCGTAACGGTCGAGGTAACCGCCCGACGCACCCGCATACTCAAAACTGTCCTTATCAGCCATGGAGAGCAGTTTGGGCTGGCACGCCGCCACGTCCTGGTGGTTGTCCATATATTCTATCAAAGGGGTGAGCCAGTGGTGTGTCACCTCAACGTCGGAATTAAGCAGCACGTAGTAGTCGGACTTGATCTCTGCCAACGCACGGTTGTAGCCTTCGGCAAAACCATAGTTACGGTCCAGCTTGATGGTCTTGACCGTGGGAAACTTCTCATGAACAAAAGCCAAAGAGCCATCGGTGGAAGCATTGTCTGCCACCCATACCTCACCGTCCTCAGAACTGTTCTGAATTACGTTTGGCAAGTACTTTTCCATCATGGTTTTCCCATTCCAATTCAATATCACGATTGCCGTTCGCATGTTTCGAAGATGTTGATAATTCATAAATATAGACCGCTAACCCAAGAAGTCTACACCTTATTATATATAGTCACCTGACCAACTACAAAAGGATGGCACGCAATGCGCTCTTGTCAAAATTGAAGTCGCCAAGTTTGACCTTGACAATCTCATTGTCAAGGCTGTCCGATGCAAGTGATGGCGGAAGCTCCACTCTGATATAGTTCTCGGTAAAGCCATGCATAGCCTTGCCATGAGCCGCCTTCTCAAACAGCACCTGCGCCTCCTGCCCGATGTGGGCGGCATAGAAAGCAGTAGTCTTCTCGTCTGACAGTTGCAACAACCGGTGGGCCCGCAGTTTCTTATCCTTGTCGCTCACCTTGTATTTAATGGCCAAGGCAGAGGTGCCGGGGCGTTCTGAGTAAGGAAACACATGGAGCTGGGTCACTGGCAGTGAGTCGAGAAACTGATAACAATCCTCAAAATACTCCGGACGCTCGCCACGACAGCCCACCATCACGTCAACGCCAATGAAAGCATCGGGCATCTCCTGCTTGATAAGGTTGATTTTGTGGGCAAACACGTCACGCGTGTAGCGACGGTGCATGAGGCGAAGTACCTCGTCGTTACCACTCTGCAAGGGAATGTGGAAGTGTGGCATGAAGGCGCGGCTGTGGGCACAATAGTCGATAAGGGCATCGTCAATCAAATCAGGCTCCAGCGAACTGATACGATAACGCTTGATGCCTTCCACCTGGTCCAACGCCTTGACAAGATCCAAGAAACTTTCGCCGGTAGTACGTCCAAAGTCGCCAATGTTCACGCCAGTAAGCACTATCTCCTTACCTCCTTCCTTTGCAGCCTGCTCAGCCTGTGCCACCAACGAGGCAATGGTAGGGTTGCGCGAGAAACCACGTGCATATGGAATGGTGCAATAGGTACAGAAATAGTTGCAACCATCTTGCACCTTCAGGAAATAACGCGTGCGGTTACCACGCGAACAGGAAGGCTGAAATGTCTGGATATCTTTGGTCTTCACGTGGTGGTAACGGTGCAGATGACCCTCGTGAGGCATGCTCCATGCGTCTGAAAGGTATTGGATGAGATTGGCTTTCTCATTGGAACCCAACACAAGGTCCACACCATCTATCTTACTCACCGTCTCACTCTCCAACTGCGCATAGCAACCCGTCACCACGACAAAGGCTCCCTCGTTTTCTCTCACCATGCGATGTATAGCCTGCCGACATTTATGATCTGCAGTTTCGGTGACGGAACATGTATTGATGAGACATATATCGGCCTTTTCGCCCTCGGCAGCCGGCACCACCCCCATCTCCGACAACATCTTAGCAAATGTAGAAGTCTCGGAGAAATTGAGCTTGCAGCCCAGGGTATAGTAAGCGGCCTTCTTGCCTTGAAATGCAGCTGTATCTATCATATATATAATGTGTATCTAACTTTTAACAGTGCAAAGATACGGCTTTCAAGTCAAAACAAATCCATATATCCTAGTTATTTTTAGCCTAACGGCCGACGCGTAAGTTAATTAACATTTGTTGCACAATCGCAAGACACTGAATATCAGAGCCTTTCAAAAAAGTTACATAAACAGGCTAAAAAAAAAGGCTAAAAAACGAACAACGTATCAAAAAAATGCCTACCTTTGCACCGTTGTTAATAAACAAAGAAAGTTTTACAGATTTAAAAAGCAAAGAAAATGAAGAAATTAGTTTTAATGTTCGTAGCTATCGCAGCTATCTCTTTCGCATCTTGTGGTAATAAGAACCAGAGCGCAGCTCCTACCACTGACTCTGACACAACTGCTGTTGACACTGCTGACACTGCAGCTGTTGACACTGCTGCTGCTGACACCGCTGTTGCTCAGTAATAAGAGGTATTCGTTAGCACGAATTGAAAATTGAGAGACACCGCCCTGGACTTTCGTCCGGGGCGGTTTGTTTTTTTATAGCGCCTCTCAGCTTTCCTCACTCCACATACCAATAGAAAAGGCTTTCAACATCCAACCAATATGATTAATTTCAAAGCATTAGCTGTCACATTCCTCCTCGCCGTCTCCGGTACGGTGCTGGCACAGAAGCGCGCCTTCACCATCGAAGACGTCTATCGCGTGAAATACCCCATCCAGCCCGTAGTGTCGGCCAAAGGCGACCTGGCCTACTATCTGAGCCAGTCAGACCTGAAGGCACAAAAGAGTTCGACCCGCCTCTACATCAACAATGTCTGCCTGAACGGCATTGAGGGATTTGCGCCCCAATGGAGCGCCGACGGTGCCCTACTCTACTACTCCGCTACCGACAAAGACGGTGCCGTGCAGGTATTCAGCTACAATCCCACGACAAAGGCGAAGCAACAACTGACCCATTACGCTTTAGGAACGCAAGGTGCCACCGTTTCGCCCGACGGCAACCTCATAGCCTTCGCTGCCGAAGTATGGCCGGCCATAGGCGGTGCTGACGGACAGGCCAACAAAGCCGCCAACGAGCGTAAGGCGAAAGCTCCCGTGCAAGCCCACATGGCCGACAGTCTGCTCTTCCGCCATTGGACAACTTACACCGACGGGAAGTTCTGGCACATCATTATTTACAACATCGCCAAGCAGACCTACACCGACGTCACGCCAGGCGCCTTCCACGCACCCGTCTTCTCTCCGAGCGGTCCCGAGGGATTTGCGTTCAGTCCCGACTCCAAAGAGTTGTGTTACCTCAGCAACCACGACGCTCATCCCGAAGCTTCCACCAACACTGATCTGTGGGTGGTGCCCGTTGAAGGAGGCAAGGCCGTCAACCTCACACAGGACAACAAGGCTTGGGACGGCAGTCCGCAATACAGTCCCAACGGCCGTTACATCGCGTACCGCTTTCAGCGTGTACCTGGCTACGAGAGCGACCGCTTTCGTCTGGGACTCATCGACCGCAAGACAGGCAAAAAGAGCGTACTGACAGAAAGTTTCGACAATTGGGTGGAGAGCTACCGTTGGTCGGCCGACTCGAAGTCAATCTATTTCCTTGCCGACGAACGGGGCTACGAACCTCTGTATCGTATTGATCTGAAGAAACGCGCCATCCACAAGATCATCGCCGACAGGGCTATCTCCGGTTTCGACTTCGACCACAAGGGAAAGTTCTATTACACCTATTCGCGTACCGGCAAGCCCAGCGAAATCTATACGGCCACACCATCAGGCAAGGCACTGCAAGAGACTCAGCTGACCCATTTCAATGACTCGCTGACAGCAGCCGTCGACTTTCGTCCGTCGGAGACGCTGTGGGTGAAGGGCGCTGATGGTGATTCCGTAGAATGTTTCATCGTCAAGCCTCATGGTTTTGTGGAAGGGAAACGGTATCCTCTGGTCATCAACGTTCACGGCGGACCTCAGATGCAATGGATGGATTCCTACCGGCCCGACTGGCAGGTCTATCCTGGCGCCGGCTATGTGGTGGCTTACCCCAATCCCCACGGCTCCACCGGCTATGGACAGCAGTTCTGTCGTGCCATTTCCGGCAACTGGGGCGGACGTCCTTATGTGGACGTCATGAAGGTCACAGACGCGTTGGCCCAACTCTCCTACGTAGACTCCACGCGGATGGGAGCCATGGGATGGAGCTATGGCGGATACTTCATGAACTGGCTCCAAGGACAGACCAAGCGATTCAAATGTCTTGCTTCCATGATGGGTCTCTTCGATCTGCAGGCCATGTGGGGTACGACGGAGGAGCTGTGGTTCCCCAACTTCGATCTCGAGGGGCAGCCTTGGAACTCATCACTCTACAAGAAGTGGAGTCCGTCTGAATATGTGCGTAACTTCGCTACGCCTACTCTGATCATTACCGGCGAGCGCGACTACCGCGTCTCCTACAACCAGAGCCTACAGTACTTCACCACGCTCCAAACACTTGGCATTCCCAGCCGCCTCATCGTGTTCAAGAACGACGGCCACTGGCCCAGCAGCCTTCGTTCCATGCCGCTCTATTACAATGCTCATTTGGAATGGTTCCACAAGTATCTCGGTGGTGCCCCTGCGCCTTGGAAGAGTGAGGATATGGTCAATGGCAACATGAGCTACTAAGTCTTTAGGTCACAACAAAATAGTGACATATTCTTCTAAACAACTCTTGTTTCGGAAGTGAATGAATATCTTGCAGGGTGCGGGGCTCGTAGCCGTGCGCGCCCTGCAAGAGAACCTTTGAAGTCCATGATAAGCACCTCTTCGATTACGGATGGTCACAAGGGCCTTTTTGCAAAAAAATGGAATTCTATTATGACAGGAAGCGTCTTCTGACACTAAAATCCCTCATATCCGCCTTTGATGTGGTAGATGGAAAGTAAAGCTCCATCTTGCGTGTACATTTGCCAAGATTACATATCCAACAGATGAATATCAGTCATCGACCGAGACAAAGTCTAATGTACCAAATCGCTTTGCAAACACTATGCAACTGGGTATTTCGTATGCAGATTCACTCCCCATTTTCCTCATTACTGTAGGTACAAATCGGCGAAGATGATCTTGAAGGTTGTGTTTTAGCTGTTCAGTTTTCGACGTGAGCGCATCCAAAAAGAAGGGCGGACGGGGAGTGAATCTTCATACGAATTACCCACTTGCATAGTGTTCGCAAAGCGCTTTGGTACCTTGACCTTTGTTTCAGATAATGACTGATATTCATCTGGTTGACGTACAATCTTGACCAATGACAAGTCAGGCTTTTTTTGGGGGGGGGCTAATACTCTTTAAGACGTTTAAAGGTCATTTCATACTCCATTTGAGCGACTTCACAAGATTTGATATTGTAATAGTAATATAATCGAAGTAATTTTACGCTGGCAATAGTGCCAAACGACCTTTAACGAACGAAACGATTATGAAAAAGATTAAACTCTGTTTGCTCTGTATGCTTGCGTTAAGCACGCTGACGGTTTGTTTCGTGTCATGTAGTGACGATGATTGTGAAACTGAAACACCAGCAGTTGAAGTTGAAGAAAGTCATACTTGCACGGCGCAGATGATTGAAGAGAAGCTACTACTCATCATGAACGACACTACTGGTGAATACAAGGATGGTGGCTACATAGTATATTCAGCTGAAGACGATGATCTCTTTCTCATGTCAGAGTTCACCTTCTCAATGGGCGATATCTTCAATAGATTTCTTAAGGGTGAGACAATCGACACCACCGAAACTTCGGGAACTATTCCCTCGAAAGCCCCGAAAGGTCCCGGATGGAAGAAAGCCGGAAACTGCAAGGCCAATAGCTTAGACGTTCTCAAACTTTCTAAAAAAATAGCTGGTATGATTCCTAAAGGCAGAAGTTTCGAGATACATGCTGAAGCGAATAGTAATGGAACCTACACAGTATGGTACAGAATCATCTGATCTGCCCCTGCCACCAATACTACTCTCGAATTCCATTCCGGAATAACTTTACGAGGTGGAATTCGAGAGTTTTCGTGACGTATGGATAATGTGACAGACTCTCAGTTATACCGTTAACGGGGAAGTCGACTTCTGTTACCTATCTGTCAAGCCATTGCTTTAATTTGGAAGTACGTTCTTTGCTTACTTCGATACTCAAGTCAGGATAGCAATCCACTTTGAGTATCGTCTTCCCTCTAAACCAATTATTCAAGCGTTTCACATGGTCTATATGGACGATGCATTGCCTGTTAGCACGAAAGAACTCAGAAGGATCTAACTGGTTACAGAGGTCATCGAGTGAATAGCTGACAACTGCAGAATGACCATCGGTCAGGAACAGACGCGTGATGCCATTCTCGCTCATTATATGCGATATACGCTCTACGCCAATCACCTCGCTATAGTCGGCATGAGACACTAAAAAACGCTGTCTGTATACCTTAGCACCTTGCTGCATGGACATAAAAAGTTGTCTGATACTGCCAGATGACGTCCCCCACTTACGCGCTGTAATCAATGCGTGACACACATCTTCCTTTTGTATTGGCTTAAGCAGATAGGCTATTCCATTATAGTTGAAAGCACGAATGGCATACTCATCATATGCGGTAGTAAAAACCACGGGCGTATTTCCGATTACATCTGACAAGGCCTCAAACACAAGCCCGTCGCCGAGGCGGATATCTGCAAAAATGACGTCGACATCATTGTTAGAAAGTAGATAACGGCGCGTCTCAGATATAGTGGGAAGCTGTTGGCTGATGACCATCTGTGGATCTATCTCAATCAAAATGTTACGAAGCTCGGTATAATTTGGCAATTCGTCTTCTACAATAGCTGTTTTCATAATAATCAATCTAGTTTAATAAGAGGAAAACTAATAGAGAAGGACTCGGTGGTTTCTTTCCTTTCAATGTCCTCTGCACCGAATAGTTTCAATTGCTCCCGTAAATTAGCAAGGCCAGTACCCGAATGTGGAAACTCGCCCGCAAGAGGACTTCTATTGTTAACTACAGTCACTCGCCCTCCGTCTAATGATATGCGTATAATAAGAGGGGAAGTGGCAGTCATTGCATTGTGCTTCACTGCATTCTCTATTAGATGCTGGATGCTCACCGGAGGAACAAGGACATTATGCGGTATTTGGCTTTCATCCGGCAAAATAATTTGCATATTCTGACCATGCCTTATGCGAAGCAATTTAGTATATTCTCTCACCAAATGCAATTCTTCTTCCACTGGAACGAGCTCATGATTCATACCATTAAGTATGTAGCGATACATCTTTGCAAGAGCGGAAACGAATTCTCTTGCCGAATCAGGGTCGGTGGATATCAGGGAATATAAGGCACTAAGATTATTGAAAAAGAAATGCGGGTTAACCTGCAATTGGAGGTTATGTAGTCTGGCTCTGGCCATAACACGTTCAGCTTCCGCAACCTTGTTCTTTAAGATACTTTGCTCACGTTCAATCTCGTTTTTCTTTTGCCAAATTATTGATGTTACTTTAGTTGAGGACACCATCGTGGCGAGAATAGCGAACACAAATATATCTTCAAAGTAGACTACGATATTTTGCTCTTTAAAAAAGCTTTGGCACAGCTCACTTAAGCCCCAGGCAGTAAACATATCAAAGGAGAAAACAACCAACATAGGTAGAAAAAACAATTTCTGCAGAGTCTCATACCTGATAGTCAGACGCACAACCATCCATCCGTAGATTGTGGAAAGAAATGAGAGCAAAAGACACACCATTGCATCTGTGACAAACTTCTTGCAGAAATCATCAGGAGCGGAGAAGAATTCTTTAAAGAACTCATCGTCAACAATACTACAATAAATGTAGTAAAGCAGAAGGCAAATGGCTGTCACCAATATCAATTCTTTGATATGCTGTTTCATGACGCAAAATTACCAATTATCAATAAACTACACAATAAAAATTGTCGTGAAGTAGTCAAATATGGAGATGATCTTGAAATAGCAAGTTGATAGCAGTCATTTTTATGGAGGACAGCCCCGACTGGGACTCCTTCCCCATCATCACAAGAGGATGTATCTAAATTGGAGAAGTCCGGACTTCTTCGATTTTGATACCCTCCCGTGCAGCTATGATATACGGTTGCCCGGCGGCATCACTCGTAGCGTATGGCCTCGATAGGATCGAGACGCGCTGCTTTCTTGGCTGGATACCAACCAAAGAACACACCGGTAAACGTACACACGGCAAAGCTCATGATGATGGTCCATGGCTCAATATAGATAGGCCAATGGGCAATAAGCTTCACGGCGTAGCTCGAGCCGATGCCGATGATGACGCCAATCAGTCCACCGGTCACGCTCATCATGATGGCCTCGATGAGGAACTGATTGAGGATGTCTACACCACGAGCACCGACGCTCATGCGAAGACCAATCTCACGCGTACGTTCCGTGACACTTACATACATGATGTTCATGATACCGATGCCACCCACGACAAGTGAGATGCCGGCCACACAGCCCAACAGAATGGTAAGCATGTTGGTAGTAGAGTTCATCATCGTCGACAACTCTTCCTGCGACCTGATGTTGAAGTCATCGTCGTCACCCGCCTGCGTATCGGTGGCATCCTTCAGCTTATGCGTGCGACGCAATATCTTCGTCATCTCGTCAACAGCCTTATCGGTCACGCCCTCGGTGATGGCCGACGCCTGTATCTCACTCAGATAGGTCTGGGCCAGAATACGCTTCATCACAGTGGTATAGGGCGCAAGCACCAAGTCATCCTGGTCCATACCCATTGAGTTGTAACCCTTCTTCTTCAGCAAGCCAATCACACGGAAAGGAATAGAATTGAAGCGTACCACCTTACCTACGGGAGAGCCGCCATTGGGAAACAGATAATCGGCGACCGTCTGACCAAGAATACATACCTTGGCGCTGGTCTTGATCTCCTGGTCGGTAAACATCTCACCGTCGCTCACCGAGAGCTGACGAATGTCGAGATAGTCACCATTGACACCATAGATGGTCGACTGGGTATTGTTATTGCCATAGATAAACTGGCCGCTGGAGTTGACCACCGGACTGATGCCCTTGATATAGTTGCATTCATCCTTCAGCGCCTGATAGTCGGTGAGTTTGAGGGTCTCCATCGACGAGGCATCCTGACGGACACCACCCCGCATGTCCTGTCCCGGGTGAATCATGATCATGTTGGAACCCATCTCAGCGATGTTGGCCTGAATGCTGCGCTTCGAGCCCTGACCGATGGCCAGCATGGTGATGACCGAAGCCACACCGATAATGATGCCAAGCGCCGTCAGAAACGAGCGCATCTTGTTGGCGCCGATGGCGCGCAAGGCTATCTTGAAAAGATTGCTGTAATTCATGCTATTGATTCGTTTTACTCATCAGTATTCTCGGGCAACTTAGCCAACGCCTCAGCTGCCGACTTGATGTTGTGGTTGACGGTGTCGCTGATGACGCGTCCGTCGCGTATCTCGATATTGCGTGATGAATAATTGGCAATGTCCGGGTTGTGGGTCACGAAGATGATGGTGTGGCCCTCGGCATAGAGGCGCTGGAAAAGCACCAGTATCTGAAAGCTCGTGCGCGTATCGAGGTTTCCAGTAGCCTCATCGGCAAGAATCACGGCAGGGTCGTTGACCAATGCACGGGCGATAGCCACGCGCTGCATCTGACCACCCGACATCTGATTGGACTTGTGATAGAGACGGTCGCCCAGGCCCACAGCCTTCAGCGCAGCCACCGACCGCTCAAAGCGCTGCTTGGCCGTAACATCGCTGTTGTACATGAGCGGCAGCTCTACGTTCTCCACGCTCGTTGTCTTCGGCAGAAGATTGTAGTTCTGGAAGATGAAACCAATCTTACGGTTGCGCAGTACAGCCCGCTGCGATCGCGACATCTCCCTGACAGAAATGCCATCGAGGTAGTATTCACCACTCGTGGGCGTGTCGAGGCATCCGAGCTGGTTGAGCAGCGTCGACTTGCCGGAGCCTGACTTACCCATGATGGTAACAAACTCGCCTTCGTATATCTTGAACGAGACACCACGCAGGGCATGCACCGTCTCGTCGCCCACTTGGAAGTCACGCTTCACATCCTGAAGCTCGATGACCACCTTGCGCGACTGACTGTCCGGCTGCGGTGTCTGGCTGATTGCTTGTTCTGTCATACGCTTATTTCTTATTCTTGTTGTTGTGAGGACCTGGGGCAAACGGGCTCGACGTTCCGTCATCGCTGGACGCGGTGTCATCGCCGTCGGTTGTGACAGCCACACCGGTGATCACCTTCTGCCCCTTCTTGATGCCGCTCAGAATCTGCGTGTGTGTACCATCGGTCACACCGATGTTCACAGAATGGGCCACGAGCGTATTGCCCTCAAGAGTCCACACCTTATTCTTTGCCGTGACATCCTTGATCTTACGTCCGCCCACGGTCTCCTTCTCCGGCGTATAGCGCAGGGCCTTCGACGGCACGCTGAGCACGCCCTTGGTCTCGTTGGTGTAGATATTGACATTTGCCGTCAGACCGGGTTTCAGCTTCAAGTCGTTATTGGGCGCGCTGATCACCACCTCATAGGTCACCACATTGTTGGTAGTGGTAGCTTCCTGACGCACCTGCGTGACATAGCCCTGGAATGTATCGTCGGGATAGGCATCCACGGTGAACGTGACACGCTGGCCCACCTTCACACCGCCGATGTCGGCCTCATCCACGTCGGCCACCACGCGCATGTCCTTCAGGTCTTTGGCAATGGTAAACAGCGTAGGCGTTGAGAAGCTGGCTGCAACGGTCTGACCCTCTTCAACGCTCTTGGAGATGACCACACCGTCGATAGGCGACGTGATGGTGGCATAGCCCAGGTTGGTCTGGGCGCGGTTGACCTCTTCACGGGCCGACAACACTGCATCCTTACGCTGCGACACCGTAGCCGTAGCGGTCTGATAGCTCAAGCGCGCCGACTCATAGTCATTTGCCGAAATCAAGCCTTTCTGATACAGGGTCTTATAGCGCTGATAATTGTTACGCTGATAGGCCACATCGCTCTCGGCACTGCGCAGCTGAGCCTGAGCCTCTGCCAAAGCGGCCTTGGCGGAATTCAGTTGACTGACAAGGTTTGACTTATCAAGCTCTGCAATGACTTGTCCCTTCTTCACCACGCTGTTGTAGTCAACATACAACTTGCTCACGATACCTGACACCTGCGTACCAACAGTCACGGTTTGCACAGCCTCGATGCTACCGGTGGCGGTCACCGAGTTCTCGATATTGGCCGGTCCTACGGTCTCAGTGGTGAAGTTGACAGTTTCCTCCTTCTTACTGCCGGACAGCAACCAGGCGATGACAGCCAAGGCTACAACAAAGCCGACGATAATCCACACGCTGCTTATCTTCTTCTTTTTCATTTCAACTCTCCTGTCTTGTAAAAGTTTAACATGTCTATATTATATATGGCTAAGTATTTTGCTTGTAGTTCGGCTTGCTTGGCTTTCAAGAGGGCATCCTTGCCGTTCATCAGCTCAATGACGTTTTTCAGATTCTGCTTGAACTGCTCCTGCAGCAGGTCGTAACTGGCCTGCGCGCTCTCTGTGCTGACCTTCGCACTCTTGAACTGAGCCTGATTGTTGTAAGCCTGCAGCCAATAGTTCTCAATAGTCGAATAGAGGGTTGTCTGCTTGTCACGCAGATCGAGCTCATAGTTCTGCCGCTGCAAGATGGCCTTGTTGACAGCCGTCTTGGTCTCACGCTGATCGAAGATAGGAATGCTCAGAGTGACACCGGCACCCGTCACGAAGTTGTTTTTCATCTGCTTACTCCAAGCGTTACTGCTCATCGTGGTAGTTGACGTACTGGCGCTGGCCGACAAGCCAATGGTCGGCATGCGCTGGGCCTTGGCAATCTTGATTGACAGATCGCTGCTCTTTATGCCCAACTGTGCATTCTGTATCTCAGGACGGTAGCTCAGAGCAGCGTCATAGACAGTCGGCACCGTAGGAATGGTCTGCAAGGCCATCTCGTCGGTCGTCGTCGGTACCACCACATCAAACTCGTCCTGATCGGTGATCTGCAGCAGTTGCTTCAACTGACGCTTGTAATCCTTCAGCGTGCTCTCAGCCTGCACCACATTGTACTCGTCCTGCGCACGCTGGGCTGTGAGCTGAGCCAGGTCGGCCTTGCTCATATTGCCCACCTTCACAAACTCCTTGCCACGCTCCTCATTCTTCTTTGAAGTCTCCAGCGTTGCCTTGTCCACCTCGACAGCCTCCTGAGAGTATAGTATTTGCACAAACAACTGCGCAATCTGCTCCTGAATGGTATTGGCCGTCACCGCGCTGTCCAATGCAGCCTGATCGGCCGTCATTTGATTAAGTTTCACTTGGTTGCGGTTACGGTTTCCATTCCATACTGTCCAATTGGCATTGATACCATACGACCCGTTGTAAAACACCTTATCAACCTGCGACTGCACACGACTGCCGGCAATAGTGTAACTGCCCGTCTCAGGCCAGGGATTATAAGACACATTGTGAGAAGTAGAGCCCGACAGAGAGGGCAACAGCGCTGCTTTACTCTGCTTCACATCCTCTATCGCCGACAAATGCTGCACACGGGTCTTCTGCAACGAGATGTTATTGCTCAGCGCATAACTGATGCAGTCCTGTAATGTCCATTGGCGGGCATTGGCTGCAAGCGGCGCACCTGAGAGTAATAAAACAAAGGCCAGGGCCTTGATGGATTTCTTCATGACGATAATTTTTATACCTATTTTTCTCTATATTTACGGTTGTTTGATGATATATTTCAGATAAGGTTTACTATGGCTTGAAACTATTAAGAAAATTTCATCATCGTTTAACAAATAGAAAGGGACAAGGCACTCATTTCACAAAATCATAAACTCAAGAACATGCGCCGGATATTCCCTATGCGACCGATGGTTCTTTAAGCTCAGGGCCATAGACCATTGTGTTTAGAGCGACGTTCTGACAGAAGTATAAAGCGCTCCGATATTTCACATCGCTCATAATCAAATGCTGAGCTTTTTCAGCAAAAATCTCCATTCTTAAGCTAAATTCCGTCAAAATGTATTTGTTTCTTTAGTTTTATTTGTAATTTTGGCATGTCTAAAAGAATTCGCGTTTTACAATGTTAATAATAAAACTACAATATTCCGTTTCCTCCTTGCTGCCTTCAGAAGGCAATACTTCTGTTATTGACGGCAAAATTCATCACCTTTCCACGTTGTCTCATGCAACAGGTCTTATCCTTGTTTTGCTATCTATCATTCTGTTGTCTTCCTGTGAAAGACGTAATACCCAAGCATGGAAACAAATGGATGCTGCAGAGAACCTTATGAACACCAAACCAGATTCGGCCCTTGCGATATTGAAAGGCATTCATCGCTCTGACATCAAGGGGGAAGAGTCCTCTGCGAGGTTTGCGCTTCTCAAATCAATGGCGTTGGACAAAAACTACATTGACCTCAAAACTTTTAATGTACTTCAGCCAGCCATTGATTATTATCTCGAGCATGGTTCTCCTGATGAAAAGTTTCGGACCTATTATTATCAGGGCAGAATCTATATGAATCAGTGCAAAGAAGATTCTGCGATGCTGTGTTTTATGAACGGCTGTGATTTGAGACCAAAAGTGACTGACTCACTACTATTGGCTCATACACTGGTGGCTCAGGGATCTTTATATTTCAAACAATACAAGGTGGATGAGTTTATTCATAATAATTTGGAGGCAGCAAAACTGTATCAAGCAATAGGCAAAAATGTTTTCGCCATCAAGAGTTATACCAATGCGCTTGACGGCTATATCCTGAAAACTGACAAAGTTGCCGCCGACAGTCTTTTGTCAATTTGTGAGTCCTTGGTACAGAAGTATCCGGAAGGAGAAGCCTACTTGTTTTCTTCCTATTTATCTTACACCATAAATCTTTGCTCCCCAAAAGAAATAAAAGAGCTTTTATCTGAATTTCAGGACGAGAAGCTAACATCCGATGAGACGATGATCATGGCGCAAGGATATTCAAAAATAGGAGAATATGACAAAGCTTTGGCTTTGCTATCCAGGCTCAGCTCCTCCAAGTCCCCTTTAGATTCACTTAAATATACGACAGTTAAAATAGACATTCTTGAGAAGCAGGGTAAATATAAGGATGCCTTTACATTATATAAGGAATACGCTGTCATGCTTGAACATTATCAACATAAATTGCTTACACAGGATTTATTGTTCTCCGACCAAAAGCACCAACTTGAAATCAAGAATATCAAAGAGATCCAGAAGAAGAATTGGATGATTGGTATTTCTCTTTGTAGCATCATCGTGTTAGTCATGCTTGTGGGTTGGGCATATTATAGGGGCCATCTTAGCAAAACCAAACGCATACTGACTGAGAAAGAGAATGAAAATCTAAAACTTGAACAAGACAATCTAAAAAAGGAAAAAGAGAAGGCGGAACTTGAGCGAAACAAGAAGATCTTGGAGGCTGAGAATCTTGAAAAGGACAAGAAGCGAATTGAAGCGGAACAACGACAACAAGAATTGGAAGCCGCAAACCTTCGTTTGGAGATTTCTCAGTTAGAGGGTGAACGTGACCATCTGAAGCAATTGCAGAAAGAAAAGTCAGAGATGGCAAAGCCCATACACGACATTATAGAAGACCGGCTCAACATGCTCAATGGCCTGCTGGCAAAAGAGATAACCAACAATGACAGCTATGCCAAGTCCTATAATGAGTGGATAGAAACAATGCGTAATGACAAAAAGAAGTTTATGGATTCAACCCGCCTTGCTTTTACTGCATTGCACCCCATGTTTATGAAATATCTCGAAAAGCATGGATTGACCGTTGATGAAATCAATTATCTATGCTTATATGCAATTGGGTTGCGTGGCAAAGAAGTTGGTGAGTATATCCAACTAAAACGTCACTACATCATTAGCCATGAGATTCGGAAGAAACTTGGTATTGACGAGCATGAAACCAATATCGGGCTTTATGTTCGCAGACTGATGAAAGACTTTGAACAGTCTAATCAATAATAGCTTTAATCTCCGCAGCTCACCTGATCATTAAACTATCAGATAGCTGCGGAGACTACAAAGATAGATTTTGAGAAACGAACATTCTCAGATTATTGGACTTTATATTTACTTGCAAGGAATTGTTATAATCCCATTAACTTCAAAAACGCCATAAATTGCTTCGCGATTATAAAGAGGATCATCGTCAAGAGACACCTTTTGCCCATCAACCTCGCATTTAAGTGCGTTGTGTGCACGGCCAACAACGCTGACATACCATTTCAGATGGTGCGTTTCATTGTCACCGAATATTTTTGAGCTTTGCAAAAGAATATCATAGACCTCATCGTAATGATAGGGGCGTTTTTCAAGATCCCAAGTATTGAAGTCTACCCAATTTAATCTAATAAGTGTCTCATCTCTCGGAAATTCATAATCGGCTTGGCTATTGGCATAAAATAAGTGATTGATCATATCCAATTGTTGGTTGTCTGAAGTGCGAATGCATTTGATACTTATCAGACTATCTTTAATTTCTTGCGACGTGGGCCCATCCTTCTCAAAAACTTTAAGAGAATCAAGAACATTAGTTCCACAAGAAGATACAAATCTAAGATAAGAAAAGTTGATTGCTGGATTAGCGTTATCACCTACCTCTTCTGGATTGTCATTATTGCACGAAAAGAACGTAAAAGCAATCAGCACAAAGCTTAAAAAACGAACTATTTGCATATTGTAGATGTTTTAAGTTTATATCTATAATTATTACTTCTTGTTATAGCACTCGCGTTGTCATCATAGTATGGTTCCTCCTCAGCATTTAGCACATCACTAAGAAAATATCCATTTCGAGTTCCTCCCCAACCCCAATTACAATGTACGTAAAGAGATTCCTCGTTATTCTTGCAAGAATCAATATAACCATCTATAACCCAGCCATGACCATCTACATATTTTCGGAAGACGAAACCAACATGATAGTATCTTGCATTTCCTCTCATATATATGATTCGGTCACCTTTCTTAAGGTCATTTATTACATTTGAGGCATCATAATTTGTCAGCTTTGTGGCATTGTATCCTAATTCACGCATTTTTGAAATAGCTTTGTCACTATTAACGCTTGTTCCGTTTGAAGAGTAATCCGCATCAAATGCAACACCCCAGAAACGCATCAAATTAGCAACCTGATCCTTTGATTTAATACTAGTGGTATTCCCGGAATTCGACATACATTCATTTATTATTTCATCCCAGTCTATATTGCACTGATTTCCAACGCCATTGTAAGACCAAGAAACATGATTAGGCGATTTTAGGAAAGAACATATTTGAGAAATAGCAGTTACAACACAACCTGTCTTATGACCAGAGCAATATGAATTATATGTTGTTTGATCCCATTTCGTTTTGAGAAGCGGATACATAACCTCGAATTTGTCTGGTTTGCGGCCACCGCCTCCGCCGCCTCCTTTAGCAGGTTCATTATTATTATTTAGCGCTTGGACTTTAAGAGGTTGATTACGATGAGTTATCTCACTCTCTATAAGAGCTCCGACAAAAGCTTCGTAACCATTATTCAATGTATCACTATCCTCAAACGTTCCCTCTTCTACGTAGGCAAATACAGGAGCTTCTCTGTCATCCGAAGACGCAATTACGAATCCTTTATTGTCTGCGAAGTTAATCACATAAAAAAGTGAATCCAGATTAATAGAATTATCCTCAGCGCGAGTAGAGCCTTCATCTACACTGAAAGCTTTTACTTCAGCAACATTCGGAAGATTTTGTCCTGCTCTTGATGTAGCTCCATACTGTTCGATAAAAGCCAATGCGTTTTTAGTCGCCTGTTCTGCTGTAAGACGATGATTTACAGAAGCAGCAACAGAAGCCTGTTCCTCCATTTGCCCTTCACTATTAGAGCAAGAACTCATTGTAAATACTAATAAGCCGCATATTAATGCTGCGGCATACAGCCATCGTTTTTTTGTCATAATAATAATTTGTTTTGATTAATAATAAAGGAATTCTATGGATTGTTGTTAATCCTAATCTATGTATGTTGAGATCTATTCATCTACTTCAAATACTCCTTCTGCATCCCATTCATAGCCATGTATCTCGATGATGTAGGTGCCAGAAGCTGTAATCTCAAAATTTGTATTCAGTGATGACGAACTGTTTATAAGGTTACCATTGATATCATAAAGGAACACCTCTGCCTCCATTGTTTCACTTCCTTTGACTTCAATTTTATGTATGTCAGTATCATACGTGACTTCTATGGGCTGGCTCATGGGAATACGGTTTACTGATGTATTTTTCTCTGGAATACTTTTTCGATGATACTCCATAAATACACCTTCTTTTTTAGCAAATGTAGCTTGTGTCATAGCACACAATAGTTCTAATAAAATAAGTAGTCTTTTCATTTTCTTTAAAACCTCTTTTAGATCCTTAATTCAATGCAAATATAATACAAATAAAGTTTTCAACCAAAGGTAAAAGTTTTACGTAAGGTTTTCTATTTCTTTAAAATACAGGCATTTACAACGAATTAGCAAATAAAAGTTTAACAATACCCTTGAAAAGTTTTACTGACGTAGCGGGGCTTCTAACAATAGCGTGTTGGAGTACTGAATAATCGTAAGCGTATCGGTATTCACGTATTGCCACAAAAAAACTGATCAAGAGAGGAGGCTTGCCCAGTTTTGTTAGTCTTTTGTGGAAGGTTGCCAACGGTC
>ONQB01000029.1 GCA_900319905.1 uncultured Prevotella sp. | reverse complement strand
TCGGGCAACATTTAATACTTATAAATATGCGTATGTATATGCGCTGTTGCAAAAACATGGTACCTTTTCAGCAGCCTCCACAAGACCGGCCCCTGCATGCGGCAGACTTGGCTATACGTAATTGTTAGCATGCGAAACTTGAATACTATATTCGTCCTCTAACTTCTGAAAACAAAGCTATGCGCTCTTTCAACCGTCAATTGTAACTAACCCTCCCCATTTGGGGGAGGGGGCCGTTCGCTTCAGCGAACGGGGGTGGGGCTACACCTGACGATTGCCGACACCTCGCTCTCGGCATTGAGACCAAGCGTGAGGGCGGTGACGAAGTAGTCGCCGGCAGTGGGCACCTGGGCCGAGGTATCGTAGGTGATGCTGACCAGCGTGGCCTCCTTGCCGTGGCCATGGCTCTGATAGACAGCGTAATAGCAATTTGGTACGGCGCCCCAGCTGAGCCTGAGCCCGTCGGCTTGCACCTGCTGTGGCGCGGCCGGGCGCACCATGGGCTGGTGACCAAGGTAAGGCGGCAGCGTGAGCCGGTCAAACTGCTTGGCAATGACGGCATTGAGGTTGACGGGATTGGTCATCATCCAGCGCTCGCTGTAGAGCACCGAACCCATCACCGTCGGGTTGGCGTAAGCCGTGTCAAACTGCGCCTGCAGATCAGCATTGGTGCGGTAGTAGGAGCTGGCGGCCTTCTCACCGAAGCGGTACAGACCGTAGCCCACCATGAGCTTGCTGTCCTTGCTGAGGTCGGCAAACTGCTTCAGACGGGGCGTGAAATAGCGCTCGGTGCTCCAGTAGAGCTGTGGGATGAGCACGTCGACCCAGCCGTTGCGCGACCATTTCTTCACGTCGCAGTACATCACGCGGTAGTCGTTGTCGTAGTTGCCCTGCGGCGACACGGAGAACAGGCAGTTGGGTCTGACCGACTGAATGGTCTGCCTCACCTTGAGGATCATCGAGTCGACGTTGGCGCGCCGGAAGTCGTCGAGCGACATGCCATGGCCGTAGCGCCGGTACTCGGCCTTGTCGTTCATCGACTCACCGCGTTCGAGTGCGGGATAGAAGTAATCGTCGAAGTGGATGCCGTCGACGTTGTAGCGTCTGAGCAGGTCGGCCACGATGTCGGCGATGCGCTGTCTGACCTCTGGCAGCGCGGGATTGTAGATGCGCACGAAGCGGTAGGTCTTGGTCCAGGCTGCGGGGATGGTACTCTCGAGCGCGGGGTACTTCTGCGTGCGGCTCTTGCGTGCGGCAATGCGGTAGGGGTTGATCCAGGCGTGGAACTGCATGCCGCGCTTGTGGGTCTGGCTGATGAGCCAGGGCAGTGGGTCCCAGCCCGGATCGCGGCCGCGCTCGCCGCTGAGATACTTCGTCCAGGGCTCATACGGTGAGGCGTAGAAGGCGTCGGCCATGGGGCGCACCTGGAACAGTACGGCATTGATATGATGGACCTGCAGGGTGTCGAGGCAGCGCTCATAGTACTGCTTCTGCCGTTCGATCTCGGCAGCGGAGGAGGTGTAGCGGTCGGGCCAGTCGATGTTGCCGACGGTGGCCATCCATACGCCACGGAAGTCCTTGGCCGGCAATACGGGAGACGTGACGGCCGTGGTGGTGTCCACCGGCCCGGTCGTTGTGCCCGTGGTCTTGTCCTTGGTCATCTGCTTGGGACCAGCACAGCCCACCAGCAACAATGCGCCGGTGATGGCGGCGCATCGCTTGAGTCGTTTCAATATGTTGTTGTGCATAGCTCTTTGTTCAAACCGCCAAAGTTACGAAAAGTGTGGGGAAGAAAGGGTGACGACGACTCAATTTCCATCGACAATTAACATTATTTCAGAAGTCAGACGGGAAGGTGGCCTTCCATCGGAGCAGTGGAACAAAGTTTAAGCTTTTTTGCTTAAAACAGTATCGCTTTTGAAGATAAAATACTAATTTTGCAAGAAAAAGGAAGCATAATGAAGGTTTATCTTGCAGACAATCAAGATATCACACGTGCCGGACTGACTTATCTATTGTCGGGCATGGACGTAAAGGACACGAAATATACGGAGGACAAGGCTGAGCTCATTGCCGCCTTGCGCTCTGACAGCAAGACGGTGGTGGTGTTGGACTATACGTTGTTCGACATCAACGACGCCAACGAGCTGAGCATTCTCTGCCAGCGTTTTCCGTCTACGTGGTGGGTGCTGTTCAGTGATGACCTGAGCCAGGACTTCATCCACCAGGTCGCCATCACGTGCCCCACTTGTGGCATCGTGCTGAAGGAGTGCGACATGGCCGAGATCCGTGAGGCCCTTCGCTATGCGCTGACGGGCAGGCGCTATATCTGCCAGCAGGTGATGGAGCAGATGCTCACGCCGGAGAAGAAGCCGGCGGTGGAGCGTCCCAACCTGACGAAGACGGAGCTGGAGATACTCAAGGACATTGCCTTGGGCATGACGTCGCGTGAGATTGCGACCAAGCGCTTCTCGAGCTTCCACACCATCAACACCCATCGCAAGAACATCTTCCGCAAGCTCGGTGTCAACAACCTGCAGGAGGCCACGAAGTATGCGCTGAGGGCAGGCCTGGTGGATGCCGCCGAGTACTACATCTGATAGGCAAGGTAGGCGGGGTAGGCAGGGTAGGCAAAATAGGCTAGGTAGGAGCTTTTCTCTCCTTGCCTACCCTCGCCTACCTTGCCTACCTTGCCTACAGTGCCTACCCCGCCTACCTTGCCTACCTCGCCCAGGCATACTTGTGCAGGGTGGCTCTCACGGCCCCGGGGCCGGCGAAGAGCTCCTTCACCATGTCCTCGATGCGGTCGCCGAGACCAGCCTCGTAGAGGTCGACGGCAAAGATGTCCTTGCGGCTGTAGAGTCGGCGCAGACAGCTCCAGTCCTGGTCCTTCCGGCCGATCTCCAACGGCGCCACGATGGCCTGCAACTCACCGAGCAGCGGGTCGGACGACGGCTCGAAGGGCTGACCGCTGTCGTCGACGCCCTTCAGGTAACGGGCATAGCCGGCAAGGGCCAGAGGGATGAGCACGAGGTTGGACAGGTCCAGACCACGGGCGAGGTACTTCTTGATGGTCTCGCCAAAGCGGATGGGTATCTTCTGCGACGTGTCCATGGCGATGCGCTGTGGCGTGTCGGGCATGAACGGATTGGGCAGACGACGGTTGATGACCGTGCCAATGAACTCATAGGGATTGATGACGCCGGGGTCGGTGACCACCGGCATGGCCTCGATGTAACCGATCTTCTGAATGAACGGGCGGATGTCCACGTCCTTCATCTCCGCGGAGATAAGGGTGTAGCCAAGCAGACAGCCATAGATGGCCATGGCCGTATGGAGGGGGTTGAGACACGTCGTGACCTTCATCGTCTCTACCTTGTCGACGGTCTCACGCGTGGTGTAGAGCACACCTCCTAAGTCGAGCGGCGGACGGCCGTTGGTATAGTGGTCCTCGATGACGAGGTACTGCGTCTCCTCGGCATTGACGAAAGGAGCGGTGAACTGTCCCTTGTGGGTCTCGATGTAGTTGTTGTCCTCGAAGCCGTCGGCGGCCAACTGTGCCTGCACCCTCTCGTGGGGGCGCGGCGTGATCTTGTCGATCATCGACCAGGGGAAGGTGACCCGGGTCTCATCGTTGAGATAATCGACGAAGCCCTGTGGGGCCAGTCCGTCGCTGACCCACCGCCCGGCATAGGCGAGTACGGCGCGCTTGAGCGTGTCGCCGTTGTGGGAACAGTTGTCCATGCTCTGCAGCGTGACGGGCAGTTGTCCGGCGTTGTAGCGCTCGAGCATGAGCGCCGTGACCTTGCCCATGACGAGTGCGGGCTTGAGGCCACGGCTCAGGTCGTCGTCATTGAAGGCATAGCCTTTCTCAGTAATGGTGAACGACACCATCTGCAGCGTCGGGTTGCGGAAGATCTCCACTAAGCGCTGCCAGTCCTGAAACTGATAGTCGGCCTTGAGGGCCTCGGTCATGCTGCCGATGACCTTCTTGTCGACGGAGCCGTCGGCATGGAGGGCTACGTAGAGCGCGAGGTTGTCGTAAGGCGCATACACCTTGTCGATGGTCTCGTAGCTGCGTGGCACGACGACGATGACGCCGCGGTCGTACTTGCCCTCGTTGAGCAGGTCGTTGAGCACGGCGGCCGGGAAGGCACGGAAGATGTTGCCACCACCGAAGTGCACCCACGTGGGTGCGTCGTGGGTCTTCTTAATAAGGGCCTGACGGTCGTAGCGGGGAAGCTCATAGCCCTTGGCTTCCCACTCGGCGGCATTGAAGCCGTCGTGAAGAATATCGGTAAGCTTCATATCATTCAAAGAATCCAGGTTGTTTGTAAGGAATGCCCAACTCACGGTCGACGGTGGCCAGGATGCCCTGCACCTGTCCCATGGCAAACATACGTCCGAGGAACGAATAGCCGGCGTTGTAGCCGCGGTTCTCATCGCCAAGCATGGTCATGCCATGGTCGACGCGCATGGGCAGCTGCGGGTTCTCCTTCTCAAAGATACGGCAGAGCTCGATGATGTCGGCACGACCGCCGAGATGGGAGGCCTCGGTGAAGTCGCCATTGGGAAAGATATGGCAGGAACGCAGATGGACGAAATGGGTGCGCGGCGCAAACTCACGCGCCATGTCCACGACATTGTTGTAAGCGCCTGCCGACAGCGACCCGGCACAGAACGTCAGACCGTTGTGCTTGTTGGGCACGGCATTGAGGAACCAGCGGATGTCGTCGGCGGTGCGCACGATGCGCGGCAGGCCAAGAATCTCGATGGGCGGATCGTCGGGGTGCACACACATGTTCATGTCGCACTCCTCGCAGGTCGGCATGATGGCTTCGAGGAAGTACTTCATGTTGGCACGCAACTGAGCCTTGTCGATGCCTTTGTAGAGGTCGAGGAACTCACGGAACTTCTGTATGGGCGCGTCGTCGTTCTCGGAGAAGTTGCCCGAGACGAAGCCTTGCGTCTTGATGATGATGGTCTCCACGAGGTCATGATCCTTCTCGGGTGTCATCGTCTTGGCCAGCGCATCGGCTTCCGCCAGTACGTTACGGCCCTGGCCTACGCCGGCAGGGAACTGGAACCTCCACCACTCTTCCCGGGCTCCGGGACGCTTGAGGATATAGATGTCGAAGTAAGCAAACTCGGCATAATTGAAATACAGATTGGTCGTGCCGTTGGGATTGGGATGGTTGAGGTCGGTACGGGCCCAGTCGAGCACCGGCATGAAGTTGTAGCAGATAGTATGAATGCCCTCAGCCGAGAGGTTGCGCAGGCTCTCCTTATAGACCTCTATCTGATGGTCGCGGTCGGGACCACCGTACTTGATAGTCTCCACGACGGGCAGGCTCTCCACAACGCTCCAGCGCATGCCATAGCTTTCGATATATGTTTTCAGATCGTGTATCTTCTCACGGGTCCACACCTCACCGAGAGGCACATCGTGGAGCGCGGTGACAATGCCCTCCACACCGATTTCCTTGAGCATGGCAAGCGTGATCTTATCATTCTTGCCAAACCATCTCCATGTTCTTTCCATTAGCTTGAATAATTTGTTTATTGTTTCATTTCTACAATAACGTGGAAAAAGGGGAGATATTGTTTATTGAAGGCCGGAAGTAGATTTAGAAGTCCGGAAGAAAATTTAGAAGTCCGGAAGTAAATTAAGAAGACCGAAAGTAAATTAAGAAGTCCGGAAGTTCAGAAGTCCGGAAGTTCAGTCATTACCATAAGCGAATCGAGAAGCAACAATACTTCACTGTTACGGCTTATTGTAATGACCGGACTTCTGAACTTCCGAACTTCCGGACTTCTCAAAAGACGGGACTTCTCAAGAAGACCCGTCTTTTCAAAAGGTCCCTTACTGTGCCTTCGTATGGCTCACATAGTAGCCACCGTTCATCTCGACTGTACCATTGTAGGTAGTCTTAGGACCGACGAGGGTGATCTTGTCGCCCACGCCTATGCCCTGGTTGGCCAGGAAGTTCTGACGGTCAGCAGAACCCTTTGCAGCACCGTAGCCATAGACACCGTAGACGTAGACATCGTTGGTGCCATCGGTGACATAGATGTTGCCATACTTGCCATTTTTGATCTCTTTCACGGTACCGGTGATGACGAGCAGCTCAGAACCGTCGGGGGCTGCATTGAATCCAGCGAGGGTCACGCTCTTTGCGCTCTCCACCTTTTCAATGACAGGATGGTTGGTGCCGTCGCCCATCTCAACGGTTGTCTTGTACTGTGCCCTCACGCCGGTGGCGGTGACGATGTCGCCAGCCTTCAGTCCAGCGGGCATGTTCTTCACCTTATAGATTTCCACGGTGCCGGTGGGGTCGGTGTAGTCGTTGACCCAGATGTTGCCATTTTTGGTGTCCACCTTCGTCACGACGCCGCTGATGCGGTATTCTGCGGTACCCACGGGCTGGTTGCGGAACTCAGCGAGCGTGACCTGCTGTACGTTGCCGGCCTGCTTGACCGTGGCTTTCAGAGTGGTGGTGCCGGAGGTGACGGGCACCTCAGCCGAGCGTGCCGAGCCGCTGTTGGGCTGGCAGTGGAAGGTGATGAGGGCAGTGTCGGCCGGGTTGGTCACCGTCTTCGAGGGTACGCCGGCGAAGGTCTTGATGGAACTCACGCCGAGCCAGTTCTTTGCATCGTCCGGAATGACGGGATTGACGCTCTTGCCCTTGAAGGCCACCTTGACAACGAAGTCGCCGCCGTCCTTGGAGGCGGGTGCTGACTGCGTCTCGACCAGCTTGAGCATGGCCTTGGTGATCTTGATGACTGTTACGTCAACCAATTCCACTGTGGTGCCGTAGGTAGTCTTAGGACCTTCCACGGTCACCACGTCACCGTTCTCAATGCCGAGGCTGGCGAAGTTCTTAGCCTTGCCCTCTTTGTCGAGCGTGCCGTAGATGGTCAAGCGTCCCGTTTTGTCGCGCAGGTACCAGTTGCCGTAGGTGGTGTTGTAGATATCCTCTACGGTACCCGTCACCCGGAAGGTCTTGCCGTCGGGACCGGCAAGCACGTCGGCCACGGTGGCCTCCTGAGGAGTCTGGTCGCCCTGCATGACGTTCAGGTACTGGCGCTGGCCATTGCAGACGATCTCCAGCTGTGTGCTGCGGCCGCCGTTGGTGGCGTCGGCATGCAGCGTGACCTTGGTCTCACCGGCCGAGCCCGAGGCCTTGTCGAGCTTCAGCCATGTGGGAGTGTCGTTATAAGTGGTGTCCTTTGTGCCGTCATCCTTTTTGGTGATGACCTGGAACACCTTGTCAAACTGCCAGTCGCCGGCAGCCTTGACGGTGACGGTGGCGTCGCCGCCCTGGGCGGGAATGGAGACGTAGCTCTTGTCAAGCTCAATGTCGCCTAACGTGCCGATGGTGTTGTCGTCGTTGCAGGCGGTGACCATCAACAGGCTGAGCGCGGCAGCAAATATATGTTTGAGTTTCATAATTGCTTGTTGTTTTGAAGGAAATTAGTTGAAGTAATACTTAACACCGATTGAGGCATACCAGCACTGTCCGATGGAGAAGTTGGGCAGCCAGGTCTTGACGCCGCTCTTGACGGCAGACGGTGTGGTGAACACGGGGTAGCCCTCGGCGTCGGTGTGGTCGTAGCGCAGGATGCGGCCCTCGTTGAGAGAGGAGTTCATCACCTTCATCACACCCCACTTGGAGTTGAAGAGGTTGAGCACGTTCTTCACGTCGAAGCTGAGCTGCAGCTTGTGTGAGGTGGAGCCGAGGTTGAGCTTGAAGTCGTGCTTGTAGCTGAAGTCGATGCGGTGCACCCATGGGTTGTACACGCTGTAGGCCTCGGCATACTCGCCCTGATGGTTCTTCAGGTATTTGTCGCGGTGGACGTAGTCCATGAAGCGGGTCATATCGTCCTCGGTAGCGAAGCGGAACTGGCCGGGATTAGCGCTGCCTGCCACGCCGACCTCGTTGTCGTTGGGCACATAGAGCGCGTCGTAGCTGTAGCCGTCGCCGTTCATGTCGTTGGCCATCATGTAGGAGTAGTTGTATCCTCCGCGCCATGCCTCGTAGAAGAACGAGTAGTGGTTGCCGCTGTGGTCGTGCAGGTTCAGACCGGCAGCGATGCGGTCAGGCTCCACATACTGCGAGTTGTGCAACTTGATGTTGTTGGGACCGTAGGGTGTGGGCACGTAGGTGAAGGCCGACTCGGCGTTGGAGCCGGGCCTGCCGGTCACCTCCTTGTTGACGGTGTGGGTGTAGCTGGCGGTGAGGTCCATCCAGTCGAAGGGCTTCATGTTGACCTGTGCCACGAACGACCATCCGTAGCCGCGGCTGGTGTTCTCAAGCACGAAGGCCTTGGTGCGGCCTGCACGGAAGCCGGAGGGGAAGATAGGCCGGTTGTCGGCGCCGTTCCAGCGTGCGAAGCCCTCGACGGGCTGGATGCTCCAGTCGGAGATGCTGGCGTCGTTGATGGTCTTGTTGAAGATACCCTCAAGGGTGACCGTGAAGGGGAAGTTGACGGGCATCTGGTAGTCGACGGCCAGAGAAGACTTCCATGCCTGGGGCATCTTGAAGTTCTTGTCGACGGCGGCAATGGAGCCGGGCAGTGTGCCCTGGTCGGACGAGATGGTGGTGGGATAGCCCAGGGAGACGAGCTTGTCCTTGAGTGCCTGGATGGTGGCGTGGCCGTTGGCGTCGGTCACGAGACCGCCAGCGAACTGGCTCATGTCAATATGGTGCACGCCCTTCTCGTCGGTGGTGTAAGGACCGGTATAGTAGGAAGGAGCCTTGGAAGTGCCGTTGAGCTGGGCATTGAACTGCACCATGCCCGAGTTGCTGGGCATGTTGGTGAAGAACACGAGGGGCAGACGTCCTGCGAAGAGACCGGTGCCGCCGCGCACGCGCAGCTTCTGGTCACCGAACACATCCCATGTGAAGCCCACACGGGGAGAGATGCGGAGGTTGGCGTCGGGCCATTTGCCCGTGTCGATGTGGCGTCCGTCATAGTCGAGGGCCTTGATGGCGTTGTTGGTCATCAGGTCGCCGTTGTCGTAGGCCAGCAGGTCGAAGCGGATGCCGTAGGTGAGCTTGAGGTTTGTCAGGGCCTGCCACTCGTCCTGGGCATAGAGTCCGAAGTTGTTGCTGTTGATACGTGCGGCGGGCTTGCTCTCGCCGTTGTAGCCATAGGTCAGGCAGACAATCTCAGGAGCAGCGCCGTTGACGAAGTCGTCAACCGAGCGGTAGCGGTAGTAGCCCGTACCGTTGCGCATGTACTGGTTGTCAGCCATCTGATGCTCGTAGTTCAGACCGAAGAGGAACTTGTGGTTGCCCTTGTACCAGGTGAGGTCGTCCTTGATGTTCCACACCTTGTTGTGCACGGCGTTGTTCCAGGTGAAGAGCTCGTAGCCGAGCGACATGTACTGTACGTTGTCGCCGGTGCCGTCCTGGATGTCGATGAACGGGAACTCAGAGGAGTTGGAGCCGCGCTCGTCGTTGAGGATGGAGTAGGTGGCCAGGAACTGGTTGCTCAGCTCATTGCTGAAGCGGCTGTTGAGGTCGAGCGAGAAGGAGTGCACCTTGTTGTGCATGGAGTACATCGAGTTGGCGAAAGCCATGCTGTATAATGATGTACGCGCGTAGGGCGAGCGTGTGCCGCCGTCCATCGACGAGGGGTTGGGCGCCATCCACGAGGTGTTGTTGGTGTAGTTGTAGCGGAAGTCGAGGTGGTGCTGGTCGTTGATGTTCCACGTCAGCTTGCCGAGGAGCTTGGTGTTGTTCTGGTCGGCAGGGAACGAGGTGAAGCTGCCGGTGTTGTAGCCGTATTTGTCGGCCACGTACTGCTGCACGCGCTGCATGTCGGCAATGGAGGCATAAGAGAGATACTGCGACTCGTTGCCCACGCCGTTCTCAGAGGCACGCCAGCGCACGGCCACGGAAGGCGTGGTGATGTACTCGCCCTGCACGAAGAAGAACAGCTTGTCCTTGATGATGGGACCGCCGAGTGTTCCGCCGTAAGTGGTGGAGCGGTCGGTCTCGCGTGCGCCGGGTATCTCGGTCTTGTACACCGAGTTGCCGCGCATGTTCTCGTTGCGGTGATACACGTAAGCCGTACCCTTGAAGGTGTTGGTACCGCTCTTGGTGATGGCGTTGATACCACCGCTGATGAAGTTGGTCTGGCGCACGTCGTAAGGCGACACCACCACCTGCAGTTCCTGGATGGCGTCAATGGAGATAGGATTGCCGCCGCCGGGGAGGTTGGAACTCAGACCGAAGTTGTTGTTGAAGTTGGCACCGTCGACGGTGAAGTTGGCCGTACGGCCGTCCATGCCGCCGAAGCTCATGCCGTTGCCGCCGTAGGGCGAGAGACGGGTGATGTCGGTCAGAGAACGGCTCACCGTCGGCATGTTCTGCATCTGTTCGTTGTTGATGTTAGTGGCGGCGCCCGTCTTGAGCGTGTTGAATTTCGTAGCCTTTGCCGAGACAACGATTTCACCCAGCTCCTGCGCGTTCTCAGAGAGCGACACAGGGAGGCTGAAGGTCTGACCAAGCTGAAGCGTGATGTCCTTCACCTCCTTCGTCTCATAGCCGATGTAGCTGATTTTGACGGTGTAAGGTCCGCCCGGACGCATGCCGTTGATGGCGAAGGCACCTTTGGTGTTTGTAACAGCTTGGTACTTGGTACCCGTTGGCACATGAATGGCCTCTACTGTGGCACCAATCACATCCTCACCGTTGGCCTTAACGCTGCCGCTAAGCCCGGAGGTGGTAATCTGTGCCATCATTGTCGTTGTCAGGCACAACAACAATGAAACCAGAAAAAGCAGTCTTTTCTGCATAAGTGTAGTGATTAATTAAATTAAAAAAGGTATATCAATATCTCGATATTATGTTATACGACGCAAAATTAATTAAAATTGCTGAAACAAACATGCAAATCTCAGAATATTTCTGAAGCACCCTTAAAAATTTAACCACACTGTAATGAGCCCACCCCCATCATCCGTCAATGGTAACTATCCCTCCCCATTTGGGGGAGGGAGCCGCGCGAAGCGCGGGGGTGGGGCTCCTGTCTCCGTCAATGGTAACCATCCCTCCCCATTTGGGGGAGGGAGCCGCGCGAAGCGCGGGGGTGGGGCTTTTTTCCCCTTTTCCCTTTGCCGTTCCCCCTATTTTCACTAACTTTGCAAAAAACAAGATACTAATATGGTTTCAAAACACAAGGTTGCCATAGCCGGCACCGGCTACGTGGGCTTGAGCATCGCTACCCTGCTCGCCCAACATGAAACAGTCACCGCCGTCGATGTCGTCCCAGAGAAGGTGGAAATGCTTAAACACAAGCAGTTACCTATCCAGGACGACTACATCGAAAAATACTTCAAAGAGAAAGACCTCGACCTCTCCTTCACCACCGACGGAGCCGCGGCCTACGCCGACGCTGAATTCGTCGTCGTAGCCACACCCACAAACTACGACGCTGTGAAAAACTACTTCGACACGTCGCATGTCGAAGAAGTCATCGAACTCGTGCTCAAGGTCAACCCCAACGCCATCATCATCATCAAGTCGACCATTCCCGTGGGCTACACCGCCTCCGTCAGACAGCGCTACCACAGCGACAACATCATCTTCGCTCCTGAGTTCCTCAGAGAAAGCAAGGCGCTCTACGACAACCTCTACCCCTCACGTATCATCGTCGGACGACCAGAAGGTGACCCACGACTCGACAAAGCGGCTCACACCTTCGCCGACATGCTCGCCAAAGGCGCCATCAAACAAGACATTCCCATGCTCTTCATGGGGACCACCGAGGCCGAAGCCGTCAAACTCTTCGCCAACACCTACCTCGCACTGCGCGTGAGCTACTTCAACGAACTCGACACCTACGCCGAGGTCAAAGGACTCAACACCCGAAGCATCATCGACGGCGTATGCCTCGACCCGCGCATCGGAGAGTTCTACAACAACCCCTCCTTCGGCTACGGCGGCTACTGCCTTCCAAAAGACACCAAACAGCTGTTGGCCAACTACAAAGACGTGCCCGAGAACCTCATCCAGGCCATCGTCGAGAGCAACCGCACACGTAAGGACTTCATCGCCGACCAGGTGCTGCGCAAAGCCGGCTACTACAGCTACTACGACGACAACGCCTACAACGCCGACGGCGAGCATCAGTGCGTCATCGGTGTCTATCGCCTGACCATGAAGAGTCATTCCGACAACTTCCGCCAGTCGAGCATCCAAGGTGTCATGAAACGGGTCAAGGCCAAGGGCGCCACCGTCATCATCTACGAGCCTACACTCAAAGACGGCACCACCTTCTTTGGCTCCCTGGTGGTCAACGACCTCGAGAAGTTCAAGCAACAGTCACAAGCCATCATCGCCAACCGCTACGACCGTTGCCTCGACGATGTCCAGGAAAAAGTCTACACCCGCGACTTGTTTAGAAGAGATTAATCTGAGAAGTACAGAAGTCCAGAAGATTTTTTGAAGTCCAGAAGTCCGGAAGTCCAGAAGTCCAGTCATTACAATAATGTTACCGTATTATCAGATACTTATGCATTTGACTGGACTTCTGGACTTCCCTACTTCTGGACTTCTGTACTTTACTAATTCTGATACACCCTCCTTTGTATCAATGTTTTCTGTTTCTAGTTTCCGGCTCTTGTCACCGTCAATTGTAATTAGTCACTCCCCTCAGGTGGGGGAGGGAGCCGCGCGCTTTAGCGCGCGGGGGTGGGGCTCCTGTCTCCGTCAATGGTAACCATCCCTCCCCATTTGGGGGAGGGAACCGCGCGAAGCGCGGGGGTAGGGCTAGATCAAGTCTCCCGAGAACAGCACTCTTCTGATGTCGTCCTCATGGTCATAGATGAAACGGGCAACGATGCTCGAGAGAATCGCCGACGTCGTCAGCTTCTCAGGACCCACATACTTCATGCGGTCGAGCAGATTCTTCAGAGAGTTGTCGATGTAGATCGTCGCCAACTTACCACCACCGTCCTTATACTGCTTAGCAAGGTCGAGGAACAGATCCCACGAATCCTTCGAGTCGTCCTTCGTGATGTGATACTCACGCATCGTGTTCTCCTTCGGCCGACGACCACGACCCTGAGGAGCCGTAGCAGCACCGTTGTTACCCCCGCCATTTTGTGCGTATTCGGACGAAGATACAGCCCCGGTCGATTTTTCGCGATTCTCAGCGAAGTTTGAAGCAACCGCCGTAGCAGCCGAGCCACCAAACCTATTATACTGATTATCAGCTGATTCACGCTCAGCAACCGACTGTCCGTAGCGCTGACCGACCGGCATTGGCTGACCATAGCCATTCTGCTGATTGCCAGCCGATTGTGAACGATTGGCCTCATTCGAAAATTGTGTCGAGTTTTGAGCGCTGTTTTGTGCAGGGGTTTGAACGTTAGATGATGCGTTGTCCTGCAAACCAGCCTTCGGTTCGGTTGTTGATCCGCCTTCGCC
Source organism: uncultured Prevotella sp. (assembly GCA_900319905.1). GTDB lineage: Bacteria > Bacteroidota > Bacteroidia > Bacteroidales > Bacteroidaceae > Prevotella. The sequence continues at coordinate 44,078 of ONQB01000029.1, read as the reverse complement.
TTGAACCTGCTGCTCAGGGCGACGACCAGTCACAGCAGCAGCGGAAGCCTGCGACTGTGGGGTGGGGGACTGACCGCTAACCGACTGTGGAGTAGGGGATTGCGCTGTCGTCGGATTCTGCTCCGACTTGTTCTCCTCCGAGTCCTTGCCACTTGTTTCTTCAGTATCCTCAACCTTCTGAGGGGCATTGCGCGTACCTCCATTCTGCAGGTCATGCACCAAACCCTGTATGCCACCCGGCAACAGCACACGCGTCTTCTTCTTTTTTGATTGATCAGCCATATGTCGTATATATTTATTAGTTTATATTTTTAATTATAACGTTGTTTATTTGTTTATATTTTAGTGCAGACAAATAATTATTTATTCAAATGCCTATTTATTTGATTGTTCAATTGTTTATATATTTAGACATTTCTTTGTTTACCTACACCTTATTATATATAAGTAAGTATCCTGAGTCAGGCCATGGGTCTCACTCCCGCATGCGGCGGATCATGAAATCGAAGGCTCCGTTGACGGCGTCGCGCTGTTGGGGCGTGATTTCCAGGGTGTTGATGCGCTTCAGGGAAGCACGGGCCGTGATGCGGGGTGTGACAGCACCGAGCTGCTTGAAGATGGCGTCGGTCTGCTTCCACATACGCAGTTCGTCGGCGGTACCGATACGCACGTCGATGCGGTTGGGCACGAAGAAGAGCTTGGCCGTCATCTCGGGTGTGGCCTGACGGAGAGCGTTGATCACCTGCACAAACGTACCAGTGGAGTCGAGGGTCTTCTCCTCATACTCATAAGGGCAGACGATGAAGTCGGCATTGGTGAAGATCGGCACCAGTCCGTCCTCCGACACATTACCCGGAGAGTCGAACAGTACGAAACCTTCCGTCTGGGAAGCCGAGTCCATGAGCTGCTGCATCAGTTCCGGATCCTGCACGTCGAAGTCCTGCACCTCATAAGGCTCCTCAGCATCGGGGTAGAGCTCGAGGTCTTTCTTGCGCTGCATCTTGATCGTCTTCTGCAAGTCCGTATCGATGACGCATACATCCTGCTTCTTCCATGCCAGATAGTTAGCGAAAAGGATACAGAGCGTTGACTTACCCACACCGCCTTTCTGATTGGCGAACACCACTTTTCTGTTCTTCATATTATTATATATTTAATTATTTACTCGTTTATATTTTCAAACCTATCAACTTAGATATATTTATATATTTCAGTATCTATTTATAAGTACATGCGTACCTTTTATTATTTATATAAAGGTATATTTCATTTATAATATACTTATACCTTTCTTTATTAAAATATAAAGATAAACATTCATCAAATCGTTTATGTAAACAAATAAAGAAACGTATAATTAAATATATAGGTAAATACTTATTTACAAACCACCAATCGCCAGAACGCAGGGTAGGAGAGACCTGTGGCCTGACAGATGTCTTTGTTATCAATAAACAAGTAAAGATATATTTAATCATATCGTTATTTATTTGTTTATATATTTAATTCCAAATATAAATAAAGAAACAAACATTCACTTATTCATTCATTTCATTATGTGTACATGGAAATGCGTATATATTTATATCTGCAAAGATAAGCATAAACAATTAATTAGACAAAGAAATAAACAGAAAAATAAATAAAAATATGAATAAGACAAGATCATAGAGAGCTTCAAAAGAAGCGAATGACAGTCAACAGGTGATCAGGAAAAGGTTATTCTGGAGGAAAATAGCGAGAAATGTCATCAATAAAGGCACAAATCTGTAAAGGTTTAATCATTAAAAAGTGAGGTAAAAGGGCGTATACACGAAATATACGACAAAAATGTGTAATGTTTCTTTATCTTTATATATTTACTTATTGGTATATTTATATATGGATATAAACAATAAAATAAAAGAGTAGGGCAAAGTATAAACAAATGAAGAAATGAAGATATTAATAATTAAAGAAATGAAGATATAAGCATGTAAACATATAAAGCGTTATTAATATATTAGTTTCTTTATGTATTGCAATGTATATTTGTTTATATATAACGTTAAATATACATAGAATTAAATAAACAAACATGCTCAAAACTGAGCAGAAGAATGATTGTTTATATGAATAGTTGTTTATATAGTTATATATAAAGGTAATAATATAAAGGAATAAAAATATAAACAATAGGAGGGGAAGTTCAAGCAAAAAGGGAGACAAAATAAGTAAAAACGCCTGCGTAAATAGATAAATAAGAAAATATAGCAATAATAATATAAGCACGTAAAGATATAAAAATGTACAAAGATAAATATATTCGTATATGTATATATAGGTATATAACGATTTATGAGTATAAACTAATAGGTATTTATTTATATGTACTATTATTTATATCTGTATGTATAAGATTGGATAATTAAATATATAAAAACGACAGAAATACGACATGAAGGCGAGAAACCAAGGAGACTGGGGAATCAAAAAAACAAAGATAAATTTAAATTGAAAACATCATAAGATAGTTTTTCAATAGTATATCTTTAGTATCTAATATTTGTGGGATGCCGTAACTCGCTGATACTCAACTTCGCCATATGTTGAACTGCGACAAATTAGTAACCTCGTGCGACAAATAGGGAACCTCGTTGCGACAAATAGGGAAGGTAAGTGCGACAAATAGGGAACCTATTTTTGACGTCGGCGACAAATAAGGAGGATGTCGTCGACAAATTAGGAGGTTGTGATCGAATCTCTGACTTTATCTTTACGAAATACGACACTTTTGGGGAGGTTTTAAGCGTTAGGCGATGGATGGGCTGGATTTAATCGATATTTTGTCGCCATAAAACGACCATTTTAGCCCTATTTTAGCGCAATTTCAGTACACTACCTTTCTCTTTGATTATAAGTTTGTTGTAAAGGTGAGGCGACAATTAGGGAGGATGTTTTGTTCACTTCCCTTAACATTGCGCGACATTTAGGGAAGGTCTTTGATTTTTAAGTGTGCACAAATTGCGACAAAAACGGAGGTTGCTGATGTTTCTTTACAGATTTTCTTGGTATGTTGGCGTTGTAATATGGGTCATAGGTATACCAATAGGTCTTGATCCGTTGATTATCAATCGGTTGCTCGCCGAAAAGCCAAGTACTTTTCGGCGAAAGGAAGGCGGAGGTTCGGCGAAAGGAAGGCGGAGGATCGGCGAAAGGAAGGCGGAGGTTCGGCGAAGAACCACCCCCGCGCTTCGCGGATCGGGCACCCCCAGCCCCACCCCCGCGCTTCGCGCGGCTCCCTCCCCCACCTAGGGGAGGGTTACAATTGTTGGAACCCCCTTGGGGGTTCCGGTATCATAGCGAGGGGATGAGGTGAGCGAAGCGAGCCTCTTCCCCTCGAAACGTGATGGTGGATGATTTAATCGCTACCCCCTTGGGGGTTGCGGTAATGTTAAATATGATGTCAATCGAAGGCTTTTGCCATCTAATTGTTTTCGAGGGGAATCGCTGCATTCGCTATCGCTCATTTGCTCATCCCCTCGCTATGTTGCCGGAACCCCTAAAGGGGTTCTCTTTCTTCATTTATGGCTACATTATTCATGAACATTAACTCTGTTACTAAACATTGAATTGTCAAGAATTGACCACGAATTATTCACAAATCTTTTTTTGAGACATTCATGGGCAATTCGTGGATATTCATGTGAATAACAATCCCTATGAATAATGAAGGTTAATCCCCCCCTCCTCGAACTCCGGCAACTTGCGGGTCTCATGCAAATCTTCCTCATTACGTAATAATCATGCGACAAAAACGTTATTTTATTGTTTGATGCCACAGGATAATTCGCTCATCGGGAGTGATACGCTGGCATTGGACTAAATATGGATTATACATGGATTACACAAGGATTTTACTTGAAATGAATAGGAATCATACAATGACAAAAATAAGTTCCCTTTTTGTCGCAGTTAAACAATGCGGATTGCTTCTCGGACAAAACAGGATACTCGGACAACAGAAGTTCCTTGGCCAGCATAGCTCACTTGGCCTGCATAAGTTCCTTGGCCAGCATAGCTCGCAGAACCTTCACTGTCTTCCAGGTCTTTCCAAAGTTCTTGGCTTTGGACTTGCGATGGGTGTTGTGTTGACGGGCTGTGGCAGTAAGAAGAAGGAGGAGAGCAAACCGGTTGCGAAGGCGCAGGAGGTGACAGTAGACCAACGGCTGGTGCATCGGCTTGACTCGTTTGCGCATGCCAGGCGGCCGAATGGTAAGTTTGGGTTGTATGTATATGACCTCACCGCGAATAAGCCGGTGTATGGCTTAGGAACGGACGAGGCGCAACCGGTGGCCTCGTGCCTGAAGTTGTTGTCGGGTGTGGCTGCGCTGCACCATTTGGGCGCGCGATATATGTTCCGCACTACGTTATATATAAAAGGTAAGGTGGTGGGCGACACGCTTCGTGGCGACGCCATTCTTCGTGCCGGTCTTGACCCGTTGTTGCAGGCACAGGATCTGCGGATGTTCTCCCGGCAGTTGCGACGGCTGGGTGTGAAGGCGGTAGACGGCCGTTGTGTGCTCGACCTGACGTTGCACGACAAGGTGCAGGCGGAGCCGCATTGGTATCCGTGGGATTTGTCGTACAGTCATTATGGCATTTTGTTCAAGGGTGAGGATGGTGTACGCAAGGCTTGGAAGCAGGCGTTGCTGGCCGACGGCATCCGTGTGAAGGATGAGCAGTTGGTGAATGGTCGCACGCCCCGCGGCAGTCACGGGGTGTTCCGCTTCTTAAGGAGTGTGGACCGCACGACGCGTCTGATGTGGAAGAACTCGAGCAATACGCAGGCCACGTCGCTGCTCTATGCGCTGGGTCATGCGGTGGATCCCCGCAACCCTGACATGGCGGCCTCGGGTGTGAAGTATCTGCGGCAGTTCCTGCGCCATGACCTTGGTCTGCGCGATACGTCGCTGGTGATCCACGACGGTTGCGGGTTGTGCGTGCACAACCATCTGTCGCCTCGTGCGCTGGTGACGGTGCTGACCTATGCTTACCACGACAAACCGATCTATGCTCAGCTCATGCAGAATATGAGTATTGCGGGTGAGGACGGCACGCTGCGCCGCCTGCTCTCCGACCCTCGTGTGAAGGGCCGCATCCATGCCAAGACGGGTACGCTGTCGCATCCCTATGGCATCAGTTCGCTGGCCGGCTATTGCAAGGGCGCCGATGGTCATGTCCTGGCGTTTGCGTTGCTTGACAGTGAGATGTCGGTGCTCGATGCGCATGTGCTGCAACAGAAGTTGTGCAGGACGATGCTGGAATAGAGCCCCACCCCCGCGCTTCGCGCGGCTCCCTCCCCCAAATGGGGAGGGCTAGTTTGGCTTGCTATACCTTCCGCGCATTATAATGCGCGGCACAGGACGGAATGCGCGGCACAGTACGGAAAGCGCGGCACAGTACGGGAAGCGTGGCACAGGATGGAAAGCGCGGCACAGTACGGGAAGCGTAAGAAGAAAGAGGCGGTGATGGCGGCCTCGAGAAGGAGAGGGCATCAAGGAGAGGCTATGAGCCGTCAATGCAAACTAGCCCTCCCCATTTGGGGGAGGGAACCTTGGCTCGCTTTGCGAGCCAAGGGGGTGGGGCTGTAGGTGTGGAACCTTGGCTCGCTTTGCGGGCCAAGGGGGAGGGGCTTAAGAAAGTTTTTGGGCATTTTGTTTGCAAATTGCAAGTTGTTTTGTAAATTTGCAAGCAAAATGCCTTTTTCCTGTCTTTTTGTTTTTCATAACGCAGGCCACGGCGTATGGTTACTGTGTGGACAGGTGTGCATGGAACATGAATGAGACAAACATGATTGATCAACTGAATGTATTTTTCAACGACCTGAGTGGTTTTCTTTGGGGCTGGCCGATGATTATCTTGTTGTTGGGCACCCATCTCTTCCTTACCATCCGTCTGCGTTTTCCGCAGCGTAAGATTTTCACGGCTATTCGTTTGTCGGTGAAGCGTGACAAGGGTGCGTCGGGTGACGTGTCGCAGTTCGGCGCGCTGGCCACGGCTTTGGCGGCGACCATTGGCACGGGCAACATCATTGGTGTGGCGACGGCGGTGGCGCTGGGCGGTCCCGGTGCGGTGCTGTGGTGCTGGCTGACGGGAGTGTTTGGTATCGCTACGAAATATTCTGAAGGGTTGTTGGCCATCAAGTACCGTGTACGGACACCGGACGGTAAGATGCTCGGCGGACCGATGTATGCGCTGGAACGTGGACTGGGCTGGAAGCCGTTGGCGGTGTTGTTTGCTTTCTTCACGGCGATGGCCGCCTTTGGCATTGGCAATACCGTGCAGGCGAATGCCATCTCCACGATTTTGTCGGAGACCTATGGCATCTCGCCTTATGTGACGGGAGTGGTGCTGAGTGTGCTTGTGGCGGCAGTCATCTTGGGTGGTGTGAAGTCGATAGCGCGTGTCTGCGGCCTTTTAGTGCCCTTCATGGCGTTGTTTTATGTCTTGGGGTGTATCTATATCCTTGTGGTCAATAGTGCCTTTGTATGGCCTGCAATCAAGCTTATTGTGAGTTCTGCCTTCACGGCGCGTGCCGCGGGAGGCGGTTTTGCGGGTGGCACGGTGCTGTTGGCGGCCCGTTATGGTATTGCGCGTGGATTGTTCTCCAATGAGTCGGGCCTGGGATCGGCACCTATCGTGGCGGCTGCTGCACAGACGCGCAACCCTGTGCGTCAGGCGCTGGTGTCGTCGACGGGTACGTTCTGGGACACGGTGATCATCTGTGCGCTGACGGGGTTGGTGATCGTGAGCAGTGTGCTGGCTTATCCTGATATCAGTTATGCCAATGGTGCGACGCTGACGCGTGCTGCCTTCACAAAGATACCGTATATCGGTGAGCCGTTGTTGAGCTTTGGTCTGCTGACGTTTGCCTTCAGCACGATCCTGGGCTGGAGCTATTACAGTGAACGTGCAGTGGAGTATCTCAAGGGTCAGCGCTGGTCGCATGTGTACCGTTGGTTGTATATCGTGCTGGTGTTTGTGGGCAGCATAGCGGGTCTGCAGGTGGTGTGGAACATCGCTGACTGTATGAATGCGCTGATGGCTATTCCTAACCTGCTGTCGCTGTTGTTTCTCAATGGTGTGCTCGTCAGCGAGACAAAGAAGTATCTGTGGAGCGGAAGGCTGGATGAGGAGTAAAGCCCGATTTTGGCCCCTCTGGCTCGAAAGCGAGCCAGAGGGACCAAAATCGAGAAGTCCAGAAGTAGGGAAGTCCAGAAGTTCAGAAGTCCAGAAGTCCAGTCAAATGCATAAGTATCTGATAATACGATAACATTATTGTAATGACTGGACTTCTGGACTTCTGGACTTCTGAACTTCTTAAATTCTTAACTTCTGTACTTCTATTACTCAGCTCAGTCCGACGATCTCGCCATTGACGATGTCGATGTGGTTGGCCTGCGGTTCTTTGGGCAGGCCGGGCATGCGGAGTATGCTGCCAGCGATGGCGACGATCATGCCGGCACCGGCGTTGATGACGATGTCGGAGACCTCGAGGCGGAAGCCGTCGGTGGGCCCGTATGACTTGGCGTCGGTGGAGAAGCTGTATTGCGTCTTTGCGATGCATACCGGCAGGTGCTGCAGATGCAGGTCGTAGACGTGGCTGAGCTGCGTGCGTGCCTTCTTGGTGTAGGTGATGGAGCCTGCACCATAGATGTTGCGTGCTACGGCCTCAATCTTGCTCTCTACGGTGTCGTCGTCTTTATAGAGCAGGCGCAGGGGTTCCGAGGGACGGCGCTCGACGGCTTTGACGACGGTCTCGGCCAGTTGTTCGGCCCCTTTACCCCCTTCCGTGAAGGCGTTGTTGATGGCGAAGTCAACGTGCAGTTCTTCCTGGCAGTGACGACGCACCTCTTCTATCTCATCGGGTGTGTCTTCCTTGTATTGGTTGAAGCAGACGATGATATGCTGTCCGTAGCGCCGTAGGTTGGCGACGTGCTTGTCGAGGTTCCAGAAGCCGTTGGCAGCGCCGGCGACATCAGGTTGTTTGATTTTCTCGTAGGGCACTCCGCCGTGCATCTTGAGCGCCTGCAGTGTGACGACGAGCACGGTGGCGTCGGGTTGTAGTCCGGCCTTTCGGCATTTGATGTCATAGAACTTCTCTGCACCGAGGTCAGCACCGAAGCCTGCTTCTGTGACGGCGTAGTCGCCGTAGGTGAGGGCCATCTTCGTGGCTACGATGGAGTTGCAGCCATGTGCGATGTTGGCGAATGGTCCGCAGTGGACGAAGGCTGGTGTGCCCTCTGTGGTCTGCACGAGGTTGGGTTTGAGTGCATCCATGAGCAGGACGGCGATTGAGCCTTCAACGCCCATGTCGCGCACGTAGAATGGTTTGTCGTTGTAGTCGAAGCCCAGTAGGATGTTGCCGATGCGTGTCTTGAGGTCGTCGAGGCTGGTGGCGAAGCACATGATGGCCATGATCTCGGATGCCGGTGTGATGTCGAATCCCGACTCGGCGAGCAGTCCGTTGGTCTGTGGTCCGACGCCTGTGATGATCTGTCGCAGGTTACGGTCGTTGACATCCATGACTCGTCGCCAGAGCACTTGTTTGAGTCGGAAGCCCTCGGCGGCGTGCTGGTAGAGGTAGTTGTCGAGGAGAGCTGCGATCATGTTGTTGGCTGAGGTGATGGCGTGGAAGTCACCGGTGAAATGAAGGTTGATCTTGTCCATGGGCAGGACCTGCGCGTAACCTCCTCCGCATGCACCGCCTTTCTGTCCGAAGCAAGGTCCGAGAGAGGGTTCACGGAGTGCGACGACGGCTTTTTTGCCGATGCGATTGAGTCCGAGAGCGAGACCTACGCTCACTGTTGTCTTTCCGATGCCGGCCTTAGTGGGGCTGATGGCGGTGACTAGGACGAGGTGGTGTTGTTTGATGCGTTCTTCGTGGATGGCGTCGAGCGAGACCTTGGCGATGTATCGGCCGTATTGTTCGGTCTCGTCGCTGGGAATACCCAGTTCGTCGACAATGTCGGTAATATTACGGAGCTTTGTGCTCTGTGCAATCTCGATATCTGTCTTCATGTGATGGTTTTGGATTAATGTGTGTACAAAGGTACAACTATTTTTTGCAATGGCAAGGGGGAAAGTAAGAAAACAGAGCCCCACCCCCGCGCTTCGCGCGGACCCTCCCCCAAATGGGGAGGGGTAGTTTGGCTTGCTATACCCTCACTCCGCCTTTCCGCGCATTATAATGCGCGGCACAGAACGGGAACTACGTGAGGAAGGGCTGCATGGTAGATGCCGAGCCGTCAATGCAAACTGTCCCTCCCCATTTGGGGGAGGGTCCTTGGCTCGCAAGGCGAGCCAAGGGGGTGGGGCTTTATTAATGATGATACTTCTCCCCCTTGAGGATGGTGCAGGCGCGGTAGAGCTGCTCGACGAAGATCAGGCGGACCATCTGGTGGCTGAAGGTCATGAGAGAGAGGGCGATCTGCTCGTTGGCACGGCTGTAGACGGCAGGGGAGAAGCCGTAGGGACCTCCGATGACGAATACCAGTCGGCGGGCTGTGGCACGCTTGTTCTCCAGCCACTTGGCGAAGTCGGTGCTGGTGCGTTGCTTGCCCCGTTCGTCAAGCAGTACGACGGTGTCCTGCGGGGTGAGCTCGTTGAGGATGAGTGTGCCCTCTCGCTCTTTCTGTTGGTCGGTGCTCAGCGCACGTGTGTTCTTGAGTTCGGGTATGACCTTTACCTCGAAGGGCATGTAATGGCCGATGCGCTCGACGTAGTCGGCGATGGCTGAGGTGTATAGTTTGTCGGTGGTCTTGCCGACGAGTATGAGGAGTGATTTCATAATAAAAAAGCCCCACCCTGTGTTGAGACAGAGTGGGGTATGATAACTGCAATAAAGTTACTTGATTACAGGCTGCGGTCCAGACGGGTGTAACCGTACTGAGCAACGTCGCCGAGCTCTTCCTCGATGCGGATGAGCTGGTTGTACTTAGCGATACGGTCGGTGCGGCTCATAGAACCGGTCTTGATCTGACCGCTGTTGGTAGCGACGGCGATGTCGGCGATGGTGGTGTCCTCAGTCTCGCCAGAGCGGTGAGAGGTGACAGTGTTGTAGCCATGACGGTGAGCCATCTCGATAGCCTCGAGGGTCTCGGTGAGTGAACCGATCTGGTTGACCTTGATGAGGATAGCGTTGGCAGCACCCATCTTGATACCCTTCTCGAGGAACTTGGTGTTGGTCACGAAGAGGTCGTCGCCGACGAGCTGCACCTTGTCGCCGAGAGCCTTGGTGAGCTTCACCCAGCCTTCCCAGTCGTTCTCGTCGAGACCGTCCTCGATAGAAGCGATAGGATACTTGTTGACGAGCTCTTCGAGGTAAGCGATCTGCTGCTCGTCGTCGAGCTCCTTGCCGTTAGGATCCTTAGGCATGCCGTTGCTGAGCTGCTTGTAGTTGTAGTACCACTTACCGTCGCGGTTGGTAGCGAACTCAGAAGCAGCGCAGTCCATAGCGATGGTGACGTCCTTTCCGGGCTCGTAGCCAGCGTCCTTGATGGCCTGGCAGATGCTCTCGAGAGCGTCGTCGATGCCGTTGAGTGCGGGAGCGTAACCACCCTCGTCACCTACAGCTGTAGAGAGGCCACGGTTCTTGAGGAGCTTGCCCAGAGCGTGGAAGACCTCGGCTCCGCAACGGATAGCGTCCTTCTCAGTCTGCACGCGGTCGCCCTTGCGCGGCTGGATCATGAACTCCTGGAAAGCGATAGGAGCAGAAGAGTGAGCACCGCCGTTGATGATGTTCATCATAGGAACGGGGAGCACATAAGTGTTGGTGCCGCCGATGTAACGGTACAGGGGCATATTCAGAGCTTTGGCAGCAGTGTGTGCGGCAGCCAGAGACACGCCCAGGATAGCGTTGGCACCGAGCTTGCTCTTGGTGGGAGTGCCATCGAGGGCCAGCATCTTATAGTCGAGTGCGCGCTGGTTGAACACATCGTCACCCTCGAGTGCGGGAGCGATTACCTTGTTGACATTGTCAACGGCCTTCAGGACGCCCTTGCCACCGAAACGGCTCTTGTCACCGTCGCGGAGCTCGAGTGCTTCGTTCTCACCGGTGCTGGCGCCAGAAGGAACACTTGCGCGGCCCATAACGCCGTTCTCAAGCGTAATCTCAACTTCCACTGTAGGATTGCCACGGGAATCCAGAATCTCACGGGCATGAATCTTTTGAATCTTCATTGTTTGATGAGTTTTATAAAATGAAAAATGTCTTTTCTTTTCTTCTATGCAAAAGTAAAGCCATTTTGTCGGATGGCAAAATATTTGTGCCGCTTTGTCAGTGGGTTTTAGGTTTTTTAATAGATAGTAGGCAGGGTAGGCGGGGTAGGCACTGGTAGGCGGGGTAGGCACTGGTAGGCGGGGTAGGCAAGGTAGGCAGGGTAGGCACTGGTAGGCGGGGTAGGCAAGGTAGGCAGGGTAGGCGCTGGTAGGCGGGGTAGGCAGGGTAGGGAAGAGCCTACCTAGCCTATCTAGCCTACCAGCGCCTATCTAGCCTACCAGCGCCTATCTAGCCTACCAGCGCCTACCTTGCCTACCCCCGCCTACCCCGCCTACCCCGCCTACTCCGCCTACTCTTGCCTATAGCCCTCTGCCTAGCTCTTGCTCTCTTTGAGCGAGCAGCTGCTCTTTCTGGGCGAGCTGCTGCTCTTTCTGGGCCAGGGCGCGCTCTCGTTGGGCGAGCTGCTGCTCTCGTTGGGCGAGAGATTGCTCCATGGCCTTGAGCTTCTGCTCTCGTTCCCAGAGGGCGGTGGAGCGGTCGGTGGACTCAGGGTGGTCCTGGCGGTAGGCACGGCGGCTGCGGGTCATCTCCTCCTTGATGCCACCCTTCTCCAGGAAATCCTTCTTGCGGCGCTCGATGAGACCATAGAGCATGCTGTCAACCTGACAGATGAGGGTGATGGCGATGTTGGCAATGGTGATGTCGCTGTGACGGGCAATGAGATCTTGATAATACGCACGGTCGTTGTGGTTGCTGCACATGACGCGCAACTTCTGGTAATAGGGATTGTCCTGGTCCCAGGGCTGCTGTCCGTGATGAATGATGTAATCCTTGTAATCTTCAAGGAGCTCCTGGTGACTGGCTTTGGCGACGTTTAGTAGTTTGATCTCTGTTTCTTTGGAGGTTGTCGAGGCGGCCGTGCCTTCTACGATGTTTTGTTTGCCTGACCTGGCGGCTTGTATCATCTGGTCGACGGTGCGGTCTTTGGTTTTGTCGAGGAAGTGCTGGCAGAAGTAATAGGTGATGTCGCAGATGCACTCTGATTTTTGGTAGACTTTCAATCCTTTGTAACGGCTGCTGTCTTGGGACAGGAAGCTATTGTCGGGGGTAATCATAATTATTGGTTTTAAGAGTTAATAATGGGGGTAGGCGCTAGTAGGCGGGGTAGGCACTAGTAGGCGGGGTAGGCACTGGTAGGCACTGGTAGGCGGGGTAGGCGCTGGTAGGCACTGGTAGGCGGGGTAGGGAAGAGCCTACCCAGCCTATCTTGCCTACCCCGCCTATCATGCCTACTCGTGCACATCTCGCACGGCTCTTCCGCTGGGCTCGTTCATTCCCTTGAAGGAGGCGTCCCAGGCGAGGGCCTCGGCGGTGGAGCAGGCCACAGACGGCACGGACGGTACCGAGAGGGCGGCGGAATCGCTGGGGAAGTGCTCGGCGAAGATGGAACGGTAGTAGTATTCCTCTTTGTTGCGTGGCGGGTTGATGGGGAAGCGCTCGGCGGCATGCGCCATCTGCTCGTCGCTCACGGCCGAGGCGGTGATCTGCTTCAGGGTGTCGATCCATGAATAGCCGACACCGTCGGAGAATTGTTCTTTTTGTCGCCAGGCCACTTCCTCGGGCAGTATGTCGCTGAAGGCGTCTCTGACGACCTTCTTCTCGATGGTCTTGCCCGGGCACATCTTATAGGCTGGTGGCATGGACATGGCGATGTCGAGGAACTCCTTGTCGAGGAACGGCACGCGACCCTCGACGCCCCATGCGGCAAGTGACTTGTTGGCCCGTAGGCAGTCGTACTGGTAGAGCTTGGAGAGCTTGCGCACGGTTTCCTTATGGAACTCCTCGGGTGACGGGGCTTTGTGGAAGTAGAGGTAACCGCCGAAGATCTCGTCGGCGCCCTCACCGGAGAGTACCATCTTGATGCCCATGGAACGGATGACACGTGCCAGGAGGTACATGGGTGTAGAGGCGCGCACGGTGGTCACGTCGTAAGTCTCGATGAAGTAGATGACATCGCGGATGGCATCGAGGCCTTCCTGAATGGTATAGTTGATTTCATGGTGAACGGTACCTATATGCTCGGCCACGAGTCGTGCCTTTGCCAGGTCGGGAGCTCCCTTGAGTCCTACGGCGAAGGAGTGTAGTCGTGGCCACCAGGCGGGTGTTGATCCGCCGTCCTCGATGCGCTTGCCGGCGAATTTCTCGGCGATGGCTGAGATGACGCTGGAGTCGAGTCCTCCTGAGAGGAGCACGCCGTAGGGTACGTCGCTCATGAGCTGTCGCTTGACGGCGTCCATGAGAGAGATGCGCACTTCTTCGACGGCCTGTCCGTAGCTCAGCTCGTCCTTGGAGCGAGTGATGTTGTCCATCCAGGGTCGTTTGTAGTAGCGTTTTTGTCCTGGGTCACCGCTCCAGTAGTAGTGTCCTGGGAGGAAGGGCTCGTAGTGGTCGCACTGTCCTTCGAGTGCTTTGAGTTCGCTGGCGACATAGACACGTCCGTCGGGGTCGTAGCCGATGTAGAGAGGAATGACGCCTATGGGGTCTCGGGCGATGAGGAAGGAGTCGTTGTCGACATCGTAGAGCGCGAAGGCGAAGATGCCGCTGAGCCGTTCGATGAGCTTGGGGAGTGCGTCGGGGTGGGCTCCGGCTTCCTTCCACTGTCGGTAGAGTGCGAGGATGACCTCACAGTCGCTGCCGGTCTGGTAGTCGTAGTTGCCGCTGACGGCATTGTCGTGACGGATGTCGAGGTGGTTGTAGATCTCACCATTGACGGCCAGCACTTGCTTCATGTCGGGTGAGAAGAGAGGCTGCTTGCCGCTCTCAGGGTCGACGATGGAGAGTCGCTCGTGGCAGAGGATGGCTCGTGGGCCACTGTAGATGCCGCTCCAGTCGGGACCGCGGTGACGGATTTTTCTACTCATGCCCAAGGCTTTTTGTCGCAGCTCGGGCGTCTGCTCATGGATATTGAATATTCCTACGATTCCACACATACTTATTCTCCTTTTTTAAATGGTAAACGGCTGCAAAGGTAATGATTTGTGAGAAAAAACAAGCAAAAAGGAAGAAAAATTTTTATTTTAGTTTCAGAGTGGTAGGCGGGGTGGGCGGGGTAGGCAAGAGTAGGCGGGGTAGGCAAGGTAGGCAGGGTAGGCGGGGTAGGCAAGAGTAGGCGGGGTAGGCGGGGTAGGCAGGGGTAGGCAAGGTAGGCAAGGTAGGCAAGGGTAGGCAGGGTAGGCACTGGTAGGCGGGGTAGGCACTGGTAGGCGGGGTAGGCAAGGTAGGCGGGATAGGCAGGGGTAGGCAAGGTAGGCAGGGGTAGGCACTGGTAGGCAAGGTAGGCGGGGTAGGCGGGGTAGGCAAGAGTAGGCAAGGGTAGGCAGGGGTAGGCAGGGTAGGCAAGAGTAGGCAAGAGTAGGCGGGGTAGGCAAGGTAGGCAAGGGTAGGCAAGAGTAGGCGGGGTAGGCAAGGTAGGCAGCAAGGGTGATGCAATGCAAACTAGCCCTCCCCATTTGGGGGAGGGAGCCTTGGCTCGCTCTGCGAGCCAAGGGGGTGGGGCTTAAAGAATCATATTCTCGATCGGTGTGACGAGGATGCCCTGTGCACCGAGGGATTTGAGCTTGTTGATGATCTCCCAGAAGCGCTCCTCGTCGAGGACTGTGTGGACGGCACACCAGTCGGACTCGGAGAGAGGGATGACGGTGGGGCTCTTGATGCCGGGGAGGACGGCGATGATGTCACTCAGACGGTCCTTGGGCACGTTCATCATGACGTATTTCTTGTCCTGGGCAGCTCGCACGGCATTGATGCGGAACATCAGTTGGTCGATGATGGTTTGTTTGTCGGCATCGAGGTGACGGTTGCCGATGAGCAGCGCCTCGCTTTTCATCACCACTTCCACCTCCTTGAGGTTGTTGTGGACGAGTGTGGAACCAGAGCTGACGATATCGAAGATGGCGTCGGCGAGTCCGATGCCCGGGCTGATCTCCACCGAGCCGGTGATGACATGTATGTCGGCCTGGATGTTGTTCTTGTGTAGGAAGCGTCGCAGGATGCCGGGGTAGGAGGTGGCGATCTTCTTGCCGTTGAACCACTCGAGTCCCTGGTAGTCCTCGGCCTTGGGGATGGCGAGTGACAGGCGGCAGGAGGAGAATCCGAGGCGTGCGATGATGGCTGCGTCTTCCTGACGCTCCTCATACTCATTCTCACCCACTACGCCCACGTCGGCCACACCGTCGGCCACGCACTGCGGGATGTCGTCGTCGCGAAGGAACAACACCTCAAGGGGGAAGTTGGTACTCTGTACCAGCAGCGTGCGCTTGCTGGGATTGATCTTGATGCCGGCTTCGGCCAGCAGACCCATCGTGTCGTCATACAGACGACCTTTTGATTGTACGGCTATTCTTAACATAATGTGTGATTGTTCTTTGTTATCTTGTCTGCAAAATTAAGGTTTTTCTATTAGAATGCCGACAAAAGTTTGTACTTTTGTAGCCGCTTTTACCAATGAAATTACGGATTGTTATTATAATAGCCGTCATTTGCACATTGTTTAACGCTTGCAAGGAGCGCAAGCAGGTGCAGTACACGCCGTGGGGCACGCCCATGGTGGGTGACTCCATTGTGGATGACGATGGTACCTATGGGTTGAGTGACATTGTGGGCAACGGAGAGATGATCATGCTCACGGTGTCGGGTCCTGAGACGTATTACGACTACCACGGTGCGGGCATGGGCTTGCAGTATTTGTTGTGCGAGCGTTTTGCTCAGCGCTTAGGTGTGTCGCTTCGTGTGGACGTGTGCAAGGACACGACGGAGATGATGCGCAAGCTGTCCGCCGGCGATGCCGATGTGGTGGCTGTGCCGTTGCCACGGTCGTCTCATGGCCGGGTGAAGGGAGTGTTGTATACGAAGGTGTGTGAAGACTCGGCGTCGTTGGGTTGGGCGGTGAACAGCAGCAACCGGGCGCTGGCTGACAGTCTGAACCACTGGTTTAAGTCATCGATGGTGGCCGAGGTGCGCAAGCAGGAGTCGTTTTTGTTGTCCACGCGCAGCATCCGCCGTCATGTGTACTCACCGATGCTCGACCGTGCGGGTGGTGTCATCTCGCGCTACGACAAGTATTTCATGATGTACGCGCCATTGGCCCGTGTGGACTGGCGGTTGATGGCTGCCCAGTGTTACCAGGAGTCGTGTTTCGACCCCAATGCGCAGTCGTGGGCGGGTGCGTGCGGTCTGATGCAGATCATGCCGCGTACGGCCGATCACCTGGGACTGTCACGCTCTGAGCTGTTCAACCCTGAGGCGAACATCGCGGCATCGGCGCGCTACCTGCAGGAGCTGGGCCGCCACTACGAGGATGTGCCGGTGGGCGAGCGTGTGTACTTCCAGATGGCCAGTTACAACGGTGGTTTCTTCCATATCCGCGACGCGATGGCTTTGGCCCGCAAGCATGGCCGCAACCCGCACCGTTGGGATGACGTGTCGGAGTTTATCCTGTTGCTCAGCAATCCGCAGTATTATACCGATCCTGTGGTGCGTTACGGTTATATGCGTGGTCGGGAGACGGTGGATTATGTCAACCGCATCCGCGACCGTTACGCGCAGTACCGTGGTGTGGCGCACCGTGGCACTGGCAGTTATTTCCCCGACCCGGGCTCATCGGGCATGCGGCCGGAGCGGGCGAGGAAGAACTATAAGTGGCATTTGTAGTTTTTGGGAAGTCCAGTCTTTTGGGAAGTCCAGTCTTTTGTGAAGTCCGGAAGTCCGGAAGTTCTGAAGTCCGGTCATTACCATAAGCGAATCGAGAAGCAACAATATTTCACTTTTCACCTTTTATTGTAATGACTGAACTTCTGAACTTCCGGACTTCTTAATTTACTTCCGGCAGCTTATCTGTGCTCCGTACACCTTTGGCGTGACGGCCCGGTAGTGTCGCTCGGTGGTGGTGGCACCCACGGCGAGCGTGTTGGCGCGTTCGACGGAGTAGCCCACGCAGATGCGTTTCTTTCCAGCGACGAGTGCTTCGGGCAGGTTGTAGTCGACGGTGAAGAAGCCGTCGTGAGCCGTCAGGGGTTGGTCGGGCAGCGGCTGTCCGTCGATGAGCAGGTGGAAGCTGGCATCGTGTTCATCGCCATAGTAAGTGACGCGCAGCACGGTCTGCCGGACGTCTTTGGGCAGTCGCAGGTCGAAGCGCATGTCGCTGCGGCTCTGCATGTAGCGCCGTCCTTGTGTCGACCCGGTGAGGAGGTCATAGACCTGGAAGTTGTGGTCGTAGGCTGAGATGCTGTCGGAGAAGTCGACGCTGTCGGCGATGCCTTCGGGGAAGGTGCGGTAGCGGCTGACGAAGTCGCGCCACTCCTGGCGGGTGTAGCGGTCGAAGTAGATGGTGTAGCGCTGTCCCCAGAGGTCGTAGAAGGGGGTGAGGGTGAGCATGCTGTCGGGCTCGGAGATGCCTTTGGCGTCGAAGGTCATGCGGTGGGGCACATGCAGCTTGAAGGCATTGAGCCAGTTGTCGGAGTCGGTGACGATGGCCGGCACGTCGACGACGGGACCCCACAGATGCTGCTGCTCAGTGTTGCCGCCGTAGCCCCATTGAGCTGCTTTGGACATGCCCTCCGTGCCGAGTGCCTGCGTCATGACGACCGGTCCGTAGAGGATGGCCACGCGCCGCGGGTTGTCGGGCATGGCCCAGGTGTGGAAGGAGCGTGGGATGACGAGGTCGATGCGGTCGCCGTCGTGCCACTCACGGCGCAGCGTAAGGTAGGACGCGGCCTCGCCCACCACGTCGAGCGGCTGACCGTTGACCTGCACGGTGGCGCCCTGTTGGGCCCAGTAGGGGATGCGCAGCTTCAGGCTCAGGCGCTCGGGATGGCGCAGAGAGAGCCGGAGGTGGATGTCGTCGAAGCGCGGGTAGCCCGTCTCAAGGTCGAGGCCGATGCCCCGCTCGCGCCAGTCGAGTGTCGAGGGGATGTACTGGTTGACCCACAGCGTGGTGTCGTCGTGGAAATAGATGTTGTCGTTGAGTTTGGCAAACGACTCGATGCCGGTGCCCGAGCAGCAGACGAAGGCTGAGTCGGGCTCGCAGAAGGCTCGGAACTGTCCGGGACGCTGTGAGACGTAGTACTGCGCGGTGCCTCCCACCTTTGGGTGCTGAGTGCCGAGGATGCCGTTGATGAGCGCGTTTTCGTAGTAGTCGGCATACTCCACGCGCGGTTCCCAGCAGAAGAGGTGCTCGGTGAGCTTGAGCATGTTGTGGGTGACGCAGTTCTCATGGTCGTTGGGTCCGGTGAAGTCGGCCAGCTGGTCGGGGTCGCTGCGGAAGTATTCGTAGTTGGAGCAGCCGCCTGTGGCATAGGATCGGTGGCCTGCGATCTGGTGCCATGCGTAGCAGACCATGTCGCGGTCGCGCCAGTTGCCGTTCTCCTCATAGCTGCGTGCCTGTGCCAGCAGCTTGGGCAGTTGGGTGTTGACATGCAGTCCCTTGAGCGAGTCGCGGTGGTTGTAGAGCGGTCGGAGCACGCGGTCGTGCACGAAGAGGCGTGCGGCGGAGGCGTAGGTGGTGTCGCCGGTGAGGTCGTAGAGCTGCCAGAGGCTCTCGCCGATGCCGCCGAACTCCGTGTTGAGGATGCGTTGCATCTGAGCGTGGGAGAAGTGGCGGTTGCGGTTGTAGACCCACGTGCCGAGCCGTCGGGCCACGTCGAGGGCCTGTCGGTTGTCGAGATAGCGGTAGCAGTCGATGAGTCCGGCGAGGATCTTATGTATAGTATAATAAGGTGCCCACACCTGCTGTCCGTTTTCGAGTCGGTCGAAGAAAGTCTCGGGGAAGGCGCTGAGGTATCCCGTCTTGCCCAGTCGTCGCTGCACGGCTGCGAGTCCGGCGACCAGTGTGTCGGCCTTGAGTTTGAAGACGTTGTCGCCGGTGGCGGAGTATTCGAGGCTGAGGGCGGAGAGGAAGTGGCCCGTGAAGTGTCCTCGCAGCTCGCAGGTGGGGTTTTCCCATCCCTCGAGGTGACGCGTCTTGGGTTTCATGCCGGCGTTTAGCCGGAAGTTGTAGAGCAGTGGCTCAACAGGGAAGGCGCGCAGGTATTGCCGGTTGAGGTCGAATCGTTTGTAGAAGATGCTCTTTTTCTTGAGTCTCACCTCCTTCATGTCGAAGGGATGTGCCTTTAGGCGCGTCTGGTTGGTCCAGATGTCCTGGGCCGGCGCGGTGAGTGTGGCGGTTGCCGTGAGGACGATGGCCAGCAGACGGCGTGAGTCAGATAACAGGTTTTTCATTGCAGAATGATATGAATTTGGCTGCAAAGATAAACAAAATATCTGTTTCGCATGGGGTTGGAGAGGAGAAACTAGAGAATATCGTATTATTTATAAAAACAAATAGAACCCTGTGGCAATAAACTTATACCGGCCCCTGCACTATACCGAAATGTTGTTTCATCGGGCTTTTGGTGCCCCTGCCCCGTTTTTAACATGAAATTAGAGAGTTTCAACATCTGTTAATGTAAATAGATTAAATTATTGAAACCACATTTCAAACCGCCTGGTGGACCCCTACATTTTCGGGAAATGGGTTACAATGTAGTTGAAATTTTACTACCTTTGCATCAAGATCAAGCGATTACAATAACTAATCAAACATATCATGAATAACACCTCTAAGAACCTTGTCTTCATTGATCATGAGGCATTGAAAAGAGCAACGTGCGCTGAGGCGCATCAACAGACCATCATGGACATGGTGGATTACTTTACGACGATCATCAACGAGCCCGACCGTGGTACGGGTTTCCCGCAATGGTCGGAGAGCACGCGCAAGCTCATGGAGCTGTCCTGGCGAATCTACCGCACGCGTTGTCTGCACGACGCGGCCACGGGAAGGGCGCTGACCATGCGGCGCATTGCCGAACTGCTCTGTAAGAAGCTGCACCACGCCATGCCCGCCCATCCCTATCAGGCGGCATGGGCCAGCCGACACGGCAAGTACGCCACGCTGGTCAACAGCATGGTAAGCCTGCGGGCCAACGGCTGTTCCTTCTGCAGCATGCTCTATTGGGCAAGACAGATACAGTTCCCACGCTTCGAGAGCTATCGGGGCGTATTCGACTGAACCATCTTTTTGCTTACACCTTATATATATACCATGTATTTATCTATAACAGAGGGTACGGCCGGTGCCCGTGCATGTGAATGTATGTTCGCCGGTACCTCCTCATTTTCATTAACTAACCATAAAGACAAAGAAGAACATGGAAGATTATATTCAACAGCAGCAGTGCCGCGGACGCGAGCGCGAGGCGGCGCTGAGTTACTTCGACCAGGAGCTGCGCCGCATCCTTGACAGTGAGCCGGGCCAGGCTGTGTGGCACGGCACGCAGCGCGACCTGGTGGAGATGATCGCCCTGGTGGCGGCCCGCCGTACCATCTGCGACGAGCGGGGTGTGCCTCTGTCGATGAACCGGCTGGGCGAGCGTGCGTTTCGGGCCATCGGACGCACCATGCCCCATCACTTGAGCAAAGTGGTCTACCGCATACGCAACCGCATGGACCATAGCCTCGGCATCGTGGAACGGTGGCTGCGGCTCAACCATCAATCAACTGACAACCCTATTTATCCATCTTATCATAATTTGTAATACAATGAAAGACTCAGAAAGAATGCAGCTCAGCGAGCATTTCAAGCTCTTTGAGTTTACGCGGTCGGGCATGGCCCTTGACCGCAACCTCAACAACACCCCCAACGACGAGCAGATAGAGGCCATGAGGGCGCTCTGCCAGAACATCCTCGAACCCCTGCGGCGTCAGTACGGCCCCATCGTCATCTCCAGCGGCTTCCGCTCGAAGACCATCAACCGGCTCGTGGGCGGCTCGCCCACCTCGCAGCACCTGAGCGGGGAGGCGGCCGACATCGTGGTGAGCTCGCCTGAAAGGGCCAACGCCATCTATGCCTTCATCTCACGCAACCTCGACTTCGACCAGCTCATCTTCGAACCCATCTACTCGCCCAAACCGAGATGGATACACGTGAGCTACACCACGAAGCGGCCCAACAGACACGAGAAGTGGTGAGCGCATGGGACGGGGCGTCGCGCTGGTGATGTCAGGACGAAGTGGACAGCGGAGGCTGCAATAAGCTTAAAGACAGGAGATTGCAAATGTGGTACCCCTCGTGGTACCCCTCGCGGTACCCCTCCGGGTGTTGCGGAATCGGAAAAAGCTTCGTATCTTTGCATCGTCAAAAGGAAACAACAAGGCGCCTGATGAGACCTGAGACATTGCTTGAACAAAGCTGCTATTTTATTCACATTATTATTTAACCGTTTTAATCTAAGAAAGGAAAACATTATGAGTGTACGTTTTAAGAAAGTCCAAAACAAGATGTCGGGTTCTGAGAACTTCGGTAAGTGGTATGGCCGCGCCATCATGCTCGACACCATCTCCACCAAGGAGCTCGCCGACGAGATCAGTCATGCTTCCACCGTGACCTACGCAGACGTCATGGCCGTGCTCGCTGAGATGCAGCATGCCATCAAGAACCATCTGCAGAACTCCCACAAGGTGGCCCTCGAGGGTCTCGGAGTGCTCGGAGTAGCCATGCAGACTAAGTTGGCCAAGACCCGCAAGGAGTTCACCGCCAACAACATCAAGGGCTACCGCGTGGTGTTCTATCCCGAGGTGAAGTTCGTGCCGTCGGGTGAGATCTCCGAGAGCGGCAAGCGTAAGGGTGCCTTCGTCAAGACCCTGCTCGAGGGCATCACCGCCAAGGAGCTCGGAGGCGACGATGCCAAGGAGCAGACCACCGGCGGTCAGACCGGCGGCGACGCAGGTAGCGGGAAGTGAGTTTAATCTTGGGAGGTCCAGAAGTTCAGAAGTCCGGAAGTCCAGTCATTTGGATAATCCGATCTTTTGAGAAGTCCTGAAGTTCGGAAGTACAGAAGTCCAGTCAAATGTCTCTTGGACGTTACTGTTACCAGCAGTTGTAATGACTGGACTTCTGAACTTCGGGACTTCAGGACTTCCTTAACAATTTAACCCATCATCGACCATGAAGAACAAAGAGACTTGGAAATTTGTTATCAACATGCTCATCTCACTGCTCACCGCACTTGCCACGACCCTTGGCCTGACCAGTTGTCTGTGAGAATGACATGAGCCAAGAACCCCCTTGGGGGTTCCGGAATCATAGCGAGGGGATGAGCGAATGAGCGAAAGCGAATGAAGCGATTCCCCTCGTAAACATGTCGCTAGTACTTAATTGACTACCCCCTTGTGGGGTTGCGGTATTATTAAATACGATGCATCCGTGAAGTATCTTTCGATTGGCCTGTTATTCAATATTGCCGCAACCCCGCAAGGGGGTAGCGATTTAATCAACTCCATCACATTTCTAGGGGAAGAGGCTCGCTTCGCTCACCTCATCCCCTCGCTATGTTACCGGAACCCCCAAGGGGGTTCTACAATAAAGAAGTCCGGTAGTACAGAAGTAGATTAAGAAGTCCGGAAGTTCAGTCATTACAATAAGAGGTGAAAAGTGAAGTATTGTTGCTTCTCGATTTGCTTATTGTAATGACTGGACTTCTGAACTTCCGGACTTCCGGACTCCTTCCTTGCGTCTCAGTCTTTCAGTGAGTAGGTGACCGTCGTCACCACACGCACACGCTTGATCCATGGCGTGTTGTCGTCGCGGTTGTCGATGGAGAACTGCCCCTGGTCGGCTGAGACAATCTTGTTGATCTTTGACTTACTGTTTTTAGCAAACTGCTCGGCGGTCTGCTGTGCGTTGTCGATGGCCTCGGTCATCATGCCCGGCTTCATCTTCTTGAACGAGTCGAGGCTGTAGCTGACCTGTGTGTTGTAGTCGCTGGCTACGATGGCCACGCCCTGCTTGAGCAGCTCACCCTGTCGGGCGATGATGGCGCGGATGCGGTCGACGTGCTTCGAGGTGACCGTGATGTTGACTGAGATGTTGTAGCGGTAGGGCGACTGGTTGGCGCTGTACTGATCTGCCGACATGTCGATGACCTTCGGGGCGTCGATGCTGATCTCGCTGGCGCTCACGCCGTTGCTTATCAGAAACTGCTTGATGATGCGCTGCTTGGCCGCGATGCGGTCGTAGAGCTCCGGCAGGTCGTTGCCCAATTCCTTCGATACGATGGGCCACGTCACCTTGTCGGCTTTCACCTCACGCTCGGCCAGACCCTTGACCGTCACCTTGCGGTCCTTCTCGGTAAAGTTGTCCATGCCGCCCTTCATGCACAGACCCAGGACTATGATGCCCAGGGCTACGATGGCAGCACTCAAAATGTTGGATTTCATTTGTGGGTTGAACATATTGTTTGTTTTTGGTTTGTTATTGTCTTTGATTTAAAAGGTAAACGATTGGCAGCCGCGAATGTTACAGTTATTTTGAGAAAAAAATAAGAAAATGGTGCAAGGTTTCCCATTGTTTGTCATTTAATATGTAAATTTGCAGTGCTCTCAGCCAATGCTGACCAGTAGACCATATTAAATAACAATTATCATAAATGATGAAACACTTGAAGTTTTTTTCTCTTCTTATGTGCTGCCTGATGGCAGGAGTGCTGACATCCTGTGTCAGCGATGAAGAAAGTTCGGATCTCACTCCGACCCAGCGTCACCAGGCTTTCCAGCAGGTGTCCGGCTCGTATTCGGGAAAGGTGATGTTCTATGACGCATCGTACTCGGGCAACACCATGACCACGACGAACACCGTCGACACGCTCGACGCCAACTTCATCCTGCTCACCGACTCCACCGCCAGCATCAGCCGTCTGCCGATTGCCGCCCTGGCCCACCAGGTGAAGGACGAGACACTGCGCAACGCCATGCTCAAGTCCAGCTATGACAACACCGCGCTCAGCCTGGTCACCTATTATTATAATGTGACACCGGCTGCCTGCCAAGTGGCTGCCAAACCACTGACACTGAACCTCGAGTACGGTGGTTCCACCCATCAGGTGACGTTCGTGTTCTACTATGGCTACAGCTCAGCCGGCTTCATCTCCTACGGCATGCAGAATACCAAAACGGGTGACTTCTACGTCAGGTTGCAGCTCGGTGGACTGAAGGTCGACGACCAGGACATGACCAGCACCATGCTCTTCAACGACAATGTCCACGGCGTGCTGTTCTTCTCAGGACATAGGTAATTTTTAGAAGTTCAGAAGATTTTTTTGAAGTCCGGAAGTCCAGAAGTCCGGAAGTCCAGTCATTACAATAAAGAAGTCCGGAAGTCCAGTCAATTGTCCCTTGGTTGTTACTATTATCACCAAAGGTAATTGACTAGACTCCCGGACTTCTTATTATCCGCCATTGTAATGACTGGACTTCTGAACTTCCGGACTTCTGGACTTCTGAATATCTTCCGGACTTCTTATTATCTGCAATTGTAATGACTGGACTTCTGAACTTCCGGACTTCTGGACTTCTGAATATCTTCCGGACTTCAAAAAAATCTTCCGGACTTCAAAAAATCTTCCGGACTTCAAAAAAATCCGCTTAGATCCCAGCCAGTCCGCGACTGTTGCTCAATGCCTCACCGTAGATCTTCATGCAATCACGGTAAGAATTGTACATGCTGCGAAATACGTCCTTCAAAAACATAATGATTCTTTTCATCGTTGTTATCCTTTCTCAATTTGTTAAGGGGTTAAACATATGCGCTGAGGAGATGTCAAATGTGTTATCCTGTTATGTATCAATCTCCTGCGCGACCTTAATATCCTCCTTCCATGGACGCTTTGTATTTTTATTTATCGCATACGCCAGAGCGCCCTTTATTTCCTTTCTCGATGCAAAGTTAGCCATTTTTGGATTGGGTGGTGTCTGTTTTGTGGAAAATGGTCAACTATGCCCCAATTTCTTGATAATCGTCAAAATATTCTTAATTTCTCGTGATTTCTGTTTTACATATTCAAAACTTTGCTTATCTTTACCGCCGAAAACAATAACCTCTAAATTCTATTATTATGAAAATTGGAATACCTAAAGAAATCAAACAGGGAGAGAGCCGTGTGGGCATGACCCCTGCAGGCGTGGCCGAACTTATTAACCATGGCCATCAAGTGAGTGTGCAACATACTGCCGGTGAGGGCAGCGGCTTTGCCGACGACGACTACACGAAGGTGGGCGCCACCATTCTGCCTACCATCGAGGACGTGTATGCCTGGGCCGACATGATCGTCAAGGTCAAGGAACCCATCGAACCGGAGTATCCGCTCATCAAGAAAGATCAACTCTTGTTCACCTATTTCCATTTTGCTTCAGACCGTCCACTCACCGACGCCATGCTCAAGAGCGGTGCCGTGTGTCTGGCTTACGAGACGGTGCAGACTGCTGACCACCGTCTGCCCCTGCTCGTGCCCATGAGTGAGGTGGCCGGTAGGATGGCTGCCCTCAACGGCGCGTTCTACCTGCAGAAGACCAAGGGCGGCAACGGCAAGCTCATCGGAGGCGTGCCGGGTGTGAAACCCACGAGGGTCCTCGTCCTTGGTGGCGGTACCGTCGGTGAGGCTGCCGCTCGCATGGCTGCCGGCATGGGGGCCGAGGTTACCATCGCCGACATCTCGCTGCCGCGCCTGCGCGAACTCGACCTGCAGACACCCGTCAACGTGCATACGCTCTATTCTTCGGTTCATAACATCAAAGCCGAACTGCCTACCACCGACATCGTCATCGGGTCGGTGCTCGTGCCAGGCGACAAGACACCACACCTCATCAACCGTGACATGCTCCACCTGCTGAAACCCGGTTCGGTGCTCGTCGACGTCGCCATCGACCAGGGCGGCTGCTTCGAGACCTCACATCCCACGACGCATGCCGATCCCGTCTACACCGTCGACGGCATCCTGCACTACTGCGTGGCCAACATCCCCGGTGCCGTGCCCAACACCTCTACCATCGCCCTCACCAATGCCACCCTGCGCTATGCCGTGGAACTCGCTGACAAGGGATGGCGGAAGGCCTGCAAGGACGATGAGGCGCTGCAGAAGGGCTTGAACATCGTACAAGGAAAGGTCACCTTCAAGGCTGTTGCCGACGTGTGGGGCCTGCCTTACGAACCCGTCAGCCTGTAATCTAAACGCATCTTCATGAGACTTCGGGACCTGCAGCGCCCTGCGGATCCTGAGGTCTCGTGGTCCCTTAACCGAATTGTCTATGTCACAACTGGTCTATGTCGATTGCCTCGAGCCAACACAGAACCTCTCCTTCTACCTCTCGATGGAAGAATTCGTGGCCCGTCATCTGCCACCCGCCGATTACTTCTTCATGTGGCAGGTGATGCCCTCCGTCATCTTCGGACGCAACCAGAATCCGGCCAATGAGGTGAATGTCGAATACTGCCGCAGTCACGGCATCCGCACCTACCGGCGCAAGAGTGGGGGAGGGTGCGTCTATGCTGACATGAGCAACGTCATGCTCTCCTACATCACTCCCGAGGATAATGTCAGCGAGACCTTCGCGCGGTATCTGCAGATGGTGAGTGAGACGCTGGGCGCGCTCGGCATCGATGCCCATCCCTCGGGACACAACGACATCATGCTCGGCGACCGGAAGGTATCGGGCAACGCCATCTACCACATCCCCGGACGGGTCATCGCACACGGCACACTGCTCTACGACACCGATATGGAGAACATGCTTCATGCCATCACACCCAGCCATACCAAACTGTCAAAGCACGGCGTGGAAAGCGTGAGACAACGCATCTGCCTGCTCAAGGATTATACCAACCTCCCACTCGAAGAAATCAAGCAACGCATCAGGCAGCACCTCTGCGGCTCCCAGACCATCACCCTCACCGCGGACGACCTGCGCGTCGTAAGAGACATCGAGAAAGAATACCTCAATCCGGCTTTCATCGGACTGCCGCCCAGCGATCCCTCTCCTTTGGCCTGAATATAAATATATTTGCACATATATCTATTATTATATCATTATATAAATATATATGAAACAAACCTGTCTCCATTCGCGCCATGTCGCACAGGGCGCTCTCATGCAGCCCTTCGCCGGCTATGACATGCCTATACAGTACACCTCCATCATCGAGGAGCACAATGCCGTGCGCCACCACTGCGGTGTCTTCGACGTCTCCCACATGGGTGAGGTCGTGGTCACCGGACCCGATGCTGAGCGATTCGTCAACCATCTGTTCACCAATGACTTCCGTGGTGTGCCTGCTGGGAAGGTGCTCTACGGCATGATGTGCTATCCCGATGGCGGCACCGTCGACGACACCTGCATCTGCCGACTTGCCGACGACCGCTTCTTCCTTACCATCAATGCCGCCAACATCGACAAGGACGATGCCTGGATTGCCGACCACACCGAGGGCTTCGACATCCACGTCGACTACTGCAGCGACTACTACGGTCAGCTGGCCATACAAGGTCCTGAGGCCGAGCAGGTCGTGGAGACGGTCCTCGGTCTGGTCTGCCACGACCTGTCGTTCTATGAGGTGAAGACGCTCGACGTGCAGTCTCCCGACGGAACGCCTGAGACGATTCTCCTCTCGCGCACCGGCTACACCGGTGAGGACGGCTTCGAGGTCTACGCCAGTCATGCCACCATCATCGACTACTGGGACCGTCTCATGGCCGCCCACGTCACGCCCTGTGGCCTCGGCTGCCGCGACACCCTTCGCTTCGAGGTCGGACTGCCGCTCTATGGCGACGAGCTCTCCGCCGACATCTCACCTATCATGGCCGGTCTGAGCATCTTCTGTAAATTCGACAAACCCGAGTTCATTGGCCGTGATGCCCTGCTCAAGCAGAAGACAGAGGGTGTGGCACGCCGTCTGCGTGGCATCGAGCTCGATGCCCATGCCGTGCCCCGTCATGGCTACCCTGTCCTGTTTGATGGCAATGAGGTAGGCACCGTCACCACCGGCTACCGCCTTATCTCCGTCGACAAGAGCTGCGCCGTGGCCCTCGTCGACAGCCGGTTGAAGCTTGGTGACCGCGTCGCTATCCAGATCCGCAAGAAGACCTTCCCCGGCACCATCGTCAAGAAAAAGTTCTACGACAAGCACTATAAAAAGTAGCTCTTCGGCACTCGGGTGGTCATGGCTCTTATGGCTTATGGCCTCTATGGCTCCTATGGCTCCTATGGCACTTGTGGCTCCTTTGGCACTTGTGGCTCCTATGTTCCCTATAGTTCCCTATCTTGCCTACCCTGCCTACCTTGCCTACCTTGCCTATCTTGCCTACCCCGCCTATCTTGCCTACCTTGCCTATAGTGCCTACCCCTCCTATAGTGCCTACCCCGCCTACCCCTCCTATCAATCATAAATATTTACTATTATGTCAAAAGTCATTACCGGGCTCTATTATTCCGAGTCCCACGAGTTTGTAAAAGTAGACGGCACCACCGGCTACATTGGTATCACCGATTTCGCTCAGCAGCAGTTGGGCAACGTTGTCTATGTCGACACCCCCGAGGTGGGCGATGAAGTCACCGCCGGTGAGGAGTTTGGCGCCGTCGAGAGCGTCAAGGCTGCTTCCGACCTCATCTCGCCTGTCAGCGGCACGGTGGAGGAAGTCAACGAAGCCCTCGAGGACCAGCCAGAGCTCATCAACCAGGATGCCTTCGCCAACTGGATCATCAAGGTCACCCTCAGCGATCCCTCTGAGCTTGACAAGCTGATGGATGCTGCCGCCTACGAGTCTTTCTGCGAGAAATAGCGTCCCCGCCCCCTCCCTCTCTAACCGGAGAGGGCAGGGTAGTGGCCGGTGAGGTTTGCCTATAGCGTCCTATCTTGCCTATAGCGCCTACCCCGCCTATAGTTGCCTATAGTTGCCTATAGTTGCCTATAGTTGCCTATAGTTGCCTATAGTGCCTACCTCGCCTATATCGCCTACCTCGCCTACCCTTCCTACCCCGCCTATAGTGCCTACCCTGCCTACCCCGCCTACCATTAATTTCAACAACTATGCTTACCACCAATCAGCACGCCTCCTCCCCTTCCGAGGAGGAGACCTTCAAATACTTCCCCCACACCCCTGAGGATGTCGCAGCCATGCTCAAGGCCATCGGCGTGAAGTCCATCGACGACCTCTACACCGATGTGCCGGCAGCCATGCGCTTCAAGGGTGACTATCAGCTCCCCTCAGCCAAGAGCGAGGTCGAGCTGCGGCAGTGGTTCCGCCACCTCGCCGCACAGAACAAACCGCTGGTCTGCTTCGCTGGTGCCGGCGTCTACGACCATTACATCCCGGCTGTCATCCCCTCCCTCGTTGAGCGCTCCGAGTACCTCACAAGCTACACCCCTTACCAGGCCGAGATCTCACAGGGCACCTTGCATTACATCTTTGAATACCAGACCATGATGGCATCGCTCACCGGCATGGACGTGAGCAACGCGTCGATGTACGACGGCACCACCGCCACTGCTGAGGCTGCGATGATGACCGTCGCTGCTGCCCATAAGGCCGACCGCGTGCTGCTCTCCTCCACCGTCGACAAGCGTACGGCCGCCGTCGTCAAGACCTACGCCCACGTGCATGGCTTCCGGCTCGAGATGGTCGCCGAGGACAACGGCATCACCAGCCGGCAGGACCTACGTGGCATGCTCGAACAAGGCAGCGTCGCCGGTGTCATCGTACAACAGCCCAACCGCTATGGCATCGTTGAGGACTTCACCGGACTGTCCGACGAGTGCCATGCCAAGAAGGCACTGCTTGTCATCAACAGCGTCGCCGCCGATCTCGCCCTGCTCAAGACACCGGGCGAGTGGGGAGCCGACATCGCCGTGGGTGAGGCCCAGAGCCTTGGCATGCCCATGAGCTTCGGCGGTCCCTATCTCGGTTATATGTGCACCACCGACAAGCTCGTGCGTAAGATGCCGGGACGCATCGTCGGTCAGACCGTCGACACCAAGGGCCGCCGCACCTTCGTCCTCACGCTGCAGGCTCGCGAACAGCACATCCGTCGACAGAAAGCTACGTCCAATATCTGTTCCAATGAGTCGCTCATGGCCCTCTGGGTTACCATCTACATGAGCATCATGGGCAAGCAGGGACTGCGTGAGGCTGCGCAGATCTCCTACGACGGTGCCCATCACCTGCACGACGAACTGCTCAAGACCGGGCGTTTCACGGAGTGCTTCCACCACCCGTTCTTCAATGAGTTCTGTCTGCACTATACGGGTGACGTGCACGCGCTCCTGTCCCATCTTGCCGCCAATGGCATCCTCGGCGGTGTCGACATGGGTGATGGTATCATCATGATGGCTGTCACCGAACAGCGCTCGCTGGAAGAAGTGGAACAACTGGTGAAACTGGTGTAGCAATGATAAGGCATAGAGGCCATAGTGCCTATCTAGCCTATAGTGCCTACCCTGCCTACATTGCCTACCCCGCCTACCAGCGCCTACCCCGCCTACCATTGCCTACCCTGCCTATAGTGCCTACCCCGCCTACCCCCTATAAAATAATTACTCCTATGAATAATTCTCTTTACAGCTCTCTCATCTTCGAGCTTTCCAAACCCGGCCGCCGCGCTTACTCCTTGCCGCGCAACCGATTCCGCCACTACGACGTGCCGGCCGATGAGCTGCGCACCACCGATACCATCCTACCGGAATGTGATGAGATGACAGTGGTGCGACATTATACCAACCACAGTGGCAACAACTTCGGCGTGCTCAACGGCTTCTACCCCCTCGGCTCGTGTACGATGAAGTACAACCCGCCCATCAATGAGGAGATTGCCAACATGCCGGCCTTTGCCAACCTCCATCCCCTGCAGCCAGACAGCACCACGCAGGGCGCCCTCGCCGTCGAGTATCACCTCCGGCAGGCTCTGGCTGCCATCACGGGCATGGCCGACTTCACTCTCAACCCATGCGCCGGTGCGCATGGTGAGCTTACAGGACTGATGATCATCCGCGCCTATCATGAGGAACGTGGTGACACGGCCCGCCGTAAGGTCATCGTGCCCGACTCGGCCCACGGTACCAACCCCGCCTCGGCCGCCGTTTGCGGCTTCGAGGTAGTCGAGGTGAAAAGCACGCCTGAGGGCCGCGTCGATGTCGATGACCTCAAGCCGCTCCTCGGACCTGACGTGGCGGCAATGATGATGACCAACCCCAACACGCTCGGTCTCTTCGAACGTGAGATCCCTGAGATCGCACGCCTCGTGCACGGCTGCGGTGCTCTCATGTACTACGACGGGGCCAACCTCAACCCGATGCTCGGCATCTGTCGCCCGGGTGACATGGGCTTCGACGTGATGCACGTCAACCTCCACAAGACTTTCTCCACGCCCCATGGCGGTGGCGGACCGGGTGCCGGGCCTGTCGGCGTGCGCGAGGGCCTCGAACGCTTCCTGCCACGGCCTGCCGTGGTCAAGGTGGGCGACCACTACCAGCTCGACGACCCCATCGGACTCGGACAGGTCAACCGGCCGATGATCAACGTCGGGGCATGGACAGGCAACTTCGGCATCGAACTGCGGGCTTATGCCTATATCCTCTCACTCGGCCGACAATACATCAAGCACGTCGGACCGCTGGCCACACTCAACGCCAACTATGTCAAGGAACGCCTCAAGGACGACTACGAACTGCCCATCGGCGGACCGTGCATGCACGAGTTCGTGTTCAACGGCCTCCGCGACAAGTCCACGGGCGTCACTACGCTCGATGTGGCCAAACGCCTCCTTGACTACGGCTTCCACGCACCAACCATCTACTTCCCGTTGCTCTTCCATGAGGCCATGATGATAGAACCAACAGAGAACGAGAGCCGCGACACGCTCGACCGTTTCATCGACGTCATGCACCGCATCGCTGAAGAAGCACGCACCAACCCTGACATCGTGAAGGGCGCGCCTCACAATACGCCTATCACCCGCTGTGACGACGTGCTGGCTGCCCGCCATCCCATTCTCAAATGGCAACCGGCAACCACTGACGCTGCGCCCACTGGCACTGTTCCCACAGGCACTGCGCCCACATGCACTACGCCCTCTGACACTGCGCCCACAGCACCGGCTGCCCATTAATTTCCCTGTTCCCCTTTAACTTTCATGCTTATGACAGACCTGATTATCATTGGTTGCGGCCCCGGCGGTTATACCACCGCCGCCTATGCCGCGCGTCACGGCCTTACCGTGACGATATTTGAAAAAGGTGAGCTCGGTGGCACATGTCTGAATGTAGGCTGTATACCGACAAAGATCTTATGCCACATTGGTGAAATCTTCGGCGAGAGCCGTGCTGTCGCCGACTTCGAAGCCTTTACCGATTGCTCCAACATCGATGGCGGGGCCGACATGTGCGGTTTCAAAAGATGGAAGGCTGCCGTGCTGGATCAGTTGCACAACGGACTGGGCACGCTCATGTCGTCGCCTGGCATCACTCTTGTCAAGGGTGAGGCCGTGTTCAAGAGCGCCCACACCGTGAGCTGCGACGGCAAGGACTACGAGGCGCGCCACATCATCATAGCCACAGGTTCACGGCCGGCCAAGCTTCCCATTCCTATGAAAAGCTTTGATGTGAAGGATACGGACGACTTCTTCGATTTCGACACCACCAAACTGCTTGACTCGTTGACCATTATTGGTGGAGGAGTCATCGGTATGGAGATAGCGTCGGCCTTCTCCCTCTTCGGCCGTACGCCTACGGTCATTGAATACCTCAAGGAGTGTCTACCCTCGATGGACCAAGATCTCGCCAAGCGCTTGCGCAAGATTCTTGAGAAGCGCGGCGTCACGTTCCACCTGCAGTCGGCTGCTACGGCCATCATCAACAAAACGGTGTTGTTTGAGCATAAAGGCGAGAACCAAGCGGTTGAATCTGACTTGATTCTCATGGCCACGGGACGTACGCCGAATACTAATGGCATCGGGCTCGATACAGTTGGCATCGACTACGACCGCCATGGCATCAAGACCGACGACAATCTGATGACTTCTGTGCCCGACATCTATGCCATCGGCGACGTCAACGGCCGCCAGATGCTCGCCCATGCCGCGGAGATGCAGGGACGACAGGTGGTCGACCATCTGCTCGGCATCAAGCGCCATTACCGTCCTGACCTCGTGCCGTCGGCCGTGTTCACCTATCCTGAACTGGCCGCCGTGGGACCCACCGAGCAACAGCTCAAGGCTGAGGGACGCAAGTATAAAGTGTATAAGTCGTCCTTCCGCTCCAACGGCCGTGCCGTACTGATGTGCACCACCGAGGGCCTGGTCAAGCTCATTGCCGACGAGAACGACCGTCTCATCGCCTGCCACGTGCTGGGCAACCATGCGGCCGACATCGTGCAGGAAGCCACCGCGCTCATTCAGATGGGTGCCACCGTTGAGGACCTGCGCACCATCGTCCACATCCATCCCACCGTCAACGAAGTGCTGCGCGACGCAGTGGAATGAGGAGCCCCACCCTCGCGCTTCGCGCGGCTCCCTCCCCCAAATGGGGAGGGACTAATTACATTTGACGGTGACAACTGTAGGGGACGGGGCGATTGTCAAACGACCTGCCTCCTCAAATGACAGAATTTCTAAATCCTCTGCCTTCTGGTCTATATAGAACCCCCTTGGGGGTTGCGGTATCTTAGCGAGGGGATGAGGTGAGCGAAGCTCACCTCTTCCCCTCGTAGTGTGATGGGGATTAATTTAATCGCTACCCCCCTTGGGGGTTGCGGTAATGCTAAATATCCTGCCAGTCGTTCAAATAATCAATTGTTGATTGGTTGCGTCGTATTTAATAATGCCGCAACCCCCAAGGGGGTAGCGATAAAATTACCCCGCCTTGTCATCGAGGGGAATCGCTTCATTCGCTATCGCTCATTCGCTCATCCCCTCGCTATGTTTCCGGAACCCCCAAGGGGGTTCTCTATTATTCCGCCCTAGCCCCTACGGGTGGACGGTCCTTCCTGACCTAACATTCCATCCACTAATTGTCCGTATGGCTGCTTCAATCCCCCACGCTGTCAGTCGCTTTCGCCATTTGCATGAAAGCATTTTAGCAGCAAATACGGGTAATTGGTTAATAAGCAACAGGGTGGAACAAGCTCGAAAATCGGCCAAAAAAAAGTACGCTGAAAGACATAAAAAAGTCGACTTCCCGTGCACCGTAGTTCAATACTTTTTCTTAATTTTGCAAACAGAGAATTGGAAGAACGGGAAACTTCTTTGAAGAAAATGAATGGAAAGTTTTCTAAAATGGGAAACTTTTTCATTATCTTTCTCCTGAAAGTTGTCCGAAATCCGAAAGATTGTTTAATGTAACTACACCATACTTTACTAACGAGCCACATGATTCAAGTAAGGAAGCGCGACGGTCATCTGGTGGAATTTGACCTGTCGAAGATTAAGAATGCCATTCTCAAGGACCTCATTGCGATAGGTCACGAGGGTGACAACGAAGCCACCGCTCAGCGTTTTGCCAATGAGGTATTCCGTGAGATTGACGCACGGGTACTGCCCAAGACCAACATATTAGAGATAGAGCATATCCAGGACATGGTCGTGGACGTGCTGGCACATGCCGGTGAGACACGTGCCGTGATTGCCTACTGCGAGTACCGCTACCAGCACAAGCTCGAGCGTGAGCAGCGCGTCAAGAAGGCCTACGAGGACAAGCTCATGGCCAAGAACGTAGTCAACCAGAACGCCAACATCGACGAATACTCGGGTGGAGGCCGCTCCGGCGAGGCTGCCAACGTGTATGAGAAGCAGTACGCCCTCGATCACTGTATGAGCGACCTGGCCCGCCGCAACCACGAGAACAACGAGGTGTACATCCACGACCTCAACAAATATGCCATTGGCTTCCACAACTGTCTGTCGGTGCCCTTCGACGACCTTCTGTCGAAAGGCTTCCATACCCGTCAGGGCGATGTGCGCCCGGCCGGTTCGCTCAACACCGCCATGCAGCTCGTGGCCGTCATCTTCCAGTTGCAGAGCCTCGATCAGTTCGGCGGCGTCTCTGCCACCCATCTCGACTGGACCATGGTGCCCTTCTTCCGTAAGTCGTTCCTCAAGCATTACATCTCTGCCTGGGTGCGCGACCAGGATGAGTTCGCCGACACCGACTTCCTCTCGCTCTACGACCAGACCTACACCGACCAGGTGGGTGTGGTGCGCTCCACCTACGACCAGTGGATCGACGGCATGAAGGGCCACTTCTTTGAGAAGACTGGACTGACCAAGGACGACTTCACGCTGGCCAACAAGGCAAAGCTCGACAAGCGCTACTACAACTCGGCGCTGTGCGACACGCTGAACGAGCTGCGTCAGGCCGTTGAGGCTATGTACCACAACCTCAACACGTTGCAGAGCCGTTCGGGCGACCAGTTGCCGTTCACATCAATCAACTACGGCACGTGCACCTTGGAGGAAGGCCGTCTGGTGACGCGCGCGCTGCTGCTCGGCTCGCTCGAGGGCATCGGCTTCCATCACAACACGCCGATCTTCCCCTGCGGCATCTTCCAGTATATGAAAGGTGTCAACGACAAGCCCGGCACGCCCAACTACGACCTCAAGCAGCTCGCCATGCGCTCCACCTCGCAGCGCCTCTATCCCAACTACGCCAACGTCGACTGGAGCGGTAATGCCGGCTACGACCGCAACGACCCGCGCACGTATTTCTCCACCATGGGCTGTCGCACGGCCAACGGTTACGACATCAACGGACTGGGTCAGCTCAAGGACGGCCGCGGCAATATCTGTCCCACGACCATCATCATGCCGACGCTCGCCATGGAGGCCGGCCGCGACGTGGAGAAGTTCATGAAGCTCCTTGACCAGAAGATCCATGAGGCGAAGGACACGCTCATCGAGCGCTTCGACTGGATCTGCTCGCAGGACCCCAAGACCGCGCCGTTCATGTGGGACAACAACACCATGGCTGGTTACATCCCTGAGGAGGGCATCCGCTCGGCCATGAAGCACGGCACGCTGGCCATCGGTCAGCTCGGCCTCGCCGAGACACTGGAGCTGCTCATCGGCACCAACCAGACCACACCCCGTGGCATGGCACTGGCCAAGCGCATCGAACAACTGTTCCAGAAGCGGTGCAAGGAGTTCAAGGAGAAGTACAAACTCAACTTCGGCGTCTACTACACGCCCGCCGAGAACCTCTGCTACACCGCTATGCAGAAGTTCCGTGCCAAGTACGGCAAGATCAAGAACGTCTCCGACCGTGAGTACTTCACCAATTCCATCCACGTGCCCGTCTGGGAGGAGATGACGCCGTTCCAGAAGATCGACATCGAGAGCCAGCTCACGGGGTACTCGTCGGCCGGTTGCATCACGTATGTCGAACTGCCTTCGACGACGAAGCACAACATTGCGGCCCTGGAGCAGATCATCGACTATGCCATGGACAAGGACATCCCGTACTTCGCCATCAACGTGCCCAACGACACGTGCATGGATTGTGGCTACACCGATGAGATCAACGATGCATGTCCGGTGTGCGGCTCACACAATATCCGCCGTCTGCGTCGTGTGACGGGTTATCTCACCACCGACTACCACAACTTCAACCTGGGCAAGCAGGCGGAGGTGAAGGACCGCGTGAAACACGTCAAGAGCTTCAAGGGCTTCAACCACGAGGAGCAGACGGCGTGAGGGCTTGCGAAGGATGACTATTATGTAGAAGTCCAGAAGTCCGGAAGTTCAGAAGTCCAGTCATTACAATTGCTATTAACAGTAACGTCCAAGAGACAATTGACTGGACTTCTGGACTTCAGAACTTCCGGACTTCTAAGAAAGAATTATGGCACATCGTAAGACTTATCGCTGTGAACGCTGTGGCTACGAGGCCTTCGACTACGAGGGCCGTGGTTTTATGGGACAGCATGTCGTCATGGTGTCGTGTCCCGACTGCCACAGCGTTGAGCCGTTGGTGGTAGGTGGCATCATAGGCAATGTCGCCGCGTCGTTCAACGGCCTCTCCGGCCGTCTCTGCCTGCGCTGCGGCAGCAACCGCATCACCGAGTGGGACCATCAGACATGCCCGCGCTGCGGAGGACGCATGCGGTTCACGGGCGAAGAGGAATTCTGGTGTTAAGAAACCCCGTCGTCATCGTCTTCTTCTACAAATTGTTGGGCATAGTCGATGGTGGAGACTACCTCGATATCCTGGCAAAAAAGACCTTTCCGCCAGCCACCGCCAGTTGTCTGCTGTAAGCGACAGGCCTTGCAGATAATTCCACAAGTTGTTCATTGCTGCTGCATTCATATTCTTCCTTTCTTTTAACTGTTGCAAATATAATGGGTTTTTCTCATATCCCCAAGCTAATTGCCATTTTTTTCTTATCCCGTGATTATTCTATGCTCTTGATGCCCACGCCGCTGTGCTTGCTCATTCATTTCTGCACGTGGAGCTTGTAGTCGTCTTGAGTTAATTTATGGTGACGCATAGTCAGACACTTAGACAATGAAAAAGAAAATAGTCACTGACAGACTTCCGCTCCCAATGGAGCTTTTGTTCTGTCGCAATGGGGTCGCCTAACGAGCAAGCTCGCCGGCAACCCCATTGCGTCAGAACAACACCATAGGTGTGAGCCTGTCACTGACGAAAATCGCTTCGCGTAAAATTGCCCTTCGGGCATAAAATAATGCGGCACGAAAGCCGTTGCGTGACCTACTTGTCACTTATTTCCTACAGACATTTATATTTTATGCACCGTAGGTGCAATTTTACGCGAAGCGATTTTCGTCATGGACGGGCACAACCCCCGTAGGGGTGGGATTAAAGCAGATGGGATAGCCTGCGAGCTTGCTCGTAAGGCAATCCCATCAGCTTTAGTCCCAGAGCTCCATTGGGAGCGAAAGCCCGTGCATGACTATTTTCCTTAAATAGGGTGATGCATTGGTGAAGTCAGAAGACCTCTTCCATTTTCATCGTTAATTACTTGGCGGGTTGGGATATTTTACCTATATTTGTGGCAACATACTTGTAATGAAGAGAAACGTGATTTAACGGTCATGAGTATCAAGAGGCTACTTAGAAAGTAGTGAAGCTCATTACTCCTAAAAAATTTATTATGCAACTTAAAGCTTATTCATATAAGGCGACAGACGAGGCCCCTGAGCATCGGCCGGCCATCTTGTTGCAACCGGTCGACAGTCATGATTTGGAAGAGCTTCAGTCGGAGGTCGACTATCTGACGGTCCACACCACCGCGTCCTTTGTGCTGGTTGCGGTCCCTGTCAAGCGCTGGTTCGACGAGCTGTCACCGTGGCCGGCCCCGCCTGTCTTTGGTAAGACGACCTTTGGCAATGGTGCGCCGCGCACGCTGGACCTGCTCCTGAAGAGTGTCATTCCGGCTGTTGTGCAGGCCAAGCCGTTGTGCGACGATATGCAGCCGGGTCAGGGCAGGTACTCTGTCATCGACGTGCCCGACACCGCCGACCGCTCGGCCTGCTCCGCCACGGTTAACCGCTCAGCAGGCTCCGACGTGGCCGATGTCGAGGCAGCCAGTACCGCTTGGCGCGTCATCCTCGGCGGCTACTCCCTTGCGGGGCTGTTCTCCCTCTGGGCCGGTACGCAGCATACGTTCAGTGCCGTGGTCGGTGCCTCGCCGTCGGTATGGTTCCGTGACTGGATTTCTTTTGCCATGCGCACTCCCATGCGTGCCGGTGCTGTCTATCTGAGCCTTGGTGACCGCGAAAGCCACACCCGCACGCCGTTGCTTGCCACCGTTGACGACTGCATCCATCAACAGCTCGAGATCATTCAGGCGCAGCACATCCCTGTTGTCCTTGAGATGAACCCCGGCAACCACTTCCAGGACAATGGCATCAGAACGGCCAAGGGATTTGTGTGGGCAATGGAGCCCCACCCCCGCGCGCTAAAGCGCGCGGCTCCCTCCCCCACCTGAGGGGAGGGCTAATTACAATTGGCGGTTGAATGGGAGATGGTATTGGTTGATAATTCAAGTTCCGCAAGTTACAAACGCTTCGCAGGGGCCGGTCTTGGCTATACGTAATTATTAGCATGCGAAACTTGAATTGTTGATTGGATGCATTGTATTTAATAATGCCGCACCCCCCAAGGGGGTAGCGAATTATTGTACGCGTCATGTTGCGAGGTTCGAGGGGAATCGCTTCATTCGCTGTCGCTCATTCGCTCTTCCCCTCGCTATGTTGCCGGAACCCCCAAGGGGGTTCTTTCAAATGACCGGCTTCTTCAAATGACTGGACTTCTGAACTTCCGTACTTCTGAACTTCTCAAATCATAGAACTTCTCAAATCCCCGGTCTTCTCAAATCGCCGGTCTTCTCAAATTATAGAACCCCCTTGGGGGTTCCGGTATCATAGCGAGGGGATGAGGTGAGCGGAGCGAACCTCTTCCCCTCGTAGCATGGATGGGATAAAATAAATCGCTACCCCCTTGGGGGTTGCGGCAATGTGATGTATTCGGCGTATCGTCCATGTCCATGTTGCATGATGTTTCACGGATGCATTTCACGGATGCACCATAATTATATTGCCGCAACCCCCAAGGGGGTAGCGAGTTATTTATACCCCGCCTTGTTTTCGAGGGGAATCGCTTCATTCGCTGACGCTCATTCGCTCATCCCCTCGCTATGTTGCCGGAACCCCCAAGGGGGTTCTGTCAAATGAATGGCTTCCTCTAATGACCGGACTTCTGAACTTCTCAAATCAACGGCCTTCTCATATTCGAGGGGAATCGCTTCATCTCGCCGTAGCTCCGTCACTGCTACAGCAGGTCTTTGATGAATTGGAGCACCTGGTCGATGATGCCGTCGACATCTTTGGATGTAGTACTGTCGGTTTGCTGCTTCACCTCCTGCTTCACCTTCCGCGCCACGTCGTTGGCCAGCCGCTTTGTCATGCGCTTTGTGACGGAGTCGACGGTGACGCCGTTTTTCTTCACCGTCTGCGTCTCCACTGTCGTCTCTTCGCCCTGTACGCCGTTGTCATCGCCGTTATCCTGCTCGTCCATGCTCTCCCCGTCACGGTCGAAGCCCGTCATCTGCTGGAAGAACTGGGGGACGACGGACGTGAGGCTCACCACCTTCACGTGTCCGAAGAAACCCGTCGACGTGCGCAGGTCATGCCCCACCAGGTCACTGTGCAGCGTCGTCGTGGAGAAGAACACATAGTTGTGATACTCCAGGTTGTTCATCACCTGTTCCCTGATCATCTCGTTAGCGATGGTCTTGCCCACCTTCATGACATAGTCCATGATGGAGCGTCCTGCCGGGCTGTTGGCGTCCTCCTCACTTTCCACCGACGTCGTGTCCATGGCAGCGAGGATAGCCTGCTGGTGCTCGGCCCGGTTGGGGTTGGTGAGCGCCATGAGGAAGAGGATGAAGGCGATGATGCCCAGTGTAATGTATAGCGTCTTGCGACTTTTCCGTTTTTTGTCGCCGTTCTGCCCGTCGCCGTTGACAGGTACTCCGTTGACAGGTCCGCCGTAGGCGGGTCCGTCATTGACCGGTCCGTTGCTGGTGCCTTGTGTGTCGTCTGACGTGCCGTTGACGGGTGGGATGGGTACGTTGGTGGCACCGGGGATGGGTGGAGGTGTAGCCTGGCCGTTGCCGGCGTTGAAGAACAGTGTGCGCAGCTCTTCCACCTGCCAGGCCGGCTGCCAGTTGGCCATGCCCTCGCACCAGACGAGCGTTTCCTGAGTGATGTGACGCTGACGCAGTTCGTCAATCGTATAAGGACCCTGCTGAGCGTCGTTGACAATAATGAAATAGTTCATGAATCTTCTCTTTGTTAAATGGTTATTTGTCAAGGTCGTGTGGCTTTCCGCCCACCTGCTTGATGTTGCAAAGATAGTATATTTTCGTCAAACCCGTTCCGTGTGGCGTAAATATCTCCTTGTTTTGTCGCTCCTTTATGATTTTTGACGTAACTTTGCCTTATCAAAGCGGTGCGCATGTTACGTGCCGCAACATGATACGTATATACAGCAAGCATGAGAGAAGTATTCTTAGTCTCTTTGGGCAGCTTCTTCGGAGGCGGTCTTCGGTTCTTGATTTCCAAGGTCACAGGGTTGTTGGTGGCCACTCCTTTTCCCGCCGGCACCTTCGTGGTCAACATCCTCGGTTGTCTGCTCATTGGTTTCTTCTCCGGTCTGCCCCAGGCCAATGGTACGTTCTGGGGTCTTCGGCCTGACACACGGCTGTTGCTCACCACAGGTCTGTGCGGTGGTTTCACCACGTTCTCCACATTCATGAAGGAGAGCAACGTGCTGGCCGGCAATCATCCGTTGATGCTGGCCGCTTACATCATGCTGAGCCTCGTCCTCGGCTTCGTTGCCGTGTGGGGTGGCCTGCGTCTTGGTCAGGCCATCGGCTGAGCTGTCTGACACGCTTTATCCTAAAACAAATCTTACGTCATATGAGACAACCATTAGCAATCCTTCTATCTCTTTGCCTGACGCCCGCGTGGGCCGGCAACTATCTTGTGAGCACGCCTCACACCTCGCTCATGGTGACGGCCGACAAGGACCGTGCGCCGCTGTTTCAGTTCTATGGACCGAAGGTGACCAATGCCGGCGAGATCTTCTCCACGGGCATGGCGCTCAACCGTCCCAGCTATCCCGCCTTCGGCTTGCATACGGAGGGCGAGAAGGCCATCGCCATTCAGCAGCCTGACGGCAACATGACGCTCGACCTCGTCGTCGACCATGTTGACGAGACCACCGACAGCGAGGGGCGTCTGCTGCGTGTCGTCATGCGCGACAAGGTCTATCCCGTGCAGGTCACACAGGTGTTCAAGGCCTACAACGGCACCGATGTCATCTCCACCTGGGTGGAGATCAAGAACGGCGGGCGCAAGGCCGTGCGTCTGCTCAAGTACAACTCCGCCTTCGTCAGCCTGCCCCGTGGCGACAACTACATGAGTCACCAGCATGGATCGTGGGCGGCCGAAAACTTCGTCGACGAGGAGCGGCTGACCAATGGCCAGAAGGTCATTGCCAACCGCAACGGCTTGCAGAACACGCAGGAGGACTCTCCGTCGCTGATGATCTCGGAGGACGGCGCGCTGAGCGAGACCCACGGAAAGGTATTGGGTGCCACACTCGCCTGGCCCGGCAACTATAAGCTTAAGGTCGACGCGAAGAACACGTCGCTGAGCCTCATTGCGGGCATCAACGAGGAGGAGTCGCCCTATCTGCTCGACGGCGGTCAGACCTTCACCACGCCCGAGCTGTGCATGACCTTCTCCGATGAGGGCAAGGGCGGCGTGAGCCGTGCGCTCCACCGCTGGGCCCGACAGTATAAGCTGCACAACGGCAGCGTGCCCCGCGACATCCTGCTCAACTCCTGGGAGGGTGTCTACTTCGGCATCACCGAGGACAAGATGAAGGAGATGATGAAGGACTGGGCCGGCATCGGCGGTGAGATGTTCGTCATGGACGACGGATGGTTCGGCGACAAGTACCCGCGCAATGACGACCACTCCAGCCTCGGCGACTGGAGGGTGAACAAAACCAAGCTGCCCGGTGGCATCGGTGCCCTCGTCAAGGAGGCCACGGCCGACGGACTGAAGTTCGGCATCTGGATAGAGCCGGAGATGGCCAACACCAAGAGCGAGTTCTACGAGAAGCACCCCGACTGGGTGCTGCGCGGCAAAGGCCGTGAGCTGTCCACGGGACGTGGCGGCACGCAGGTCGTGCTCGACCTGACCAACCCGAAGGTGCAGGACTTCGTGTTCCACGTCGTCGATGACCTGATGACGGAGAACCCCGACCTCGCATATATCAAATGGGACTGCAACGCGCCGCTCATGGACTACGGCTCGCCGTATCTGCCTGCCGACAAGCAGTCGCAGATCTACGTCGACTATCAGCTGGGTCTGCTCAAGACCTTGCAGCGCATCCGTGCCAAATACCCGAAACTCGTCATCCAGGACTGCTCGAGCGGTGGCGGTCGTATCAACTACGGCATGCTGCCTTACTTCGATGAGTTCTGGGGCAGTGACGACACCGACGCGAAGATGCGGTTGTTCATCCAGTGGGGTGAGCTCAACTACTTCCCGGCTATGGCCATCGCCGCCCACGTCAGTGCTGAGCGCAACCATCAGACGGGTCGTGTCACGCCCATCAAGTTCCGTCTGGATGTGGCCATGACGGGTCGTCTGGGTATGGAACTGCAACCCAGTCAGATGAGCAAGGCCGACTTCGCCTTCGCCAAGCGGGGCATCGCGGCTTACAAGCAGATACGGGATGTGGTGCAGTTGGGCGACCTCTACCGTCTCCACTCGCCGTATGAGGGCGACGGTGTGGCTTCGCTCATGTATGTGAGCAATGACAAGAGCCGTGCGGCTTTCTTTGCCTACAACTACAACTATCTCTTCAATCAGAAGATTCCGTCAGTGCAGCTCGGTGGTCTCGATCCCAACCGCAACTACCGCATCAAGGAACTCACGCCGTGGGATGAGAAACGGCCATGCAGCCTCGACGGTAAGGTGATCAGTGGTAAGACGCTCATGGAGGTGGGACTCAACCTCCGCTCGCTCATCAATTATAATGATGCGAGTGTGGCGTTGGAACTGAGGGAGGAGTAGGCAGCCCCACCCCCGCGCGCTTTGCGTGGTTCCGGCCCCACCCCCGCGCGCTTTGCGCGCGGCTCCCTCCCCCACCTGAGGGGAGGGGCTAATTACAATTGAAGGTTGAAAGGGAGTTGGTTTTGCCTTTCATAAGCCAAAGTGGTGAATGTTGTATTGTTAGGACCCCCCAAGGGGGTTCTGTCAAATAACCGGCTTCTTCTAATGACAGGACTTCTGGGCGCACCCGACAAACCCTGTGGTTGAAGAATGGAACTCTAGAATGCCACTTTTTTACAAAAACAAATAAAAC
>ONQB01000024.1 GCA_900319905.1 uncultured Prevotella sp. | reverse complement strand
AGCCAGTCCATGAAGAAAATTGCTTCGGCATAAAATTGCACCTACGGTGCATAAAATATAAATGGCAATTTGCAATAATCGACCACGAAGATTATCAAGTGATTTTTCCGATAGGCTTATTTTATGCCCGAAGGGCAATTTTGCGCGAAGCGATTTTCGTCATCGACAAGCTTGACACCTTGGGTGTGGGTCTAAAGTTACGGATAGCCTGCGAGCTTGCTCGAAAGGCTATCACGTAACTTTTGACCCAAAGCTCCATCGGGAGCGGAAGCCTGCCGATGACCATTTTCTTTTCCTTCACCTGGTTTTGCTTATAAAACTAAAGCCACCGGGTTTATCGGGTGTGCATGAAAAGTTGAATTTTTCGTGAAAACATGTGGCGAATCAGAAAGTTTTTTGTACTTTTACAACGTTAATTGGCACGGATGCCATTTCACCGTCATTGGGCTGTCGGCC
Organism: uncultured Prevotella sp.; assembly: GCA_900319905.1. Classification (GTDB taxonomy): domain Bacteria; phylum Bacteroidota; class Bacteroidia; order Bacteroidales; family Bacteroidaceae; genus Prevotella. Next base: position 45,675 of record ONQB01000024.1, on the reverse strand, counting down.
AGAGTAGGATAGGGTGAAGATGGCTCATCTGCCGGAAAAGAAAATAATAAGACGATAATAAGACAATGAGACAAGTAAGACCGAAGAAGAACCTTGGTCAGCATTTCCTGACCGATCTCAATATAGCCAAGCGCATTGCCGATACGGTAGATGCGTGTCCTGACATTCCCGTGTTGGAGATTGGCCCGGGCATGGGCGTGCTCACACAGTATCTCGTGGAGAAGCCGCGGGAGGTGAAGGCCGTGGAGATCGATGCCGAGAGCGTGCGTTATCTGCATGAGCGTTTTCCCAAGTTGCGTGACAACGTCATCGGGGAGGATTTCCTGCGTATGGACCTGAACCGCGTGTTTGAAGGTCGGCCGTTCGTGCTGACCGGCAACTATCCTTACGACATCTCGTCCCAGATATTCTTTAAGATGCTTGACAACAAGGACCTCATCCCCTGTTGCACGGGTATGATACAGCGTGAGGTGGCCGAGCGCATCGCCTCGAAGCCAGGCAACAAGCAGTATGGCATTCTGAGTGTGATGATACAAGCATGGTATGACACCGAGTATCTGTTCACGGTCGACGAGAACGTGTTCAATCCGCCGCCAAAGGTGAAGAGTGCCGTCATCCGCATGACGCGCAATGGCGTAAGCAATCTCGGTTGCGACGAGTCGTTGTTCCGGCGGGTGGTGAAGGCCGTTTTCAACCAGCGTCGCAAGATGCTGCGTGTGTCGCTGCGCCAGCTCTTCAGTGCTGACACCATGCCCGACGCCACGTTCTTTGCCCAGGACATCATGACACGGCGTCCCGAGCAGTTGACGGTGGAAGAGTTCGTGAATTTAACCAATATGGTGGCGGCTTGCAAAAAAAATGATGGTTTGGCTCAATAATGTGCAGAATAATTTGCCATTATCGAAAAAACCGCTTAAATTTGTAATCAGATTAACATTTAAATCCTATTCCAATTATGATAGACGTTAAAGCAACCTTGAAGAGCGCCGAGGAAAAAATGCAGAAGAGCGCCAAGTTTCTACAGGAGGATTTGTCACGCATACGTGCCGGCCGTGCCAACCTCGCCATTCTTGACAGTGTAAGAGTGGAGTCGTATGGACAGAAGGTACCCCTCAACCAGGTGGCAGCCCTTCAGGTGCCCGATGCCCGTACCATCACCATCCGTCCTTGGGAGCGCAAGGCCATCAAGGACATTGAGAAAGGTATCATGGACAGCGATGTGGGCATCACTCCGGAGAACAACGGTGAGATGGTCATCCTGCGCCTGCCGCAACCTACCGAGCAGCGCCGTAAGGAGCTGGTGAAGCAGTGCAACAAGATTGGTGAGCAGACCAAGGTGCAGGTGCGCAATGTGCGTGCCGAATACAAGGAAAAGCTCAAGAAGGCCATCAAGGACGGACTGTCGGAAGACCAGGAGAAGGACGCCGAAAATGACTTGCAGAAGCTGCACGACAAGTATATCAAGGATATTGACGCTACGCTGCAGGCCAAGCAAAAGGAAATCATGACGGTGTAGTCGGAACCAATGGCTTTTTCAATGCACGGGATTGTCATCAAGAACACCGGCTCGTGGTACACCGTCAAGACCGATGACGGGCAGGTGATAGAAAGTAAGATAAAGGGCAATTTCAGGTTGAAAGGCATACGCAGTACCAACCCCGTGGCTGTGGGCGACGGGGTTGATATCGTGGTTAATGCTGAGGGAACCGCCTTTATCACGGCCATTGACGATAGAAAGAATTACATCATACGCAAGTCGCAGAACCTTTCGAAGCAAAGCCATATTCTAGCCGCTAATCTCGACCAGGCTTTTCTGATAGTGACGGTGGCTCATCCTGAGACATCAACAACGTTCATCGACCGCTTCCTGGCTTCAGCTGAGGCTTACAGTGTGCCGGTGGTCCTGGTGTTCAACAAGACCGACCTGCTCGACGCTGACGCACGCCACTACCAGGAGATGATGGTCAACCTCTATGAGACGGTGGGCTATGAGTGCCGGCAGGTGTCGGCGGTGACCGGTGAGGGAGTCGACGACTTGAGTAAGCTGTTGCACGACAAGGTGACCCTGCTCAGCGGCAACAGTGGTGTGGGCAAGTCCACCCTGCTCAACCTCTTCATCCCCAATGCCGATGCCAGGGTAGCTGCCATCAGCGATGCCCACGACACAGGTATGCATACCACTACCTTCTCCGAAATGATGGAACTGCCGCAAGGCGGCTATGTCATTGATACACCGGGCATCAAGGGTTTTGGTACTTTCGATATGGAACCGGAGGAGATAGGCAGTTACTTTAAGGAGATTTTCCGTTTCTCCAAGGACTGCCGCTTCAACAACTGCACTCATACGCATGAGCCTGGCTGTGCCGTGCGTAAGGCCGTAGAAGACCATTACATAGCGGAGAGCCGGTACCAGTCGTACTTGTCGATGTTGCACGACAAGGACGAGAGCAAGTACCGTGAAGCGTTCTAAGGTGTCATAACCATGAGGGCTCGAGCGTGAAGGCTCAGCCCAAGGTGATGGTGTACTGGCTCATGAAACTGGAACCTGGCAACAGACTGTTGGTCAGATAACGGTCGGCAAAGTTGCCGTCGTAATCCACTAAGTCGGTAACGCCATACCAGGGTTCGATGCAGATGAACGGAGCATTCTTGCCGTAAGGCGACCAGATGCCGACGGCTGGCGATTTGAAACTGACCACGACGGCCGGTGTGTCGTCGGGGTTGAGCAGTGCTACCTGGTGCAATTGACTGTGGTCGAAGATAAGTGCATCGTTCTTAAAGGTGTCTTCGTTGAATGCGAGCAGTCCGTCTTCCGTGTCGACCGTCTCGTGACGGCTGGCGTCGAGACAGCCGCTGTTATGATCGATAAAGCGGCGGATGGGAGCGGTGTTGTCCAGTTGCAGCCGGCCGTGCATGGCATCATTTGCCGTGACTTCGGGAAGGTTGAATGCCGGATGACCGCCAATCTGGAAGGCGATGGGTTTGTCGTCGGTGTTCTCCACATGCCAGGTCACCTTCAGCGTGTTGCCTTTGAGCTTGTAGCTCACGGCCAGATTGAAGTGACAAGGGTATTTGGTGCGGGTCTCCTCGTTGTCGTGCAAGGCGAACACTACCTGCTCGTCACCCTTGGCAATGAGCTCGAAGTCCATGTCGCGTGCAAAACCGTGACGTCCCATGTGAGTGTCGGTGTTCCCAAAATGAGCCGTGCCGTTCCAGAGGGTGCCGACAACCGGAAAGAGAATGGGGGAGTGGCGGCCCCAGTACTTAGGATCGGCCTGCCAGAGATACTCGTGGCCCTTTGCGTTTTTAATGCTCTGCAACTCTGCTCCGTGGGGTGAGACGACAACACGGAGCTGCTCGTTCTGAATCGTTTCCATATGCTGAACAGTCATAAAATAAGTTTTGGCAAAAATACGCATTTTATTTGATAACATATAAAAGAAGGTGTAATAAATGGCCATGCCGTTGTCATTTCGAATGAGCATAGTATATAAGATAATAAAGCAATGAAAAAGATTTTGATATTGTTCTTCTTGCTTCAGTTGGTGTCAGCCGTGAGGGCACAGCAGGACTATAATGTGGTGTTCGTAGGCAACAGCATTACCTTTGGAGCCTTGCACAAGAACCCTAAGAAGACTGCACCGCCAATCGTTTGTGGTCAATGGCTGGCACGGCAGCCGGGCGTGGGTGAGTGTCACGTTGTGAACATGGGAAAGAGTGGACGGACCACGTTTAACTTCGTGCCTGCCAAAACGGGCATCACCAACTATTGGAACGAACTAAAATCGGCAACGTCCCGAATCATGGCGGAGCATCCAAATGGGCTATTGGTCTTCTCCATCATGCTGGGAACCAATGATGCCGCAGAGCGGCCGGGCAACAGCCGTACGACTCCTTTTATGTACGAGCACAATATGGAGCTTATCATCGATTCCTTGCTGGCCATCTATCCCAAGGCACAGTTCGTGCTCCATCGGCCAATATACTTCTCGGCACCCTTCACCACCCGTAACGGAAGCTTGCAGACCAAGGAAGGGCAGAAGATGTTGACAGTGTACTTCAAGCAGGTGAAGAAGATCGTGAAGCACTTCGACGTGCGTTATCCCGGACAGGTGCATGCCGGCGACCGTGATGCCTACCGCTATTTCAAGGAGCATTACGCCACCATGCTCGTCCACGAGAAGGGCTATCATGATTGTGACTTCTGGCTGCATCCCAATGAAGAGGGGGCTAGTGTGCTGGCCCAGTATTGGGGCAAAGCCATTGTAAGGGCACTGGGCATTGGACAATAGATAGTTGGCTGGTAAATGGACAGCGCCTGAGGGTCAACATCAGATGACACCGTCAACGGGCAGGCATGTGCAGTGAATATTGCATTTGTCTGCTTAATGAATACTTCTGGATTACAATAACATCTTATACGGCAATCACTTCTAAGCAACGTGCATTTAGACTCAATTCTTTCTATCTTTTTAACGTTAACTGCTAAAATAATCGTACCTTTGCACCGGTATTAGTCTTAGACGTGTGTCTGGGATGACAATCATGTTAGTATAATGTTAGTGTAATTTTTAAGATGGAATTATTAAGGAACTTGTTTATGGGGTCCGCAGCCTATTGGGGTGGTGGCGTATCCCATTCCATTTTTATTCTTTCTTTAGTCATCACCCTTGGCCTTCTCTTGGGCAGGATTAAGGTAAAGAACGTTTCGTTAGGACTCACTTGGGTGCTCATCATTGGTATTGTGTTTGGCTATTTCAATCTCAATCTCAATATGGAGCTGCTCCATTTCATGCGTGAGTTTGGCCTGGTGCTGTTTGTCTATTGCATCGGTATGCAGGTAGGCCCGGGTTTCTTCTCCTCTTTCAAAAAAGGTGGACTGTCGCTCAACATGCTGATCGTCGTTACCATTCTCATCAGTTTTGTGCTTGTCATTGGTCTCCATTATGCTACCGGCACGTCGATGACGGCCCTGGCCGGTATCCTTTCGGGTGCTGTCACCAACACGCCGAGCCTTGGAGCGGCCCAGCAGGCCTACTTCGGGCTGAAGGGTGTTGAGGCTCCTGAGATTGCCACAGGTTATGCGCTGGCTTATCCCATGGGTGTGATTGGCGTTATCCTGTCGTTCATCCTGTTGCGCTATATTCTCCGAATCAAACCTACACGGGAAGAGAATGAGGCTGAGCGTGGACTGGGACAACTGGAACAGCTCACCGTGCGCTCCTTCACCCTTGAAGTGTCCAACCAGCGTATTGATGGTCAGACTGTTGCACAGGTGAAGAACATCATTCACCGACATTTCGTCATCTCCCGTATCATTATGGAGGGCCAGCAAGAACATAATGCAGTGGTCAATGGCCAGACGCAACTCCATCAGCACGACCGCCTGCTCGTGGTGGCGGCACCTGCCGACATCGATGCCATCACGGCGCTCATCGGTAAGCAGATCGACTTCGACTGGGCTCCTTATGGCAAGGAACTCATCTCACGCCGTATCCTCGTCACCCGTCCGGAACTCAACGGTAAGACTCTCCAGCAACTCAACCTGAATACCAACTTCGGCGCTACCGTGACGCGTGTCAACCGTAATGGTGTCGACCTCGTAGCTCATCCCCATCTGCGTCTGCAGTTGGGCGACAGACTTACGGTCGTAGCCAGCGAATTGTCACAGAGCAAGATTGAGAAGATGCTGGGTAACTCTCTCAAGCGACTCAACTATCCCAACCTTATCCCCATCTTCTTGGGCATTGCCCTCGGTTGCATCCTGGCCAACGTGCCCATTGTGATTCCAGGCATCCCCACGCCTATCCGTTTAGGACTGGCCGGTGGCCCCTTCATTGTGGCCATCCTGATGGGTTACTTTGGTCCCCGCTACCATCTGATCACCTACAACACAATTTCTGCCAACATGATGTTGCGCGAAATTGGCATCACGATGTTCCTCGCCTGCGTAGGACTGGGTGCAGGATCCGACTTCTTCCATACGCTGATCAATGAGCAGGGTCTTGCCTGGATTGGCTACGGTATGATTCTTACGATGCTGCCTATCCTGCTTGGTGGCATCATCGGCCGCTATTTCTTCCATATCAATTACTATACGCTCATGGGCGTGCTGGCTGGTGGCAACACCAATCCTCCCGCATTGGCATTCTCCAACAGCCTCACCACCAGCGACCTGCCGTCGGCCGGTTATGCCACGGTCTATCCGTTTGCCATGTTCCTGCGTATCATTGGTATTCAGATTCTCATCATGGTCTTCATGTCATAACAATATATCACACATTATAACAATGGACGATACGAACGAATATTTCCAAGACACAGAGAAGTTGGAGCAGATCCTGCTGCAAGAAGAGAGTGATTCCAGCAACAGTGGCAACCACGCTGAGTATGAGGGCGAGGGGGTGCAGTTGCTGCGCCGTAAACTCGACCTGCTGGTGCAGACAGGATGCATCCTGATGGCCAGCAATGCCGACTGTCCCCGCATCATGCGCAATATGGAGCGTTGTGAGGCCTATCTCGGACTGCCGAAGGAGTACATCCACATCCATCTCAACTACAACATCATCATGGTCAACCTGAGTGACCAGACGCACTCGTTTTCCAAATACCAGCGTGTGGACAGTCACTGCATTGAGTTTACCGTCATCTCCCGGGTCAGTAAGATGTTGTGGACGGCCATCCGTGAGGACTGGAGTCTTGACCGCTACGAGCAGGAACTTAACGAGTTGAAGCATGTGCACAAGCAGTACTCTCCATGGATGATTGCCGTAGCGGCAGGCTTTGCCTGCGGTGGCTTCTGCATTCAGTTTGGCTGTGACTGGCCGGCATTTTTCTATGCTTCCATTCCCGCCATCCTCGGCTTCCGCCTGAAGATGTTTTTGGGTAAGCTACATTGGAACGGCTACGTGAACATTGCCATCTGTGCCTTCCTGGCCACGTTGCTGGCATGGCTCACTACATTTCTATCGCTCAATCCAACGGTGGCCAGCGCACTTCCGGCCTTCATGCACTCCGACACGCCTTACCATCCGCTGATGGCCTGCACGCTGTTCATCGTGCCGGGCGTACCACTCATCAACTTCGTCAGCGACATGGTGAGCGACTACGTGCAAGTGGGCATCACACGTGCCGTGACCACGCTGATGATGATCCTGGCCATGTCGTTCGGCATTGCCTTCGCCATTCAGATATGTGGCATTGACAACTTCGTGAAGACACTCTCGATGACGCCTCACAATCCGTTCTACTACTATGCGATTGCAGCCGCCGTCTCAGCCATGGGCTTTGCCACTATCTACAATACACCGAAACGCATCATGCCCGTACTGGCCGTTACAGGTATCATCGCCGTGTGCACCCGCAACTTCGTCAACCTCGGTCCGAGCAACGGAAACACAGGACTTGACATGGGCATTATCATCGGATCTTTCGTCGGCTCGGCCCTCGTCAGCATCATTGCCACAAAGTCGCAGCACTGGCACCACATTCCTCATCAGGTGATCGCCATTCCGTCGGTCATTCCTATGATTCCTGGAGTCATGATGTACCGTGCGCTGTTTGGATTCATTGAGATGGATGGAGTAGTAGGTGAGCTCACGTTCGCATTCAACTGGGCCATCAAGGCATCGCTGGTCATCCTGTTCATTGCCCTTGGTGTGGCCATCCCCAATATCTTCGTAAGACGTCTCATTCAGCCTAAGCGCAAGCAGAAACTGCTGCAGCTCGTGCAGGAACGCCATTTGAAGCATCACGATATGGTCGATTTGAATAAGATTTAATTAAGTATTCGTCAAGATGAAACATCGTAGTGATGAGGAGTTGCGCTGGAAAACGCTCTCCTCTGAGTACATACTCAAAGAGCCTTGGATGACCGTGCGTAAAGACTGCATGCAGTTGCCCAACGGCAATATTAATCCCGCCTACTGGTGTCTTGAGTATCCCGACTGGATCAATGTCATTGCCATCACCGATGATGGAAAGTATGTCTTCGAGCGGCAGTACCGCCATGGTCTTGACATCGTGGAGTGGGAGATACCCGCTGGTGTCGTGGAGAAAGGTGAGGAACCTATGCATGCGGCCCAACGCGAGCTGATGGAAGAAACGGGCTTTGGTGGCGGTGAATGGGAGTTGTTTATGGAGAGCTGCTCCAATCCGAGTGCCTGCAACAATATTTCCCATACCTACATCGCACGTGGTGTGCGCCCTATGGGCCAACAGCATTTCGATGAAGCGGAAGACCTTGATGTCTATCTGCTCACCGAACAGCAGGTGCGTGACATCTTGGAGCGTGACGAACTCAAGCAAGCGCTCATGGTGGCACCATTGTGGAAGTACTTCTATAAGAAAGACCAAAAGTAAACATTGGTAGTTTTAGAAGTCCGGAAGTTCAGAAGTCCGGAAGTTCAGTCATATGCACAGGTATCTGGTAGACAGGTATTATGAATGTGATGGCAGCACTTCCGACTTCTGGACTTTTGTTATTGATGCACTTCCTTTTCGTCCTTGAGAACCGGCTCTTGGGCTGAGACATTGCCAGAGTGGCTCTCTTGAAACTTGCAGGGATGCTGAATTATCCAAAAATAAGATGTTTCTGACGATGTCCTCAATATTTTTTCAGTCATTGTTTTGCTTTACCAAAAAGATTTACTACCTTTGCACGACAGAAACCGTCATGGTATGGCCCCGTAGCTCAGTTGAATAGAGCATCAGATTCCGGTTCTGAGTGTCGCGGGTTTGAGTCCCACCGGGGTCACCAATCCATATATCGCCAAGTCGTTATTGTTGCGGCTTGGCGATCGTTTGTTATTGGGGTATTGACGGAAGCTGAACGTGCAAAGTGTAAGTGCCTGAGGTGCCATGAGTGCATGAACGGCGTGCGTTAGTTGCGAGTTGTCATGGTCTTGCCAAGTTGTTTGCAAGTTTAAATAACTTTAACAACCTTTTTCCTATGTGAGGCCGTAAAAATGAGTATCTTTGTGATAAAGAATTCACAAATCTTTAATATCACATGGATATAGTAGAACGATTTATCAATTACACTAAGTTTGATACACAGTCGGCCGAGGACTCCGAGACAGTTCCCAGTACCTCCAAGCAGCTCATCTTTGCCAAGTATCTGAAGGAAGAGCTGGAGCAGGAGGGCCTGAAGGATGTGGAGATGGACGAGATGGGTTATATCTATGCCACGCTTCCCGGCAACAGCAAGAAAAAGACTCCCACTATCGGCTTTATCTCTCATTACGACACTGCACTCGATGCCAGTGGCGCCAACATCAAGGCCCGCGTTGTGTCCCATTACGATGGCGGCGACATCGAGCTCTCTCCGGGCATTGTGTCTTCGCCCAAGAAGTTTCCGGAGCTGCTGGCCCACAAGGGGGAGGATCTGATTGTCACCGACGGCACGACGCTGCTTGGCGCTGACGACAAAGCCGGCATTGCAGAAATCGTTCAGGCCATGTGTTACCTGCGCGACCATGACGAAATCAAGCACGGCGACATTCGTGTAGGCTTCAATCCGGATGAGGAGATTGGCATGGGTGCCCATCACTTCGATGTGGAGAAATTCGGTTGCGACTGGGCCTACACCATGGATGGTGGCGATATCGGTGACCTGGAATATGAAAACTTCAACGCTGCCAGTGCAAAGGTCACCATCAAGGGGGTGAGCGTTCATACCGGTTATGCCAAGGGTAAGATGGTCAACGCTTCAAGGCTCGCCTGTGAGTTCAACAGCCATATCCCTGATACTGACATCCCGGAGACGACCGAGGGCTATGAGGGATTCTATCACCTGTTGTCCATCAACAGTCATTGTGAAGAGGCAAAGCTGAGCTATATCATTCGCGACCACGACCGCAAGAAATTTGAGGACCGCAAGGACTTCATGGAGAACATCGCACGGCAGATGAACGACAAGTACGGAGAAGGCACCGTAAGCATTGAGCTGAAGGACCAGTACTACAACATGAAGGAGAAGATTGACCCCAACATGTATGTCATTGACATCGTACTGAAAGCCATGCAGGAGAGTGGCGTAACACCAAAGGTGGAGCCCATCCGTGGTGGCACTGATGGCGCACAGCTCTCGTTCCGTGGTCTGCCTTGTCCCAATATCTTCGCCGGAGGCGTCAATTTCCACGGTCCCTATGAGTTTGTGTCAATACAGGTCATGCAGAAGGCTGTACAGGTCATCACAAAGATCTGTGAGCTCACTGAGTCTTTCAATGATTGATGAGGTTGCCAACAGTGGCAGCCTGACGCTATAAAGAGGGTGTGTCAAAATTGAAGAAGTCCGGAAATTCAGAAGTCCAGGAGTTCTGTCATTACTATAATGATACCTTAATGTCAGATATTTATGCATTTGACTGAACTTCTGAACTTCCGAACTTCTGAACTTCTCCAATTTTGATACGCCTTCCCCTTCTTCTTTTCCTTAAAGCAAGGCATGACCTGCACTTTTTTGTTTACACTTCCCTTTCTATTAATTGCAGTTAGATGGCAGAACTTCCCGACCTTATCAAGGACCTTGCGCTGATCCTTATTGTGGCCAGCGTGGTGACCTTGCTTTTCAAGAAACTCAACCAGCCCCTTGTGCTTGGCTACATCGTGGCCGGCTTCGTGGTGTCACCCCACATGCCTCTTACCATGTCGGTCATCGACAAGGCCGACATCCAGACTTGGGCTGACATTGGCGTGATGTTCCTGCTGTTCTCTCTGGGGCTTGACTTCTCGTTTAAAAAGATTCTGAAAATGGGCATGGCGCCTGTCATTGCCGCCGTGAGCATCGTCTTCTCAATGGCGATGCTCGGCATGATAGTGGGGCATGCCTTCGATTGGGAACGCATGGACTGCATCTTCCTCGGCGGCATGCTGGCCATGTCGTCGACTACCATCATCTATAAGGCCTTCGACGATATGGGCTTGCGGCAACAGCGCTTTGCCGGACTGGTGATGAGCGTGCTCATTCTGGAGGATATCCTGGCCATTGTGATGATGGTTATGCTGTCGGCCGTTGCCAGCGGCAACAATCCCGATGGTGGGCAGATGATAGAGTCATTGCTGAAGATAGGCTTCTTCCTGGTGTTGTGGTTTGTTGTCGGCCTTTACGTGGTGCCTACGTTCCTCAGAGTGACGCGCAAGCTCATGACCGACGAGACGCTGGTCATCGTATCGCTGGGCCTGTGCTGTGCCATGGCGTGGATTTCCACGGCGGTAGGTTTCAGCTCGGCGTTCGGAGCCTTTGTTATGGGCAGTATTTTGGCAGAAACCATTGAGGTGGAGCACATCGAGCGTCTGGTGCTTCCCGTCAAGAACCTCTTTGGTGCCATCTTCTTCGTGTCTGTAGGCATGCTTGTTGATCCCGAGGTGCTTGTCAAATACGCTGGACCTATCGTGGCTCTCGTGGTGACCATTGTGCTTGGTCAGGCCATCTTTGGCACGTTTGGCTTCATGCTCAGTGGTCAGCCACTGAAGACGGCCATGCGTTGCGGCTTCTCTATGGCGCAGGTAGGTGAGTTTGCTTTCATCATTGCCTCTTTGGGCTTGTCTCTTCATGTCATCAGCGATTTCATCTATCCTGTGATTGTGGCAGTGAGTGTGGTGACCACCTTCCTGACACCTTATATGATACGTGCGGCCTCGCCTGCTTACAACACGCTCGAACGGGTGCTGCCGAGGCGGTGGGTGCGCCGGCTCAACCACCTGGGTACGGCTCATCAGACAACGGTCAAGGAACAGGGCCTGTGGCACAAACTGTTGCGCAAGATGGCGGTCAATACTTTGATTTACACTATCCTGTGCATTGCCGTCACGGCGGTCATGCTCACGTTTGTGTTACAGTTTACGCGACATCTCCTGCCGCACTGGTGGGCCAATGGCGTGACGGGACTTCTCACGTTGTTCTTCATTTCCCCGTTCATGCGGGCTTTGGTGATGAAAAACAACCACAGCGACGAGTTTCGTGAGTTGTGGACAGAGAGCCGTCTCAACCGCCTGCCACTCATCTTCACGGTGTTGGTACGTGTCACCATTGCTGCCTTCATCCTTTTCTACATCTGCAATTATCTTGCCCGTTTTGCCAATGCGCTCGTCATCACGCTGGCGGTCGTGTTGATTGTGCTGATGGCTCTGTCGCGCAATCTCAAACACCGCTCCATACGGTTGGAGCGCCGGTTCATACAGAACCTGCATTCGCGTGACATCGCCGCTCAGGTGACCGGACAGCGTCGTCCGCTCTTTGAGGACAAGTTGATCGACCGGGATATTCACGTCTCCGATGTCGACATCCCCGAAGACTCCAAGTGGGCGGGTCAGAGCCTCCGTCAACTGCGTCTGTCGTCGCGCTTTGGCGTACATATCAGTAGCATCCTGCGTGGCCACCAGCGCATCAACATCCCCGGAGGCGACGACATCATCTTTCCCGGCGACCGTCTGCAGGCCATCGGTAACGATGACCAGCTGCAGGCATTTGGACAGACGGTGAAGAACAATGTGATGCCCATGGACCCCCATATTGAGGACCGTGAGATGCATTTGCAGAAGCTGCAGCTGTCAGCTGACAGCCCACTTATAGGAAAGTCGTTGGGTGACAGTGGCATACGTGACTATTACAACTGTATGCTCGTAGGGGTAGAAGCCGGTCAGCATGCCTTGACAATGATCAGTGCGACAAGAAAGTTCCGACCTGGTGACATCATCTGGGTGGTGGGCGAGAAGCAGTCGATCAAGAAACTGCTGGCTGACAACTGATATACTGTATTAAATTCCATGCTGAGATTGCTCAGGAACTTAAAAGTCCAGAAGTGCGAAAGCCCGGAAAAACTGTCATTTGCAAAAGTATCTGACAATTAGGTATTGCCAACGTAATGACAGGACTTCCGGACTTCTATACTTCTGGACTCCTCTTTTCTATACCAGTTCCAGTCCCAGTTCCTTGCGCAATCGGTCGATGTCCTTGTTCTGTTCACACAGCGCATGGAAGAGCTCTGTGCGGGTAAGCGCACGCTTGGTCTCGTCCTGTTGGGCCAATCTGGGCATGAACTCAATCTTCGTGTTGCGCAGCTTAAGGCGCATGGTGGCACGAATATTCTTTCTGATGCCCATGATCTGGTCGAGGATGAGCTGGTTGTCGACCACCACTTCGAAGTTGGGATAGTCTGTGATGTGCGGCACGAGGTTTTTCAGTCGTGCTGCCAGTCCCACATAGCGTTGGGGCATGCGGTTGCACATCAGTATCCATTGCTGCATGAGATCGCCGTCAGAAAATTTCTCTTCCGGTTTCTCCACCTTTTCCTTTTCCACCTCTTTCTCGTCCACCTGTATGGCGTCGGCGTAGGAATGTTCTTGTTTCTGCTTTCGCAATGAGGCGAAGGTTGGTCCGATGTCTTTGATGGCGAATCGCACGCGTCCTGTGTGTGGAGTTGCCGAAGGCGCGTTTTGTGAGGCGGTTGCCTGCATGGCGGGCTGACTGGGGGCTGGTGCTGTAGAGGGTATGTTGGCGGGGCTATTCTCTTCTTGGCGGTCGTTCTGCGCATGCTGTGCGTGCACTGATTCAGACGATCTGGCCAGTCTTGCTCCAGCCCCGGCCACCTGCATAGCCGGTTTATTTGGCTGGATGACATTCTGATGCTTGAACAGGGATTTCAGTCTCATGGGGCTACGCCCCGCGCCTGCATCGTCGGCATCTTCGGGCTGCGTGATTTGGGCCACCCTGATGAGCGTCAGCTCCACCAGCAACCGCTTGTTGCTGCTTTGGCGGTAGTTGACGTCGCACTCATTGAGAATGCGCAGTGTCTTATAGAGGAAAGGCAGTGGGGCGGTCTTGGCCTGCTGTTCATAGCGTTGGCGTTGCTGGTCGCTCACCTCGAGCAGGGGTAGCGTCTCTGGGTTCTTGGCCATCATCACGTTGCGCACGTGTACGGCCAGCCCATTGATGATATTGGATCCGTCGAAGCCGCGGGCAATGATGCTGTCGAGCAGCACCATGATGTCGCTCACCTTATTGGTCAGTGCCAGGTCTACGATCTTGAAGTAGTTGTCGGCATCAAGGACGTTAAGGTCCTGCAGCACCTTCTGGTAAGTAATGTGCCCTTGGCAGAAGCTCGTCACCTGGTCAAAGATAGACAGTGCGTCGCGCATGCCGCCATCGGCTTTCTCCGCGATGACGTTGAGCGCCTCCTCCTCATAGGTGATGCCCTCGCGCTTTGCCACCATCTCCAGGTGGTTGATGATCTTGGGCACGGTCATGCGCTCGAAGTCGAAGATCTGACAGCGTGAGAGAATGGTGGGCAGAATCTTGTTCTTCTCGGTAGTGGCGAGGATGAAGATGACGTACTGTGGCGGTTCCTCAAGCGTCTTGAGGAAAGCATTGAAGGCGGCTGTTGACAGCATGTGCACCTCGTCGATGATGAACACCTTGTAGCGTCCGGTCTGCGGTGGTATCTGAGTCTGCTCCATGAGCGACTTGATGTTCTCCACTGAGTTGTTGCTGGCGGCGTCGAGCTCGAAGATGTTCATCGAGCGTCCCTCGTTGAATGCCTTGCAGCTGTTGCATTCGTTGCAGGCCTCGCCATCGTCGGTGGGGTGCTCACAGTTGATGGCTTTGGCGAAGATACGTGCGCACGTCGTCTTGCCCACGCCACGGGGACCGCAGAAGAGATAGGCATGCGCCAGCTTGCGGCTCTTTACGGCATTGCGCAGCGTCGTGGTGAGCGCTTCCTGGCCCACTACCGATGCAAAGGTCTTCGGACGATACTTCCTTGCCGAAACAATATAATTGTCCTTGTTGTCCATTATGGTCTGATAATTATTGTTTGCAAAGATAACTCAAAAAGGCTGAAGGGCAAAACAATTATGTTGTTTTCTTTTGTTTTTCTGCTTGAAATGGTTTAACTTTGCAAGACAATACAATCGGTAGTCTAATTGAAAGTCCAATTGAAATGAGTAATAAACTGTTGAACGTCTTGGGCATTATTGCCCATTACAAGTACCTCATCACTGTCATTATTGGTGTGGTGCTGGTAGGCTTTGTCGATGAGAACAGTTTTCTGCAGCGAGTGAAGTACGACTTGCATATCAGCCAGCTCAAGGCCGAAATCAAGAAGTATGAACAGCAGAATGACCGTGCCACGGCAGAGCTTCGTGCCCTGCGCAAGGACCCGCGCACCATAGAGCGCATTGCCCGTGAGCGCTATTTTATGCAGGCCGATGACGAGGACATCTTTGTGCTGAGTACCGACAAGCCTGAGAATTCACAAGACAAGAATGTAGAAGATATAGCATCAGATGAGACAGCTCAGTAAGATTCAATCCATCCTTTTCATTATAGGCGGCGTGCTGATGGTCATCGGCGTGGGCTGCTTCGTGTTTATGGTTCAGCAGCTCGTGATGTGCTGGGTATTTCTGGCTGGCGCAGTGCTTTTCGCCACTATGCAGCTGCTCCAGGTCTATGAGGGTAAGGAACTCACGGTGCGACGGCTTAAGCGTATCATGAATCTGGCCGACATCCTGTTTGTAGTGGCCGGCATTGTCATGGCCGACACTGCCTACGCCAATGCGGGACACAGCTTCTTCAGAGAGTTGTTTGCCAATCAGGAAACTTACATTTCTATATTATATAACAAATGGGTGGTGCTGCTGCTCATTGCAGCCATACTGGAGGTTTATACGGCACATCGTATAGACCATGAACTATCCAAAAAAAATATAAAAGAGTAGACAATACCTTTAAATAGGATAAATTTATTTTATCCCCTCACGAATACGTATTATCTTTGCTTTACAAAGTAAGAACGCATTATATGAATAAAGTATTATACGCCATTGTAAGTCTTTTAGCCCTGACGTCTTGCGCCAATACTTTCCATATCACGGGCACGACGAGTGTGTCGGGTCTGGATGGGCAGAAGCTGTACCTGAAGGTATTGAAAGACACGTCCTTGAGAAACTTGGATTCTTGTGACGTGGTGCACGGCCAGTTTGAGTTCGCAGGAACGATGGACTCCGTCAGGGTGGCCAACATCATTCTCGACGACAACAACAGTCTGCCGGTGGTGCTGGAGAGTGGCGATATAGATGTAAAGATTGATAATACGCAGGAGACGGTGTCGGGAACACCGCTCAACGACAAGCTGAGCAAGTTCCGCGTAAAGTTCAATCAGTTGCTCGGTCAGAGCGCAGACCTCGTGCACAAGCACGACCAGGCCATCATGAATGGCAGAAATATGAATGTGGTCAACGCACAGCTCGCGGCTGAGGATGCACGCATCAATGACCGGATAGACAAGCTTGTGACGTCGTTTGTGACTGACAACTTCGACAACGTGCTCGGTCCCTATGTCTTCATTACCGTCTGCATGAACCGTTATCAGGTGCCGATGCTCGATGCCTGGGTCGAGGATATTATGAGTAAGGCCACCGATAAGTTCAAGAACGACCCACAGGTGAAGGAATACTACGAGGCCGCGCAGGAGAACCAGAACATCATGAACGGCACGAAGATGCCTGCCGGAATGGGGTCACAACAAGGAGTGGCGCCAATGCCTCCGCAGGATGGACCCACGCCCAACGAGATGGCAAGATGACATACACTGGTTGCCGTGATATCACGGCAACCAGACGGCTGGCCCAGTCGCAGCACAGAAAGGAAGACTGGAGCCGTCACGGGCTTGACAATGATAAACCAAATAATCAGCGATGAGAACAATCATTGAGAATGGTAAGATAGTCAATGAAGGTCGCGTCAGTAGCGCATCGCTCATCATCGACGATGACCGGATAGAGCAGGTGGTGACGGGAAAGGAAGTACCCCGTGGCAACTACGATAATCATGTAGATGCCACGGGGTGCTTTGTACTCCCCGGTATCATCGACGAGCACGTCCATTTCAGAGAGCCTGGCATGACACAGAAGGCCGACATCGAGAGCGAGTCGCGTGCCGCGGCATGGGGTGGGGTGACCACCTATTTTGAGATGCCCAATACCAATCCGTCTACCACCACGCCGGAGGCATTGGTCGACAAGATGGACAGGGCAGCGCGTACCAGCCACGTCAACTACAGCTTCTTCTATGGGGCCACCAATCGCAATGCCGCCACCTTTAAGGATATCGACCGGACGCTCATCCCCGGTATCAAGTTGTTTATGGGTGCGTCAACGGGTGGCATGCTCGTGGAGGGAGAGACGGCGCTCGACGCTGTGTTTGAGACCTGTGCTGACCTTCGGCTGCCGCTGATGACGCATTGCGAAGACAGCAGCATCATCAACCGTAACATGGCACGCATGGTGGCACGTTACGGTGAGGATCCTGCGGTGAGGCTTCATCCGCTCATCCGGTCGGTCAGATCCTGCATGGCCAGCAGCAGCCTTGCCGTTGAACTGGCCAAGCGCTATGGCACGAGACTGCACATCGCCCATATCTCCACACAACAGGAACTGGCTTTGCTCGAATCTAATACGCACTTCACGGACGGGGCCTTCCCGCTGATCACCGGTGAGGCTGTCATCAGCCATCTGCTGTTCTGCAGCGACGACTACGACCGACTGGGTGCGCTTATCAAGTGCAATCCTGCCGTCAAGGCAGTGAGCCATCGTCGTGCCCTGCGCCGTGCCCTTACCGACGGGCGCATCACGTGCATCGGTACCGACCATGCTCCACATCTCTTGAGTGACAAGCAGGGCGGTTGCCGGCGGGCTGCGTCGGGCATGCCCATGGTGCAGTTCTCGTTGGTCGCCATGCTCGGGCTGGTCGACCGTGGCGTGCTGTCCATGGAACGCATGGTGCAGCTCATGTGCCACAATCCAGCCCGTTTGTTTGAGGTCAAGGACCGTGGCTTCCTGCGCAAAGGCTATAAGGCCGACGTGACCATCGTCAGGCGCAGACCATGGGTGCTTGCCCAAAGCGACATACAGTCGAAATGCGGTTGGAGCCCGTTGGTGGGTCAACGCTTTGACTGGCAGGTGGTGCGCACCATCTGTAATGGCCACACTGTCTACCACGAGGGAAAGATGGATGAGGATTATATTGGCGAGGCGGTGAGGTTTCGCTGTTGATAGAAGAAAATGGTAATACACTACGACATCAATGACATTAGACCCTATATCAGTTGGGTTTACTTCTTTCATGGGTGGAGCATGAACGGCAAAGACAGTGCCGAGCGCGACCGCCTGCGTGCTGACGCTGAGGCGATGCTCGACAGTTGGCAAGGCCGTTACCATACGCATGGAGTGTTTGAGCTGTTCGACGCCAATGGCGACGGCGACGATATTGTCCTGACCGACGGACGTCGTCTGCCCATGCTCCGACAACAACGCCCCCTTGAAAGACTCAGTGAACATCCCAAACCCAGTGTGTGTCTGGCCGACTTCCTGCGTCCAAAGTCATCGGGCATAGCCGATAGGCTGGGCGTGTTTGCCACAACCATTGACGGCGATATCGAGCGTGAGTATGACGATGATGTCTATCGCCACATGCTGGCCCTCACGCTTGCCGAGCGTCTGGCAGAGGCAACGGCGGAGTATATGCACAAGGACATTCGGCGGCAGTACTGGGGCTATGCCAAAGACGAGCAGGTATCCATCGACGATATGCTCAATGCCCACTATCAGGGCATCAGACCTGCCGTGGGCTATCCCTCGATACCCGACATGAGCATCAACTTCCTCCTCAACGACCTCATCGACATGAGTCGCATCGGAATCCGCCTCACTGAGAGCGGCATGATGCATCCCAAGGCCTCGGTGTCGGGACTTATCTTCGCCCATCCCAAAGCCTACTACTTCGGCATCGGAAAGATTGGTGAGGACCAGTTGCGCGACTACGCTCGGCGGCGTGGACTGCCATTGACGCTCATGCGGCGTTTCCTGCAGACGAGTCTGGCCAATGGATAACGGGTAAAGACATCACATCGTAATGAGGTAAAGACAACATCATGGTAGCACGAATCATGATACCCATCATCTTAGCCATCATGCTGAGCGATCTCTATATCGACATGCATTATTGGCGTCACCACAGCGGTTATCGTTGGTGGAAGCGGTTGCTGTGGTGGTCGCCGAGCATGGGAATGCTGGTCTACACCATTGCCTTGGGCACGATCCGTAACTTTGTGCCAGACGACCTGCGGTGGGTCAACCTCTACATGCTGCTGGTAGGCATCGTGGTCTATCCCAAGGCTGTGTTCAGTCTGTTCTCCGTGTTGGGCCGTCTTACCCGTCATTATATCACACACTCCCATCGCAACTGGGGCACGCCGGTGGCTACGGTAATCATTGTCATCTCTCTGTTTATGATTGGCTACGGCAGCACCCGCGGGTTCCGGGTGTTGAAGGTGAAGCATATCACTGTTACGTTCGACGACCTGCCGCCTGCCTTCGACGGCTATCGTATCGTCCACTTCTCCGACGCGCACGTAGGTACCTTTACGGGTTCGCTGCGCCATCTGCTGGTGCGAGACATCGACAGTATCAACGCACAACATCCAGACCTCATAGCCTTCACGGGCGACTTGCAGAATATCCGGCCACGGGAGATCAAGCCTGTAGTGCCAATCCTTCGGCGGTTGCAGGCTCGCGATGGCGTCGTCTCCGTGCTTGGCAATCATGACTATGCGGAATACGTGAAAGTGCCTTCGGCCCAAAAGCAGTCCAACTGCCGCAGCACCATCCGACTGGAGCAGCGTTGTGGCTGGCGTCTGCTCAACAATGCGCACGAGGTGATCCGCCGTGGCAACGACTCCTTAGTGATCGTAGGAGAGCAGAACCTTGAACTGCCTGATAGTGCCAACCTGCCTCGTGCCATGCAGGGCGTGGGCAGCAAGGCCTTTGCCATCGTATTGCAGCACAATCCCAAAGGGTGGGATGAGCATATACGTCGTGATGCAAGGGCACGGCTGACCTTGAGTGGCCACACCCATGGCGGACAACTGTCGGTATTTGGACTGCGTGCCACGCAAATCGCCTATCGCGAGGATTACGGTCTCTACCGCAAGGGCCGGCAGTATCTTTATGTCACGTCGGGTATTGGCGGACTGATACCTTTCCGCTTTGGCATCTCGCCGGAGATTGCCGTCATCACCCTGCGACGTAGTACGGCACCGCGGTAACCCTGATTGTCATCAACCATTTCATTAACATCCTTGCAGCAACAACAACTCACATTACTCCCAATATCCTATTGACATGAAGTATCTCTATCGCCTTTACGAACTGTTCATCTTTATTCCTATCTTCCTGGTCTATACCATCGTGCTTGGCTCAGCCTGTGCCATAGGCAGTGTCTTGGGCAATGGCCATTTCTGGGGTTATTATCCCGGTCATTTGTGGTCATGGCTCACGGTAAGACTGTTACTGTTGCCTGTGAAGGTGGAGGGACGCGAGCATCTCGACCCAAAGCAGAGTTACGTTTTTGTGGCCAATCATCAGGGGGCTTTCGATATATTCCTGATATATGGGTTCCTCAACCGCAACTTCAAATGGATGATGAAGCGCGAGTTGGGTGCCATTCCCATTGTCGGCGTAGCTTGCCGCTGTTCCCATCAGATTTTTGTTGACAAGCGTGGGCCTTCCAAGATACGCAAGACCTATGAGCAGGCACGTGAGATTCTGAAGGAAGGTATGTCGGTGGTGGTCTTTCCTGAAGGAGCCCGCACGTTTACCGGCCATATGGGCTTCTTCCGTCGTGGTCCGTTCATGCTGGCCGATGAATTGCAGCTGCCCGTCTGTCCGCTGACCATCAATGGCTCGTTCGACATCATGCCGCGCATGAAGGACTGGCATTGGGTCAATTGGCACCCGCTCAAGCTCACCATACATGAGCCCATCAAACCGATTGGCAAGGGGCGCGACAACATCGATTACCTCAAGGACGAGAGCTACAAGGCCGTTATGTCGTCCCTTGCTCCGGAGTATCAGGGCTATGTCCGCAATGATGACCAATGACTGTTAGACATTATTGTTTGGCATTGACGACGCACCTCTCATTTAAATGGAGGTGCCAATCGGGCACACGAAGAAAATGCTTCATATAATGTTAATTGTAAAGTGGATTATCAAGGAGCTGGGGGCCTTTATGTTTCCTTAGAGGAAGAATACAGTTCGTTATTAAGAAGTCAATTCGTTAGAGAACCATATTTGGCTCATTTTAATTTCGATAATATATCTTCTCATTATTATGCTTGGATTGATATAAAAGCAGAGAATGAATATGGAAGCGATACATATACGATCGAATTACCTCCAATAGACTCTACAGAAACAAAACTTATTAACCCGGAAATAAAGGAGAACATGACTTCTATAAAAGTCTATAATACAGGAGGACTTTACCTTAAAACGATGCAAGGACTTGGCGAAACCATAAATATGCCTTCTGGTGTATATATTCTGAAATTCTATAATGGTGACAAACTTGTAAAATCCTCTAAACTTTTCAAGTGAATAGATAAAAAAGCAGATACAGTAGCAAAAGTATCTGCTTTTTTTCTTACCTTTGCATTTAACAAGAAATACCTGATTATGCATACGAGTGATTCGATAGTTATTATCCCTACGTATAATGAGAAAGAGAACATGGAGAATATCATCCGTGCCGTGTTCGGCTTGGAGAAATGCTTCCATATTCTTGTTATTGACGACGGAAGTCCCGATGGTACTGCCAATATCGTAAAGCGGTTGCAGCACGACGAGTTTGCCGACCGTCTCTTCCTGATAGAGCGCAGTGGCAAGCAGGGACTGGGCACTGCTTATATCACCGGCTTCAAGTGGGCCCTTGAGCACGACTATGAGTACATCTTTGAGATGGACGCTGACTTCAGTCACAACCCTCACGACCTGCCCCGGCTCTATGCGGCCTGTCACGATGAGGGTGCCGACGTGTCTGTCGGTTCCCGCTATATACAGGGCGTCAATGTGGTCAACTGGCCGATGGGACGTGTGCTGATGAGCTATTTTGCCTCGCAGTATGTGCGCTTCGTCACGGGCATCAGTGTTCACGACACCACTGCCGGCTTTGTCTGCTATCGTCGCCGTGTGTTGCAGACCATTGATTTAGACAAGATCCGCTTCAAGGGCTATGCCTTCCAGATAGAGATGAAATATACGGCCTATAAGATAGGCTTCAAGATTAAGGAAGTGTCGGTGGTGTTTGTCAACCGCCGAGAAGGTACCAGCAAGATGAGCGGTGGCATCTTCAGCGAGGCCCTGTTTGGCGTGATGCGCCTGCGCCTCGACGGATGGTTCAAGAAGTATCCGCGCTTGCCGGAAAACAATTAGAATGACATTTAACGATTTACAGACTTTTTACGGGCGTCTGCCTCAGGCTGGCGCTCTGTTGAAGACCCTGGGGGATCGCTCCGTTAGACGAGTGTTCCTTCAGGGCCTTGTGGCTTCCTCGGTGCCAATGCTCTTTGCGTCGGTCATGCGCAAGATGCAGCATCGCACGGTGCTGTTCGTACTCGATGACGCTGACGAGGCCGGCTATTTCTACAACGACCTTGCTCCCGCGCAGGACCTCAATGCTGATGCACTGACTGACGA
Organism: uncultured Prevotella sp.; assembly: GCA_900319905.1. GTDB lineage: Bacteria > Bacteroidota > Bacteroidia > Bacteroidales > Bacteroidaceae > Prevotella. The sequence goes on along the minus strand of ONQB01000024.1, from coordinate 23,142 downwards.
CGCACATTCCTCCTCACTTAAGGGCGTGAAGCAGTCGGCAACGACAGAAGACGGCAAGGTGCTGTTCTTTCCCTCGAGTTATCGGCGTGCAGTGAAATACGGGCAGCGTGATGCTGCCAACGAGATTGCCCGCACGGAGGTGCTCACCTGGCTTGCGGCACGTGACGATGCTCAAAACGCGCAGGGTAGGGCACAAGCCTGTGCCATCGTCACTTATCCGGAGGCGTTGGCCGAGCTGGTAGTCGCCCAGCGTCATTTGGACGACCGGCGCATCACGCTGCGTACGTCGCAGACCATTGAGATGACGGTACTCTCGCGTCGCCTGCTCGACATCGGCTTCAAAGAGGTGGACTATGTCTACGAACCAGGACAGTTTGCCATGCGAGGCAGCATCGTCGACGTCTTTTCCTATAGTAGTGAACTGCCTTATCGTATTGACTTCTTCGGAGATGAGATAGACACTATACGTACCTTTACGGTCGAGGACCAGTTGTCGAAGGACCGTAAGAGCAGCGTGGAGATTGTGCCGGAGCTGGCACGCCTGTCAGAGGAGAAGGTGCCGTTCATGAGCTTCCTTCCCGATGACACGCTGGTCGTGATGAAAGACTATCACTACATTACTGACATCATTGAGCGCATCTATAACGAAGGCTTCTCATCACAGGCTTTGACCGAGCGTCTGGAGGGTGCCACCGAACTGGAGCAACAGCAAATCAGAGAGGACATGAGCCGTGAGTCGGTGCTGTGCAAGCCTACGCTGTTTGCTGATGGGATTAGTCGCTTGCAATGGGCCTGTCTCGGCAAAAGCGGTGACGCTTACCGGCAGTTGCCCTCGCTTCAGGCAAACGAAACAGAGGCGACCATCACTTTCCATACCAAGCCACAGCCGTTGTTCCACAAGAACTTTGAACTGCTGCGACAATCGCTCTCCGACTTCCTTTTGCAGGGATACAAAATCTATATCCTTGCCAACAGTGTCAAGCAGCAACAGCGTCTGCGCGACATCTTCAACGAGATGGATGGTGACAGAGATGCACAGCCGTCGCACGACGCAGTGCCTTTCATCCCCGTTGACCGCACCGTGCACGAGGGTTTCATCGATGACGATGCAAAGATATGTTGCTTCACCGACCACCAAATCTTCGACCGGTTCCATAAGTATAGCATCAAGACCGACAAAGCACGGTCGGGTAAGGTCGCCATCACCATGAAAGAGCTGCAGGAGATGCAGCCGGGTGACTATATCGTGCACGTTGATTTCGGTATCGGAAAATTCGGCGGTCTGATTAAGGTGCCGGCCGTGGGCGGTGGTACGCAGGAGGTGATACGCATCATCTATCAGCACAATGACAAGGTCGATGTGTCCATCCACTCGCTCTATAAGATCTCCAAGTACCGCCGGTCCGATACCGGCGAGCCACCTAAGCTCAGCACCCTTGGCACGGGCGCATGGGAGCGGCTCAAGGAGCGGACAAAGACGAAGATTAAGGACATTGCCCGCGACCTCATTAAGCTCTATGCCAAGCGACGCCATGAGAAAGGCTTTGCCTTCTCGCCCGACAATTTCATGCAGCACGAGCTGGAGGCCAGTTTCCTCTATGAGGACACGCCCGACCAGCTGAAGGCTACGCAGGATGTGAAAGCCGACATGGAGCGCGCTGTGCCTATGGATCGTCTCATCTGCGGTGACGTGGGCTTCGGAAAGACTGAGGTGGCCATACGTGCGGCCTTCAAGGCAGCTTGTGATGGCAAGCAGACGGCGGTGCTCGTGCCCACCACGGTGCTGGCTTATCAGCATTTTCAGACCTTCCGCAAGCGACTTGCCGACTTCCCCGTGCGTGTGGACTATCTCTCACGGGCACGTACCGCAAAGCAGACACGGCAGGTGCTCGACGATTTGGTCAACGGCCGCATCGACATTCTCATCGGTACACACAAGCTCATCAGCAAGACCGTGAAGTGGCACGACCTGGGACTGCTCATCATTGATGAGGAACAGAAGTTCGGCGTTTCCACAAAGGAGAAGTTGCGCAAACTCAAGACCAATGTAGACACGCTCACCATGTCGGCCACGCCTATTCCGCGCACCTTGCAGTTCTCATTGATGGGAGCCCGCGACATGAGCATCATGCGCACACCGCCACCCAACCGTTATCCCATCCATACCGAACTGTGTACGTTTGGCCATGAGGTCATTGCCGACGCCATCAACTTCGAGATGAGCCGTGGAGGACAGGTGTACTTCGTCAACGACTGTATCTCGAGCCTGCCGCACATAGCCGAGCTCATTCACAAGTACGTACCCGACTGCCGGGTGGCCATCGGGCACGGACAGATGAATCCGGAGGAGCTGGAGAAGATCATCATGGGCTTCATTAATTACGACTACGACGTATTGCTCTCAACGACCATCGTGGAGAATGGTGTGGATATACCCAATGCCAACACCATCATCATCAACGATGCCCATCACTTTGGTTTGTCCGACCTTCATCAGATGCGCGGCCGCGTGGGACGCAGCAACCGCAAGGCATTCTGCTACCTGCTTGCACCGCCCCGCAGTGCGCTCACGCCTGAGGCACGCCAGCGGTTGGAGGCCCTGGAGACCTTCTCTGACCTGGGCAGTGGCTTCAATCTTGCCATGCAGGACCTCGACATTCGTGGTGCGGGTAACCTGTTGGGTGCTGAGCAGAGCGGCTTCATGGAGGATCTGGGCTATGAAACCTATCAGAAGATCCTGAGTCAGGCTGTGACCGAGCTGAAAAACGATGAGTTCAGCGACTTGTATGAGGATGATATCAAGCAGGGCCGCGAGGTGTCGGGTGCAGACTTCGTCGACGACTGTTCCATTGAGAGCGATCTGGAAATGTTCTTTCCCGACTCCTATGTGCCTGGCAGTGCTGAACGTATGCTGCTCTATCGGGAACTCGACAACATTGAGCGTGAGGAGGATCTGCAGGCTTATCGCCAGCGGCTCATCGATCGTTTTGGTCCAGTACCACCGCAGGGAGAGGAGTTGATGCGCGTCGTGCTGCTTCGCCACCTCGGCAAGCTACTGGGTTGCGAGAAGATCATCCTCAAGCAGGGGGCGATGAACATGCAGTTTGTGTCCAACCAGGACTCGGCGTTCTATAAGAGCAAGGCTTTCGACCGCATCATAAACTATGTGATGAGCAACCCAAGACGCTGCAACTTCCGCGACACGCATGGTCACCGTCTCATTCGAATTACCAATGTGCCCAGCGTGGCAGAGGCCGTAACCGTACTAAAAAATATGATGTAATGAAGAATTCAAGCATTTTTCAACAGATGATGAGTGGCGAATGGTATCAGGCCAACGACCCGGAGCTGATTAAGTTCCTTCGCCGCTGTCAGCAGGAAAACTTTGAAATCAACCAGATGCCGCAAAGCGATATTGACGCGCGCAACCGTCGCATCGCCAAGTTCTTTGGCGCGGCAGGCGAGGATTTGCTTGTCATCACACCAATGTACTGCGACTATGGCTGTAACATCAAGGTTGGCAAGCATTTCTTTGCCAACTTCAATTTCACGGTGCTCGATGAGGCGGAGGTGACGTTTGGCGACCATGTCTTCATCGGGCCCAATTGCAGTTTCTATACGGCTATCCATCCTATCGACGTGGAGCGGCGCAATCAGTTGTTGGAGCGTTCAGAACCTATTCATGTGGGTGACAATGTCTGGTTCGGCGGTAATGTCACAGTGCTGCCTGGCGTGACTATTGGTAGCAATACGACCATCGGTGCCGGCTCTGTTGTCACCCATGATATACCCGACGGCGTAGTGGCTGTCGGCAATCCGTGCAGGGTCATCAGGCACGTTGCAGAGACCAAAGACGGCCAATGCCTCAGCCAGACATTCCGTTAACGTCATCGACGTGTTTATTCAAAACCCAAGCTATGCCAACAACAACAATGAGGGATGGAACGGACATGTACAGCAATATCGAAAAACTTAGAATGTTCTTTGCCTAATTAAAAATAAAAGGTTATTTTTACAACTATGAGCAAGAAAAACATACAACAAGAGGGCTACTTGGACTTTGAGGCTTACGAGCGGGCAAAAGAACCACATACACGGCAGAAGGCATCTGACTGGCGGACAGCTATTGGCTTGCAAGATGTGGATGGTCTGAAAGTCTCCGACTATCTCAAACAGACGGCGGCTAAACATATTGAAGGTGACATTACGATTGATGAAGCCAGAGATATAATCAGAGATTACTATGTCTCAAAAGATTCTCACAATAGGCCTGACATTGAGACCGAAGAAGCTGATAAAGTCTCTGCGAACATTGCTAAATTGCTCAATGAAAAGTCTTTCTCTTTTACCGCAGGGGAGTTTTTAAACATTCATCGTCATCTTTTTGAAGGGGTGTTCAAGCATGCCGGTGAAATTCGACCATACGATATAACCAAGAAAGAATGGGTAATGCGTGGCGATACCGTACTTTATGGTCGTGCCGATGACATTCGTATGGCATTGGAATATGACATACAACAAGAGCGAGAGTTTGAATACAAAGGACTTTCCACGGATGAAATGATAGCACACATCTGTCATTTTGTTTCATTATTGTGGCAGAATCACCCTTTCCGTGAAGGGAATACGAGAACAACGGCTGTATTTATAATAAAGTATCTGCGTTCCTGTGGTTTCAAAGTCAATAACGACTTGTTCGCCCATAACTCTTGGTATTTCCGTAATGCCCTGGTACGTGCCAACTACAGGAACTTGGCTAAGGGTATAGATCCAGACCTGTCCTTTCTTAAGTTGTTTTTCCACAATCTACTCCTTGGTGAGCATAACGAGCTGAAGAACCGATACATGTTGATCAATCCGCCGGAAGAATGGAAGAAGAAAGATATAAATGGCGTGGCAGACCGAACAAGTACCGAACAAGTACCGAACAAGTTAGCCGAACAAGTAAGTGACGCTGAACGTAAATTGTTAATAAGTATTGGTGAACAGGAACTATCTATGAAACAAATCATGGAAGCTACTGGCAAGAAGCATCGTCCATCATTATTGTATAATTATATTGAACCGGCCATAAAAGATGGGATTGTCACTTTGCTTTATCCAGACAGTCCTCGCCATCCGCGACAGAAATACAAACTGACTGTCAAAGGCCTTGCCTTGCTCCATAACTTAAAGATGACACATTAAGACATTCTTTCTATCTTTTTCTTGTTCAGCCTGCTGATGCCACAACCATGAACTTCCATTAAGAAAAGTGTAGAGAAAGCATATTATTCGCTAAGAAAAGTGCGGATATTCTTGTTTTCACAAAATGTTGTGTGACGCTGTTCGCATAGAGCTAAATACCGAAGATGTTTATATCAATATAGAAAAAAATTAGCTGGTTGATTATTTGCGATTCCCGGTTATTATGCTTAACTTTGTGACAAAGAGCATAATACATGGTGGTAACTTTTGAAATGCAATACTTGGAAAACCTATATACAAAGGGCAAGGCTCAGGGGGAAAAATACCGCTATCAACCTCAGATTATCAGAGGCTACCAAAAAGCGATAAAGTTCTTGATTTCAGCCAGGCGAATAGAAGATTTGTTCCCGATAAAGTCATTGCATTTTGAAGCTCTTCATGGAGATAAGGGAAGGACGATTCTCTATCAAGGCCAACGACCAATATAGAGTTGAGTTCACTGTCACAAATGCAGAGGATGACATTATTGTCTCCATCTGCAATATTTTAGAGTTGTCTAATCATTATAAATAGATGATCATGGGAAATGAGAAATATGCCAACAATATGATGCCTTCTATGCTCATTCATCCAGGAGAGATGCTTAAGGACGAGATAGAAGCACGCGGCATCACGCAGAAAGATCTGTCCAAGAGAATGGGTGTCTCTTATACGGTCTTCAACGAAATTCTCAATGGCAAACGCCCGATAACTACAGAATATGCCTTGCTCTTGGAGGCTGCATTAGGCATTGATGCCGGGATATGGCTCCGCCTTCAAGCTGATTATAACATGCAGAAAGCCAAGAGCGATAAATCTTTCATCGCGCGTCTGGAACAGATAAGGAAATATGCAGCAGTGTTGTAATCTCTGGGAAAGTGTGAGCGTAGGCAGAATTTCCGCTAAGATAAGTGATGAGTCTGCCATGCGTGGCTTTTATCGCTGCCGTGAAAGGGCTACAAGGCGATGACATATTAGTTTCAATGGGTTGGTCGCTGGGGGCAGCGACCACACTACCAACCGCCGTCAATCTTTTCTACCACGGGAACATGCTTCTCCGTGGCGGCGTCGGTGGTATTCTCCTTAAGCAGTTTGAAACCGCAGAGCTCTTTGTCTGTCGGAACCAACACTTCTACTATATTGCCACACTCAGGGCACTTGTATACTTCATTTCTCTTTGCCATAATGTTCGCTGTTTAAATATTGTCTTTGTGTTACTTGTAACGCTGACAAAGATAACCTTTTTCCTCTAAACTGCCAACGCTTCCGTCTCTATTTTCAATAAGAAAGTGAGGAAATCATGTATTAGCTTTCGCTCCCCAATGGAGCTATTGGCTTAAATCTATGGGGTAGCCTTACGAGCAAGCTCGACGGCTATCCCATAGATTTAAACCCCTCCCCTGCGGGGCCAAGCCAGTCCATGAAGAAAATTGCTTTGGCATAAAATTGCACCTACGGTGCATAAAATATAAATGGCAATTCGCAATAATCGACCACAATGCTTATCAGTCCAATATCTGTTGAGCGTGTTCCTTGACTTTAATCTGCTTTGGTCGGAATATTTCAGTAATGACACCGTCCTCGTCAGTGATGAATGTTGTACGGAAGGTGCCCATTGTCGTCTTGCCGTACATTTTCTTCTCTCCGTATACGCCAAGTTCAGTGACAAGTTTCTTCTCAGTATCGGCAATGAGTGGGAAAGGCAAGTCGTACTTTGCGATGAACTTCTTGTGGCTTTCGGCACTCTGTATGCTTACACCCACGACAGCATAGCCTTTTGCGAGAAAACGCTCATAGTTGTCGCGAAGATTGCAGGCCTCGTTGGTACATCCGGGAGTTGAATCCTTTGGGTAGATGTAAAGCACGAGCTTCTTGCCTTTGAAGTCGCTCGTTCTGATTTCTTTGCCGTCCTGGTCTAAGCCAAGAACCTCCGGCAGTTTCTGTCCAATTTCCATAGTCATATTCTTTTGATGTCTGTTAATATTCTCGTTCACGATCACCAACAGTACTTGATATGCCTTCTTTCACATTCCTGCCTTAAGGCTGCAAGAAAGTAGCTGCGTTGACTGGTCCAGCCACGACAATTGCGTTCACGCTCTACAATGGCCTGCAACTCTTCGTCGGTCTTGGCTGCCAAATCAGCTGCGTACTTGGCGATTTCACACTCGGCACGATGTGCCCCTTTTTCCAACTCTACTTTGTTCTGATTCATAGAGATAATTTTTTTAAGTTAAACACTTACGCATCCTTTTACCACCGTGGTTATCTGCTATACTCGGTTGGTGTGTCCAATACGACAACTCTTGATGCATTGATTCGACGGCAAAGGTAGCAAATAAATTGGAATCGCCAAAGAAAATGATTAAATTTTTAAAGAAAATCCATGAGCCTGACCGTCCTCTATGCGTCTTCATGTCTTATTACGAGGATTCGGTATGCCCATATTGCAACTCTCATTAAAAATATAGTAATAATCTGTTGCTATCTCAAGAAAAATTTGTACGTTTGCATTGGAAATAATCATTCTGAACATTTATGTACAAGCGCATCAACCAACCACCCTTCTGGCTTGAGGTTCGAAAAGAATATGCAGTAGAGAATTTCGAGCGTCTCCTCTCTTATCTCAGAGGATACCAATACATCACATATGAAGCCAACGGCGACTTCGAAAAAAGCGTGGACTGTCTCCACGATGCGGTAGAGGAACTGTTAGCCGACATGTCACAGGACTGCCTTTACAGCAACGTATCGACCAAATGGGGTGACAACACCAACAGGAATATTCGCATGATTGCAGCATACCTCCTGGCCATGAACAAGATGAACCGCTATGATCTCAAGGTTCTGACCGCACTTGCTGACCTGTTGCTTCTCATGGATGACGGCAAGACGGTGGAACTGCCCGAAAAGATGGAGTTGCTGATCTGTGCCTGCGCCAAAAACCGTAAGGTGCTCTCCTACGCCTTTACTTGGCAGGATATAGAGAATGATGCCACATTCATGCGACCGCTTTTTGGCGAGAAGGTTGCCAGAACCAGATTTATGGTTCCGGCGGGCCTTGCGGTTGGCAGTTCTTCAGCAGTCCAGGATGATGAATATTTCTATGAGGGACATGGTGTCATCACCATCAATGGCAACAACTATAGCATGGCTGCCATGAACTATGCGGACTACACGAAGGCAAAACGGGTTGACCAACTGACCATCGAACCCTATTGTCATGTGGAAGTTCCACGCAAGGAGCGTAAGAATAAAACTGGTTTCCCCGACGTCATGCAGCTTCGCCGGGATCTGCTTGTTGGCCTCGACACCGTAAAACCTTCTCCCAAGATCACGCTCAAGGACTACGAACCCGATGAATTCGTCTACATCCGCATAACAGCCATGACGCCCACAAGGATAGAGGCAGAGACCATAGACCCCAATTACAACACGATATCAGGCAAGGTAGAGATTGCTCCCAACCTTCATGGTATCAGCAGAGACAAGTTTATGAGACGCTTCAGAATAGGTACTTACCTGAGCGCCAGATACACGCCAACCTCACATCAGGACTACACCTTCTCGCTTAATGATGATTTTGAAGATTTCTATATCGACAGGGCTGAGAGTGCTGTAGGACGTACGGTGGACGCGGTGTGGGTAGAGGAGTTCAGCGGCGGTGACCGGTGGCTGGGTGCAAACGGACTGGTGATCAATGTCTTCGACAAGAGGTATAATCCTATTATCGAAGATGCCAAAGATGAACGTTTCCCCATCCGCATCCGTATCAACGGGGCAAAGAAGGACGACAAGAACCACGAGGTGGTCAACGGCTTTTACAGGCTTGACGAGAATGCGCTTGACGAAACGAAAAGGGGGTACGACTTCGTGGACCGGAGTTACAACTTCATGGCCGAGGACTACTTAAGATGTGTAAGCAACGAGGTGGACGACAGAAATTTCCATTCGGAAGAGATCGGAGGCATTGCCATCGACAAGACCTATGCCGCCGTCTTCACCCATCTGCTGTTTGCCAAGTCACAGCAATCCACGAGCACTGAAGAGCGCTACCACTGTCTTACAGCAGCCGGCATGGCGGCAATGATAACCGACAACGGCCGCGATGCCGCTTACATCGAGCACGAGTGCCGCTATCTCGACAATCTCATCAATTTCTCCATTGGCAACGCATCCGCCACCCTTGACATCAAGATGGATGACTCGCTTGCGGCAGTGGAGCGTTACCATCGGGAAAATGAAGTCATCGACCAGCTCAAACGCTATAAGGACGCCGACGACAGCGTGCTCACCCATCCTCAGCAGAATGAGTTTGAACCCAAGGACATCGACTATCTCCGGCAGGTCGTGGAGGCTTCCAATGTCCTCAACGGAAGGATTGATATCTCAGAAGTCAACCGTATCAAGAAAAACATTGCCTCGTTCCTCGGGGTCGGCGACATCTACCAGAACATTTACCACGAGCTTACCTATTACGGTGATGAGAGTGACACGCTGGAATTCAAGTCCTCCGCTGTCTACCCATCAGACAACAACATGCGACCGGACATAGCCCGTCAGAAGTGGAACATCCTGAAAGCCATCTGTGGATTCCTCAACACGGTGACGGGCGGTGAGCTGATCCTCGGCGTTACCGATGGCGGTTATTCCTGCGGCTTGAAGAATGACTTGGAGTATATGGCGGCCAACCACATCATCTCCGAGGCAGCGATGGACAAATACCGGCTGTACATCAAACTGCTTGTCGACAGTGCTTTTACCGATGAGCAGGGAATGAATACGGACCAGAGCATCACGGCCACTCATGTGAACTATCGCATTGAAAGAAACAATGAGGGTGATGACATCTTGCGCATCATTGTCCGGCCATATGAATATGGTATTGTCTCCTTCAAGCCCGACCTCAATCGCCCTGAATATGTAGAATCATCTTACTACCGTACCAGTGGCGCCACCATTCCCATGACTAAGGAGCTTCAAAAGCAGGCATGGCAGAAGAAGATGGATACCACAGAGGACGGTGACACCCGCAAGACGCTTCTGCTGCGCGACGCAATTAGAAAACGCCGCAGCGTGATACTCAAAGGCTATCAGTCGAGTAAGCATAAGAATGACCGCAATGTGGAGCCTTATCAGTTGCAACCTGAACACAAGGCGGTCATCTGCTACGATACTGATAAAAACGAGATCAAAGAATATAAGATATCGCGCATCGAGGCCGTTGAGCCGACAGGGAAGGCATGGCGATACCCCAGTCGCCACAAGTCCATCAGCATTGACATTTTTGACATGCAGGAGAATCAGGGAGTGAAACCAATTGATATCATCCTGAAGCTGAAGCCCTTGGCTTACAACCTGCTGGTGGAGGAGCATCCTGCATCAGAGTCGTGCATCGCCGAGAACAATGACAGTGACAGTGCTGATTACCCATGGGTCCTCGTGACCAAGGTGAACGACATGAAGGGTGTTGGCCGCTTCTATATCGGATTGGCAGAGCAGATCAAGATCGTGCAAGGTGACGACCTGCGCAAGTATGCCGTAGAATATGCGCGGAAATGGATAGAGGCGTAACGCCTATTCCTTGAGTCTTTTGTTAAGTAGACGACCATGCCTTGTCAATAGCCGCTGTTCTGCTTAAGTTTTTTGTTCATCTCCAGTGTGTTGTAGGGGATGGGGAAGACAATGGTGTAAGGTGCCTTGGCTTCATCCTCCAGTTGTGGCCGCAGGTCATAGGCATTGGTGAACAGTCCGTAGCGGATGAGGTCGTTGCGCCGCCATCCTTCCCACATCATCTCCATGCGTCGCTCGGCGAGGATATTGCTCAGCGTGGCGGGGCGTGACGGCATGCCCACGCGTTGCCGGATGGCATCAAGGTCGGCCTGACCGCTTTCGCCGTTGCGCACCTTGGCTTCGGCACGCATCAGCAGCACGTCAGCATAACGGAACAGCACGATGTCGTTGTCCTGGTTCTTGCCGTCGTTGTAGGCCTTGCGGTCAACCTCATATTTGGCCATACGAGCGCCAGCGGTGCGGATATAAGGACTGTAAGTGAGGTTGACTGCCACCTCAAGCGGATAATAGACGAGCGGCGTCCCGTCGTCAAGCAGTATCTTCTGTCCGTCCACATATACCGTGTCGGCATAGAAGTCTTGAGCCCATCGTGTGTCCACGCTGTCGGTTTGGTAGCCATAGGCCTTTACCGTGGCAATGGTAGCACACGATCCGTTCTCTGATGCCGTGCCATAGGCACCGCCGTGCGCATAGTGGCGTGAGCGGAATAGATTTTGGAACTGTGCGGTGTAGAGCGTCTTGTCAAGCGGAATGGTAAAGATGTTCTCACGTGAAGTCTCGTTATTGACCGAGAAGTTGAGCAGCCGGTCACTCTCCAGCTGGTAGCCGTCAGCCTCCAGCTTGTTGCAATAGGCGATGCAGGCCTGCCAGGCGTTGAGCTGTTGTCCGTCGACGGTGTACGTGAGCTGTCTGCCGTCAGGCCGCAGCCAATCGGTCCAGTCATCATCGCTGTATACCTCGGCGTTAAGCAACAGTTTGGCCAAGAGAAAGTCAACTACCGGCCGCGTCATGTGACCATAATAGTTGCCGAACTGGTTGCTGTGCTCGTTGGCGAGCAGGGGCTCGGCGGCCTGCAGCTCGTCAACGATGAATTTGAACATCTCCGACCGCTTTACCTGTTTGGTGTCGGTTAAGGTCTGCGTGGCACTTGTCACCAAGGGGATGTTGCCCCACATATCCATGGCGTACCAATAGAACATGGCACGCAGTGCGCGAGTCTCAGCTGTCCATGTGTTGTATTGGGTTGTCGTGGTGAGACTTTTGTAGGTGTCAAGAGCCGCCAGCCCTTTGTTGCAGAGCGTGATGACCTTGAACAGATAGTTCCAGGTGTCTTCAAGGGCATTGTCCGATGGCTTCCACGTGTGCAGATAGAGGTCCTGCCAAAAACCGCCGTCGTACCAGTCACCGCCGCGGATGGGGATGATGGCCTCGTCGGTGGTGAACGTGTTGTAGTCGTACACCCCGCGATAGGTACCTTGCAGTCCTTGGCTCTGACTGTTGCCGCCAATATAATTATAGAGCGTGCCGACAGCATTGATGTAGAGATCGTTGGCTGAGGTATAGGCCTGCGTCTCTTCGATGCGGTCGCGGGGATCTTCGGAGAGACACGACGACAGCAAGAGCAGTGGCACCATGCCCATCAGTCCTAAGGATAGGGAATGAATGAAAGATATCGTTTTCATGATTGGATGCTTGAGAGGTTAAAACTGGATGCTGACTCCCATCGACCAGGTGCGGAAGCAGGGATACGACCGTTTGTCGTCGATGCCGAGGGTGCTTGAGACGATGTAGTTGTTAATCATCGGAGTCAATCCGCTGTAGGAGGTGATGGTGGCGAGATTGTTGACAGAGACCGACAATCGCAGGGCACTTATATATGGGCTCCTCACAGGTACGTTCCAGCCCACGGTGAGATAGTCGAAATTGAGATAGTCGCCGCTCTCAAGCCAGTAGTCAGACACGTTCTGATCGACGATGCGCCGTTCGGGGGCGCCTTTCATCATATTGTAGTCGGGAAAGCTTGATAGGTTGTTGTAGGCGAGTGAGGTACCGTTGAAAATCTTGTGACCGAAGGCACCGTTCATCTGCATCGACACGTCGAAATCCTTGTAGCGGAAGCTGATGTTTGATCCGAGTGTCATCTTTGGTGTGGCCTGTCCGGCGATGTAGCGGTCACCGCCATTATCTGAAAGGTCAATGGTGCCGTCGTTGTTAAGGTCCTCAATGTCGTACATTTTATAGCCGTTGCCTCGGTCCACAATGCCTTTGCAGTGGGGCAGATAGAACACACCGAGCGGTTGGCCGACAATCTGATAGAGCACATTGGCATTGCCACCGTGCTGACCGGCGCCATTGAGCCCGCCGATGGGCGTAACGTTGGCGGCCGAGAGGTAATAGTCCTGATAGTAGCCGCTCAGCGACAGTAGCTTGTTCTTTTGCCAGGAGATATTGATGTTGACGTTGAGCTCCATGTCCTTCTTCTGTATTGGCGTAAAGCCTAAGCCAAGCTCAATACCGCTGTTTTGCATGGAGCCGATGTTGGCCAGCAACTTGTTGTAGGTGAAGGGTGGTACGGGCACGTCGTAATCATAAATCATGTCGGTGGTTTTAGAGTAATAATACTCTAAGGTCAACAACAGTCGGTTGTTGAACATGCCAAAGTCCGCACCGATGTTCCATGAGGCGCGTTTCTCCCATTTCAAGTCGGGATTGGCATTGCGCAGAGAGCCCAGTGTGATGGTGGAAGAGCCGTTGATGGGTACGACGCCTACGGGCTGCATGGTGTTGAGGGTAGTGTACGACGTGATGGCACCGAGGTTACCGGTGATACCGTAGCCAGTACGCAGTTTCAGCATGCTCACCAATGGTCGCACGTTCTTCATGAAGGGCTCCTTCATCACGTCCCAGTTGGCCGAGACTGAAGGAAATGTGCCCCAACGGTTGCCTTTGGCCATCATCGACGATCCGTCGGTGCGTACCGAGGCAGAGAGGCTGTATCTGTCTAATAAGGTGTAGCTGGCACTTGCCATGAATGATCCCAGTGCCGGATCGGCATAGTCGCTGCCCGTGCCGCCATAGGGTCGGATGGAACCGGCGGCAAGGTTGTTGTAGCCGAAATCGTTGGAGGTAAAGCCTTTCACGAGCGTCCAGAATCCCGTGCGGCGACTTTTCTGATATTCGCCCAGTGCCTCCAGCGATAGTGCATGGATGCCCCATTGATGGCTCCAGTCGAGTGTGGTGTTGACCAGCCAGTCTTCCGACTTGTGCTGTCCGCGGTAGGCCTGTCCTTGTGCCCATATCCACGTAGGACAGAACTGTCCGTTCTCTGTATTGTTGAAATTATAAGAACCGCGAAGGATAAGCCGAAGGTCGTAGGGCAGGCGGATGGTCAGCTTCAGGTGCGTGTCGAAGTTCATGTTCTTCGTGTCGTTCTTCTCGCTTAACACAGTGCGGGGAGGGTTGATCTCTGAGGCATTGCCGTTCTTGGAGCGCTCGTCGCGTCCGATGGTCGGATTCTGTGTGGCGGCGGAGTAGAACAGAGCCTGCTCGTCGAAGATGCCATTGGTCTTCTGTGATGATCCGAACACGCCGAAATCGATGTTCAGGTGATTGTTGAACGCCTGTTGCGTGATGTCGAGTTTCGCCACGAAATTGTTGGTTCCTTTCGTGTCGATGACGGCTTTGTGGTCCATATAAGCCAGTGAAGCGCGGTAGCTGGAGGTCTCGCCGCCACCGCTGAAGGCGATGTGGTGGTTCTGTATCAGTCCGGTCCGTGTGATGGCCTCAGGAAAGTCAGTGTCTGAGCCGAAGTCTTTATAGCTCAAACCGAGTTCTTGTGCGGCCGCCATATACTGCTGCGCATTGAGCATTTCTATATTCTTGTATACTGACTCAATACCCAGGCTTCCGTCATAGGATATATGGAAGGCGGCACCTTTGCCTTTCTTCGTGGTCACTTCGATGACACCCGAGGCACCGCGTGACCCGTACTGTGCGGTCTCCGCAGCATTGCGAAGAATAGCAAAGCTCTCAATGTCAGCAGGATAGATGGTTGATAGGGTGGAGAGGTCGCTGTAAACGCCATCTATGATGATGAGCGGGTCGTTGCCGCCGGTGAGCGACGTAGTACCGCGCACACGCACCGAACTGAGCTGTGCCATGCGGTTGTCGGCATTGCTGATGTTGACACCGGCTGCCTGACCGTTGAGGGCGTCGAGGGCGGTGGTGAGTATGCCTTTGTTCATGCGCCTTTGGCTCACCACGTCAACCGAGCCGGAGGAGACGCCGGGAGTCACTGCGCCGAGACTGTCCAGGCTGATCTTCTGCCCTGTTTGTGCGCAGGCTGGCGATAAAGAGGATAGAAGAAAAGGTAGAAGTGCCAATGATTTCTTCATAGATGAGGCTTTTAAGAGTTGAGAAAAGCCGGCACTTTGCAGGCTCTTCGTCGACAAATTTACGATATTTTTTTCTAATCGGCCTTTGTTTTGGTATATTTTAATCGAAGCAACAAAAAAAGTTCATGAGGGTGTATCAAAAGAGAATAAGTCCTGACTTCTGATACAGTCTCATGAACCAATTATGTATTGCAGTGTTGGAATAAATATTCTTCGACCGTTCTACTGATTAAGATAGCGCTCTGCCTCCATGGCAGCCTTACATCCGCTTCCGGCGGCCACTACGGCCTGACGGTAGTTGGGATCGGCACAGTCGCCAGCCGCGAAGACACCTTCCACATTGGTGCATGGTGTGTCGCCTTTGGTGACGATGTATCCGGTCTCGTCCATTGTCAGCTGACCGCGGAAGAGGTCGGTGTTGGGCTTATGACCGATGGCAAGGAAGAAACCGTCGATGGGCAGGTCGTAGCGACGCTCGTCGGCTTCGCCTTTGCGAAACACGAGATGTGCGCCTTCCACGCCATTGTCACCATAGAGACCCAAGGTGTTGGTCTCATAGAGAATTTCAATCTTTGGGTTGTTCTCCACGCGTTTCTTCATGATGTCGGTGGCCCGCAGATAGGGCTTGCGCACAATCATATAGACTTTGGCGGCGAGGCTGGCCAGATAGGTGGCTTCCTCACAGGCAGTGTCGCCGCCGCCGACTACTGCCACGACCTTCTTGCGATAGAAGAATCCGTCGCAGGTGGCACAAGCTGACACACCCTGGCCATTATATTTCTGCTCGTCAGGAAGGCCTAAGTATTTGGCAGAGGCTCCTGTGGCCACGATGATAGTGTCGGCTGCTATTTGCGTGCCGTCGTCAATGGTAACGGTGTAGGGCTTCTTAGAGAGGTCAACGGCAGTCACCACACCGTCGCGTATGTCAGCGCCAAAGCGCTCGGCCTGCTGACGCAGGTCCATCATCATCTGATTGGCATCAACTCCATCGGGATAGCCGGGGAAGTTCTCGACAATAGTCGTGGTTGTGAGCTGGCCGCCGGGCTGAAGACCGCAGTATTCGACAGGCTGCAAGTTGGCACGGCCTGCATAGAGAGCTGCGGTATATCCGGCAGGGCCGCTACCAATAATAAGACATTTGGTTTGTTGCATAGTAAGGGGTTCTAATGGGTTGGCAATATGGATAATTAATTGTTGGCCAACAGCTTCTCGATATCCTCAGCAATGAGGGAGAGCTTTGTGGTAGGCTCATAGCGCTTCACCACCTGTCCCTTCTTGTTGATGAGGAACTTAGTGAAGTTCCACTTGATGTCGGGGTTGTCCTTGTAGTTGGGGTCGGCCTCAGAAAGCATCTTGTCAAGGATGGGGTAGATGGGGTGAGTCTCGTCCCAACCGGCAAAGCCTTTCTGCTCTTTGAGAAACTTGAA
This sequence comes from uncultured Prevotella sp., assembly GCA_900319905.1. Taxonomy (GTDB): domain Bacteria; phylum Bacteroidota; class Bacteroidia; order Bacteroidales; family Bacteroidaceae; genus Prevotella. The sequence continues at coordinate 6,524 of ONQB01000024.1, read as the reverse complement.
AAGTGGGTCGGCATCGTCGCCGTTGACTTTTATCTTTTTGAACTGTGGAAACTCGGTGCCGTAGTTGAGCTTGCAAAATTCATGGATGCTCTCGTCGGTGCCAGGAGCCTGCTGCCCGAACTGGTTGCAGGGGAAATCGAGAATCTCAAAGCCCTGTGAGTGGTATTTGGCATAGAGCTTCTCAAGCTCCTCGTATTGAGGCGTGAAACCGCATTTAGTGGCTGTGTTGACAATAAGGATAACCTCGTCAGCATACTCTCTCAGAGATACTTCGTGACCCTTACGGTCTTTCACCGAGAATTCATAAACAGTTTTCATTTTTGTTGCTACTTATTTTCTTTTGCGTTTAACATTTTGACAATCTTGCTGCAAATGTACGAAAAAGCTGGCATATACCAATGCAACGGATGAATAAAAAGGTTTAAAGACATCTACAATTTTCGGTATAATGGTATTGCAAGAACCCCCTAAGGGGTTCTACAACAACTATCCCCTATTAGTTGGCATCATGGGGAAGAGGGAAATGTCGCCGTTGAATAGGGAAATTCCTCAAAAGAATAGGGGTTTTTGATGCTGCGTAAGAAAAAAACGTATTATATTTGCAACAGAATTAAAAACGAACAACTATGGAAAAAGTTAGACACCTGTTAAATGATTGCAATTCAAAAGAATCCAATACTCAGAATTGCTCTTTCAAGCGCGCTTCCAGACCTTTCTACAAGGCTTTTCTGGCAGTTGCTTTATTGGTAGCGTTACCTGCTATGTTTACCAGTTGCGATGACGACCCTTGGTATGATGATGATGACTGGGGTTGGAATGACGACTACTATAACAATGGCGGCTACTACAATAATGATGACGACAATGGCTCAACGCTTCTTGATGAGGCTGATGTGCTTTCGGGAGAGTGGGACGGAACAATGACCTACACCAATGGTGATGATGGCCAGCAAAGTCAGTTCTATGCCAACATGACTTTCGTGCGCAACAACAGCAATGCCATCAAGGGCACGGGTACGGAGATCGACTACACGCTTGACAGCAACAATCAAGTGGCCAACCAGCAGACGCTGAAGTTCAATTGGTACATCGATGAGAGCACGGGTGACATCCATATCAAGTATCTCACTGGCAACGGCCTTGCTTTTGTGATGGATCTCAATGCTTCACAGCACGGCTTCCATCTCAGTAAGGATAATAATGGCACAGGCTCATTCTATGGCTACATGATTGGCACAAATACGAAGGATATGATTTACATCAACCTTACGAGCGTGCAGAACACAGATGCCAAGAAGTTCTTGCCCACACGGGCCGCAGCCACGCAGCAGCATTCGTTCGGCATGGGCGCACAGGCGCCAAGTTTCAATGCCGTGAAGGGGTTGGATGGCAGACGATAAGCCTGTTGCCGTACAATAGCTCCAAGAGGACATAAAAAAGAGGGTGTATTAAAATTGGAGAAGTCCGGGAGTACAGAAGTCCGGAAGTTCAGTCAAATGTATAAGCATCTGATAATAAGGTGTCGTTATAGTAATGACTGAACTTCCGAACTTCTGGACTTCCGGACTTCTCCAATTTTGCTACACCCCTTTATTTTGCCGCCGAAGAGACAGCGGAGAATCCCCATGCTTTCCTCACGTTGTCAACGCTGAGCCCTTCCACATGGTGCTCGATGTCGTCGGGCAGATTACAGAAGAAGTCGATGCCGGTGAGTTGTTCCAGCGTGTCGATGTTGACGACATATGGTGAGAGATTGGTCGTCTTGTTTGCTTTGTGCTCTATCCAGAAGCCCATTGCCTTATAGCCGGTGGTGTTGTGCATCAGCACGGCCATGTAGTAGTATTTTGGAATCGTCATGCCATGTACCTTGGTGGAAAGCACCTGGTCGGCATTGTCAATGGTGCCGCCCTTGACCACGAAGAGCGTGTCGGTGGTGTTAGCTGCCGTAATCTGGTTGCGCACCCATGCTTCCATGGTGGCCCACACGCCAGCGTTGAAGCCATTGACCTGTGGCATCATATTGGTCAGATAGAACGTCTGATAATTTGCGTTGCGTGAGTTGAGGCGGTCGGCCGACGGACACATGTGACCATGGTCGTAGCCTGATCTCCAGAAGGGGTCGTTGTCGACGGTCCATGCTGCCGTGTTGGCGAAGTCGGGGTCGGTGGGGTACTGGTACTCACCGTCGGAGGCATAGTAGCGCGAGACGTTGGCCTTGCGGTTGGATCCATAGATTTCATAGCACGACCAGCGGCAGGAGCGGATGTCAGTGTCCCATTCTACAGAATAGTTCACTTCGCCATTATCGTAATGGGTGATGATGGCGCTGTTGCCGCCTTTGAGGCGTGGAAACTCCATGCGGTGGGTGACAATGTTGGCCTCGGCAAGGTTGGAATTTGTGTTGTTGCTATTTGTGTTGCCCCCATTTCCGCCGGGCTCGCCATTGTCAGAGCCGCAGGCGGTAAATGCTAACAAGGCTGAGAAAAGAACAAAATAATGTTTGATGGTCATATCACAATGGATTAAAACGCGTAGTGGGATATGCAAATTACGCTCTAATGAAATAAGGGGTACGACCGGCCGCATATGCAACTACGTCCGAACGTACCCCTTTGTGTGGAATATATACTATAAAAGATATATTACTTCTTCAGCTTACCGTAGCGGTTCATGAAGCGGTCAACGCGACCGGCTGTATCAACGAGCTTGCTCTTACCAGTATAGAAAGGATGAGAGCTGCTGGAGATTTCAACTTTCACTACGGGGTAAGTCTCGCCTTCAAACTCTACTGTATCTGTTGTCTTGCATGTAGATTTTGTAAGGAACATATCGCCGTTGGACATGTCCTTGAACACGACGGGGCGATAGTTTTCTGGATGAATACCTTTTTTCATTGCTTTGTTATAATTGTAATTAATAATAGTCTGCTAATAATAGCGGGTGCAAAATTACGAAGAATTCTGCACCCGACCAAATATTCAGTTAACTATTTCGCTTATTTTGCGTAGGTTACAATGATTTTCTTGATACGCAGTTGTGTGCCGCCGCCTGTGTCACCTTTAAACACATTGGTGTAGACAGCCTTATTGCCGCTGAATGTAACGGTGGCAGTGGTGTTGCCTACGTAATCAGTGCCTTGATAAGAGTCACAATCAAACACGATGGAGGCGATATTGGCCTTACCTTCGATGGTGATGGTGTTGTTCTTATAGACGCGCACGCCCTTGGTGGCATTGTAATACTTCGGACCATTCTGCTCGCCGTTGGCGGCGAAGGTCACGGTAGCACCGTCGCTGAGCTGAACGGTAGTGACCTCTGCGGCATTGTCGAAACCGAGGGTGGAAAGGTCGACTGTGGCTGTGGTAGTGCCGGCTGTCACGCCGCTGTGGGTCAGTGTGACGGTGGTGCCGCTGATGGTAATGCCCTCGTTGGTGACTGGTGTGTCGGGTGTGTCAGGTGTGGTGCCGCTGCCGTCGATGGAGACAATCTTGCTTCCCTGTGCCATTTCGGGCGTATTGCCCATATAGTTAACAAGGGTTCCCAAGACGGTAACTTTCTGCCCCACCTTGAGCTGATCTTTGGAGGTAAACTTGTCGCCATTGGTGTAGTAGCCGCGGAATACGTAGAACTGGTCGCCATTGGTTGTTCCGTCCTCTGAAATGTAATACTCGGCATTACCGAAACTGCCAGTGTCAATACTCTTGATTTTGCTGATTATACCGGTGACATAGACATTCTCCAGCTTCCCGTCTGCAGAAAGGGCAGAGGCAGCCTTGTTGGCCCCAGTGGCGTTGTAGGGATTGGCCTGTGTGCCGTCGCCCTTGGCCTCGCCGCCAGTCTCAGAGCCACCGCCTTGGGTCTTGCCGTTGAGCGAGTAGAGATAGCTGCCGTTGGTTACGGTCTCGGGGGTGTTGCCGGAGTAGTTGGTAAACTTACCGCAGACCACAACGCTGTCACCTACCGACAGCTGATCGCTGCTTGTGAACTTCTTATTGCCAAGGTACTTGCTGCGATAAATGTAGATCTGGTTTTTGCCGTCATCGGTGATGTAATAGGTGGCATTGCCATAGCTTGGGTCAATCTCGCGAATTTCCTTCACGGCACCTTTTACATAAATCTCGCTTACTGTCTGTGCGTTTGCCTCAAGAGCGCTGACCACTTCGAGGGCTTTGGCCACATTGTAAGGATCGGCGGCCGTTCCCGAACCCTTCGGTGTTACCTCTGAGGGTGTGTCTGGTTTGATATTGGGTTGGTTGTACGGCATTGGCACGTCGTCGCAGCCGGTGAAGCCCAGGCCGGCAATGGCGAGGACCATCAATGAAAGAATTGACTTTTTCATATCGTTTTTTCTTTTATTTCTGTTTGGGATTAATAAGTTGATTTGCCGTAGGCGTCGCTGCGGGTGCGCGCGAGTATCTGCCAGGTGCTACGATACACGGTGAAGATGCCCTGCACCTTGGTGGTGCCTTGTGGGATGGTGTCGTTGGCGAAGTCGGCGTAAGTGCTGGTGCGGAACACCAGACGTGAGTCGCTCATGCCTTTGAACCCGCGGTTGGCGCTGTTGTTGGTGAGCGTGACACCCGTCTTGGGTGCGAAGACACTCTTGCCGTCACCGTTCTTGAAGGTGACGTTGCTGAGCTGCATGAGCTTGCCCTGGTTGGCAAAGATGTAATCGGCGTTGGAGGCCTTTGAGTAGTCAAACTCGGTGATGAGCGCTGCCACGGCTGCTGTGTTGGGTCTGCCTACGGTCATGTAGTGGCTGGCGAAAACAAAGCGGTCCATGCCGCCGATGCTTGTAGCACCGGTGCGTGCGTTGGAATATACGCCACCGATCTCTGCTTGTGTGCCATAACCACCGATGTAGAGGTCCTTGAGGTTGATGACAACCTGCTGACCCACTGGCAGCAGACCGTAGAGTCCGCTTTTGTTGATGGCGACGATGATGGCGCCGCTGTTGTCCTGCAGTGATACCTCATTGTAAAGGTTGCCGCCTTCGTCGTTGCCGGTCACCCATCCTTTCACCTGGATGTCATCGGTGATCTTCGTCATGCTGCTATTGTTGATGACGGTGCGATAGCGCTCCTTGAGCTGCTGGATTGACACGATGTTGGTGGTGTCAAAACTTGCGCCCGTATTGTCTTTCTGCACATCGTCGTAGCCGCTGTCCATGCATGAGGCAAGCAGCAGGGCCGCGATGGCCGAAAGGAATATAGATAGTCTTTTCATATTGCTATTATAGGATGTTGCTATATATATAAGGTGTGTTTAGAAACGATAGGAGACCTGGAACATGCCGTTGGTGCCGAAGATGTAGTACTTCTTCGGGTTGCGTGAGAACTTGTAGATACGATTGTTGTTGCGGTCGCCCGTGTTGGTCGTTGTGTAGTCACTGCGGCTCTGCTCGTATCCACCGGTCACGATGTGCTGGTTGTTGAGGATATTGGTCACCATAAGGTTGAAGCTGAGCTGTCCGGTTTTGAGTCGGACCGTTTTGCCGATGCTTCCGTCAAACATCCATCCGCCGTGTCCCTTTGCCTGATCAGGCACGATGTAGTTGCCGTCATTGTCGACATTGCCTGCCGTGACAAGGGTGCTGGCGTAACGTGTGCAGGGTGAGAAGCTGAGGTAGATGCGGTCGTACCAGTTGGCATTGAGGTCAATATACCATCCGTTCTGATGGAAGCTCAGTCCGAGACTGGTAGCAGTGAGCGGTGTGCCGCTCTCTCGCATATCCTTCGTCATCACCTGGTCGGCGGCACCATTGGTGGCGTCGTTGTAGGTGGCGTTGGTCGAGCTCAGGTAGATGAGGTTGGCGTTGTTGGTGTACTTGGCATCACTGATGGTGCCCAGTGCTTTGAAATCAAGGAACGAGGTGAGCTTCACTCTGGCGGCACCCTCAAGGCCGTAGTAGCTTTTCTTGATGCCAGTCATCGACACGTAGGAGAATGAGTTGATGTCGTCGAAGTAGAAGTTCTGCCATTCTGTGCCGTGGTTGATGTTGCTGTAGTAAGCCTGCAGGTTGAAGTGCAGCCAGCTGTTCTGATACTGATAGCCGAGCTCAGACGAGAACACGCGCTCGCTGGTGAGGTTGGCCACGAAGTCATTGTTCATCTCTGGTGCTACAAACGCCGTGCTGGCTTGTGGTGCGCGGTGCTCATAGCCAAGTCCGATGGTGAACACCTGGCCGTTGGAGACGTCGATGTTGGCACCGAACTTCATGCCACCCGTCAGGAACTTAGCCAGTTTGCTGTGTCCGTAGCTGTTGTCAGCAAACATACCGTTGCGCATGTAGCCCTTACGACGCATGTCATCGTAGTTGAGTCGTCCTGCGAGGAAGTAATGCACGTTGCCGAAATCCTCCGTGTAGGTGGACCAGATGTTAGCCTGACGCACCTCGATCTGGTAGTCGTAGCCAAACTTGTCGCCTTCAGCCACAAGAGCGTTGGGGTGGTTGAGGTCGTACTGTACGCGTGGGTCGGTGATGCCGTAAGTGCCGAGGGCGTAAGTGTTGATGTTGTGGTAAT